>NZ_VILD01000003.1:617227-618040 GCF_009712085.1 Anabaena sp. UHCC 0253
AAAGTTTGGATATTTGCTACTTCAGAATTAGATGTTTCCGCGAAAGGTTGAATATCGGTTTTTTCTGGTTCTGTAAAAGTTTGGATATTTGCTACTTCAGAGTTGGATGTTTCCGAGAAAGTTTGAATATTCTCTATTTCAGAATTTGGTGTTTCTGCAAAAGTTTGGATATTCTCTATTTCAGAATTTGGTGTTTTCGAGAAAGGTTGAATATTGGTTGTTTCAGGTTCTGAGAAAGTTTGGATATTTACTACTTCAGAGTTTGGTGTTTCTGAGAAAGGTTGAATATCGGTTTTTTCTGGTTCTGTAAAAGTTTGGATATTTGCTACTTCAGAGTTGGATGTTTCCGAGAAAGTTTGAATATTCTCTATTTCAGAATTTGGTGTTTCTGTAAAAGTCTGGATATTCTCTACTTCAGAATTAGGTGTTTCCGAGAAAGTTTGAATATCGGTTTTTTCTGGTTCTGTAAAAGTTTGGATATTTGCTACTTCAGAGTTGGATGTTTCCGAGAAAGTTTGAATATTCTCTATTTCAGAATTTGGTGTTTCTGTAAAAGTCTGGATATTCTCTACTTCAGAATTAGGTG
Source organism: Anabaena sp. UHCC 0253 (assembly GCF_009712085.1). Classification (NCBI taxonomy): domain Bacteria; kingdom Bacillati; phylum Cyanobacteriota; class Cyanophyceae; order Nostocales; family Nostocaceae; genus Anabaena; species Anabaena sp. UHCC 0253. The sequence goes on from NZ_VILD01000003.1 coordinate 617,814, forward strand.
TTTCCGAGAAAGTTTGAATATCGGTTTTTTCTGGTTCTGAGAAAGTTTGGATATTTGCTACTTCAGAATTAGATGTTTCCGCGAAAGGTTGAATATCGGTTTTTTCTGGTTCTGAAAAAGTTTGGATATTTGCTACTTCAGAGTTGGATGTTTCCGAGAAAGTTTGAATATTCTCTATTTCAGAATTTGGTGTTTCTGCAAAAGTTTGGATATTCTCTATTTCAGAA
>NZ_VILD01000003.1:619058-627689 GCF_009712085.1 Anabaena sp. UHCC 0253
TTGTTTTTTTCTGGTTCTGAGAAAGTTTGGATATTCTCTATTTCAGAACTTGGTGTTTCTGAGAAAGTTTGAATATCGGTTTTTTCTGGTTCTGTAAAAGCCTGGATATTTGCTATTTCAGAATTTGGTGTATCTGCAAAAGTCTGGATATTTTCTACTTCAGAATTTTGTGTTTCTGTAAAAGGTTGAATATCGGGTTTTTCTGGTTCTGCAAAAGTCTGGATATTTTCTACTTCAGAATTTTGTGTTTCTGTAAAAGGTTGAATATCGGGTTTTTCTGGTTCTGCAAAAGTCTGGATATTTTCTACTTCAGAATTTTGTGTTTCTGTAAAAGGTTGAATATCGGGTTTTTCTGGTTCTGCAAAAGTTTGGATATTTGCTACTTCGGAATTTTGTGTTTCCGAGAAAGGTTGAATATCGGTTTTTTCAGGTTCTGCAAAAGTTTGTATAATATTATTTTTATTGGGTTGAGATAAGGGACGAGAATTTAAAGATAGGGAATTATCAAAAGAGTTGTTTGCTAAACTAGGAGTTAAGCTTTCCTGACTAGATACGGCTAAAGGATCAGAATTGATAAGAGATTGCGATCCTAATGGTGATATAAATTTAGGAGATAGGAAACTTTGTCCTAGAGAACTTCCTGGGAGCAAAGGGTTTTTTATACCTAGTGGTGGGTTTTCCGTATTATCTGTCATGTTGTTGTTCCTTCTCAACTTCAGAATATGTATTTTTTATCGGAAATTTTGAGTTACTGATTACTATTTACCATGAGGTTTCTTATTTAAATTTTTTCCAAGAATTAGTTAAGATTAGAAAAATATAAAGCTATTATCTATTATTGTTGATGGGAATAAATTAACTATTTTGTGGTGATTTTCGTCTCTTAAATTATGTTATTTCCCTTTTTCTATTTTCAAGCCTTCATAGGCTAAATTTAATTCCTCTATAGCAACGCTGTTAGCACTTGCTTGTAATGAGGGAGATTTCCAGCCGACAGGAACAGCACTAATTAATGTCCAGGTTTGCATCCGATCGCCTGCCTGATTAAATAGTATAATATTGACATCGTACCGTTTAGGTTTGCCACTTAAAACTTTACTAATCCATTCCCAAAAATCTATATCATCTGTAATTCCTCTTTTGAGACTCACATCATTAAATTTTGCTTGCTTCAGAAGAATGTGCTGCTGATCATTGACACCACCTTCTAAATATGCTTCTTTGTCTATCGTTACTCCTAAACCAGAACATTCGCTAAAAGCAGCACGAATAGTGCTATCTATTTCTACATAAAAGCGGTTTGCTGTCACATAGTTCATGGGATTATTCATTGTCAGCCTCCTATTAATATCATAAGTATATATGCGATTTTGATGTATAGTTTATCCTATTCTCCGTTCTCTTTGATGACGCAAATCTTCTTGCAGAAGTTGATACACCCTATTTCCTAGCTGGATTTGCATTTGGGGATTCTCTAAAATTTGGGTAGCTAATTTTAACAAATCGTTACTTTTTGTTTCACTGGAGAGGATATTCAAGGGTACTGAGTATCCAGCGATCGCACTTAAATCGCTAATCGGTTCTAAGGATGACTGTATCTCTGCGCCAGCATGAGCTTTTCCAGCTTCTGAAGAAGATGTCATAATTAACCTGGTAGATTTACTAATCTAATTCTATGCTTTTTTATCCTCCATTAGTCTAAACTCAATTTCTGAGCTTTAGGCAAAATATAGAATAAAATTAGGATAAAATCTAGAATATTGGTAGTGGAACAATTAGATATATGTAAACCGTCAATAGTCAGAGCAACGTAAAATATAACTAAGAAGGATAAGGTATGAATTTTTCCAAGTATCAACGCACCATATCATTAGCTGTATTAATGCTGCTGGGTTTAGGAAGTACCTTTCCAGTCTTAGCATCTGTCACTGTATCAGGATCAGGGGACAGAGTAACCAAACTGGCACAAAATCAAGAAGTTTTATTAACACAAACTCTGCGGAGACGGAAACCATTAAGATTCCCCAATCTCAATGTCAAAGCTCCCAATGATAGAAAATCTCGATTTGGAGCAGTACGGGGGGGCGTTTGTCAATACAATCAATCCACAACAAAAAGGAATATACAAAAAGATATTATTGCCCTTATACCGCCTAATTCCTTGCTGCTAACAGCCCAAAAAACCGAGAAAATACAGTTAACTACTGCTGCACATCCAACAGTCCTATTTTATCTTTCTGAAAATGCTGCTACTACAGCAAGTTTTTACTTGTGCAAAAATAATACCCTGGTTTATCAGGCGCTAGACTTTGAACTACCTAATAAAACATCAAATAATGCAGATGGAATTGTAGTTTTAAATCTGGCTGATGTAGCTAAAAATCAAGATTTACCAGAGCTAAAAATAGGAGAAAATTATAGATGGCAAATCAAACTTCCTAACAATCCTGATGCTTCTAAACCAACTCCAAATATTAGTGGATGGATGCGCCGTATTGATGCCCAAGTACCTCTAAATAAACAGTTAGAGACTAATATTAGTAATACTGTAATTGCTGATGAATTAGAAAAAGTATCATCAGTAGATTATCCCCTAGTTTATGTAGAAAATGGCATTTGGTATTCTGCTATTAATAGTTTGCTTGAATTAATACAAACAAATCCTCAAGATCCACAAATTAGAAAAGATTGGGAAGGGCTTTTAACTTCAGTAAACCTGACAGAAATTGCTAAAAAACCAATAATTGGTACAGCGACAATTAAAGATGTCCAACTAAACGACGAATAATACTAATTGTTTCCCTAAAGAGGATATTAAAGATTACTAATTCAATCCTCTGCTTTTTTATTCTCCATTAATCTCAACTCAATTTCTGAGCTTTAGACAAAAAATAGCCTAAAATTAGGATAAAATCGGGAATCTTGCTAGTGCAACAAGTAGATATATACAGACTGTCAATAGTAAGAACAACTTAAAATATAACTAAAAAGGATAATGTATGAATTTTTCTAAGTATCAACGCACCATATCATTAGCTGTATTAATGCTGCTGGGATTAGGAAATGCCTTACCAGCAGTGGGATCTGGTGGTGTATCAGCAGATAGACTCACCAAACAAGGGACAAATCACGAGATGTTGTTAGCGCAAGTTCGTCGGAGACGTAAACCTTTAAAATTCTCCAATCTCAATGTTAAAGCCCCTACCTATAGAAAATCTCGTTATGGAGCAATGCGAGGGGGCGCTTGTCCAGATAATCAAGTGGCGACAGGAAAAAATATCCAGAAAGATATGATTGCGATCTTACCTCCTGAATCGCAATCTGGAACAGCGTCAAAAAAGGACACCACACAGTTAACTACTTTTGCTCACCCAACAATCTTGTTTGATCTTCCTGAAAATTCGCCGACGACAGCCAGCTTTTATTTACGTGATCAAAATGATAAGGAAGTTTATTCGGCGCTAGATTTCTCACTACCTAATAAGACATCAAAAAATGCAGGTGGAGTAGTAATTTTAGATATTGCTGAAGTAGCAAAAACTCAAAAAGTTCCAGAGTTAAAAGTGGGAGAAAACTATATATGGCAAGTTACTCTTTCTTGTGGATCTAATGCTTCTAAAAAGACTCCAACTATTAGTGGCTGGATTCGCCGAATTGATCCTAAAATCGCCCTTGGTAATCAGTTAGAGGTGAGTACCATCAATCAGAATAAGTTAAATGCTGCTTTGGTAATTGCTGATGAGTTAGAGAAAACAGAAGACCCTGATTATCTTGTTTATGCAGAAAATGGTATTTGGTATTCTGCTGTCAATACTTTGGCTAAATTAATCGCCAGCAATCCTCAAGATTCTCAACTGAAGGAAGACTGGAAGGAACTTTTAAGTTTCGGAAAGCTGACAGAAATTGCTAAAAAACCAATAATTGGTTCAGTAACAATTAAGAAGTTTAACTAAGAGGATGTTTGAAAAGTTTTGGGCGAATATAATTCGCTACTACACAAGCGAAGTCCACCTATTCCTTCGGAACGCTACGCGAACGTGGACTAACGAAAAATTAAGGTTTTTAACCCACGCAGGTGGGTTTTGTCTGTGTAGCCGCGACTTCCAGTCGCCAGGTGGGTATAAATTAGACTTTTCAAACACCCTCTAAGCAAAACTGAATAAAATACTGTTCGGTTAAGAGGCAGCGCAACCCAACAAATACTTATAAATGTTGGGTTTTCTAACGTCAACCCAACCTACATAATTTTATTGTTTTTAGCTGTGGTTATGGGCGATCGCATCCCAACTTTGGTAGTCTTTTTTCTCTTTTTAGTGTGATCCAACTATCTTTACTCCCACCTGTAATTAACAGATGATTCTGCACGATTTTGATATCTACACTAGAGAATTTTTGCTGACCAAAAGAATTACCAATTGCTTTACCATTACTATTATTAAATAAGCCAGAACGCTTACCTTCTCCTGTTAGTGGCCAGAATACCATTTTCCCATCATCTCCTCCACTGGCTAAATAACAAGCATTAGCACTTAAAGCTACACTTCTGACAGGTTGTTGATTATGTCCCGTATTCCAACGATCAATTACTTGTCCACAAGATTGATTATTTCCCTCTAGACAATTCTGCATATTCAAGAGGGTAATATATCCTTGATTGTCTGCTGTTGCTAGTAAATTAGGCTTCGCTTCTGCTGTAGATAAACTTTCAATATAATCGTTTTGTCCACCTAGTCTGGGATATGGGATTTTCTTGATTATATCTTCTTTGGGATTCCAAACTACAAGACTATTGAAGCGTCCAGAAATGGCTAGATTTTCATGATCTTCACCAATAAATTTCAGAGAAGATACAACAAAATCTAGCTTTTTAGTCTGGGTTGGAGAATTCTTATTTGCAGAATCTCCTGAGTTACAATTGAGAGGATTACTCAAATCCCATTGGTGAACTAAACCACTACCATGTCCACTAAATAGATAACGGGAATCATGAGTAAATTCTAAAGCTAAAACCCGATCATCTTTCTGATCAGAAAAACAGTATTTGGGAGTTTTACTATTACTTAATAAATCCCAAATTTGAATCTCCCCATTTTCTAATCCTGCTGCTACTAAATTATTATCTATAGGCCGAATACTCACTACCCGTACAGGTTTACCTGTATTCCCAATTTTGCGAATTTTCGGGTTAGCCCAAAACTTGAAAAAGTTAAATCCACTAACCCGCCAAGCAATTATACTTTGGTCATCAGATGCACTAATGATATTTTCGCCCACACCATTAAATTGCACAGAATTAACAGAACTAGCGTGTTTAGTCAATGGCTTAAATAACAACCACCAAAATAAACATAATAACAATCCTACGCCGCCAATTTGCAACCAAAAAGGAATAATTGGTTTAATTAGTAATTCGATTTTTTGGCTTTCATTATGTGTGTCTAAATTTTCCCGTTCCGACCAAATTGCATCAATTACTCTTTCTATTGATTTAGGTTTACCTAGCCAATGTCGGCGACAATTTACTGTTAAGTCTAGTTGATTTGTTTCTCCTGGCGCTAGTTGAGATGTTTCTGGATTAACTGCAAAAGTACAAAGAGGTTGATCTTGATCTTGAATTTCTCCAACACTAATATTCTGATTAACATTACTCCTATTATCAAAGATGAGTTCATAGTTAACATCATTAGCCAGCCAAAATTTCCAAGTTGATTCAGCCGCAATTTCTTGTATTTCTGCTGGGTTACAAATAAACTCTAAAATCCCTTGAGGTGATACCTTGAGTTTCCCTTCAGCATAGGCTGGTTCACTTTTTATGTGAGTCGCTTCAACTTTAAAGGAATAAACTTTACTCAAGGGTTTATTAATGTTGGATAATTTCAAACAGAAAGCATATCTAGCTTCTTTGTCTGGCTCTAATTCTAAGTAAGCTTCTGTGTTTTGATCTAGAATCCAACTAGGATCTAAACCCCATAATTTTAGTTTAGTATTAATTTTTTCTTGATTGGGATTATGAACATTCACTAATATCTGAAATTCTGTATTATCTGGAGATTTTTCCAAATAATCTGGCAATAAACTGATGATTACAGGTTGTAAGAGGGTTGATTTTTGAATGTCTAAATTGATGACTTTTCTAGTAGATTGATTTGATGTATCTGTAGAAAAGGCATCAACGTTAATATTCATTTTTCCCACAAAACCTGGTTTGGGGGAATCAAAAATTTCTATGGAAAATTCTGTTAATGCTCCAGGGGGAATTAAACTACTAACTTCTGGGCTGAGATGATACCAATATGATGTCGAATTTTCATTTGGAGATGTTAATTGTAATTGAATGTCAGCATAATTATTACTGTCATTTTTCACAGTTACTTTGTAGTCAGCAGCTTGTTCTCTGGGTATTAACTGAGTTTGTGTTGACTCAACCCCAATAATATCAATTTTATTTTCGCCCATTTTGCCCTTTATAACCAATTGCTAATGATTACTGAACAGATCACTGTTTTGCTAACTGAGTTAGTTCTTTTCTGCGCCAAGCAAAATGTAAAATGTTAATTCCCATTTCTTGGGCGCTGCGAATAGTTTCACGGGAGAGAGAGAGATTTCCATTATTTCCCCAAGCTGATGATAACTTACCAATAACAACAATAATTCCCCCATCGGCTAAAATAGAAATTGGTTGTTGGTTGATGCTAGGAAGCTGATCAAAAAGAAAGGGAGTTTTTCTTAAGGGATGATTGGTTAATTCTGTTAGTGGTTGTAACTTAGTATTTAATTTTTGATTATATTCATGAGCAATTTGATCAAGTATTGCCTTAACTGTATCTGTTTGTGATCTTAATTCCTCAGTTAATATTTCTCGTTCATCTATTAATTCCTCTTCTAAATTCATGATTTCTTGTTGTAAGTCTTGTTTAGCTTTAATTAATCCCCCAATTTTGTGAGTATTTGTCAAATGTTCAATTAAGATCACTCCTCCAGTCTGTAAATAACTTTGGAGAATATTAATTCCTTGAGCATCAAATTTCTGAATTTGTGTATCTGTGACAGAAATTAAGTTGTAGTCTGTGGGTAAATTTGGATTAGATGACTCTGAATCTCCTACGTGCAGAGCTTCTAAGGATGGATAAAGGGAATTTAGAGATTGTAGTAAGTAGGATAAATTCGATGCTTGTGGTGCATCTGCAAAGACTTCTTGCCATTGCCCTAAATCTGTGTAAGTAGCGGTGCGAATCATGGAGAGCGATCGCCATTTTGCAGACGGACGATAGCGAAAGTCTAATTCATCATCACCAGGGGCAAAGACATTTTGAGAAATTTTAATATCTCGTTGAGAAGTGAGGCGAATTCTACACAATTCTACTTCATTCTCACTCGGTGGTTCAGTTCTTTCCTTAATTTCAAATTGTTCTGTAACTACTTCTTTACCATTGGCAACAGGTTCTTGATAACTCACTACAAAATAGACGGTTTTAGGTATTGATGTAGCGATCTTCGTGGCAATTTTTTTCTCCCATTCTTGATCAAGAACAATGCAGTTACCGTATCTATCAATGGCAATACCTTTTTGAAATTTCAGGAAAAACTCATATTGATTGCTATTTCCTGGAACAGTTTTTCGCAGGAGATGGACAGCAAAACCACAAACAATACCGGCTTGATTAACAGATTGGTAGTGAACATTTTGGCGACGGCGATGATATTCATGGGCAATCTGCCATTTTTCGCTGTTAATTAGCAAGCCGTCGGCAACTTGAAAACGTTTAAAAAGTTCTATAGCAGGTGGAAACCAGGGTTTAGTCATAGGATTTGAGGATGGAGATTGAGGATAAATAGAAATTAGGTTGTCAAACTGAATTTAAGTATTACTACTTTCTGGGAGGGAGGGAGTATTGTCATTACTATTATCAAGAATCATATAAAGTTCATAAGTACAAAAAGCAGGTTTTTCTTGTTCAATAATTTGCCGGATCAACTGTTCATTAATTTGATGATAGGGTTTATGGCGCAGACGGACAATAAAATGATAAGGTTTACCACCACCAACAATGGAATCTTGTCCTAATCTAGTTTCTCCGGTGACAAAACCACGCTCAAAAACATCCTGAATGAAAATATGTTCTTCATCCAAAGGCAAGTCTGTATAAAGATGAAGATAAAATTGTAAACCCCGCTTTGTGCCTCGCCAACGATAAATTTCTATAGCTCGATGAATCAATTGACGTTGGCGATCGCTTTCAATATTAGGAATCATCTGCCAACCTACCCAATAAGCCAAAAACGGTAATAGTGTTTCTGGTGCTGTGCGAGGATCAAGGTAGTCGTGGATAACATCTAATGTCTGTACAGATGGTTCAAATGTCTGTTCAAAAATGTTCAATAATCTCCCAATAAAATCTACTTCTCGATATAAGTCAGGGAGAAAATTGAGGTAAAGACTCCGGGGACGAATATAGATATTAAAATCTATTGATTCAAAATTGCGTAATGTTTCTGAATCTGGTGGATTTGAGATGGGCTGATCTAGCAAAGCATAACTAATATTAATTCGCCCAAAATAATCCAATTTCAAGGATTTATCTATTTGCCAAGATATTTGCGATTCAAAAAAATCTTTGGGAATGTGGCCAA
>NZ_VILD01000003.1:627714-643568 GCF_009712085.1 Anabaena sp. UHCC 0253
GGGAATGTGGCCAACCAGAGCAGCCTCCATTTTGTTACCTGGGGCAATTTGATGATTTTCAACCTGTAAAGTATACCAATCGGCGGGAAGGTTGGTTTCAATATTGATTTCCTGAAAATAGATATATTTTTGACCCAGATTTTCTAATTTGATTAACATTTCACTAGGTTCTCCTGGGTAGAGAACTAGCTGTTTAATCCTGTGACCTTCTGTACCGGATAAAGCCGTGGCTATTGTTGCTCCCCCTATTTGGGGACTAGCATCAATGTTAATTGGCTCTAAGGCTGCTTCTGATATTCTCATTGGTATCAGTTGCAGATTGAGGTATTGGCGATCGCTGGCTACAGTCATAATCAATATCTCCAAAACAGCATTTTTTCTCGTTCAAATATCCCCAGTCATGAGATTTTTTCACAAGCATTCAGTGTAAGGGCGAAGCATTCGGGCGATAAATTATCGGTTTTTCCCAAGTTTATTTTCCGAATGCTTCGCCCCTACTTAATCAACATAGATTTTGTGTCCAGAATCCAACTCAGGACTATGCCAAGAACAGATTAATCCCAAAGGTCCGAGATTAATTTCCGTGCGGGGTTCTGAACGTTCCCATCTTAATGATCTGGGATTAAAACGGATGGCATATAATTTAATTGTCCCTATATGTTGTACACCGCGAATAGTTTGGATTAATTTGATAATATCCGAATTATAAACAGCACGATTAAAAGGCCAACCTTTACCATCAAAACCGCCACTAATAGGATTCAGGAAGCGGTAGAGAGCAATTAGTAATTGCTGCTTCAGTTCCTCCTTTTTAAAAGCTGTCAATCCTGGCTCTAAAGCTACCTGAGTTTGTACCGATACTCCTATATATTCGGGTTGACTATATATTACTTTCACCCCTAATAATCGCCGTTCATCTAAATAGGCTTTGATTTCTGCTTGTAAATCAGGAGTGAGGTGAAACCGATCTGGAGCAATACCCTGTTCAATATCTTCCTGATTAGGGTTAGGAACTAATAGTAAGCGGACAGTTCCTGCTTCAGCACCAGATTCATGGGGTTGCAAACAGCGAGCGCGGAGAATAGCACCACCAGCCACTCTCATGGCTAGGGTTTCAAAGTCTTCTGCTGTCACAGCCCGGTTAGGAGTACGGAGTAGTTGGGGAACTCTAATCACCGCAGCATCTAAAGATTCAGCATCATTACCACCACGGGCTGGTTTATGATTTTCTACTCTGTCTATATAGGGAACGGCGGTCTTGACAATCTTGATTGTGCCTTTTTCTACATTGCCTGTTTTTCCGCCTCCAGTCCGGTAGGCGACGATCTTAATAGTTGATCCTCTGGGGGGAACTTGACCGTATTGGCGTTTTTGTGACTCTTCTGGCTCAATTCCTCTTGCCGCCATGCTCCCTTGCAGCCGCTGACGCAGTTGAGTTGATTCCTTAATTTGAGCAGGTTCTCGAATCAGCGGACCAAATTGCACCCTACCAGTAATCGAATCAATTGTGTAATGGGGGTCATTTTCTCCCGAATCGCCAAAATTTTCCACTTCTTGCCAGTTTTCAGTGATTCCCCCTGGTGTTGTTACTTGAATATATTCATTTTCTTTTTTTCTGGGTAAAATTGGGGTGCGTTGTAAGTAAAAACTTTGTCCAGGATTCCCGTCACTTTCTCCTAAAATCTCATTTTCAATGCGAGTGGATTGAGTAGCTTTGACACTACCACCAATTGACCGCACAGCGATCGCGGTAATCCGAGGTGAACTAGCATAACCATCTTGGTTTGGTTTACCTTGTTTCGTATAGCTACAACGCAGCCAGCGTCCTTGATATGTAGCAAAATTAGTGACTGGTAAATTTAATGGTAAATGCAAAGTAATATCTGCCCCAGTTTCACTGGGAACACCACCTTCTTTTTCAAATCTACTAAAACTAAATCCCTCTGTTGCATCATCAGTTGCCTTGAGTAAAATAGATTCCCATTTTTCCCCATTCCATGCTTCCCATTGACGGGGGGGGATTTTCGGGACTGATACCTGTGGAAGTAGCTGCTGACGCTTTAATTGTCAAGACAATAACATTACCCTCTATTTCATTTGGCTCTAATGCTATATAGAAACAATTTCCCTCTTGGGGTTGTTCTGCAAACAGATTTGTAGCTCTACTCCCTGCCCATTCTCCATTCTGTTCTTTCCGCCAATGACTACTAAAAGGATCACGTAAAACTTGGGGCGTTAACTGTGTTTCTGTAGCGGTTAAAAGATGTTTAATTTCTGGTTGAGTAACTACTAGATTTTTATCGGTGGCAAAAATAATTGCTTCTTCATTTTCTGTCCGTTCTGTCGCTACTTCTGTCCCCGCTAAAATATTTTGTGGTTCTGGTAAAGAGGTACTTAAATAAAATGTCACCTCACATTTAGCAGGTGTGGGAGCTTGCAGACTAATTCCCAATAATTCCAGAAACGTCACATAATTAAGACGCGGAACTTCATTAAAACGCAGCAACATTTGCTCGGTTAGCCACGCAAATAGTTCAATCAGTGTCACCCCTGGATCACTGGGATTATAATTAGTCCATTCTGGACAATAACGCGGAATTCTCAACTTACATTCATCTACTAAGTCTTTAAATTCCCGATCATCTAATTTGGGTTTTGGCAGTTCCGGTAAAAAACTAAATTCTCTACTCATAAATAATTAATATTAATTGTGAATTACAAAGCATGAACTTGACAGTTTATAGCTATCAAAAGATTCTTTTTCAACTTGCGAATTCATTTTTTTAACTAATTGGTTGCAAAGCAAACTGATAAACTAAACTTTTAGAATCGTGGTAATTTTTGGGAGTGTATTGAATAATAATATTTAACTTTCCCTGATTAGGATCAGACTTTTTGGTTAACATAGATGATGCTACCTCTACATATACGTTATTCAGGATGATCCGGGGTTCCCATCGTTCTAGAGCTTCGGTTACATATAAGCGAATCAATAATAGAGTCTCGGTGTTCATTGGTGCAAACACAAGCTCATCTAAACGAGAACCAAAATCTGGTCTGTATACCCGTTCACCCAGTTTTGTCCCCAAAATAATCCTGATTGATTCCTCAATATTATGGGTATTTCCACTGAGAAGGAGGTTAGATTGAACATTAACCCGGAGAGGAAAGGAGAACCCTTTACCTATATAATCATGATGTTGCTCATTAGTAACTTCCGGCATGGCAAGAAAGTCCAAATAGAAAAGCTAAGATCATTTATATAGCAATCTGAAGTCATTTGTAAAAAATTTAATCTAAGTATACTCACAAATCGTAGAGATATATTAAGATTGCGGCATTACTAAATGCCTAAAAAACTAATATGAGTAACTATCTAGCGATCGCTACTGTCACTGCTACCCTACAAAGAACTTTACAAGATGCTGTCCAAACAGACGTATATGGTGCGAGAGTAACGACAGTAAAACCCACTAATTTAGGTGGTGGACCCTCTGAAAGCGGTGTTAATATCTTCCTCTATCAGATCCTCTCCAACCCAGCCTTAAATAATATTGATGCCACTCCCATGCGTTCTAAAGGCAATCCCAGTAAGCGTCAAGCCGCCCTGGACTTGTATTATATGTTAAGTTTTTATGGAAATGAAACTGAACTAGAACCCCAGCGGATTTTAGGCAGTGTCGTCCGAACTCTCAATGATAAAGCCATTGTTACCCCGGAAATGATTCGGGAAACTTTAGCAGATCCTAATTACTCTTTTTTAAGAGATTCTGATTTAGCAGATCAAGCCCAACAAATTAACATTACTCCTTTTGATGTCAATTTGGAGGATCTTTCTAAAGCTTGGTCAGGATTTTTTCAAGCTCCCTATATTCTCTCTGTTGTTTACAAAGTCCTAGTAGTATTAATTGATGGCAAAGATCCATCACAAAGAGCCTTACCTGTACGTGGTTCTAGCTGGGGTGGCATAGCACCATTTCCTAATCAACCAACTATTGAAAAAATTAGCTCTCAATCAGGAACTTTAGAACCAATATTAACTAATAGTACATTACTGATTAAGGGCAAAAATTTGAAAGGTGATATCACTAAAGTTAGAATTGGAGGCATAGAAGTTACTCCCCCAGAATTGAGCGCCGGACAAATATTATTTCCTTTATCTCTTGTCCCCATAACTGCATTAAAAGCTGGAGTGCAAAGTTTACAGATAATTCATCAAACTTCTGCAACTGCAAATATAAAAGACTCTTTTAATTATAATAATATTGAATCTAATGTTGCACCATTTGTCTTACGTCCAACTGTCACAAGTGTAAGAACATCCAATCTCAGCGAAAACAATGATGGTTCTTATTATGTTGATGTATTAGTTCAGGTAAACTTAATGATTGGCAAAAACCAACGGATAGTTTTAGCTCTCAATGAATGGTCGGTAGAAAGTCCCTCAGCCTATTTATTTGATGCTCTAAAATGTCAATCTGATACCAATGAAATTACTATCCCCATTGATAAAATCAAACCTGGAGAATATCTAGTCCGCTTAATCGTAGATGGGGCTGAAAGTCAATTAGATATTGATACTAATCCAGAAAGTCCTACTTTTAACTTTTATATCAGTCCCAAACTCTTAATTGCTTGAGATTTTAACCCATAGAAGCAGAGTTTATTTGTGCTGGTGCGGTTCTAACCACCTGAAAATAGCCAGTTTGCCATTTTTGCTGATTTTCCCAGAACTAAAACAACTACAATTACTGTTGATGCTAGATAATGGGAAAGCCTTGACATTTACCTAACCTAGCCCGGAACCAAAAAACTAACAACTATGCGAACTCACTATTGCGGCGAACTCCGAAAAGAACATATTGGTGAAACTGTTACCTTTTACGGATGGGTAGACCGTCGCCGCGATCACGGTGGTGTGATATTCTTAGATTTGCGCGATCGCTCTGGTATTGTCCAAATCGTTAGCGACCCCCAGCGCACCCCAGACTCCTATGAACAGGCTAACGCGCTCCGAAACGAATACGTTGTGGAAATTACTGGTAGAGTCACCCAACGTCCCCCAGAATCCCTAAATAACCGGATTCCCACTGGCGAAGTCGAAATCTACGCTGATCATATCAAACTGCTCAACGCTGTCCGCAAACAGTTACCTTTCCAAGTCTCCACCGCAGACACGGAAACAGTCAGGGAAGACTTGCGGTTAAAATATCGTTATTTGGACTTACGGCGGGAACGTATGGCGCAAAATATGCAATTGCGTCATCAAGTCATCAAAGCCATGCGGCGCTACCTGGAAGACTTAGAGGGTTTTATCGAAGTCGAAACCCCCATTCTCACCCGTTCGACTCCTGAAGGTGCGCGAGATTATATTCTTCCCAGTCGCGTTAATGAAGGTGAATGGTTTGCTTTACCTCAATCACCCCAACTCTTCAAGCAATTATTGATGGTATCGGGAATGGATAGATACTATCAAGTGGCGCGATGTTTCCGGGATGAAGATTTACGTGCAGATAGACAACCGGAATTTACACAATTAGATATGGAAATGAGTTTCCTGTCTGAAGATGAAATTCTTGAACTTAATGAAAAGTTAGTTTGTCATATTTTCAAAACTGTAAAAGGAATTGATTTACCGCGTCCTTTTCCTCGTCTTCCTTACGCGGAAGCAATGGCGAAATATGGAAGTGATAAACCTGATACCCGTTACGGTTTAGAATTAGTTGATGTTTCCGACGTTTTAAAAGATTCTGGTTTTAAAGTTTTTCGAGAAGCTGTTGCTAACGGTGGTATCGTTAAAATTCTCCCCATTCCTAATGGTAACGATGCAATTTCTAATGTTCGCATTAAACCAGGTGGCGATATTTTCCGAGAAGCCGCAGAAGCTGGTGCGAAAGGTTTAGCATATATCCGCGTTCGGGAAAATGGCGAACTTGACACCATTGGCGCAATTAAAGATAATTTGACACCGGAACAAAAGCAGGAAATTCTCACAAGAACAGGTGCAAAAGCTGGTCATTTGTTATTATTTGCGGCTGCTGATACGGGAACTGTGAATAAAACTTTAGACAGAATTCGCCAATTTGTGGCTAAGGAATTTAAGTTAATTGCAAAAGATAAAATTAACTTGCTTTGGGTGACAGAATTCCCGATGTTTGAATGGAATGCAGATGAAAAACGTCTGGAAGCATTACACCACCCATTTACAGCACCTCATCCTGATGATATCAATGATTTAAAAACCGCCCGCGCTCAAGCTTATGATTTAGTTTTGAATGGTTTTGAAGTTGGTGGTGGAAGTTTGCGAATTTATCAGCGAGAAGTTCAAGAACAGGTGTTTTCAGCTATTGGTTTATCCACCGAAGAAGCACAAAGTAAATTTGGCTTTTTGTTGGAAGCTTTTGAGTATGGTACTCCTCCTCATGGCGGTATTGCTTACGGTGTAGATCGTTTGGTAATGTTGTTATCTGGAGAAGAATCAATTCGTGATGTGATTGCTTTTCCCAAGACTCAACAAGCTCGTTGTTTGTTAACAGATGCTCCTTCAACTGTAGACGCAAAACAATTGAAGGAACTGCACGTTGCTTCGACTTTTAAACCTAAGGTTTAAGGTTTAATTATTCCCTCTGCTTTTTTCGCAGGGGGGTTTAATTTAATGAAATTCTCATGCAAAGGCGCAAAGGAAGAAGTTAGAAAATTATATTTATTAATTTTGGGTAAGAATCCCTACTAAAATTTGCATTAATATTTCTAAATCAGTCGGAACTCGATATAACATTAAATCCTGAGTTATTAGTTTATTCTCTCGTTGAAAACTTCCAAATTGCCAAATATCTCCAGTTGTGACAGCACCATATAATATTGGTTCATCTCCTTCAACCCATTGATCTAAAGCAATTAATTCAACTGCTAGTTGAGTAAATCCTCTCGTTAAATCTGCGTGCTTTGCTTCGACAACTAAAACCTGATGTTGAGATTGTAGGTAATAATCTAAATCACCCCGCAAAAATTGATTTATTTCTATGGGATATTCAATATTAATTTTGGACTCAGTAATATGTGCAACTTCTAAGAGAATTGGTGCAATTAAAACTTCTCTTCTTGCAGTTTCGCTTGTTAAACTAACTCTTTGAATTGCTTCTTCTAATCGTTCTTTGAGATCAACTAATCGAGATATTTGATTGATACTTATTGGCCAATCAATTGTTCCTCTAATTAAATTAACTCCTAGTTCTTGTAAAATATCCGCAGGTGCAAACCTTAACTCAAAATACTTACGAAATGTGTATGTTTCATCAGGTTTAATAATTGGAGGACGATGTGATTTAGTCATAAATTTATAAATTATGTTGTAAGTTTTTTATCTTTTATATTTATTATAATATATTTTTTTGGCGCAGTGATGTAAAAATACTGCAAAAGAATCCAAGAGTATGGTATAAAAAATAATACATTGATTTATTGATTTCTACAAAAGTGACTATTCCTGATTTTCAATCTATTATGCTTCCTTTGTTGCAATATGCAAGTGATGGTAAGGAACATTCTTTGAGAGATGCTGTTACATTTTTAGCTGATATATTTAATTTAAGTGATGAGGAAAAAAAGGGGTTATTACCCAGTGGACAACAAACTGTTTTTGATAATCGTGTAGGATGGGCTAGAACTCATTTGAAAAAAGCTGTTTTATTGGAATATCCCAAAAGAGGATTTTTTCAAATTACTGATAGAGGTAAGGATGTATTAATTCAAAATCCAAGTAAAATTAATATCAAGTTCCTTAATCAGTTTTCAGAACATATAGAGTTTCTAAATTCTAAGAAAGATAATGATAAATCAGAACCAGAAATTCCAGAAATATCGGAAACTACACCTCACGAATCTATAGAGTTTGGATATCAGAAAATTAGAAAGGAACTAGAGTTAGAGTTACTTAACCGTGTGAAAAGTTGTTCACCTGATTTTTTTGAACGATTAGTGGTAGATTTACTCGTGAAAATGGGTTATGGTGGCTCAAGACGTGATGCTGGAAGAGCTATTGGTAAAAGTGGAGATGGGGGAATTGATGGTATCATTAAGGAAGATAAATTAGGTTTAGATATTGTTTATATTCAAGCTAAAAAATGGGATAATACTGTTGTCGGTAGACCAGAAATTCAAAAGTTTGTCGGTGCTTTACATGGACAAAGAGCTAGAAAAGGTGTTTTTATAACTACTTCTAGATTCTCCCAAGAAGCTAGAGAATATGTATCTATTATAGATAGTAAGATTGTATTAGTAGATGGACAGGAATTAGCCCAACTAATGATTGATAATCAGGTAGGAGTTTCCACCGTCTCTATTTACGAGATTAAAAAAATAGATTCTGACTATTTTACAGATGAATGATCAGATGAAAATAAACAATTTTAAAGCTGTAGAATTATTTGCTGGTATCGGTGGGTTTCGCTTGGGTTTAGAAAATGCCAATATTGAAACTATATGGGCTAATGATATTAATGAATTGAGTTGTCAAGTTTATGAAAGTAATTTTGGTAAAGATTCTATAGTTTTAGGAGATATCAACAAAATTTCTATATCAGATATACCCAATCATGATATTTTAACTGCTGGTTTCCCTTGTCAACCATTTAGTCCTGCTGGTAAGAAAATGGGTGTGAGAGATAGTGTTAGAGGCACTTTGTTTGAGCGTATTGTAGAAATTATAGTTGAAAAACAACCTCAATATTTTTTCTTGGAAAATGTTAAAAGACTTTTAACAATGGAAAATGGCTATCATTTTCGAGTTATTTTAAATGCACTTTCTGAATTAGATTATTTTATAGAATGGAGAATCATTAGTCCTATTAGCTTTGGTATTCCTCAAAATAGAGACAGAATTTTTATTTTCGGAACTAAGTTAAATTCAGTTAATATAAATTCTCAATTTTTACAAAATACATCGGTTTTCTTAACTCAACCAGATTTAATTGATTTAGAAAATATAGAAATATTAATAGAAAAAGATATGATGCCTATAGTTGCAAATAAAGGTAAGAATTACAATTGGGGAATTGCTTATAAAAATAAAATGTTAACTTTGAATCTTCCTACTTTACCGGATATCAAACCTAGACAAAAATTAAAAGATATTCTCCAAGATGATTTAATAGTAGATGCTCAATTTGATTTTACATCTGATACTTTAGAACGAATTAAGCAAAGTAAGGCAGTAAATCGTTATTGTCAAGGTGTGGAATTATTATATAATCAGGATGGAGGCGCAAGATTAGGTTATACAATATTTGGAGTTAATGGAATTGCATCAACTTTAACTGCTTCTACATCAAGACATTATGAACGTTATCAAATATGTGATAAATTTCGGCGTTTAACTAATGTTGAATATGCGAGATTGATGGGGTTTCCTGATGATTGGTGTCGGATTGCTAGAATTTATGATCAATATGCTTTATTTGGTAATGCAATTGTTCCTGCTTGTGTAGAATGGGTATGTCAAAGAATTGGTAAAAGCAATATTGAATTTACTAAATCTTCTTGGCAACAATTAAGTTTGGCTATTTAATTTTAAAATGGAACTACTAACACTAGAATCTTTAAAAACGGCAGCACGTAATTTTTGCTCAGAATTAAGTGTAACACAAATTCATAATCTATATGGAGTTACAGATGGTAAAGCAGTTGGAACTTATGTTGAGTCTACTTTTAATCAATATTTGTCTTCAAGATATGAATATACCCTTGGTAGTGCTGCGTTAGGTATAGATTTTCCGGGACTAGAAGTAGATTTAAAAGTAACATCAATTAAACAACCTCAGTCTTCCTGTCCGTTTAGAAATGCTAGTCAAAAAATCTATGGTTTAGGATATAATTTATTAATATTTGCCTATGAAAAAGTTGATGAGCATACTTCTTTAACAGCTAATTTAAAATTTAATCATGTCGTTTTTGTAGCTAAAGAACAAACGGGAGATTATCAATCTACTTATGGAATAATTGAAATTATCCGCCGCAATGGCAATAAAGACGATGTGATAGCTTTTTTAGAAGAACGCAATTTTCCTTTAGATGAAATTGGACGCGAAGCATTAGCAGTAAAAATTTTGCAATCACCTCCAAAAATAGGCTACCTGACAATTTCCAACGCTTTACAATGGCGTTTGCAATATAGCAGAGTTATACAAGTTTCTACAGCAGGAACAACAACAGGGATAGAAAATTTATTAGTGTAAAAATCTCAATTAAAGTCTGATCAATTAATTACCAGTTCAAAGCTGCTGCTACTTGTCCAGCTAATTCTAAGGAATTAAATGGTTTAGCGATCGCACTTTTTATTCCTAATTTAGCATAACGACGACGATCAGCAACTTGGATTTTTGCAGTTAATAAAATTACCGGAATTTCTTTGGTGAGGGGATTAGCTTGTAAGTTTTCAAAAGCAGTTAATCCATCCATATCTGGCATCATTACATCAAGTAAAATAGCATCCGGTTGATGATTTTCAGCTTGTGCTATTCCTTCTTTTCCAGAACTAGCTGTGAAAACTTCCCAACCTGCTACAGTTTCTAAACAAATTTTTGCTACTTCTTGTATATACTCTTCATTATCAACTACCAAAATTCGTTTTTTTGTCATTGTTAGTACCTGATGTATTTAGAAAATGTAACTTTTTTTCGCGCAAAGAAAGAAGGAAATACAGGAAGATTTAAGTAGGTGAACAGAAAAATTTAAAGGTATGTGAAGAAAAGTAAAATCGCTCAAAACTCTCTTCCTGTTCCCTGTTCCCTGTTCCCTGTTCCCTTGCCCCAACGACAATTTTTAACGCCCACCTACTTCATTACGAGTTACGATGAGTAATCCTTTGTAATAAATCCATTACTCTTTGTTCAAATTCATTAGTTGTGACTCTCCCTTTGGTTAAAAATTCTGTATGTCCTAATTTAAGACGATGACGTTCTGATTCGTCTAAATCTTTAGCTGAATAAACAACTACAGGAATATTATAAAGTTGATTATGTTGTTTTAACCAATCTACTACTGTAAATCCATCACTTTCTGGCAAGATCAGATCTAGAATAATTAAGTCAGGATTGACTCGTTGACTAAAGTGAATTGCTTCCCTACCAGTTTTGGCAACCAAGGTTTCAATATCATGTCTTGCAAATACTGTCACTAATAATTCTGCCAGATCATGATCGTCTTCAACAATTAAAATTCTCACTTTTCTGGAAGATTCAGACACTATTTTTTGTAAAGAAGATAATAGTGATTTTTCCTGCACGGGTTTACTTAACCAATCAACAAAATCAGGATGGGATGGATGATGATCATTTGGTTGATACACACTACAAATGACAATAGGTATATCCTGAGTATCTTTCCGTTTTTTTAAAAATGCCATTGTTTCCCAACCATTCATCCCCGGCATCATTAGGTCTAATAAAATGATATCTGGATGTTCATTTGTTGCGGAAGCGATCGCTTCTTCACCTGTTGCAACTGTCACTACGCGATATCCACCTTTTTTTAGCAATTGTGCTAATTCATTTCTAATTACTGCATCATCATCACAAACTAAAACCAGAGGATTATTTTCAATAATTATTTCTGATTCATAGTCATCTAAATTTGCTAATTCCCTACTTTGGATATCTGCCAAAATAGGTAAAGTAAAATAGAAACTACTACCTTTTCCTACCACACTTTCTACCCAAATAGAGCCGTCATGTTGCAAAACTATACTTTTGCAAATTGCTAAACCTAAACCAGTTCCATCATGATTACGTGAATCTGAAGAATCTACCTGTTGGAATCGCTCAAAAATGCTATTTAATTTATTATCTGGAATTCCTCTACCAGTATCTTTAACAGTTAATAAAACTTCATTATTTTGCTTTGTAGCTATTAACCATACCGTAGAACCAGGGGGTGAAAATTTAATGGCATTACTCAATAAATTAGTTAAAGTTTGGACAATGCGATCTGGATCAGCCCATAATTGCACAGGGACACTAGAAATAGCTAAATTTACATTAGCTTTATCTGCTAAAGACTGCATCACATTTAAGGCTGAATTAATTAAATCTTCCAAATAGCAGATTTCTTTTTCCATTTTCACCTTACCCGACTCAATCCGCTCAATATCGAGAATATCGTTAATCAGTCTTACCAACCGCTCCGTACTATCTGTAGCAATTTGTAATAAGCGTTTACCCTGCTCTGAATCCGTAGGTAATAAACCACTCGTCAACATTCCCAAAGAACCATGAATGGAAGTGAGAGGAGTGCGGAGTTCATGACTGACAACAGATACAAACTCATCCTTCATGCGTTCAATCTGGCGACGTTCTGTAATATCTCTGAGAATGACAGTATAAATACATTCATCACCTATATCTAATTTAGAAATAGAAGCTTCTGCGGGAAACTCTGTACCATCTTTTTTACAACCAAATATTTCTTGTCTTTCCCCCATGCGTCGGGCTAAACTGGGAGCTTGACCAAAATCATTAACATGACGACGATGAGCATCAGCAAACCGCATAGGAAGCAGTATATCCAAAGGTTTCCCTAACACTTCCTCAGCAGAATAACCAAACATCTTCTCTGCACCTTGATTAAATAAAGTAATCCCTTGACTACTATCAATAGAAATAATCGCATCATCAGCAATACTTAAAATACCTTCAAATCGAGTTTGAGAAATTCGCAAAGCTTCCTGTGTCTGTTTTCTTTCATCTAATTCAGTTTGTAATTGGTGATTAACTCTAACTAACTCTCCAGTACGTTCCGCTACTCGCAATTCTAATTCATTATTAGCCTTTTGTAGAGCTAATTCTGTCTGCTTCCGTCGCGTAATATTCCGCGCGACAATTTGCGTTGCAGGTTTTCCCTGATAAATCAAAGCAGCAATCACAATTTCCACATAAATAACATTACCATTTTCTTTTAAAAACTGGACTTCATGTAAAGGAATTGACTGTTTATTTGTTGTTATTTTTTGCAGCTTTTCCCTAAATCCTGCTTGTGAATGAGGATGTATAAAATCAAGAATTGGTTTACCGATTAAATCCTCATCTTTAATCAAACCAAAAAGTTGGACTGCGGCACTATTTAAAAAAACAAATTCTCCTTCACTTTCAATAAAAATAGCTTCTGGATAAACTTCTAATAATTGATGATAGGTTTCCTTGATAGATTGTGTTTGTTTTTCTTGTTTTGCAAGTTGTTGATGATAATTTTGGTTGATTTTCTGTCTGAGTTTCACTCGCTCTAAACGGTTGATAATTCTGGTAACTAATTCTGCTCCAATAATAGGTTTACTCACGAAATCATCAGCACCAGCACTAAACACTTGATTGACTATTTCCGCATCATTATGAACAGTCAAAAACAAAATCGGCAATTCAATCTCTTGGTGATTATTGCGGATCATTTGGCACAATTCAATACCATTAATATCCGGCATTTCTACATCCAGAATCAGCATATCTGGCTTTTCACTTTTCCAGGTTGTCCAAAACTGTCGGGAATCGTTGAGGGGAATAATCTTCATTCCCCAAGGAGTCAGTAATGTTTGTAATAATTCTAAAATTTGCGAATCATCATCTACTACTAATATCTTTGCTTCGGCATAGGCTGTATTATCTACTAATTCCTTAATATTTGCTAATACCTGATTTACTGATTTGGGTTTTTGTAAAAAAGTATATTTTCCCGATTTATTAAGTTGTAATTGGTTATAAAAATCAATATTTTCGCTAAAAATTACTATAGGGATTGGGGGATAACATTTCTGTATCTCAACTAAGAAAGTTTCACTTTCTTTGAGATGATAATTAAGGCTAGGATCAATGAAGATGACTTGGGGAACTTGTTGATCAAGTTGATTCTTAGCTGCATTAATGTTAGTGGTAATTACCAGGTTTAATCCAAAATTATCAGATTGTGATTTTAACTGTTTTGCTAAAACATCATCATTGGCAATAACTAAAACTAAAGGACGCGAATCAGTAGTAATTGACGGTGTTGTTTCTTGATTTTTACCTTCTATTTCTTGACGAAGTAATTCTACTAAATTTTGTAATTTGCTTGTTTCTTTGGTGGTTAAAGCCTTACTGGATTTGAGGATTTTCTCAATTTTTTTAGCTAATTCAGAACCAAGATTTAAACCAAAAGTTCCTAATGATCCTGCTAAAGTATGAGCTTCTTGATAAGCTTGCTGTTTTAATTCTGGATTCTGTACAGCTTGTTCTATAATTTGCACTTGTTTATCTACTCGTCCCCGAAATCTTTGCCAGATATCTGCAATAGCTGTAAGAGTTTGAGAATTGACAACTTTTTCCTCTTCTTCTTCCTGAGATTTGAGCCGATACCCAATTCCATAAACTGTTTCTATTAAATCACTAGATGCTCCCACTGTTCTCAACTTCATTCGCAAACCTTTGATATGGGTGCGAACTGCTTCTTCTCCTGGTGTATCTTCATAAGACCACAAATGTTCTAAAATCATCCCACAGCTAAATACCCGGCGATGATTTCGCATAAATAGTTCTAAAAGTCCATACTCTTTGGGAGTAAGTGAAATTAAATTGTTGTTATATGTGGCTTCACAGGTACTAGGATCTAACTTTAAGTTTCCCCATTCTAAGATAGGTTGGGAGGTGACACCACCGCGACGTAATAAGGCTCTAACCCGTGCTACTAACTCTTCTTGATCAAAGGGTTTAACTACATAGTCATCTGCACCAGCATCTAAGCCTGTAGCTTTTTCGTGGCTACTATCGCACCCTGTTAATAATAAAATTGGTACTTGTCTACCGCTAGAACGGATTTGCCGACAGAGACTAATGCCGTCTAGTTTTGGTAACATGACATCCAATAGGATTAAGTCATAATCGTAAGTTGCCACTAAATCCCAAGCCGTATCACCATCATGAGCCACTTCTACTGCATAATTTTGGTCAGTAAGAACGGCGCTTAGTGCATAGGCGTTTAATTCGTCATCCTCGACAACTAATATCTTCATTTTTGATGCTTTCCTGGTATAATAATTTTCAATGTCGAAACCAAGGCAACGAATTAAGAGTAAAATAAATTATCATTTATCAATACTATACTATTGCCAAAACTCTGAAAGCCTATTGATATCGTCACGATTTTATTGGGTTTTGGACCTAATTTAGGAAAATTGGCTATAGTATTGTTTAAGCGATGATATTTCCGCTGTATCTGCTCAACTGGCAATGCTGTCTAGATTCTGGCAGGCGATCGCTTCAAAAATATCCATTAACATGATTTATTGACTTCCATAATATTACTTATTGAAGACTGAACTGTTAATTAATCATCGTTTATGTCATCAACAAAAATATCATCCTGTTCTTGGCTCAATAGTTCGGCTCTTTCTGGAACTATTAAAACATACATATTATCTATCCAATACTCTAACTGTCGCTCAATCAATTCTAAATTAACTTCATCAGGATAATTCCAAATCTCCTTTTCTCTGAGCTATTTGGGCAGACATTTTGTCGCTTATTTCATCAAGCATATTTAAAGATGAGCGATCTCTTTAACCGCTGTAAGCATCGCTCATATTACCAAAAATATCAAGCACAGACTACTTGATAATATTTCCATTGCTATCAAAGTTTTGATTTATTTCTGAACCATCAGCTTTGATCATATTTCTGGTTTTTAATTTTCCGTTATCCCAATAGATATATTTATCTTGCCACTCTAATTTACCATCAAGGTGTTTTTCAAACCGTTCAAGTTGTTTACTACTGTTGTAGTATCCCACATAATACGACCGACGTTTTGTGCTTCCTCTTGAGAAATAGGTTCTACAG
>NZ_VILD01000003.1:643593-645096 GCF_009712085.1 Anabaena sp. UHCC 0253
TGTTGTAGTATCCCACATAATACGACCGACGTTTTTGTGCTTCCTCTTGAGAAATAGGTTCTACAGGCACAAAAGGAATTTGGTAAGATTTCCAACTACCAAAATAACTAACCGAGTTTGTCCCAGGAGTATCTGCACGGCTTGTCATACTGATATTCACATTTTCTGAAGATGTACATCCATTCAAACCAGAGGCAGCTACAGTCATGATTACTAATAATGTAATCGGTAATAGTATTGTGTTAGCCTTCCATTTTCTTATTCGCACCATTTGATTTATAATTACCTTCTTCTCCAATTGAATAAGAACAGCAGGATAAGCTGATCATCAAAAAAAGGAGAAGTATATTTTGATATCTATCCAAGGATTTTTTCATAGGTTATGAAAAATAGGTTTATCTACCAAAATATCCCTCATTAACATTCACGATTTCTGCATTTTCCTCATACAAAGAAGATGTAAGCTTCATTGCGTAACACTAATGCACCGAAGAAATATAAACATAGTGCGTTACATTTCATTAACGCACCCTACGAGATTGGCGATTCCTACTTACAAATCATGAGCCTTAAAATAAACTACAGGGTTGGGACTAGAAGTATCAACCATGATCTCACTAGCCCATTTTTGAGTATTCAAAAATCCTCCCATAACTTCTTTTGCATCATCGGGATTCCACCAAGCAATATTTTTAAATTCTTCGGAAGTAAAGGGACGAAATCCCTGTTTTAATGGTTTTACATATCCAGCATTGTTCAAAAAAGAATTTAGATCCTTTTTATTCAAAACTAATCGAATAATAATTAGTTTATCAATACCAGATTCAGTATGAACTTGGATATTTTGACTACTTGCAGGTAACTTAATACGAGCCAAACTTTCAATTTTGGATGTTTCTAACTTAGCCTCCTTTTGCTGCCAAACATGACTACAAGACAGTATTAGTGAACTAAGTATAATCAGGCTGATTACTTGCTTGCCTTGATAGTTTTGATGTCGAATTATCATTGATTAGATATCTGATATCTGCAAAGAGATTAGCGATTCCGAAGTTGCTGATTTGAGGTATGAAAATTTTTTTGATGATTTTCAAACCCTTGTAGAGACGTTCCATGGAACGTCTCTACATCTAAATTCATACCCTAATTCAGCAACGCCAAAATATCAAGCACAGACTACTTGATAATATTTCCATTGCGATCAAAGTTTTGATTTATTTCTGAACCATCAGCTTTAATCATATTTCTGGTTTTTAATTTTCCGTTATCCCAATAGATATATTTATCTTGCCACTCTAATTTACCATCAAGGTGTTTTTCAAACCGTTCAAGTTGTTTACTACTGTTGTAGTATCCCACATAATACGACCGACGTTTTTGTGCCTCCTCTTGAGAAATAGGTTCTACAGGCACAAAAGGAATTTGGTAGGATTTCCAACTACCAAAATAACTAACCGAGTTTGTCGGAGGAGTATCTGCACGGCTTGTCATACTGATATTCAC
>NZ_VILD01000003.1:645640-670631 GCF_009712085.1 Anabaena sp. UHCC 0253
TCCGTTATCCCCAATAGATATATTTATCTTGCCACTCTAATTTACCATCAAGGTGTTTTTCAAACCGTTCAAGTTGTTTACTACTGTTGTAGTATCCCACATAATACGACCGACGTTTTTGTGCCTCCTCTTGAGAAATAGGTTCTACAGGCACAAAAGGAATTTGGTAGGATTTCCAACTACCAAAATAACTAACCGAGTTTGTCGGAGGAGTATCTGCACGGCTTGTCATACTGATATTCACATTTTCTGAAGATGTACATCCATTCAAACCAGGCGCGGCCACAGCCATGATTATTAATAATGTAATCGGTAATAGTATTGTGTTAGCCCTTTTGTAAATTATCACGATTGTTTAATTCCTACACTCTTCATCAGGCTCTCCTGGAATGTATGACAGTTTTGACCAAATCCGAAAGTCCACCGCCATTCTCCACTATAACTAGAGGCAAAACTGCGAATATCTGCTTTAATTTCTGTATCTGTCTTAGTTCCTTTGTATACAGGATGAAATACATCCGGAGCAGAGTCTCCATGATGGGGATCTTTTGTTGCCGAACCACCAAAGGATGTCATCCCGTTTAATTCACCATCCACACCGAATAATGTCTGTTTTATTCCTCCTACAGGATACTTAGGCCACCACCCATAACTCTCATTAGAGTCTATTTCTGTCCACCAATGACCATATTTATCATCTCCTCTAAGCTGAATATGTTTTCGCTTCATAGTGATGAAATCTAATGTCCGTGATGTTGGAGTTCCTGTTTTGACTTTGCGCTGGACTGTACCTGTTTGCTGAACAACGTGAGTTAGTTCATGAGCTAACAACTCCTGCCCTCCGCGACTCCCTGGATTATATTCTCCCCCTCTAAAAAATACATCCTGTCCAGTTGTGAATGCACGGGACTGTAAAGAACGGTTCAACATATCAGACTGGCTATCAGTATGAACCTTTACATTACTAAAATCCGACCCAAATGCCTGCTCCATTGATTGCCGAACTTTATCATCTAATGGTTGTCCGCTACCTTTTGCCCCTTGAATCGAACTTTCTACATTAGGTGCAGCAGGTGTACCACCCTCCACAGATTTGCGTTGAACTAGTGGTTTCATTTGCATTTCTTCTTCTTCCGGTAAAGCTTCCCGTTGAATAGAATCGGAAATGGACTTAGCTTGAATGGGTTCTTCCTCTTCCGGTAAAGCTTCCCGTTGAATAGAATCGGAAATGGACTTAGCTTGAATGG
Source organism: Anabaena sp. UHCC 0253 (assembly GCF_009712085.1). NCBI lineage: Bacteria > Bacillati > Cyanobacteriota > Cyanophyceae > Nostocales > Nostocaceae > Anabaena > Anabaena sp. UHCC 0253. The sequence continues at coordinate 646,888 of NZ_VILD01000003.1, forward strand.
GTTCTTCTTCTTCCGGTAAAGCTTCCCGTTGAATAGAATCAGAAATGGACTTAGCTTGAATGGGTTCTTCCTCTTCCGGTAAAGCTTCCCGTTGAATAGAATCAGAAATGGACTTAGCTTGAATGGGTTCTTCCTCTTCCGGTAAAGCTTCCCGTTGAATAGAATCAGAAATGGACTTAGCTTGAATGGGTTCTTCCTCTTCCGGTAAAGTTTCCCGTTGAATAGAATCGGAAATGGATTTAGCTTGAATGGGTTCTTCTTCTTCCGGTAAAGCTTCCTGTTGAATAGAATCGGAAATGGACTTAGCTTGAATGGGTTCTTCCTCTTCCGGTAAAGTTTCCCGTTGTACTGACTGTCCTTGACTTGACTGTTCAACAGCAGGATCATTAATTCGCTGAACCACTTGAGCAGCTACATTGTCTGCTTCTTGTTCATATTTATCCCCTGGTTGTCCAATTGTTAGCTTGGTTTGGATTGGTGGTGGTGCAGCTTTACCTGGTGCATAAACTGGAACATGACTTAAATCTAGTGCAAAGCGTTTAGCGTGTTCGTATTGTGCGTCAAAGTCTACATCTTCTGTTGGAGATGACGATTTCTTTTTTTGTAAATCAATTCCAAAAGAGCGTGTCTGAAAGGGATTTGTGGCTGGGTTATAGGTAGACTGAGTGGAAACTTTTTTCTGGATACGTAGACGCTCTTTCATTGCCCGCACCTCATACTTAATTGGTAGTGATCTTAATTATATTTGCTTATTTTAGCTGTTACCACTATTTTTATGTAACCAAGTAGTAATAATTTATAATTTGTTATTCATAAATTATTTTAAAATGCACCTTTTATGCTGTGGAAAAGATAAACAGTTTGCTAATGTACCAATTTTGGTGATATCTGCAAAGAGATTAGCGATTCCGGCGTTGCTGATTTGAGGGATGAAAATTTTTTTGATGATTTTCAAACCCTTGTAGAGACGTTCCATGGAACGTCTCTATATTTTGAGTAAGTTCGGTAAATCAAAACTCAGAACTGATGATTTCTATCGAGGTCCTAAGTTTTCAAAACGATACTCAGTTCCCACTCTGAGATTATTACGATTATAACGGGGAGACATTAACAAAGAGGAGTCATAGGGATTTGGTAAATCAGGTGTCCGTAGATATGGATCATTAGTCGCTTGTTGAGCGAGAACATCATGATAAAGAGTATTGACTAATTCAGCATCTTTAGCAATTTCATTGTCGGAGAAGGTAGTACCAAATTTACCCCCAGGTCCAAACAAAGAATCTACTTGACGCTTTAAACTGCCATTTTCGTAAAAATTAGGATCATGGCGAAAATATGCTCGTTCAAAAGCATTGCTAGTTGTTTCATAATTAGGTGTTTCGGTTTGAGCCTTAGCCGCCGAAGGAAAAGCAGAACTAGTAGCGAGAAGTACCAGTAATCCGCTCAAGGCTTTAAAATTTATACCCATGTTGTCAACTCCTCAATTTTTGGGTGAATCTTAATTTATGCTTAGGTTGAGAACTCTGTTGAGTTTCAACTTTGGTGTAACACAACTTTTAATGGTTTGTAATGTCTTATTCCACTCAAAACCCCAGCAACTCAAATATTTGGGCGACTACTACTGATTTAACTAGCCTGCGTCAAAAGTTACTAGATTTATTTTGCCAGCTTGCGTATAAAGAAGGTGATTTTGTTCTTTCCTCTGGGCAACGTAGTTCTTACTATATTAACGGTAAACAGGTAACTCTCGATCCCCAAGGTGCTTTGGCTATGGCGAGGTTGTTGTTACCTCTATTACCTGAAGATACTCAGGCGGTAGCTGGTTTAACCTTGGGGGCTGATCCCATTGTATCAGCAGTAAGTGTAGTTTCGGTGTATGAAAATAGACCTATTCCAGCTTTAATTATTCGCAAAGAAGCAAAGGGACACGGAACAATGGCTTACATTGAAGGTCCCACTTTACCGCAGGGTGCAAAAGTCGTAGTTCTAGAAGATGTGGTAACAACTGGACAATCTGCACTCAAAGCCGTGGAACGGTTACAGGCAGCAGGTTATACTGTAGATACAGTAATTTCCCTCATAGATAGATTGCAAGGGGGTAGGGAGTTATATGAGTCTACTGGATTGCAGTTTAAGGTTTTATTTACAATCCAGGATCTTCAGAAACGATATCGAGAAATTAATTGATAGCAGTAGAGACGTTCTGGTGGAACGTCTTTTCAGGAGTCAGGAAGTAGGGGCGCAGGGCCTGCGCCCAGTCAGGAATAAGAAAGAAGAACTTTTTGAGCAAGCCCTAATTAATAGCAGGAAATTCAAAAATTTGTCCCCGTTTAACAAAGCCGAGAAATCCATCTTTTTCAGCATCAGGAAGTGATACTGGTTGATAACCATAAAGCCACATTTTGCTTTTGATTGTTGCTGGTAAAGTGGTTAATTGTTGATAACTCGCATGAACAGGACTGGGATAGAGAGAAGTTTCACAATCATGAAAGATGATATCAGCTTGTTCATAGAATTTTTTATTTGTATTTAGACATAATTGGGTATCTGTAGATATATATATATTCACTCCTGCTAATTGGAAAAATAATCCATAGCTAGGCATAATATAATATCCACTATCAACATGAGTAACTTTTACGAGATTAAATTGGATATCTTGCCAAGAAAAGTAACCTTCATATTGTAATCTTTCTTGTTCAAAAAAGGTATCCATATTAGCAATATCACTGGTCAAAAATCTCAGTCCACCGGATAAGGTTCTATCCCACAAATCACTAGCAACATCTTTACTTGTGTACAGTTTGGGTTTTTTACAATTGGGATCGAATAATGTAGTAAAAGCAATATATTCCAGTCCGCCTACATGATCGGCGTGGAGGTGACTAATATAAATATCAGTAATATCAGCATAGGAAAATCCTGCTTTATGCAAAGAAAACCGGATATCTGTACCACAATCTATTAAGAGTTTTTGGTTTTGCTCATTGACTACAAGTATATTTGATTGAAAATTATCTGTTCCAACTGTGAATGCTGAACCTGAGCCTAAAAAGATTAATTTGATCATTTTAACAGTAGTCAATAGTTTAAATATTTTAATTTAATTAATTGCCAATATCAATACCTGAAAGAATAGGAAATTTTACTTTAATTATTAATATATGCAGCATTTGTTTATAGGTTTATGCTTTCAACATATTATGTAAACGTGCCATTACTAGACAACGCTAACGCGAATAACCTAACCGACGAATCAAGGCTTTTTTCAATTTGGCGCAGGTATTGAATTATGAGATTTTATTTCCTCAAGGAGACAGTTTAATTTTGTTGTCACGGCGGGAGGTTTAACAGTAAAATAAATATAAAACCGATGATTTCCAGCGGGTTTTTCTAGGACTTTGGCATAAATATCTTCTGCTTCTGCGGGGTTATTTGGGTTTAATAGGTTGAGTTTGAGATTACTTAATCCAGCAGGTAGTTCAGGGGATTCGTTATTGTCTAAAAGTAACTCTGCTTCACGGATGGAAAGTTTGACTAAACTGCCTTTAAAGATGATATCACCAATATCTTTACCTTCTAAAACGGCGTATTGAACAGGAATTGGTGTGGGTAGGGTAAGTAATTCCTCTTGTTCTTGCGAGAGAAAGAGGTTGTATTGTCCAGTTATGCCACCAACTTCATAGATTGTGATTGGTTCTTTGACTCCTTTGGGTGTAACTTGGCGTTGTCCGTCAATTTTGACAATTGATTCTACTTGTTTAAAGGTAGATTCAGAGATAAAAATTTGTCCACCAATTGTATAAGATTCGATGCGGTAAGTTAGGTTAACTTGACTACCAACAATACCGTATTTTGTGCGCTTTTCTGAACCAATATTGCCGACGACGACTACACCTGTATTGATACCGATACCCATTTCTAATGCTGGTAAACCCCATTCTTTCATTTGGGCGTTAACTTTTACCATTGCTAGTTGCATTTCTACACCACAAGCTACAGCCCTGACTGCATCGTCTTCTTTCGCAGTAGGCGCACCAAAGAGAACTAAAATTCCATCACCCATGAATTCATCTATAGTTCCTTGATGCTTGGTGATGATATCTGCCATACATTCTAGATAAAAGTTGAGGATTTTAACTACTTCTTCAGGTGGTAGGCGTTCGGAGGTAGCGGTAAATCCTCTTAAGTCGGAGGTAAAGATGGTGATTTCGCGGCGTTCTCCACCAAGTTTTAAGCCTTCTGGATTCTCTAGTAAATTGGCGACAACGGCATCTGTTAAATAACGGCCAAATATTTTGCGGATATCACCGGCGGTGCGGGCGATGTATGCGGTGATGGCTAGTACAGAACCTGTCAGGGCTAATATTGATGGGACTATAGGCAACCACCAGCCTGATAAGAAGGCGATATAGGTGCTGCTTCCTAAAACTGCTGCGGCTATGATGAGACTAACTGTTCTGGGTAATGTCAAGTTTTGGGCGCGCAATTTCCAGGTTAAAGTAGCACCAATACCACTCCAAAGGAATATCCACAGCCATTCCTGGGGTTCTGACCAATTTTTAATCAGGGGACGATTTTCCATGGCCGCACTGATAATTTGGCTGGTGAGATTGGCATGAATTTCTACTCCATTCATGGGTTCTGGTAAACCAAGTAAGTCACTACTGTAGGGAGTAAAAAATGAGTCTTTAAAACTATCTCCTGCGTAGCCAATGAGGATAATGCGATCGCGTCCCCAATCTGCTGGTAATTTATCTTCTAGAATATCCGTCATGGAAACTGTCTGAAAGTGACGATTCCCTCCACGGTAATTAAGTAATACTTGATAGCCACGAGCATCTGCTCTTATATAACCGCCATCGTTGCTTTCAAAGGGGACAAAGGCGGCTTTACCTATATGCCAATCTTCTGTAGGGGAAATGCCTTCTTTGTCTAGATAACGCAACGCTAGATGTAGTCCGAAACTATAAACGGTTTCTCGATTTTGATCTTGTACATAGAACAATCCCCGCCGCACTTTATTATCGGCATCAAAAATCAAATCATTTCCACCAACTTGATCTTTGGCTTTAAGTATGGGAGGTGGATTAACTACATTTCCACCCCCATCTTGAACTACTTTTTGTATGCCTACTAAATTGGGTGTGGAGTTAAAAACCTCGACTAATTCCTGATGACCAGGTTCTACAGGTAAATCACGGTAGATATCTAAACCAATGACGCGAGGCTGTTTCGCTTTAAGTTTGTTGAGTAATTCGGCTAATTTGCGATCTGTAATACTTGATTGTTTGAGCTTAGTTAAATCCGATTCATTAATGCCCACAATCACTACTCGGTCATCTGATGGTGTTGGGGAACGCCAACGCATATATTGATCAAAAGCTCCCCATTCCCACGATTGCAATAAACCACCAAAACGCAAGAGGAGAATGAACACGGCTACGCTAGGAGTAGTAATCCAGACTCCACGTCCTTGCCAGATCAAATTCTTACAGTTTTTCCACATCAGATTATTTGGACAAAATTAAATTCATGGGTGGAGACTTGAGGGGGCAGGGGGCAGAGGGGCAGGGGAGCAAGGGGGGCAGGGGAGAAAATACATATACTTACTTCCTTATTATTCTTCTTGTCTCCTGGCTGCTGACTGGGCGCAGGCCCTGCGCCCCTACCTTCTGTATTAAGGTTTTGCTTGACAGCAATCTAGGATGGGTTCGTTGACGATATCTTGTAACCCAACTGATGTGATTAATTCTTTCCATTCCGATGGTTTTTGTGTCCGTACCTGGGCAATTTTATCTAGTGTGTCGTGCCAAACGTTATACTGAGCAAGGATTTTGGCTTGTTTGAGGGGTTCTGCTTTGGTGAGGGAACTATTTACGGATGAACTTAAAGCAATGCGTTGAATTGAACCTTTTACAAATTCGTTGCGACTCCAATCTTCAAGATCACAAGCGATCGTAAAGTACCATTGGTAACGCTGACTGACTTTGAGGGGAACAGTTTTGGGGATGTTTAATTTGACAATGCCGGCACGGTTAGGCATGGGAAAATTTGCTTTGTATATCTCGTCTCCTATCTCGTCCATGAGGACAAATTCTCCAGTTTTAGCCGTATTTTTGGGAACATATACATACAAACTAGGAGTATCACTTGTGGTATTTCCTACATTATCTCTTGTTGGCATTAAGGCTGTAAGGGATGGTTTACCTTTGTCAAGAGTGATACAGGAAGTTCCCCTTCTACCTCCACCAACTGTTCTTTCTGGTGCGCCTCTGTCACTGGCTGAAGGGAATTTAAGACTAATTTGGATGGGAGAGGTTTGTGCTAATAACTGTGAAGACGAAGTAGATAAAATGATCAGGGCTGGAGAAAGGCGGGTAGCGAATTTTCCCAGAGACTGAATATATTTTTGTAGATTCATGATATTTGTATTAAATTTTTTACATACAATATCTATTGTATCAGTTTCTGAGATTGTGTCATTAGTTCATGGTAAAACTTGGGTAGTTACACTTATGGGATTCTATGATATTACGTTAAGGGAGACGATAAACTCTGTGTCTTTTCCTGGAGTGGAATTAACAGTGATGCTGCCTTGATGTTTTTCTACTATAATTTGCTGGGCGATCGCTAATCCTAAACCTGTTCCTGTACCGACGGCTTTTGTAGTAAATAAATGGTCAAATATTTTTTGTTTGATTTCTTCTGTCATCCCTTTGCCATTATCGGCAATGGTAATTTTAACAAGATTATTTTCTACTGAAGTTGTAATTGTAATGCGGTTGGGATTTGCATGAATATCTGCTAAATTGCGTCCATTATTTGATTCATCTAAAGCATCAATGGCATTAGCCAGAATATTCATAAATACCTGATTGAGTTGTCCAGGAAAACATTCAATTTGCGGTATATTACCGTAGTTTGTCACAACTTCAATGGCGGGACGTTTGTCATTAGCTTTGAGGCGATGTTTGAGGATTAAAATTGTGCTATCAATCCCTTCATGGATATTAAACTTGACTTTGTAATCTCGATCTGCACGAGAGAAGTTACACAGACTGGTGCTAATATTTTTTAATCTATCACAGGCCATTACCATTGAATTCATCATTTTAGGAAAGTCTTCTAAGCTATAATCCAATTCGATTTCGGAGGCATGATTAAGAATTTCTGCACTCGGATTGGGAAAGCTTTCTTGATATAGTTTTAAGTGTTCAAAAATATCAGTTATGGCGGGTTGAGCTTGTTGAAGACTAGCATAAATAAAGCCCAAAGGATTATTCATTTCGTGAGCTACACTAGCAACTAAGTTACCCAGTGCTGACATTTTTTCACTTTGGATCATTTGTAATTGGGCGTTTTGTAGGTCTTGTAGCGATCGCTTGAGTTGTTGAGAATACTCGACAGATTGCTCATAAAGTCGGGCATTTTCCAGGGAAATGGCGGCTTGAGTACAAAGTAAATTTAGGAGTTCGACGCGATCGCTTGTAAATGCTCCAGCAACTAAATTATTTTCTAAATATAAAATACCAATTAATTTACCTTGATTAAAAATCGGATTACAAAGCACACTCTTGGGTTGATATTCTAGAATATACTGATCTGCTAACCAATTTCTATCTTTGGTAATGTTGTCAATGACGAGAGTTTCTCCACTCTGTTTGACTGTATAAATGACTTTTATAGGAACATCTAAACTGCTATCTAAAGCGATCGCACTTAAAGGAATTGTTTCTCCTGTTTCCAAATCTTCAGCAGTAGCAATAGCTGTAACTAGCCAATTATTTTCTTCTGGTAAAATTAGAGCAATTTTATTAGCTCCAGAATTTTGTAACAGCACTTGCATTAAACTGGTAATCAAATTCTGTAAATCAATTTCTCTTGATAATGCCTGATAAGCTTTGAGAATAGTCGCAAGATCGAAATTTGCCGAAACACTAGAACTACTCACACCAGCAGTAACCAATGTTTGTTTTTTATAAGTTGCTTGGGCATGATTAGTAATTGTTGCCAGAGGATTAATATTAAGTCTGCGGTACTGCACAATTGATTGCAACAGTTGAGGATAGCGTTTTTCTAAATCATCAACTTTGGCTGAACTACCCCATCGAGCGTAGCAATAATAAGCTTCTTGCATATATGCTTGTGCTACTTTTTCTCTGCCCCAGTTAAGGTAAAATTTAGCAGCTAGTTCATTGCTCAGAGCTTCTTCTGGGAGATATTCGTTAGTTTTAGCCAGAGAAATGGCGCGATCGTAATACTCCATTGCCTTGAGTTTATCTCCCATTACCCGTGCTATTTCTGCCTCAATTAAATCATATTTGTGCTGAAAATTCACGGGAGCATAACCAGCCCAATATTGCATCAATTTTTGGTTTTCAACTACCTGATTTAGTGTTTTCTGATCACAACTGGAAGAGGTTGCCAGTAAAGATAAAGAGTGATAAAAGTTATGTCCTACAACTAGCAATAAACCAAAAGATCCACCTATATATTCAGTAGCTGTTTCTGCATTAATTACAGCCTGTTCATATTGTCCAAAAGTATAAAGAATAACTGTTTTGGCTACATAAATAGCAAATAATGATTGATGATTGTGGTTTTTGTGAAGATGAGCTAATATTTCTGTTTCATCAAAATCACTACTATTTAGATAATATTGATCAGAAGATTTTCCAAGTAAGTTTAAGGTGACTTGTCTCCAAATCTGAGCATAATCAACACAATGTTTTTGTTTGAGTTTTAAAAGTAATTCAATATATTGAGATTGTCTTGCTTCAACAAGATCGAGAGTTTCTCCAATTAAGAATAAATACGAACATTCAGCCATCATCGAATAACTAGCGTGTTCGATATCGCCTACTTCTAGTCCACACTTGATACTATCTCGTAAAAATGTTAGTGTATTTCGACCATGTTCTTTATAAGCACAGATAAAAGTCCCAAAAATCATGTAAATTTTTGAGCTTATTTCTTGACTATTGTATTGTTCTAAAAGCTTTAAAGATATCTGTCCAGATTGATAACCAGAATCAACATCTTTGATCATGGCACAAAGTAATACGCTATAACATCCATAGGCAAAAGCTGCTAAAGATGAATGTCCTTGTTCTAGACAAAGATGCAGAATTGTTAGAGTTACGGACGGAAACAAATCCGGTTTAACATGATTAACAGGAGGGATAATACTCATTAATAATCGTAGTGCAGCCAGAGATTCCACATTAGTCATTTCGGGAATATTGGCTAAGTCGGCTAAAATTGGTAAAGAAACATTTTGAATTAAATCAGGTGATACCAAGGAAATTTTTAATTGTTCGAGTGCTGTTAACCCTGTTTCAATGGCTTTAACTTGTTGATCTTGGGCAATATAAATCTGTACTTTTAGTTCATAAGTTTTAATTCTGTCTAATATCTCAATTGTTTGTTGCAAGATTAAATCTGTAAGTTTAAGAGCCTGTTCAAAGTTGGTATTTAAGTATTCTGCTTTTGCTGCATCTTCATACAGTGTCAATGTCAGATTGTACTGACTTTGCCAACTATCTACTGTTAGTAATTCTCTGCCTTTGGTGAGATAATTGGTTGCACCAGTATAGGCAGTGGCAGCTATAGCTTTCTGTCCAGCTAATAAGTTTAACTCAGCTAATTGATATCGTTCAGTTTGTTGAGTAATTAACGTTAAACCTAAATTCAATTGACTAACAATTTGAAAAATATTCTCTTCTTGTTCACTTGCCGGAATATTATTTAAAAGTAACCGACCGAGTTTTAAGTGAGTAATCTGTTTTTGATCTTCGGGAATTAAAGAATATGCAGCTTGTTGAACTCTGTCGTGCAAAAATTTATATGTGGGAATTTGAAAGTTTGAATTTAATGGTTTTGAATCAGAATCCTGTTGAAAGAATTTATAAATATCACTAGTAGGTAAAATCAGTCCTTCTTTCAAAGCTTTCCACAAGACAGTAGCTGTTTCAATTTGGGATAATTCCGAAACAATTGCCAAAGTTGCTAAATCAAACTTGTTACCAATGCAAGCTGCTAACTGTAAGATGTTTTGAGTTGATGCTGGCAATTTTTGTAATTGCATAGCCATAAAAGCAACTATATCATCGGTGAGTGCTTGTTGACTCACTTGTGTAATATCACATTGCCAACAGGCTAAATCAAAATTAAATTGAATGAGGTTTTCTTGATGTAATGCTTTGAGAAATTGTGTAGCGAAAAATGGATTACCATGAGTTTTTTGTAATACTAATCGAGAAAGGGGCAATGCTAAATTTTCAGCACATTTGAGGGTATCTGCAACTAACTGATTTATTTGGTTTTGATTTAGTGGCTTTAAGTTAATTGTCTGAATCGTTGCTGAGGTTTTCTCAATTTTACTCAAAGTTAAAATTAAAGGATGGGCAAGATTGACTTCGTTATCACGATATGCACCAATTAAGAAAAGATGTTTTGTATCAGCTATTAATAATTCTATTAAGGTTAATGATGCTGAATCTGCCCATTGTAAGTCATCTAAAAACATCACTAATGGATGTTCTAAACTGGTAAAAACTTGGGTAAATTTCTGGAATAATAAATTAAATCTATTTTGGGCTGCTGTTCCTGATAGTTCTGTGACTGGGGGTTGTTTACCAATAATTTTTTCTAATTGGGGGATGACTTCCATAATTACTTGGCCATTTTCCCCAACAGCCGTTAATATTTTACTTTTCCATACCTGAATTTGGGTATCAGTTTCTGTTAATAATTGCCCGATTAAATCTTGAAATGCTTGTACAAATGCACTCAAGGGAATATTCCGCTGAAATTGATCATATTTCCCTTTGATAAAGTAACCACGTTGTCTGACAATTGGTTTATGAATTTCGTTGACAACTGCTGTTTTACCAATTCCGGAAAACCCTGTTACCAGCATCATTTCGGTGGTGTCTAAACTGACTCTGGCAAATGCTTGGAGGAGGGTTTCTATTTCGGTTTCTCTACCATAAAGTTTGTCGGGAATGAGGAAGCGATCGCTTATGTCCCTCTGAGCAATTTCAAAATTCTCAATCTTACCAGTTTCTTGAAGTTGCGTTAAACAATTTTCCAAATCATATTTTAATCCCGATGTACTCTGATATCTGTCTTCTGCATTTTTCGCTATCAGTTTACTAACAATTTTTGCAAGTACAAAGGGGATTTGGGGGTTAATTTCATTGACTGAATGTGGTGGTTTAGCAATATGACAATGGACTAATTCCATCGGATCATTTGACGAAAATGGCATTTCTCCTGTGAGTAATTCGTAAAAAGTGATTCCTAACGAATAGAAGTCTGTTCGATAGTCAATTCCCCGATTCATTCTCCCTGTTTGCTCTGGAGAAATATAAGCAAGTGTTCCTTCTAATACGTTGGGATTAATGAGGGTTTGTGTTTCTCTTGGTAGTAAAGAGGCAATACTAAAATCAATTAATTTAACTTGTTTTGTTTGGGGATTAATTAATATATTGCTGGGTTTAATATCTTTATGAATTATGCGTTCTTGATATAGTATATCTAAGGCGTTGCAAAGGGCGATCGCTATTTCTAAAAATTCCTCTAAAGACTTGATATGTAATGTCTGCTTTAAAGAAACTCCCCCAAAATCTTCCATTATTAATATATAGCCATTTTGGTAAGGTTCTAGGCTATAAGTTTGGATAATCAGAGGTGAATTGAGATTTTTGGCAATGGTATACTGATTGCGAAACTGAACCAATTCGCTGAAACTAGGATAAGGATTTTTGAGGATTTTAATCACTACAGGTAATGAGTCAGTCTCTCGATACCCTCGATAAACTAGGGTTCTAGAACCATTGTAGAGTTCTTCACTGATGTGATATCCGGGAATACTGACTTGGGTAGTAAGCATACTGTTAAATCCTGTTGGTTTCTAAATTGAGTGTCCCAAAATTCCTGAATTTCTTTACTAAATAATAGCAAAAATTTATACGAATACACAACAAATCAAGCAAGCTAACCATTGAAAATCCCTGCAAAGCTTTTTTACTCGGCTTTTTAAGGTTTAATATTTAATTATTAAATTCTGCCTAACCCCCGGATAGTTAATGTCGGAAAATTCGACGATTATATCTCAGAAATTCGGGAAATTAGATTGATAATTTCCCGGTAATATTGCGTATTTCCTGCTTGAGAATAAAGATCAGCAGATTTGCGTAAATCGCTAATTGCGTCTAAGTTGTTTCCCTGATGTCTATGTATATCTGCCCTGACTAAATAGGCAAGAGGATGTCGCGGTTGCAAGCGTATGGCTTCAGTTAAATCTATTAGTGCTAAACTCAACTCTCCTAATAGAACTCGACTACGACCACGATTAAACCAGTCTTCCGCTAAATTAGGATTAATATTAATAGCTTGCGTATAATCTGATATTGCTTTTTGATATTCTTTTAGGGCATAACGGGCATTAGCGCGATCGCTATAAAATACAGCAGACTGAGAATCTAATCGCAAAGCTTCCGTAAAATCACTAATTGCTCCTGTAAAATCTTTGGCTATATAACGACTACTGCCCCTGTGATAATAAGCTGCTAAGAAGTCAGTATCTATCTCTAATGCTCGATTATAGTCTTTAATTGCTGTTTGTATATTCCCTAACAACTTATGAGCGTCACCTCGCTTGCAATATGCGGGAGCAAATTCCGGAGCAAATTCTACAGCTTGAGTATAATCTGCAACTGCATTGGTAAAATCCTGCATAGCTTCTCGCACCGTCCCCCGTCCATAGTAAGCTGTTGCTAAATGAGGATTTATTTGTAATGCTTGATCATAGTCTTGAATAGCATTTTCATAATTTCCCATTTGGTGATGTGCATTAGCTCGAAAACCATATACTAAAGCAAGATTGGGATTTATTTGTAATGCTTGATTATAGTCTTGAATCGCTTGGTAATAATCACCCAAATTGCTATAAACTAAACCCCGTTCAGAGTATATTTGCACATCATCAGGAACAAATTTTAATGCTTGATTAAAATCAGTAATTGCTTGGTGATAGTCTTGGAGATGGGAATAAATTAAACCCCGATTGTAGTAAGCTGCACCGAAATTAGGATTTATTTCTAGAGAACGATTGTAATTAGCGATCGCCCCGTGATAATCTTGCATAGCATAATAAGTATTACCCCGATTATGGTAAGCTTCGGCAAAATTAGGATTGATTTTTATAGATTGATTATAATCAGCAATAGCTTTCTCATAATTCCCCAAAATATGAAATATATTCCCTCGATTAATATAAGCGATCGCAAAATTACTATACAACTCTAAAGCTGCATCAAAATTAGCGATCGCTTGTGGATATTTACCGCTATGATAATGATCTAAACCCTGTTGGTGTAAAGCATTAACAATATCAAAATTTATATTTTTATTCATAAATAATAATCTCACTACTACCACCGTTAATTAAAAATTAAACAAGCTTTTTGTAAATTTCTAATTTTATAGCATCTTCTATTGTAGGTTGGTTTGACGCAAGGAAACCCAACATTAACCAACAATAATAAATGTATTGCATTTAATTGAACCCAATCTATACTATAAACTAAAACTTTTATTTTGGGACATAACAACTAAGTATAACGGACTAAATAATTCCACATTTGTAGTGAGGACTTTAGTCCTCATTTAAGGGCTGAAGCCCTTACTACCAAAGCATCTCAATATTTTTTGCATTACTTAATCTAAGTTGATTTATTTTGGTCTAGTTACTTAATCCCGGCGATTATAAATCGCCAGAACTATTACATATTACCTGATAAGTACAGCCTCATGCCGAGACTCCTGCGGCAAATTAACCATTTCATGATCCAAATTATGTAAAGTAGTCAACATCAAATCATCACGGTGTTGCCAAACCGCAAATATTTTTTCTCTGCCATCATTTAAAGTCTCCAAATCAATTTGATAACCATCATTAATTTGCTGCAACCTCAAACCCAACAAACCCAGAAGTCTACTCAATATCTTAATTCCCGAAACAGCCTCTTTACCTCTAACTAAATCAGTCCCTAAAGCCCTTTTAATGTGTTTACTACTTTGTCCAGCCACATTTTTTAGCCAGATTAAATCAGCATCATTTTCCTTAAATACTCTTTCAACTTCCAGAAACTGGAGCATTCCTAAAGCCCGCATAGCTTCCACCTTGAGAGTATAAGTTTTTAAATCTGGGAGAAAAACCTTACCGTCCCCCCAAAATAACTGCTGATTCCATTCTTGTTGATCTTTAACATGAAAATATTCACTTTCATGAGTGAGATAATAATGAATTAATAATTGTCCATAATATCCTTTTTCATCTCGTAACTTGAGTTCAGGAGTCACAACAATTCCATATCTTTGTCGGAGGATATATTTATTAACTTGATGACGTTCTGCATTGCTGAGAGAATGTTTAGTTAATAGTTGTTCATATTCCACATAGTCAATATTTTTAGCAGTAGCTACAGAATTCGCTGCTGCTAATTGATTTTGCTGCTTAATATCTTTGATTTTGCGTTTAATTTCCTTGGCTTTTTGACGACTTTGCGCCCAATCTTTCTGAATTTTGACAATTTCTAAAATTAACCGTTTGCGGTTTTCTAAATCACTAGATTCAGTAGCAAAAAAGGCTAAACGCAAATCACGGAGAATATTATTTTGGACTTCATTACTTCGCAGTTGGATTTGATGACCATCAGTAATAAATCCATCTTGCATTGATTGACGATACAGCCGAATAGAAGCATTTACCCTAGCAGATAATTTAGCCCAAGTGCGTAAATGAATAGGGTCATAAACTAGAGGTAAATCTACATCTATTTTATGTAATGGACTCAATAAAGCTAGGTTTTCTTTTTGATTTTCTTGATACCAATGAGATAGTAACCGATAATTTGTACTCCCACTCCCAATTAAGCCAATACCCCGTTTAGCACACCAAACCACACGGGGGACATTATCTCTCACTCTTGCTAAAGCTTGACGGGCTTCTGAGTCAGGAATTACCCCTTGAAAAATGCCATAAACTCGATCAAAATGTTGGACATCAATACTAATTCCTGTTCCCAAACTAGGAGTAACGAAAACAGTATCATAATCAGTAATTTTTTGATTAATAGCAGAAATAAAATCAACGGCTGCATGACCTGGTGTATTAGTAGTATGACTGCTAACTACTAAAGTTTCTGGAAATTCCTGTCTGAGTTTTTGCAAACGTTCTCTTAAATAACGTTCAATAGTTTCACAACTGTAACGTCCCGCCCGACTATCGGTAGTTACATAACATTTACGTCCAGCAATTAAATCAAGTTCTAATTGATGAATTAGAGGTGTGGGATTCGGTGAATCATAAAAAGTTATATTCCAACCTTTTTCCGGTTTCCATTCATTGACAACTACCCAAGGAGTTATTTTAATTCCTGTTAAACTTTGTAAATATTCTAAAGATACATCTGATAAATCTGCATCTTGGGCAATTATTAAGCCTCCAGTTGTGATCACTGTCGAAATCAATTCTTGGAAAATGCGGAGAATTTTAACTCTTTTTTGTTTACAGGTATTACTATTGAGCAAATGCCATAAAGATTGTTCAACTTCGTCTAAAATTAATATTGCCCCGTGCCAATCTTCGGGTTTCAATTTCCAAATTGAATCTACACATAATCCTAAAGATGGCGTAATTGCTAATGGGTAACTAATTGGTAATTCATCAGCTTCTATACTCCAGGCTGCATTGTCAATTCCCCATTTAATCCCAATCTTTTCACATAAAAACCGTCCTAAAATGATTCTATGGGTAATTAATAAAACGGGTTGATTACGGCTCTTTGCTTGTTGAACAATACTTTGTAATGCGGTGGTTTTACCTGTACCCTTAGCAGATTTTACTGCGGCTAACCCAGAAGTAGGAAAGGGAATTTTTCCCAAATAAGGCAGGTTAACAGTAAGTGCTGCGGGAATTGTTAACTCTGTATGGGGTTTAGTTTGAGCAATATAAACTTCTAAATCTATACTTTGGCGATAAATTTTATCAAAAGCTGTTGTCCCTTTAGCAATAATAAATTCATCAACACCTTTTTCTATTCCCGGTAATTCTACAACTTTAACATGGCAGTTTTGTTGTTGAAATAAACAACCCAGTTGAGAAATAGCATTATTCACAGCCGCAATTTTTCTAGCTTGATTTTCAAAGTCAAAACAAATATAAATCTTGCGTTTTGTAGTTGTGAATGCTACTAAATCAGGTATTAATTGCCGACGGGTAACTTTACCAAATTCATCTTTAATAACTCGATAACCACTAGTAATTCCAGGAATAGCAATAGCAACATATCCTTGAGTTAATAGTGCTGCGGCTTTTTTGACACCTTCGCAAATAATTAGGGGGATATTATTTTTAATTACCCATAACCAAAAACCTTCGGCTTCACCATCATTATTAATAGTGATATTTTCAGGTAAAGCTAAGTTGTAACGTTGGCCGACTTGTTGCCAAATTTGTAAGGATATGCGTAGACAAAAGATGCGTGTTGGTGTGCTGGGAGGATGCTCATATTTGATGGATTTGCCTTTTTGATTTTGTCGCGGTTGGTTAGGTTTAAAACATCCCCATTCCATTTTATGCCAGTTGTTGAGGGGATCTAGTCCAGAACACCACCAACCACCTTCGGTAATGTGGTTATAACGCTGCAACCAAGCGTTTTTAATCATCCCTGTATTGGTACGGGGAAGTTGGTCAGAAATCAGCAGATATTCATAAGCATTTATGCCTTGAAGCGATTGGAAATTTAAATTTGCCAAGTCTAAATTTATACCACCTATCTTGACTAATTCTTCAAGGTGTTGTGGATGTAAAGAATGCAGACGCATAAGCTGAAGCAGCTAGGGAAGATAACAAGATTAAAACTTTAACACGGCTGGGTGAATTTTTTATAAAAGAAATTTATAAATTTCAGTGTTATTTTTGCTACTTTGTTTATATAAATACTTCTGTGAATATATCAAGGTGTACTTATGGCTATGAAACTGTCAACATAATAAGTTTGTATTGTGATATTTATATACATATAATTTTTAGTTATAAGTATTACCCATGAGGTTAGTTGACAATAGCCTAGAGATTATAATACCGATCGCTTCCCGAAAATCTACCTCTAGCAGCAGTACCGGATATTGTCGCCCAAATCGGAAACCGCAAACAACCCCATCAATATTTAATTGGTTTTGCAGCACAAAGAACCCGGATTTCTCACACTGGAAAAAGGATAACTTTGACCATCTTCGGTCGTATTTATCCCCAGGGAGTCAGGATTATAGCGATTTTTGTTGATCAAAAGCCCAGTAAATCATTCAACCTCTGTAAAATATAATACAAAGAACTATTTTAATTAGCGTACATAATGAAGTAAATTTAATCCCATAGTGTATGATAGAGATGTCCAGTCAATACTACTGGAATATGAACAATTCCTATCCTGATAGAAATCTTGATATAGAAGAACTAGCTGAGTATATAGCTACGGCATCTCAAACGATAGTTAATGAGATGAAAAACAAGGTGAAAATCATTTGGATTTTGATGAAGCTGTTCAAGCCATGAAAAATGAATCATTAATAGAGCAACAGAAATATCAGGATAATTTTCATGCAAGAAGAACTCAAATTAAAGGAAAATTTAATAGAAAAAGATGAGGTTTTAAGCTTAAAACATTTTATTTATTTAGATAAAATTAAATTACATTCTTATTCTTCTCAATTATTGAGAGGTATAGTACAACTGAGAAGATTAACAGAGAATGAAGGTACTAAATCTACACAAAGCTCAGGTGAAGAATATAAGGAAATAATTCAAGAGGATGGTAAAGAAGGTGAAATAAGTATTGGTCCCAAAAATTATGCAGGTGGTGCTAGTGGGAAAACAATAGATAAAACCACTAATAAAGATGGATATAAAAAAGGAATTAATACTACATCGGATGAATATTTAAATTCTACTACTGAAGATATTGTTGAACATGACTATGGCTATCTAAAGTTTGAAGAAATCTTAATAAATAAAGGAATCTTAAAAGAAATAAATGACATAGAGGAATTAGAAAAATATTCATCGTTAATAAAAATAACTGGAATTTGTAGATTTATTGATTGGGATTCTATTATAGAATTATGTAGTAAAAATAGTGTAATAAATTCTTTTCTATCAAATTCTAAACAAAATACAAACCAAAATACTAATAAGGGTTTTAAGCAGAATCATCAACAAAAGAAAGATGAAGAAAACCAATTTAAAGCTGGATTAGAGATAATCAAAGCATTTTCAATTGGTTCTGTTACAGTCAATACTAATATAGGAAATTCAAATCTAATAGGAACTATAAATCAAGAACACCTTCGTATAACAAGAGATCAACTTAGATCAGCATATATTATGCCAGGGGATGTAGAAATGACAATAGTTGGATTTATACCAAGAAGAGGAATAGAAAAAATTACTTTTCCTGGTATTGCAGGATTAATAGATATGACAGAAGTATGGAAAGCTTGGACAGGAGAAATTGACCTAGTAATAGAACCAATAGCAATATATACGGAAATTAAATAGAAATTTATATTCAGCTATTTTAAAACCTGTTGACAAGTTGATGCTTGTTCTTCTGTGAAGAAAGAAGACAGGCTGATGATTTTGTTTATTTTAAGATCATTATTGATTTTATCAAAGATTGCTTAGGAACTGTTACTTATTAAAGGAGACTTTCAACCCTATCACCTGTTATAGAATAGGAACATGAGTAGTGATAGTAATGGGTAAATACTAATGAGTCCAGAACAAGAGTTATTAACAAAGTGGCGTTCCCTACCACAAGACAAACAGGAGGAAGTTTTAGAATGTGTAGAATTTCTTCATTTTAAAAACTCTGCAAATAAACCTCCTCTAGGGGAACGTTTGCGACAAATTCGGTCTAGAATTATTGCTTCTGGTAAGCAGTTATTAAATGAAGAAGAAATAGAAAAGGAACTTGCTAGTTGCAGAGGTGGACTACAAGATAGAGAAGAATAAAAATAGATATAATTTCCAAATTAATCTCTTTCTTCCTTTGCGTCTTTGCACCTTTGCCTCTTTGCGCGAAACCCCAAATTTAACAAACCAGGGATAACCAATGAAAAAAATATTCTTAAAATGGCACAGTCAAACTAGAAAACTGGGATTTTTAGCGGCCATGATGGCCGTGAGTATGGTTGCTTTCGTGATGCTATCATTCCCATTAAATGCTCAAATTCCTAAATCCACAGAATTACGGGGAGTATGGTTAACAAATATTGATAGTGATGTTTTATTTGAGAGCGATCGCTTAAAATCAAGTTTACAAACATTACAGCAACTCAACTTTAACACCGTTTATCCCGCCGTCTGGAATTGGGGATATACACTATATCCTAGCAAAGT
Source organism: Anabaena sp. UHCC 0253 (assembly GCF_009712085.1). Lineage (NCBI taxonomy): Bacteria > Bacillati > Cyanobacteriota > Cyanophyceae > Nostocales > Nostocaceae > Anabaena > Anabaena sp. UHCC 0253. The sequence goes on from NZ_VILD01000003.1 coordinate 666,362, forward strand.
CGCAGCCAAAGTCATTGGTAAATCAGTTGATCCTACCCCCGGACTACAAAAGCGAGATATGCTCAAAGAAGTAGTAACCGAGGGACATAAACAAGGTTTAACCGTAATTCCCTGGTTTGAATTTGGCTTTATGGCCCCTGCTGATTCACTCCTGGCTAAAAATCGTCCTTATTGGCTGACAAATCGCAGAGATGGCACGAAAATAATTAAAGAAGGAACACATAACCGAGTTTGGTTAAATCCCTTTCGTCCAGATGTGCAGAAATTTATCCAAGATTTGATTGTAGAAATTGTCAAAAACTATGACATTGATGGAATTCAATTTGATGACCATTTCGGCTTACCATCAGAACTAGGATATGATGCCTACACCACAGCATTATACAAGAAAGAACACAAAGGTAAACTTCCCCCCGCAAACGCCAAAGATCCAGAATGGGTAAGTTGGAGAGCGAACAAAATCACCGCATTTATGAAACGAGTATTTACAGCAATTAAAGCAAATAAAAAAGATTGTATCGTTTCCGTTGCTCCTAATCCCCAGCGTTTTTCCTATGAATACTACCTTGCAGATTGGCAAAAATGGGAAAGAATGGGATTAATTGAAGACTTAGTTTTACAAATTTATCGTAATGATTTAAACGTCTTTATCAGCGAATTAGAATATCCAGAAGTCAAACTAGCCCAAAGTCATATTCCCGTCAGCATTGGAATTTTGAGTGGTTTAAAAAATCGCACAGTACCAATGTCACAAATCACAACCCAAATAGAAAAAGTGCGAGAGAGAAAATTTGCTGGTGTTTCCTTCTTCTTCTACGAAACCCTATGGAAACTGAGCCAAGAAAACCCCCAACAACGCCAACAAGCATGGCAGAAAAATTTCCCCACACCCACAAATTATCCTAACTTATTAGCCGGTTGGAAACCTTTGAATAATTGACAATTGACAATTGACAATTGTCAATGAAAATCTGGCGTTGCTGAGTTGAAATTAGCTTTCAGCAACGCCGAAATTTCTAACTACCAATCCCCAAACGTCCAGCTAAAGCAGGTGTTAAAGGTAAAAGAGTAGTAATCATGAGAAACAGAGCCAAAAGACACAAAGCCGCTCTAGCATCATCTGGTTCAGAGATTTCATTCAAACTAGGACGTTCTAAATCGCGTTGCAAAAACAAAATCACAATAGCCCAATACATAGCCAGAGCATTACCCAGCGATACCACAGCCAACAAAGCTATAGTTGCAAAAGTGGTTCTCCCTGCGGTTTTGCGTCCATAAATCGCTTGGACAATTCGCCCCCCGTCTAACTGTCCAGCAGGCATTAAATTCAAAGCCGTGATAACTAATCCTAACCAACCAATAATCACCAAAGGATGAATATTCACCAACGGAGATTGTAAAGCCGAACCCAGGACAACCCGCGCCAAACTACCGACTAAAATAGAACCTTGGAAAAACTGATTGGGTAATTGAAATAAACTTCCTGGGTGGGAAAGTAGCAACCCTATTACCAGTAGTAACAAAGAAGTAATTCCACCAAAAGCAGGACCAGCCAAAGCTATATCAAATAAAGCTTTGCGGCTGGGTACAAGGGATTCAAATCTAGTAATTGCCCCAAAAGAGCCAATTTGCACTGCTGGCAAAAAGAACGGCCAACTCAACTTGACTTGGTGACGACGCGCTAATAACCAATGTCCGATTTCATGAGATATCAAAATTGCAGATAAACCTAAAGCGATAGGTAAAGCTTCTGCAAACCGTTCGGGGTTACTTAATAAATCGAAATTTTGTAATATTCCCCCCACTTCTAAGCTTGTAGCGATAGTTGCTATCAACAAAATCACCGCAAAGGCTTTTTGTGCTAATTGGGTTGGCCGGGGGTCTGTGCGGCTGGGTAGAACAATCATGACAGGTTTACCGTCAGTGTTTTCTACCAAAAACAGGCGGTATTTATCATCTAACCGTTCTTGTAAACTCTTCGTTAGTCGGTTGTGAACGGCTTCGGGTTCTCCCCGCAAGTTACCTTTAAAAACTACTCCTTCTTGGTAGGGAATAGTTTCTGTGGCAAAAAATGTATCAATCCCGAAAATGCTTCTAATCTGGCTTAAATCTGCTTCGGGTATGGGGGTTGGTTCTAATTTCAGTTCTGTTACTACTACGGGACTGTCTTTATCACCTTCGGCTGCGAGTCTATCTGTTGCCCGTTGTTTGAGAATAGCATCTTGACCTGCGTCCCGTAATTTTCTCCCCAGGAAAATATACAACCCAGCGGAAGCTACCACTAAGAATAAGATCCCAACGATGTTGATATAAATACCAGCGGCAAATAATCCAAAAAACAAAAGCCAGGGAGTCATTAATACGACTGATTGTAACCAGGCTAAGATGCCTAGTTTACCAAAAGGTCTGGCGCGATAAAAGCCCCAGCCTAAAATGCCGGACGCTATCAGCACAATGGCTGCAATTATAGGAGTTTCTGATGAAGTAAACATTGCTAAACCTTTGCTGTTGAGACCGAAGCTAGTACCGCAGTGCGGAATTAAAAATTAAAAATTAAAAATTAAAAAAGCAGATTACACAAGCTTTTGTCAAATTTTTAATGGTTGGTTGACTTACGCCGTTGTGTACTAGTACAAGTCTGTTTTTCTATATATTTTACCATTTTTAGGGCTAAAACCGATAAATAACTTTATTTGTATTTTGTCCATACTGTGATACGGCACTCTGCTTTGATTACTGATAGGTGGCGTGGTGTAAATATATATACTTGTTTTGATAGGCAAGAGGATTCTATGACGGACAGTTATTTCCACTTAAACTGGTTTATGGTGGGAAATTTCCATCCTACGTATAAATAAGCGCCAAGTGAAAGCTGCACTAACAAAATTAAAGTTCTGATGCTGTCTCAGGGGCAATAATTTCTCCAGTTCCTAGTTTTAAGATCATATCCTGATCTGTAATTAGTTCGTTAAGTTCTTTAACTTGTAAATTCATTTTTTCACAAGCTTGGCGTAATTGTTGAGCAAATGTATTAATATCATGACCATAACCGCAGTAATAAGCTGCTGTTTCTATTCCCTGGTTGGCGTTTGCTCTGGCACAATCTACTAATTCTGTATCATGTAATGGTTTTGGAGATACCATAATAAGTGAATTTTTTTACTAATTTATATATTCCCACAGTTTAATAATATTAGTTATTAATTATTTATTCATCTTTCTTTAGTCTGAAGTTTTGAGGAATGAATATCGCCATCATTTGTGTAGCAGGCTGTAATTTTTTTAAACAAACCACAGAGGCGCAGAGGTAACAGAGGTGGAGAAAGAGGAGATTTTGATATCTCTTAATAAAGTAACAAAAAGATACATTGACAATCTTTATCTACTCTCTTCCTTGAGATATATATTAAGTAGGGAATTAGTATAGGAATTGGTATAGGGGTGGGGATATGGTGACACTAAATATTGATGATTTACAGCAAATTGATAAATTTCGGGATTTACAATTAATTTTACGCGATCGCTGGAAAACTAGCGAGTTATTTGACAATAGTGAAGCGGATATTTTAATTATTCCTTCTTTGAGTATAGATCAACGAGAATTGCTCAAGGTGGAAGGATGTGAACATTATGAGGAAAGATTGCTTTTCTCTTTAATGCGGTTACGAAATCCCCGCACTAGATTAATTTATGTGACTTCAATGCCTCTTCATCCTAGCATTATTGACTATTATTTACAATTACTTCCTGGTATTCCTTTTTCCCATGCTCGTCATCGTTTATTATTACTTTCTACTTATGATGCTTCTTTAAAACCATTGAGTCAAAAAATATTAGAACGTCCCCGTTTATTAGAACGCATTCACAAGGCTTTGCGGTTAGATAAAGCTTTTATGGTCTGTTATAATTCGACATTTTGGGAATCAGAATTATCTTTAAAATTAGGTGTACCTTTATATGCGGCTGCACCAGATTTGCAAATTTGGGGAACAAAAAGTGGGAGTAGACAAATTTTTCAAGAAAGTGATGTTCCCCTTCCTGACGGTAGCGAGTTGGTGAAGAATTCAGCCGATTTAGCAAATGTTGCGGCTGATTTGTGGGAACGTCAACCGACATTACAAAGAATGGTAATTAAGTTGAATGAAGGTTTTTCGGGAGAAGGTAATGCACTGTTGGATTTAAAACCAATTATGGATTTTGCACCAGGAAAAGCTGATCATATTCAAAGGGTAGCAGCAATTAGCGATCGCTTTCCCCATTTACGTTTTCA
>NZ_VILD01000003.1:670656-687946 GCF_009712085.1 Anabaena sp. UHCC 0253
GATCAAATTTTAGGCGGACCAGACGGACAAATTTATGTAGGTTGTCGTTTTCCTGCTGATAAAAATTATCGTTGTGAATTACAGGAATTAGGTTTAAGGGTTGGTAAAAAATTAGCAGAAAAAGGGGCTTTGGAAAGATTTAGTGCTGATTTTATCACTGTTGACAAAGGTAATGGTCAATGGGATATTCAAGCAATTGAAATTAATCTCCGTAAAGGTGGTACAACTCACCCATTTATGACTTTAAAGTTATTAACTAATGGACGTTATGATTTGTCCACTGGTTTATTTTATAGTCAGCAAGGTAGACCTAAATATTATATTGCCACAGACAATTTACAAAAAGCTAGTTATCAGGGATTATTACCTAATGACTTAATGGATATTATCGCTCACCACAGATTACATTTTGATAGTGGCACAGAAACAGGTACGGTTTTTCATCTGATGGGTTGTCTTTCCCAATTTGGCAAATTAGGATTAACAAGTATTGGTGATTCTCCCGAAGAAGCGGAAGACATTTATAACAAAGTTGTGGAAGTTCTTGATCACGAAACTAGCGGTGATCATCACAATCATGCTATATTTTCTGATTATAATTTTCCTATGACTGGAGATGGATATAGTTGTTAATTGAGATCATCATTTGTCAATTTAGCATGATGTTGAACTGAAACAGATACTCTTAGAGAGGATGAAAAAATAACCGAGCTTTCCACTAGGAAAAACACGGTTAATTTTTGAATCTTGATTAAGTAGATTTGTTAATAGTTAAAGTTGTGAAGTTATGCTTTTAATATTGTTTTTTGTTGCTGTTTGCGCTTGATCATAGAACCTGCACCCATAGCACCAAAAGCTAAGAAACCTAACATAGAAGCAGGTTCAGGAACTTTAGCAACCTCAACATACTTTACTAAATAGTCATCGTTGCCATCGGTAACACTAAATCCGAAAATATTGCCTGTTGGAGAAGGGGTAAAGGTGAACTTACTAATATCAAAGTCTAAGAAATTACCACCGGGAATATTAGCAGAAATATAGTGATTTCCATCTACCAATAGTTTAAAACTGTCATTGCTGCCGACACGACTAAAAGTGGTAGACAGCAATTTTACAGTGTGACTAAAAGTCAAGTTGAGTGTTTCCCCAAGGGTAACTCCCCCATTAATCTGATTGTCCCCACTAAGAACACTAGTAACTACACTATTTCTACTAGTAACTCCTAGCCCTAATGTACTTTGGTAAATATTTCTCGATGCACCGCTGTTTTGAGTTCCTGTTGCTAATAAGGAAATACCGTCTTCAGTGTAGCTAACGCTGGATTTTATTTCAGGTAAGTCAATCCCATTTCCTAAGTAGAAGGTGGTAGCTGATGCTTTTGCTGTAGTAACCGTGACTGCTATTACAGATGTAGCAGCTAATACCGAAATTCTCTTAAATACGCTTAAAGTTGTCATTCAATTTATTCCTTAAAATCAATACTGGAGTTTATTCTGAATATAGGAATAGAATTTGAAATGTACATCAGTAATACTAAGTCTTACTAGACCTGTCTATGGTAGTTCATGCCTACATTACTTAAATGTCTTTCAGATATCTTTACGATTCCTATAATGTTGTGATTGGCTTTTTTCAGTATCTTCACTGAAAAGATAGTGTCATAGCCCTAGTAGTGTAGTCAACTTTTTATTGCTATCTTCACAGAAAAAATATAATTAGATACACGGGCTAAAATACTTTTTTATAGCTAAATTTCAGTAAAAAGACTTATTTTCAGTAACTTTCACCCCTGCAAATAAAAAGTTGTTATTTGTGAATTTATTAAATTTTGGATGAATTTTCGGTAATCAGGTCACGGAAAAGACTAATTATGTGCTTACCTAATCCTGATGAAGTTAATAAGCTAGTATTTTATAGCGGTTATCCCTAGTAATACAATCGAGGGCGCAGACCCTGCGCCCCTACAGAGTTTGCGATTGGTTGACTGTATCTCACAAAGAGTGCATATCGCTATATTAAGTTGTAATAATCACAGATTCTGACTCGTAATAACTGAAGATAATCACTGTATTATTTATACAATACTATCTACCCTGTAACTTTCCGTAGAAAAGCTTGAACATCAAAGTTTTGTGCTTGATTCACAGAAATATCTAGAACTAAAGTGAAATAGACGCTAAAATCGATCCAGCCTTTGTATTTTCGTGGTTTTGACCCAGATAACTCAGAGTGCGGTTCACTGCATAAATCCTCGGTGTCAGCGTCCTTATCCTCAACCCTGGGGAAACAAATTCTGTAACAGTTGTGGCGCACCGTTGCATCTATTAGACCGTTATTTCCCTCTTCAACCATTAGGAGCGGGGGGATTTGCCCAAATTTACACGATTTGGGATGAAAAGACACAAACAGAAAAAGTGCTGAAGGTGCTGGTAGAAACTTCACCCAAGGCGCTAGAATTGTTCATTCAAGAAGCGGAAGTCCTCAGTAGTTTCCGTAATCTTGGTGTGCCTAAAGTTGATGCTGATGGTTACTTTCAAGTCAATTTAGTTAGTCCTAAACCTCATCAATTACCTTGTTTGGTGATGGAAAAAATTAATGGATATACTTTAGAGGAAGTATTGAGAAGTTCTCCTCAAGGTTGTTCAGAAGATTTAGTAGTGCAGTGGTTTATCCAAACTGTACAGATTTTGCAGGAGTTACATAAACGTCAAATTATTCACCGGGATATTAAACCTTCTAATTTGATGTTGCGTACTTCCACGCCTGCAACACCCGCTAAGGATGATCAATTGGTGTTAATTGATTTTGGCGGTGCTAAACAATTTAGTGGTTCAGTTTTGCGATCGCATCCCACTTCTACACGATTATACTCTTCCGGTTATAGCCCTCACGAACAAATTCGCGGCGGTAATGTTGGTCCTGTGGCAGATTTTTATGCTTTGGGACGGACAATGATTCAACTGCTAACAGGTAAGTATCCGTCAGATTTGGAAGATAGTTTGACAGGGGAATTACGCTGGCGGAGTTATCGGACAATTAACCCAAATTTAGCCGATTTACTCGATGAAATGGTACAAGAAGACGTGAAATTGCGTCCAGCCCATGCAGCTATTATTCACAAAAGATTACTCAAAATTGCTTCCCCACCACCACGGGAAGGACTATTTAGCAGTACAGGGAAATTTATAGTCAAATCAGTAACTGAATTTACTCAAGCTATTAGTAATACCACTTTATTAATCATTCAGAGTATCTTTAAATCCTTATTAGCCTGTGTAGCGACAATTTGGGTGATGATTTTGAGCAGTATCTGTGGGGGAATAGGTACTATTGTTGGAGTTACTTTGGCTTATTATACTAATTTAGGCGATCGCTGGCTAGAATTATTGTCCTATCAATTACCAACATTAGTTAAAAATCAACCTTATATAGCATCAGAAACGATAGTTTATGCTTTTGCAGGTTTGGGAACTGCATGGGGATTGACTTTATCCGGCTGTTTTGGACAAAAACGCCGATTTTTGATGTCAGCCTCCATGGGTTTTCTAGGTTATGCTTTAGGCTGGTTAGTTTGTCAGTTTATTACATCGTCTAGCAACGCCGAAAACTTAGTAACCTGGATTTTAGTTTCATTTCCCTTATTAACCCTGGGTTTAGGGCTTCGCACTCATCAATTAGCTTACGCTGTAATTGCTGGTTTGGGTAGCGCCAATATCCTCGCCGTTTTAATTCGTTTCCAAGTATCACTAAGTTTATTCCATTTTTCCAATATACCCACAGGCTTTGACATCTTCCCAGCCATAGGTTTTTTCAGCTTGGTGAGTATCTTAATCAGTTTTTGTTTAAGTCTAAGCTATTACCTAATTATCCCCTGCTTACGCTGGCTAGGTTGGAGATGACAATTATGGAAGGAGTCAGGAGGTAGGGGCGCAGGGTCTGCGCCCAACCTAGTCCCCAAAACACAGATACCCCCAGTTCCTTTTCATGTGAACTGGGGGTATCCCATATTTGGTAGACTATAAATCTTTCGGTATACTAAGTTGAGACTAATATACATTCTTTATTCCCTTTTGCATAGTTCTGTAATAACAATTTATATAAGTTTTGTATATTCTTAATTATTTCTTTATATTTGGTGTTTCATTCTCCGTACTCGTCACCAGTTACCTTACCTCGGAAGACAATATACTGATACAGATTATAAAACAGCATCACCGGAATCAAGAAACCGATAAAAATGATCATAATTACTAGGGAACTAGGATCAGCAGCAGCTTCATAAATTGTAATTTGTCTGGGGATAATATAGGGAAAAACAATCAAACCCAAACCCAGAAATGTCAAAACAAATAACAAAATAGTCCAGACAAAAGGTGCGCGTTCTTCCTTGCGGTTTAAACTTTGTAATAGTTGCCAAATTAACCATATTCCCAAAACAGGAATTACCGCAAAGATATAAACTAATGGCTTTTGAAACAACCGCATTCTCGCACCTTCATAAATTATGGGTGTAGTAATTGTAATCAAAATTGCCCCGATTAAAGTTGTCCAAGCTGCAAGTTTTGCAGTTTTATAGTGAGTCTGTTGTAATTCTCCTGTAGTTTTCCAAATTAAATATGTAGAACCAATCAAAACGTAGCCTTGAATTAAAGTTAAAGCTACTAATATTGAAGGTAAACTTAACCAGTCCCAAGTGCTACCGATAAAATGCCCTTTTTTATCAACATTAACACCTTGTAAAACTGCACCTAACGCAAAACCTTGACCGAGTGCAGCCGTAAAACTTCCTGCACCAAAAGCCAAATTCCAAAATAATTTGCGTCGGGATAATTCCCGAAATTCAAAGGCTACACCCCGAAAAATAAAGCCGAATATCATTACCAAAATTGGGATATATAAAGCATTTAAAATTGTGCCATAAGCCAGAGGAAATGCGCCAAATAAACCTCCAGCCATGAGAACTAACCAAGTTTCATTAGCATCCCAAATATTACTTAAACTTGTCATCAAAATCCCCCGACGTTCTTCATCAGAAGAAGTGAGAGATAATATTCCTACGCCTAAATCAAAACCATCTAACATGACGTAGAGAAAGAGAAATAAAGCTAAAATCACAAACCAAACTTGGGGAAGAAAATATTGTAATGTTTCCATAAATTGCTTTATTTAGGGCTTAGTATTCAGGAAGAAGGAGTCATACGCAAAATACCTTTTAAACTTTCTTCCCTTCGTGTTCTTAGTACCTTCGTGGTTCATTTTTCCGCTGCTTTTGCGTAAATCCTAATTTTATTGTTGTGCTTCTATAGGACGTTCATCTGGTGTAAATTCTCCAGGTGTGGTATCTATTGCGGGTTTAGTAATTTCTACCCCAGGAATTGGTAAATCAAAATTTGGACCATTGCGAATAATGCGACTACCAAAATACAAAGCCGCAATAAATAAAATACTGTAAACTGTAGCAAAAGCAGAAAGAGAAACCAACACATTACTAGCAGGTAAATTAGAAGCTGCATCTACAGTGCGAATTTGTCCATAAAGTACCCAAGGTTGTCTTCCCACACAGCGGACAATCCAACCTGATTCCACAGCAATATAACCTAAAGGTGCAGCGAAAACCCAACCCCACATTAACCAACCTTGCTGACTAATATTGTCGGCTGAAAGTTTACCCCGTAACCATTGCATGGTACTGAATAACATTAAACCAACAAAGAAAAAACCAATACCAATCATGACACGGAAGGAATAATAAATTAAACCTACCATTTTTGGTCTATCTTCGGGTTTCCATTCTTTTAAACCTCGTAGCGGTTCAGAAAGATTTTGTTTAAATTCGAGAATATAACCTAGTCCATTGGGAATAGTAATTTCCCAGTCGTTTTTCTCAGCTTTTTCGTTAGGAATAGCTAATAAACTCCAGTCAGCAGGTTTTCCCGCAGGTGAAGAATTCCATTGTGCTTCCATTGCGGCTAATTTTGTGGGTTGATAGTGATAAACTTGTTCACCGCTGAGATGTCCGATATATATTTGCAATGGTGCAACTGCGATCGCTGCTGCTATAGTTATCTTCAAAGACTTAGAAAAGAAAGCTGTATTTCGTCTTTGCAAAATATACCAAGCACTAATTCCCCCAATCACAAATAAAGATGTTTCCAGTGTGGCAAAAAACATATGCAGCACACTATTAACCATGAAAGGATTTAAAATTGCTTGAAAATAATCATGAACCACAAATTTACCATCAACTAATTCTCCACCTGCGGGGGTTTGCATCCAAGAATTAGCGGTTAAAATCCATAAAGTTGAGAGGTTAGCACCAACAGCTACCAAAATTGTGGAAAGATAATGAATCGTTGGGTTGACACGCTCCCAACCAAATAACATAATACCTAAAAAAGCAGCTTCCAGCATAAATGCCCAAGATGCTTCAAAGCCAATTACACTACCAAAAAAGTTACCTACAGCTTCCGAGAACGGGGCCCAATTCGTCCCAAATTGAAATTCCATTGGTATACCAGTAGCTACACCAATCCCAAAATTAAGGACGTAGAACTTTGACCAAAAACGGGCGTGTAAGTAATAATCTGGGTTACGAGTTTTCAGCCATAATCCTTCAACTATCACCAGATAGATACCCATACCTGTAGTCAGGACAGGCCAAAGCATATGAAATATTGCCGTGAGTGCGAATTGCATCCGTGATAACACAACGGAATCGGATAAAAATTCCACGAATTCTCTCCATTAGCTCGCTATCCTTTCTAGGATAAAGGTTAGATATTAATGCGAATACCTCTAAAGTCTATACTTCAGCCCGGATTTCTCAAATATTGGGTATTTTTATTCCTTTTGAACTAGTAGTCTATCAAAGACATTTTGACGGGTAAATAATCTTCCTTCTTCCTTCTTCCTTCGCGCTCTTTGCGTCCTTCGTGGTTTGTTTCTCAAAATGTATTTGACAGACCGTTAGGTAGAGTCGAAGGCGCTTGTAAAGACGTTCCATAGAACGTCTTTACCACCAAATGTCTATTGATTATGTTGCAAGAGTGGGTTATAAAAACTTATCAGGTGTGATTGGTAGATCACGAATACGTTTACCTGTAGCATGATAGATGGCATTAGAGATCGCTGGTGCAACACCTGTAATCCCAATTTCCCCCACACCACGAACCCCCGCTGGATTAAAATTCAAATCCGGTTCACCCACAAAAGAGACTTGAATCCGGGGAATATCTGCATGAGTTGGGTAATGGTAAGTAGCCAGATCATAAACCACCGGATAACCGATATTGGGATCAAAATGGCACTCCTCCATCAAAGCTTGCCCAATCCCCATAATTACAGCCCCCCGAATTTGAGAAGCTGCGGTTTTTGCGTTCATCACCTTACCAATATTCATCACAGACACCCACCGAGTCACCTGTAAGCGCCCGATTTCCTCATCGAGACTGATTTCGCAAAAATGTGCGCCCCAGGACTGGAAAGCCCATTTACTACCCTCTTGACCAGGAGCAGAAGAGCCTGTTGCTTCAAAAGCTGCCCGTTGAGATTGACGCAGACTTGCAAAAGCCTCCTGGGCAGTTTTAGCTTGGGCAGTTTTGAGAACTTCCTCACAAGCTACCATTACCGCAGGAATTAAGGTTGCAGTCATTTGTGAACCCCCGGCAATACTACCATTGGGGAATAGAGAGTCACCCAATTCCACCCGCACCTTTTCCACAGGTAGTCCTAAACCTGCCGCTGCTGTACTCGCCACAATAGTATATGCACCCGTACCCATATCATTCCCACTGGTGAGAACATGAGCCGTACCATCTGCTAAAAGTCTGATTTTGACCGAAGCTGCACCTCGTAAACCGGGAAAAGTGCAACCAGCCATTCCCCAACCAATTAATTTACCGTCACGAGTCAGGGAACGAGGTTTTTTCGGTCTTTCTTGCCAACCAAATTGTTCTGCACCCACCCGCAGACATTCCGCAAAATGTTTAGCAGAGAAAGGTAAACCACGCCGGGGATTTTCCTTAGTTTCGTTTTTTAACCGTAGTTCTATGGGATCTATTCCCAACTCCCAGGCCAACTCGTCCATTGCTGACTCTAGGGCATATAAACCAGGATTTTCTCCAGGCGCACGCATAAATGTGGGTGTACCGATATTCATGACTGCTAGTTCTTGCTGGAGGCGCAGATTTGGGGCAGCATACATAACTGCGGTGATATTTGTACAGGGTTCAGCAAAAACATCAACTGGGGAAGTATAGGATTTAGCAGTATGTTCAATTCCCTGCAAACTACCATCAGCATTTGCGGCTAAACGAACTGTTTGCTCAGTTGCCGAACGGTGTCCAGAATTGGCTGTCATTTGTCGGCGACTGAGAACTACTTTCAGAGGCCGCTGAAGTTTCCGAGCCGCTGCTGCACAGAGAATTCCATGAGGCCAGGGAAAAGCTTTAGAACCAAATCCTCCCCCTAAAAATGGCGTAACAATCCGTACTCGCTCCGGTGTGAGTCCAAAAAGTTCTGAGTATGTGTTCTGGCTACCAGCTACCCACTGAGTTGCTTCATAGACAGTCAGGGAATCGGGATTTTGCCAGTGAGCAATAATGGCATGAGGTTCCATTGGAGCGTGCAGTTCTGTGGCTGTTTTGTAGGTAGCTGTAATCTTTACTGCTGCACCTGCCATACTATCGGCAAAATTCCCGGTGGCAAAGTCCCCTTTTTCAAATTTCATTTCTTCCCCAAACATGGAAGGAGCATTTTTAAAGGTAGCTTGTTTGGGGTCTAAAATGGGTTTTTGGGTGGTGTATTCAACTTTAACTAAATGGGCTGCGTCTCTTGCTTGTTCAAAGGTATCTGCTACTACTAAGCCAATAATCTGCCCAGCATAATGAATTGTGTCATCTGCTAATGGTAGCCGTGCTTCGTAGATTTTGGAGTTGACAAAGTTGTTAGTGGGCTTAAAAATTTTCGGGGCATTTTTATGGGTGAAAACGGTAATTACCCCTGGTGCTGTTGCTGCGGCTTGGGTGTTGATACTTTTAATTTTCCCATTGGCGATACTAGCAGTTACGAGATAACCATGTATTAAATTGGGTATTTGATGTTCGGCTGCGTAGGTTGCTGTACCTGTTACCTTTGCTTGTCCATCTTTGCGGTTAATGCCAGTCCCAATTATTGTATTATTCATACGATGCCTCCTCCTTGAGCCGAAACCTTGAGGGCGCGACGAATTGCCCGCTTTGTGAGTTCAATTTTATAACCGTTATCAGCCAAGGGTTTTGCTCCTTGTAAAGCGATATCTGCAGCTTGTGTAAATGTGGCGATATCTGCCGATTTACCTATTAAAAACTTTTCTGCTGCTGTGGCTCGCCAAGGTTTATGTGCGACTCCACCTAGAGCCAAGCGGACATCTTTAATTTTTTCCCCAGCCAATTCTAAAGCCGCTGCTACTGATATTAAAGCAAAAGAGTAAGAAGTGCGATCGCGCAGTTTTAAATAAACTCCAGATTTCGCAAAGGATACAGGTGGTAAAATTACGGCGCTAATTAATTCACCTGGTGTTAAATTACTATCTCGCTGGGGTGTATTTTCTGGGAGACGGTGGAAATCTACAAAGGGAATTTGCCGTTTACCCTGAGAACCTTCTACTTCTACCACAGCATCCAAAGCTGCCAGCGCCACGCACATATCCGAGGGGTGAACTGCCACACATTGATCACTAGCACCTAAAATAGCGTGCATCCGATTAATCCCTGTTGCGGCGGCACAACCACTTCCCGGCGCTCTTTTGTTACAAAGAAAGGCAGTATCGTAATAGTAAGGGCAACGAGTTCTTTGTAAGAGATTTCCCCCGACTGTGGCCATATTGCGAATTTGTTGAGATGCACCGGAGAGAATTGCCCTGGTTAATATGGGATAATTGCGGCGGATATCGGCATGATCAGCTAAAGCCGTATTTGTCACCAATGCCCCGATTCGCAAACTACCATTAGCCATTTTTTCAATGCTTTGCATCTGCAACCGAGAGATATCAATCAGTTGTGATGGTTCGTCTAAAAAGGCTTTCAAGCGATCGACTAAATTTGTCCCTCCACCAATAAACATGGCATTATCATCGGCTACCGCTCGGTTGACGGCATCTTTGACTGAAGTGGCGCGAATATAGGTAAAGTTATTCATGATGCTTGTATTCCCTCAGAAACCATCACATTTGCCATGGGGGAAGGGGGTTTTTGACCAATGGCCTGTTGGACTGCGGCGACAATCCCATTGTAAGCACTACACCGACAGAGATTCCCACTCAATCGCTCCTTGATTTCCGCTTCTGAAAGTTGAGCTAACTGGGGAGGATTATTCAAATCTGAGGTAACAGCACTGGCACAACCGCGTTTAACTTCCTCTAGTAAAGCCACAGAAGCGCAGATTTGCCCCGGTGTGCAGTAACCACACTGAAACCCATCGTTGTCAATAAAGGCAGCTTGTATGGGGTGGAGAGTATTCCCTGTTGCTAGTCCTTCAATGGTGACAATTTTTTTTCCTTCCTGCATGACTGCCAAGGAAAGACAAGAATAAACTCGTTGTCCATCAATAAGTACGGTACAAGCGCCACACTGTCCATGATCACAGCCTTTTTTACTCCCCACTAATCCCCAGCGTTCCCGCAGGGCATCAAGGAGGGTAACACGCGGCTCAACAGTTAGGGCGCGTTGCTCACCATTGACATTCAGTGTCACATTCATCTCACCTTTGCCTCCTGGATTAGTTTCTTTGGCTACGCTTCCTTGATTAAGCAATGAAGGAACAGTAATTGCTGCTCCGGCTGTAGTAAGTGCCTGTCCTAGAAACCCACGTCGGGATGTTTTCCCTGGCTTTTTGTCGGATTGTTCCATGATTGCTGCCTGCTATATACGATTTAGACAACTTTAGACATTCTACTATTTGACGTTTCTTTCTGTCTTCATCCACGGTAGTTAGGGCTTGCTAAATCCACAGGTTAAAATGAATTGACTGAAAATAATTAACAGGTGACAGGTGATTCCTTTTTTCTTCTTTCTCCTGACTCAATACTTGTCTGTTAACCTAAAAACATTAAATCACGTAGGTTGGGTTGACGTTAGGAAACCCAACATTTACGGATTTTTGTTGGGTTGCACTATCTCTTAACCGAACAGTATTGACTCCTGACTCCTATCCTTCACGAAAAGACTTATTCAATAAAGTTTAATCATATCATTCCATAATTCCTATTTTTTGATCATAATCTCCTATCCAAACATCAATTTTTCCGATTTGGGTATAATTGGTAAATTTATCATTTTTAGGAATATTTACGGTAAATTGTTGTAATTTTCGCCAATCTAATTCTGTTAAATATTCTTGATTTTGCATTTGGGCAATTAATTTTTCACTATCTCCCCATTTGACAACTACAGATGTTTGATGTTCATCATCAATCACTTTCACTGATTTAGCAACTTCAGGAAAATCATAACTTTCTCTTAGTTTTTGAATATCTACACCACCATCATGATTCTGATTGAATAAACTACTAAAATACATTTGAATAATAGGTAATATATCACCGTTTAAGTCATATTTTGCTAATATCTTTTTAGTTAAATTAGTCCGGTAAATATATCCGGGTGGGTTGGAAGATGACATATTAAAAATAATTACATTACCTTTGTCTTGTTTACCTTCTCGGTTACATCTTCCCGCTGCTTGAATGATAGAATCTAAAGGTGCAAGTTGACGATAAACTATGGGAAAATCCACATCAACACCAGCTTCTATAACTTGAGTGCTAATTAAAAAACAGGGTTTTTCATCTTTTAATAATTGTCGCACTTTGGTAAGAATTTGGGAACGATGAGCAGGACACATTCGGGAACTAAGATGAAAGCATTTTTCTGGAAATTTTTCCGATAGTATTTGATATCCTTCTCCAGCTAGTTTTGTAGTATTGACAATAATTAAACCTTGATTTAATCCAGATTCTTGAATACTAGAAACTATATTTTCCCATTCCCAAATATCTAAAATGTATTGATAATCAACACGGTTAAGTTGTTGAAATAATCTCGTAGTTTCATCTTCGGGAATAATATCAACAACATTAATTAAATCATCATCAAGGTTATGAAAAGCTGGTTGTGTAGCACTCATCAATACTATTGTACATCCCCAATCTGTAACTAAGGTATTTAATATATTTAATATTGGCCGGACTAAATTAGCTGGAATAGATTGAGATTCATCTAATAAAATAACTTTATTGATTAAACCTTGTAATTTACGGCATTTTGTAGGACGATTAGCAAATAAACTTTCATAAAACTGTACTCCACTGGTGACAATTACGGGTTTATCCCATCTTTCTGTATTTAATTTATATTCTTTAACTTCTGCTAATTCTGGTTCATATCCTGAATGATGTTCTAATACTGCTGTTTCTCCAAATAATTGCCGATAAACATCTGCTGTTTGTTCAATGATGCTTTTTAGGGGTCCTACGTAAACTATACCGGACATTTGATTTTTTTGACTGTGTAAATAAGCAAAATTAGCACTAGCAATGGTTTTACCAATTCCACAAGGTCCAGTTAATCTAAAAATTCCTTTTGGTAATTCACTTTTGTTGGTACAATGTTGAGCAAAAATTTTTCTAGCTATACTAATTGTATTTTGTGAATTTGATAAATTTAAATCATGATTCCAAGTATATGTAAAATCTTCTTGTTTTAGAGAATTTTCAAATCTTTGAGCGTCTAATCTATCACTATCAACTAAGACAGAAAATAACATTCTAATAGCAAATTCTCGGCGTAATTTAGGTAAATTAATATCTGGTAATTGTTCAGGTATAAAATCAGCAATTTCTTGTTGAGCATTTTCCAAACATTCTTCTAAACCTGCTGCTAATTGTTTATATTCATTTCCTCTAATTCTTAACCGTTCAGATAGACAAGAATGATGGCCAGCAATAATATAAGCCATTGCTGGAGGTTCTTTTTTTGCCATTTGTAACGCTAAAACTGCACCATGTGGAGAGTGTACAACTCGTTTACCGTTATTTTTGAGATATTCCTGCCATTTGTGCTGATATTTACCCAAGTCATGCCATAAACCTGCATATCTGGCTACAGCTTGAAATTCTTGGGGTACAGCACTTGCAGACATTTCAGCCACATTGTGTAAATGTTCTGCTAGTAGTTGTTCGCATTTATCAGGAGTAATTCTTGCTAAGTAGTTCATTCGTATCTATAATTAATAAAATGTTTTTAGTCTAGACTATGCAGTTAAAAATATGGGGTGAGTGGGCATTATTTACAAGACCAGAATTTAAAGCTGAACCGCACAGTTACCAGGTAATGCCCTTTACTGCGGCTGTTGGTGTACTGGAGTCTATTTTCTGGAAACCAGAGATTAAGTACAAGATTAATTATATTACGGTATTAAATCCAATTAGTACATTCACTATACACCGTAACATGGTGCAGTCCAAACAAATCTATGGAAATGCTAAAAAATGGATGAAGAATGATGGTATAGGTGGATACACGGCTGTGAGCGATCGCGCTCAAAGAAATCATGTCATATTACGTGATGTTGCTTATATCGTTGATTTCAACTTTGATTTACAGACTGAGGAAGATTTATCTAATAAATATGCAGCCCAAATAAAACGCAGAATTGAAAAAGGACAATGTTTTAAGCAGCCATATTTTGGCTGTCGAGAATATATAGCCTATTTTGGTTTTCCCTCCGCAGAAGATAAACCCGCACCGGAGTTAAAAGGGGAATTAGATTTAGGATTAATGCCTAAACAAATGCACTTTATTCCTGATAAAAAAGGGGCTGTTTCTTGGCAGACTTCTGAAGGTTTTGTTAAGGGTAATGTGGTTACAGAATTTGCTCACTTTATCATGAGAGATGGGCGAGTATGTTACGAGAATTAAATCAACTAGGAAATGCTTTAGAACAGGATAATAAACTCACGCCAATTGGTTTTGGTGAATGTGTTTGTCATTGGCAAATTAATTTACCTTTAGAGAGTTTTAGTGTTTTGGAAACACCCCCAAAAGGTGATAAGGGTAAACCTAAATTTGGTAAAAAAATATTAGTTCCAGATTTACGGCGGAATGGTGATGAAACATTATTAATTGATGATGGGGGAGAATATGTTTTTGGTGCTGGAGATAGAGGTGCAAAACGTCATCAACTTTATTTACAACTTCTAGAAAGATGTTTACAAGAAACTAACCATGAAGCGGTAAAAGCGGTTTATGATTTTATCACTAATACAACTGTGGAGAAAATCACACCAGAGTTAACCGCAGCTTATCCACCAGCAGCAAATATAGATTGGTGTCGGGATAGATTTGTATTCATGTTTAATGGTAAGCAAATTACCAAAATTCCCGCAATGCAAAAATGGTGGTCTAATTATTATGCTAGTAAACAAGATACCGTTGATGGTGTTTGTTTATTAACAGGTGAAAAGACTCCTACAATGGGGCGGAAAATGCCGATGATGGTTAAAGGTGTTCCTGGTTCTTCTACTTCTGGGGCTGCTATTAGTAGTTTTGATAAAGCTGCTTATCAGTCTCATGGCTGGGATGGAAATATTAATGCTCCCATTGGTTTTACAAGTGCTGTCAGATTTCATAAGGCTTTAGATTTTTTATTGAATAGTAACACCAACCGCTATAAATTAGGAGAACAGGTTTTTGTCTATTGGGGTGAGGAAGAAGGGGAAGGTATTAATCCTGAAATCTGGGAAAATCTGGCTTTTGAATCTATTTTTGCTAGTCCCCATAGTCCTAAAAGGTTTAACTTAGAAGATCTCAAATCTAGTAAGTTTTATCTAGCGATTCTCAAAGGCAATAAAGGCAGAATTTCCGTTAGTGGTTGGAGTGAAGTTACTACCCAAAAAATCAAAGATTCTATTGGGCAGTTTGTAGAATGTCAGCAAGTTAATGATTTATCACCTAGTCCTATTTGGATGTTGTGCAATACTGCTTTTTTGAATGCTGCTAAAGAACACACTGATAGGATAGCAACTGCATTAGTTAAGGCTGCTTTTTTGGGTGAAAGTTTACCTGATGAATATGCTTACAGAATCATTGATAGGATATGTAGTGAAAAATCTTTTACTCGTCCTAGATTTCAAGGTTTAGCAGTTTATTTAGCGACAAATAGAGACAATATGAACACAGACCAAAAAGTTTTAGACAATGCTTATATTTTGGGAAGAATTGCCTTTTTAATGCACCAAGCCCAAATTGATGCTCAAAAGATGAGTGAAGATAATACTAATGTCATGCGTAGTCTCAAGGCTTTATCTTCTACTCCTACTCAGGTGTTTGCTAGGCTTTGTCATGGTTGTACTCATTATCATTTAGAAGCAGGAGGAAAGATAAAAACTAAAAAATTACTCACAAGAGAATTTGAGAAGTTTAATATTTCTGAACTACCAGAAGTTCTAGATTTAAAATCTCAAGCTTTGTTTTTTCAAGGTTGGTGGCAACAACGGGCTGAGTATTTTACTAAAACAGTAGATGAAGTAGATGAATAGGAAGTGATGATCATGTATCTTACTCAAGCGAGAACCGCTATATATGTAAAGATGTTCCATGGAATGTCCCTACATTTTCACTAATAAAACTCTGAAAAAATAACGAGGAATAAAAATCATGACTGTACATTTAGACCCTACAAAAAAACACGATGCAATTTTATTATTTGATTGTCTTGATGGTAATCCCAATGGTGATCCAGATGCCGGAAATCAACCGCGAGTTGACCCCCAAACTAATCAAGGTTTGGTGACTGATGCTTGTTTAAAACGCAAGGTGAGAAACTATGTAGAGATGGTTGGAAAAGATGAATCTACACCAGAAAAATATAAAATATTTGTGGAGGAAGGAAGTGTTTTAAATGAAAAAATCAGTCGCGCTTATACTGCTGTAGGTTTACCACAAAAAGAAGGAACACCAGAACAACAATTAGAGGTTGCAAAATGGATGCAGCAAAATTTTTATGATTTAAGAATGTTTGGGGCTGTGCTTTCTACTGGTTTAAAAGCTGGTCAAGTTTGGGGACCCATGCAAATTAGTTTTTCTCGCAGTATTGATCCTGTTTTTCCTCAATCTGTGAGTATTACTCGTTGTGCTGCAACTGAGGAAACGGCTAAAAAAGATGGTACTAAAAAGGATAATAAAACTATGGGGAGAAAGGAGGTTTTACCCTATGGTTTGTATAAATCTCATGTGTTTTATAATCCCCATTTGGCGGAAAAATCTGGTTGTGTGTCTGAACGTGATTTAGAATTGTTTTGGCAAGCTTTAATGAAGGCTTGGGAATTTGACCGTTCTTCTGCACGGGGTTTTATGGCTTGTCGTGGTTTGTATGTTTTTAGTCATGCCAGTAAATATGGTAATGCTCCTGTGCATGAGTTGTTTGATAAACTAAAAATAGAATCTACTGTGAATGTACCCCGCAGTTTTGCTGATTATCAAGTGGTGTTTGATGATGAATTGAAACTACCTGATGGTGTAACTTTGACAAGGTTGGCTTAAAAATGCGCGAGGGGGTGGGTGTTAAATCGAAGTGACTATGACTAAGCTGGAAACTCTTGCACTATCTGGATTTCAGGTTATGGGCGATCGTATACCCTCGCGCACCTTGCACTGTAAGGGTTTCAGCGTTTTTTGCTCTTGTGCTGTCGGCTGGAATGGGGTATTATGGGGTGGCTCGCGCAAATCTGTCTGGAAATCCTTTATTTCCAAGGGTTTGAGAGGTCAGCAGTGACAATTACCAACAAAGGTGATTGAGGATTGAAACCGTTTAAGTCCTGTTCATTTGCGGAAATTTTAGGTGACAATTACCAACAAAGGTGATTGAGGATTGAAACAAAAAATCTACTAGAAAGAAAAAATAATGACTACTAGTGACAATTACCAACAAAGGTGATTGAGGATTGAAACCTCTGTTATGGCCACTCAAAACAGCTAAATAACTTAAGTGACAATTACCAACAAAGGTGATTGAGGATTGAAACCCCTTTAGTAAAAGACTAGCATACATCTCATATTTAGTGACAATTACCAACAAAGGTGATTGAGGATTGAAACGTTACTGGGTTTATTGATGTATTTTGGCTTACTTTTGTGACAATTACCAACAAAGGTGATTGAGGATTGAAACCCGATACAGAAACATTATTTACCCTGTAACCAATAGTGACAATTACCAACAAAGGTGATTGAGGATTGAAACGATAAAAAATATA
>NZ_VILD01000003.1:687971-692576 GCF_009712085.1 Anabaena sp. UHCC 0253
AGGTGATTGAGGATTGAAACGATAAAAAATATAAATTGCAACTGGCACTGGAGAAAGTGACAATTACCAACAAAGGTGATTGAGGATTGAAACGAAAACGCTAAGAGCAAGTGGAGGGCAATTTAGCAGTGACAATTACCAACAAAGGTGATTGAGGATTGAAACATGAAAAGAAATTCAGCTACGTTATTTCTAGAGTCGTGACAATTACCAACAAAGGTGATTGAGGATTGAAACGTTGTACTTTGTAAGAAAGGGTAGCAGGATATGTGACAATTACCAACAAAGGTGATTGAGGATTGAAACAAAAATCAAACTAATGCAATTACTAATGTAAATAATGTGACAGTTACCAACAAAGGTGATTGAGGATGAAACCCAAGACCCCCGATAATTCTTATATCCGCACAGCCAAACGCGGAAAACATAAAATATTTATTGGTATGGCTCCTGGTGTGGGGAAAACTTATAAAATGTTGGAGGAAGCACATCAACTTAAACAAGAAGGTATTGATGTTGTCATTGGCTTTTTAGAAACTCATGGACGCAAAGACACGGCTATAAAAGCTATAGGATTGGAGGTAATTCCTAAAAAAACTATTCTTTACAAGAATATCAACCTCGAAGAAATGGACACCGAGGCAATTTTAAATCGTTCTCCCCAACTGGTTTTAGTTGATGAATTAGCTCATACAAATGTACCTGGTTCACATCGGGAAAAACGCTATCAGGATGTAGAATTAATGTTAGCAGCAGAGATTGATGTTTACTCTACTGTTAATATTCAACATTTGGAAAGTTTGAATGATGTAGTCGCAGCAATTACGGGTATTGTGGTGCGGGAATGTATTCCCGATATTCTCTTAGATGAAGCTGACGCTGTGGTTGTAATTGATGTGACTCCTGAAACCTTAGAAGAACGTTTACGGGAGGGAAAAATTTATGCCGCTAATAATATTGAGCAATCTCTAAAAAACTTTTTTCAGCGGCGTAATTTGATTGCTTTGCGAGAATTAGCACTAAGAGAAGTGGCAGATACTGTTGAAGAAGAGGCAAATACTTCTATCTCTCCTGAACAAATTTGCAATATTCATGAACGAGTTTTAGTGTGTGTATCTACTTATCCTAATTCAATTCAATTATTACGACGTGGGGCGCGACTTGCCAATTCTATGAATGCTAAGTTATATACTGTATTTATTGAAGATCCTGAACGGTTTCTTAGTAAAGAAGAAAGTTTGCATATTCATACTTGTGAAAAACTCTGTCAAGAATTTGGTGGTGAATTTATCCAGGTAAAAAGTAACAATGTTCCTCAAGCAATTTCCCAAGTTGCAACAACTCATCATATCACCCAAATAGTTATCGGTGAAAGTCAACAGCCACGATGGAAAATATTCTTGAAAAGCTCTTTTACCCAACGATTGCTGGAGCTAATTAGAGATAAAAAAATAGATTTACACATTATTGCTACTGAAAAATGAAATTTAATATTTGTTAATCTATCTCAGTTGAGATGTAATTTTATGATTTTTTGTCTAGGGTAAATATCAAACTTGGAAATCTATCCTCACAAGTTCCTCAAATTCTTTATGTATAAATATGAGTAGTTACTAAGGGAGGCTTTGAACCGGATACAGTAATTGTCAATGCTGGGCAAGGTAATATAGAGGTATATATGTTTAATAAAATTTTAGTGGCGTTAGATCGCTCAGAACTAAGCAGAGAAGTTTTTAAACAAGGCGTAACTTTAGCAAAGTTAACATCCGCAAACTTAATGTTACTGCACGTTTTATCACAAGAAGAAGAGGGTAGTCCTGACGCACTGATTTACCCCAATATTGATTACTATCCTGGCTGGAATGAGCAAACATTTAAATTGTACCAAGAGCATTGGGACAAATTCAAAAAAGAAAGTTTGCAGATGTTACAGTCATTTAGCGCCCAAGCAAATACGTCTGGCATTAATACGGAATTTACTCAAAATACTGGTAGCCCAGGACGGAAGATTTGTGAATTAGCCACGGTTTGGAATGCTGATTTAATCATTATAGGACGACGAGGACGTTCTGGATTGGCGGAATTCTTTCTCGGTAGTGTGAGTAACTATGTTTTACATCATGCACCTTGTTCTGTGCAAATTGTCCATATTCCTATTAGTTCTCAAGCGGCAGAGGTTACTTCAGAAACTACCACTTTTAGTAATTAATACGAAATTATGATGAAGCTGCATAGAATAAGATTTCAAGAATTATTAACCGCAGATAAACGCAGATAAACGCAGATGAATTCATGGATTTTATGATTCTGTGCAGTCTCACATAAAATTGAAGTTTGTATAAAACAAACGGTAATTGGTAAATATTTTGACCTCTTATCAGTCTCTTTGAAGTGGAAAAAAATGAAAACATCAGTTCCACCTTCTTTAATTCATCCTAGTGGAGATAAGCGTTTAAAGATGTTAGACGCAACTATTAAGCGTCATCAATATCAACAAGATGCACTTATTGAAATTCTGCACCGGGCTTCGGAACTTTTTGGTTATTTAGAACTGGATTTATTGCTTTATATTTCCCATAGCCTGAAATTACCACCGAGTCGGGTTTATGGGGTGGCTACATTCTATCATTTGTTTTCCCTTGCACCGAAAGGGGTTCATAACTGTGTGGTATGTACGGGTACTGCTTGTTATGTAAAAGGCGCTCAGAATATCCTCACTCGGTTGGAAAAATTTACGCAAATTCACGCAGGAGAAACTACTACAGATGGTCAAATTTCTCTGATGACAGCTAGGTGTTTGGGTGCTTGTGGAATTGCCCCGGCTGTGGTTTTTGATGGTGCTGTTTTAGGTTATCAAACCCCGGAATCAGTTTGCGAGAAAGTGGGAGAATGGTTGCAAAATGGAACTACATGAATTATTAGAAATTGCCGAAAAAGAACGTTCTCAACAGAAATCTGTACAAATTCGGTGTTGTACTGCGGCGGGTTGTCTGTCTTCTAATTCCCAAGCTGTGAAAGATAATTTAGAAGCATCTGTCAAAGCTGCGAGTTTACAAGATACTGTGCAAGTTTCTGGTGTGGGTTGTATGCGTTTGTGCTGTCAGGGCGCATTGGTACAGGTGGAAATTTTGGCAAATTCTCCAGAATCAAAGTTGTATCAAAAAGTTATCCCAGAGCATGCAGCAGAAATTATTGCGGGGGTAAATGGAGAAGTCACAAATTTAAATCAGGGTGATTTAAATCAGCCATTTTTTAGCCGTCAATTGCCTATTGTCCTCGAAAATAGCGGTAAAATTGATCCCGAACGGATTCAAGCTTATATTGCCGCTGATGGTTATCAAGCCCTTTACCATGTGCTGCGGGAAATGAAACCCTCTCAGGTAGTGGAAACCATTACTAAAAGCGGTTTACGGGGACGAAGTGGGGCTGGTTATCCGACGGGTTTAAAATGGGCAACGGTAGCAAAATCGCCAAGCGAGAAAAAGTTTGTGATCTGCAATGCTGATGAAGGTGATCCTGGTGCATTTATGGATCGCAGTGTATTAGAAAGTGATCCTCATCGGGTTTTGGAGGGAATGGCGATCGCTGCTTATGCGATCGGTGCAAATCAAGGTTATATTTATATTAGAGCCGAATATCCCATTGCTATTAAACGTCTAGAAACAGCAATTCATCAAGCCCAACGTTTAAGACTACTCGGTTCACAAATCTTTGACTCTCCCTTTGATTTTAAAGTAGAAATCCGTATCGGTGCAGGTGCTTATGTGTGCGGTGAAGAAACGGCTTTAATGGCTTCGATTGAAGGTAAACGCGGTCTCCCTCATCCCCGCCCACCATACCCCGCTGAGTCCGGTTTATGGGGCTATCCAACCTTAATCAACAATGTGGAAACCTTTGCCAATATCGCGCCAATTATCCGTAAAGGTGCGGAGTGGTTTGCTAATATCGGCACTGGTAAAAGTAAAGGTACAAAGGTATTTGCGTTAGCTGGAAAAATCCGCAATACGGGTTTAATTGAAGTGCCAATGGGAACATCTTTGCAAGCAATTGTGGAAGAAATGGGAGGAGGTGTTCCTGATGGTGGTATTGCTAAAGCAGTACAAACCGGCGGTCCTTCTGGGGGATGTATACCTGCGTCGGCTTTTGCTACACCTGTAGATTATGAATCTTTAACCGCATTGGGTTCAATCATGGGTTCGGGTGGGATGATTGTGATGGATCAAACTACAAATATGGTAGATGTCGCCCGCTTTTTTATGGAATTCTGCATGGATGAATCTTGTGGTGAGTGCATTCCTTGTCGAGTGGGAACTGTGCAATTACACGGTTTGTTAACAAAGATTAGTCAAGGGGAAGCTTCATTAGCTGATTTGGATTTGCTGGAGGAACTTTGTGACATGGTAAAAAACACAAGTTTGTGTGGTTTAGGACAATCTGCACCAAATCCAGTTTTTAGCACTTTGCGATATTTTCGAGATGAGTATTTAGCTTTAATTAGGTGACAGGGAACAGGTGACAGGTGACAGTAAGAAGGGAGAGGAAGTAGGGGAGAAAAATATTCTTTTGCAACTGACAACGAACAACTGACGACTGACAATCACCAAA
>NZ_VILD01000003.1:692771-728735 GCF_009712085.1 Anabaena sp. UHCC 0253
AAACTTTAACAATAAATAACGAATTGGTAAGCGCCCGTGAGGATGAAACTTTACTAGAAGCGGCGCAAGATGCGGGTATCCATATTCCTACATTGTGTCATTTAGAAGGTGTAGGAGATGTGGGGGCTTGTCGTTTATGCTTGGTAGAAATTGCGGGAAGTAATAAATTACAACCGGCTTGTGTGACAAAAGTTTCTGAAGGAATGGAGGTAAATACAAATAGTGATCGCTTGCAAAAATATCGTCGTACAATTGTAGAAATGCTATTTGCCGAAGGTAATCATATTTGCTCAGTTTGTGTCAGTAATGATCATTGTGAATTGCAAGATTTAGCCATAGAAATGGGCATGGATCATGTGCGGCTAGAATATCACTTTCCTTCTCGTTCTGTTGATACTTCTCATCATCTTTTTGGCGTAGATCACAATCGTTGTGTTCTTTGTACTCGCTGTATTCGGGTATGTGATGAAATCGAAGGCGCTCATACTTGGGATATGGCAGGAAGAGGTACAAAATCTCACGTAATTACTGATTTAAATCAGCCTTGGGGAACTTCTCAAACTTGTACTTCCTGTGGTAAATGTGTTAATGCTTGTCCCACAGGGGCGCTATTTAATAAAGGTGCAAGTGTGGGGGAAATGATTCATAATCGTGGTGAAATTGATTTCTTAGTAACCGCAAGACAGAAAAAACAATGGAATTTTTAATTATTTTCCCAGCAACATCCTAACCATGAATAACTCACCAAAAATTACCCTGATGCTATACCATATTCGACAAATATTTAAACGAATCCTTGTAGTGGGAATATTGACAACATTTATATTCCTGGGTTTAGTAAACTTCACATCCAATACAGTAATTGCTGCTGTCACTCAATTAGGAAATCCACCAGAAGAAGTTATTTATCGCTCACAAGTAAAATTAGATGATCAATTAGGTAAAGTTTGGCAAGTTGTTTTATTTAAACAAGTTTATCCTGATCAACCATCTAATATTAATCTTCGCTTAGTTGGGTTTCCTAGTTCTGCTGAATTAATTCATCCCCAACCTTTAAAAATTACCTCCAATACAGGTCAAATTTGGAGTGCTGCTGATGTATTTTTAGAGGAAGCCCCAGGTCCCACTATCGGTCAATATAACTTGAATGAGATATTACCTCAATTACCTCTAGAATCTTTAACTTTATCAATCCCTGTTCCTGGTAAAAACTTCATTAATATCTCTGTTCCTACTTCTGTAGTTAAAGAATGGCAATCATTAATTACAACTGAAAAGGACAAAATATGACTAAAATAAAATTAGCAACAGTATGGTTAGGCGGCTGTTCTGGTTGTCATATGTCCTTTCTCGATTTGGATGAATGGTTAATAGACTTAGCCGCACAAGTAGATATAGTTTATACTCCATTTGCTGATATTAAAGAATATCCAGAAGGTGTAGATTTAGTATTAATTGAAGGAGCGATCGCCAATGCAGAACATCTAGAATTAATCCACAAAATCAGAAACCGCACTAAAACAATAATTTCCTTTGGTGATTGTGCTGTTACTGGTAATGTTACCGCTTTACGAAATCTTTCCGGTGGTGCTGAATCTGCTTTACAATTAGCTTATATTCAACAATCAGATGTTAACCAGCAAATTCCCAATTTACCAGGTATTGTTCCCCCTTTACTAGATAAAGTCGTACCCGTTCATTATGTAGTACCTGTAGATATTTATTTACCTGGTTGTCCACCTTCAGCATCACGCATTCGGGCAGCAATTGAACCTTTATTAAAGGGAGAAAAACCAGAAATTAGCGGTCGAGAAATGATAAAATTTGGTTAATTTCATTGTCAATTATCAATTGTAAACTGTCAATTATTACCGAGGTGATTTATGTTAACAGCAGCAGATGTAATGACAAAAGATGTGGCAATGATTCGCAGTTCAGCCACAGTAAAAGAAGCCGTTGATTTAATGCGAGTGAGAGATTGGAGAGCATTAATTGTAGATCGTCGTTATGATGAAGATGCTTATGGAATTATCACAGAAAGCGATATTGTTTATAAGGTAATTGCCTATGGCAAAGATCCGAATACAGTCCGCGTTTATGAAATTATGACTAAACCTTGTATTGTTGTAAATCCAGAATTAGGTTTAGAATATGTAGCCAGATTATTTGCTAATCATCATCTCAGACGTGCGCCTGTAATTGGTGGTAAACTATTAGGAATTATCTCCCTGAGTGATATTTTGGCTCGGAGTAGTTGTTTAGAAAAACCGCGCTCATTTTTGTTAGAACAAGAATTACAAGATGAAATTAAAAAAGCTCGAATTGTTTGTGCAGAAAAAGGCATAAATTCCGCTGAATGTGCAGCCGCTTGGGATGTGGTAGAAGAAATACAAGCAGAAATGTCTCACCAACGTGCCGAAAAACCTCTGAAAACTGCCTTTGAAGATTACTGTAATGAGTATCCAGAAGCCGCAGAATCTAGGGTTTACGATTTGTAATTTGTAGGTTGGGTTGACGCAAGGAAACCCAACATTCCCTCAACTTTTTTGAGTTTCACTATCCTTGGAGAAGACACTTTCCGAGTATCTACATTCTACCCAAACTTGTACCTTAGAGGTATGTTAGAGAAAGTGGTGCGGACTATAATATAGAAGTGTAATAATGGCAGCTAACACTATCTCGATAAGTGATATAAGTTCTGTACAAGTACGTTTAGTTGAGGTACGGGATACAGGACATATCAATGTAAATGATCGGCATTTTGCGCTCAAAGCAGGAGCAAGCATTGATATTACTTCATCCCTTTGTGAGGGTATTAATATTATTACACTCGTTGTTAATACAAACTCTATTAAAGATGATCTCTCAAGGTTGGTGAGTGGAAAGAATGAGTGGGTGGGAAGATTTGAGGTTTATGTAGATGGAGCGATCGCTGGTTCGTATTCAAAACAGGGTGCGTACATCATAGGGGGAAAGGAAAATATCGTTGCATCCATCGAGATAAATGTTGCAAGGGATGTAAGTAAACCCACAGTTATGCAGCTTATCAATCAACTGCAAAAAGTGCAAGGCATAACTGATGCGAACAAAACAGATTTATCTAAGTCTCATCCTCATATCGTTTTCAAAAATGGCGTAACCATTCACACCTGGAAAAATTATGCAGGTGTTGATCATGTTTTTATTACTGATCGTTCAGGAAAATGTGTCTATGGAGGATATGTTGGCTGGATACACTCGCAATACTTACAAATTGCTCTTCAAACACTACACAACGAGTTGATTAGAGAGGAGTAGTAGTGTCACAGTGAAACTCAACAAAGTTGTGATCATGTTGGGTTTCCTTGCGTCAACCCAACCTACAATTATCTATTATGAAAAAAATTATTATTGATCCTGTTACCCGCATTGAAGGACACGCGAAAATCAGCATTTATTTAGATGATGAAGGTCAAGTAAATGATGCCCGTTTTCATGTTACAGAATTTCGTGGTTTTGAAAAGTTTTGTGTTGGTCGTCCTTTTCCAGAAATGCCGGGAATTACAGCCAGAGTTTGTGGTATTTGTCCAGTTAGTCACTTATTAGCATCAGCCAAAGCAGGCGATCGCATTCTCGCTGTTACAATCCCCAAAATAGCCACTCAATTACGCCGTTTGATGAATTTAGGTCAAATCCTCCAATCCCATGCCCTCAGCTTCTTTCACCTCAGCGCCCCTGACCTATTATTGGGCATGGATAGTGAACCTAAAAACCGAAATATTTTTGGTTTAATTGCTGCTGAACCAGAATTAGCGAGAGGTGGAATTCGTTTACGGCAATTTGGACAAGAAATTATTGAATTATTAGGAGGTAAGAAAATCCATCCTGCTTGGGCTGTTCCTGGTGGAGTTCGTGAACCATTAACTGAAGAAAATCGCAGCCATATTCAACAACGGATTCCTGAAGTTAGGACTACTATTCTTAATGCCATCAATTTATTTAAAGGCTTATTAAAAGATTACAAAAAAGAAGCACAAACCTTTGGGAATTTCCCTAGTTTATTTATGGGTTTAGTTACTCCTGAAGGTTTATGGGAAACCTACGACGGACAAATTCGTTTTGTTGATAGTGCAGGAAATATCGTTGCTGATCAACTTGACCCCACTAAATATCATGAATTTATCGGAGAAGGAGTGCAAAGCGATTCTTATTTAAAATCCCCTTATTATCGTCCTTTGGGTTATCCTGATACTACAGATCATTGTCGTTTAGATAGTGGAATGTATCGCGTCGGACCATTAGCAAGATTGAATATTTGTACTCATATTGGTACACCTTTAGCAGATGCAGAATTAAAAGAATTTCGCTCTCATGCTAAAGGTACAGTTCAATCATCATTTTTCTATCACTATGCCAGGTTAATTGAAATTTTAGCCTGTATTGAACATATAGAAATTCTCCTTGATGACCCAGATATTTTATCAACTCGTCTCCGTGCGGAAGCTAGTATTAATTGTCTAGAAGGTGTGGGTGTAAGTGAAGCCCCAAGAGGAACTTTATTTCATCATTATCAAGTTGATGAAAATGGTTTAATAGAAAAAGTAAATTTGATTATTGCCACTGGTCAAAATAACTTAGCAATGAATCGCACAGTTGCCCAAATTGCCCGTCATTTTATCCAAGGTGATGAAATAAAAGAGGGAATGTTAAACCGTGTCGAAGCTGGAATTCGGGCTTTTGATCCTTGTTTAAGTTGTTCAACTCATGCAATGGGACAAATGCCTTTATATATTGAAGTTGTTGACAAAAATGGTAGTTTAGTTAATCAAATTTACCGGAATTAATGAAGCGATCAAAAATCTAAAAAAGACAGGTTATTAAAAGCCTCTTTCCTTGGAGGAGAGAAGTTTTTACGGCGGTCTTAGAAGATGTTTTAAAAATCCCTCATGGTGTATCAAATATTTTCTGATCCTCCCTAAAAAGGGGGATTTTTACGCTAGTACACAACGGCGTAAATCAACCAACCATTAAGAATTCTCAAGAAAATTGTGTCATCTGCTTTTTTAATTTTTAATTCCGCCCTGCGGTACTAGTTCCCTAATTAAGGGGGGTTAGGGGGATCTAGCAGTGTCTAAAATTACCAGGCAAGGGAAATTTAAGAGAATCTAAAGTTTTTAATATCAAACATCCTCTAAACTCTAGTTATGATATTAAATAGGAAAATAAATCATGTCGAAACTGCGTATTCTTCATTTAGTTGGGTCTGCATATAATGATTTTTACTGTAATTTATCACGCCTTTATGCTCAAGATTGTTTGACAGGAATAGCAGATAAATCACTTTATGATTTTCAGATTGCATATATTACACCTGATCTGCTGTGGCGATTTCCTCCTTCTCTGAGTCCAGAAGATATTGCTGTTACCAAACCCATGCCACTATTTGAGGCTATAGAGTTTCTAACATTGCAAAACATTGACCTAGCGTTGCCACAAATGTTTTGTATTCCGGGAATGACACATTATCGCGCTTTATTGGAGTTGCTGAAGATTCCCTACATAGGTAATACTCCAGATATTATGGCTATAACAGCCAACAAAGCTAGAACTAAAGCAATTGTCGCCGCAGCAGGGGTAAAAGTACCTTATGGAGAAATTCTGCGTTCTGGAGACGTTTCTAAAATTGCACCTCCAGTAGTTGTTAAACCTGTAAGTTCTGACAATTCTTTAGGAGTATCTTTAGTTAAAGATGTTACTGAATACGATGCTGCTTTAAAAACAGCGTTTGAATATGCAGAGGAAGTAATTATAGAAGAATACATCGAACTTGGTCGAGAAGTCAGATGTGGCATCATTGTTAAAGATGGGGAATTAGTAGGTTTACCTCTAGAAGAATATCTAGTAAACTCTCACAAACCCATCCGTAACTATGCTGATAAACTCCAAAAAGGAGATGATGGCAACTTATATTTGACTGCTAAAGATAATATAAAAGCCTGGATTGTAGATACTCATGATCCTATGACTCAAAAGGTTCAGGAAGTAGCCAAAAAATGTCATCAAGCTTTAGGTTGTCGTCATTATAGTTTATTTGATTTTCGCATTGATTCAAACGGAGAACCTTGGTTTTTAGAAGCTGGTTTGTATTGTTCTTTTGCCCCAAAAAGTGTCATCTCTTCTATGGCAAAAGCAGCGGGAATTCCTCTCAATGAGTTATTAATAACTGCTATTAATGAAACCTTGGGTAGAAAGACAATAGATGTGCTTTAATTAAAACCCTTGTAGAGAATTTCGACTCCTGTTCCCTGTTCCCTTATCCCAACGACAATTTTTAACGCTCACCTACTTACATAATTTTTTGCCATGAGCTTGATCATTTGTAAACAATCACAAGCGATCGCATTTTGTGGATCAAACTTAAGTGCTTGTTGCCAAGATGCGATCGCTTCTCTCCATTCTCCTTGCAATGCTGATAATTTCCCAGCTAAGGCATGAAAGTCTGCATTACTGTAATACAAAGCGAGAGCTTGATTATTGTGCGTTGTTGCTTCTAAATAATGCCCCTTTGTCAATAAATGCAATGCTTGTCTGTGATACCAAATGGCTTGGTCGTGCAGACTGAGCAAGTCAGATAAATCGGCTTTGCAGCGTCTACAAGTTCGAGAGGAGACAGGAGGAGTCTTGCTGTCAATTTCTCCCCTATGCTCCCCTGTTCCCTTTGTCGGACGATAAACTGCACCACAGACAGGACATTTCATGATTTCTCACTCTGACTCATTGGAACTTGCATAGTAAAGAAAATCTGAGAGTTCTTCTTGTAATTGGGGTAATTCTGCACTCTTGTTTGCGATGGCGTTCCGCCCACCGGAGGTGATCGCATTTTCAATCTGAGCTAATAAGTCTTGTAATTCCTCTGCTTGTTCAGAATCTATGGTTAAAAGTGTTTGTTGAGCGCGATCTAAAAGTGCTGTTAATTCAGGATCAATTTCTACTGCGGAAATTGTCTCTTCTGTTGAGATTTCCATTGTTTCATCAATTTCAAACAAGGCATTTAAATCTGCCCTAGCTTGCTTCAATTCATGGCTAGAAAGTTTCTGAATACCTGCATTATTAACTACTAGCGTTCCTTGTTGCCCATTGCCTTTCTCAGTCGTGGTGACAGTGAGAATCCCATTCATGTCAAAGTCAAAGTGAACCTCAATTTTAATGTCTCCTGCTGGTTTGGGTGGTAAGTTTTCCACCTTAAAAGCACCTAGAGGAACATTTTCTTCAGCGATCGCATTTTCTCCCTGAAAAACTTCAATTTCTACCGCTTCTTGTTCATCAAACACGGTGGAATAAACTTGAGAGCGAGAAACGGGAACAACACTGTTGCGGGGAATAATCACACTGAAGTAACCCGGCATAATCCCCATTGGTGTAGACACAGCCGCAGAAAGACCCAAGGAATGGGGAATCACATCAACAAGAATGGCATCAACCGATTCACCTACCAACACCCCAGCTTGTAAAGCTGCTCCTAAGGCCACACAAAGGTCTGGTTGAATGCCATCACTAGGAGTTTGTCCCAGATGTTCGGAAATCATTTCTTGCACCAGAGGAATGCGCGTAGAACCACCAACTAAAATAATCCGGTCAATATCGTTGGGTGCGAGGTCTGCATCTGTGAGAGCGCGGTCAATTGCCTCTAGGGTTTCTGTCAATAAAGGACGAATCAATTTTTCCAAATCTGTTCGCGCTACTTCTGTCTCTAGATGTAATGCAGTTTTGCCTTTACTGCCTAAAAAAGCTTCTCGAATTGTGGCAAAAGCATGGGAACTCAGATCAATTTTTAACTGCTCTGCTGCTCGCAAGAGACGCGCTTGGGTGGCAGCATCATCTGGCACATCCACACCATGCTGTTTACGAAATAGATCCACTAAATAGAGTTGCAAAAGCCTGTCGAAATCGTCTCCACCCAAGCGGTTATTACCATGAGTTGCTAATACTTCTGTGACTTCGCCTGTAATTTCCACTACCGACACATCAAAAGTCCCACCTCCCAAGTCATAAACCAAAACCCGTTCTGTTTCTTCGGAACGCAAATCATAAGCTAAAGCGGCGGCTGTTGGTTCGTTGATAATTTGCAGTACCTCCAAACCAGCTATTTCCCCAGCCGTTTTAGTTGCTTGGCGTTGAGCATCTGTAAAGTAAGCGGGAACTGTAATCACGGCTTGGGTAATTGTTTCTCCTAAAGCATTTTCAGCCCGTTGTTTGAGGGCGCGGAGAATAATAGCGGAGATTTCATGAGGTAAGTATTCTTTATCCCCTAAAGTGGTTTTGTGGTCAGTTCCCATCCAACGCTTAATTGACTTCACAGTGCGTTCGGGAGCAGCAGCATATTGACGGAGTGCTTCTCGTCCCACCAGCACTTTACCCGTATCGCTAAATCCTACGCAGGAAGGTAAAATCAGGTCGCCATCTTCTCCTGGCAATACCCGCACCTGTCCGTTTTCGACAATTGCTACTTCAGAATTTGTTGTCCCTAAATCAATACCAACTGCTTTCATAAAGTTTCTAATTTAAAAGTTTTTGCCCCTGGTGCGATCGCACTGAAGCTTGGGTAATTACAAAATATCGTATTTTGGCAGCATGACAGCTTTACCACTAGATATAAGGTTACAAGATATTGACCAATTAATTCATAATTCTTTAGTTGGTGATGCTAATTCAAAAGACTCTCATATTCATCGTGATCACCGATCCAAATCCAATAATAATCGTCGCCCTTTTTCAAAGCTAATGCGCGATACCCACCACTGACACGGGCAGACCAAAGATTCTTACCCACTTTTTTGAAATGCAATGAGGGATGAAGTGAATTTTCCTGCCAAAGTTGATAAGCTTTCCGGGCTTGCTCTTGCATCTCAGGTGACAATTCGGCATACGCTTTCCAAAAATCAGCCGTCGCAAAGGACTTCATCCAGATCCCTCACCTTGCTTGCTGCAATGTCCTCTTCTGCTTGAGCAATGAGACGATCTAATTTTCCTGATTCTAAGTCCGCTTCGATTTGCCGATCCCACATCTCATCTAGATATTCTTGAAGCCATCTTGCCAGATTACGAACTTCATCCTCTGGTAATTGCTTGATTGCTGATTCAACTTCTAGGCGGGTGTTCATTGGGTACTCCACATACTAACAGCAGACTTGTATGCTTACTAATTATAATTTAGAGGTCAGCACTTGCGCGATCGCTCCCCTCGCCGCAGGCATCGCCCCTAAATCAAAACTAAAATATCACAATATTGTTTGCTCCAATGTTTTGTTATACAGCGATCGCTTGCGTTGCGGAGCAAATTGCCAATTACCTTTGTAATCTTAACAAGATAGTCACAATCTTCAAGTAATTGAACTGGAAATGAATTAACCTTAACGGAGCGATCGCTGTTTTAATTGAGGGCGATCGCGCTACAGGGTATGTTACAATGACTAGAGTTATTTCTCAAACAAAATGCAATGCGACAAGTTTCAGTTTCAGAAGTAAAGAAAGATTTTGCTTACATTATGGATAGCGCCCAACAAGAACCCATTCTTGTTAAAGAACATGACCGCAATTATGTGGCTATTATTTCGATGAATGATTATGAGGATTTGGTAAAGATTAAAAATCTGCGTTTAAAAAATATATCTGCGGATTTAGGGGCAGAAGCTCAGGCAAATGGACTAACCTTAGAACTGTTAAACGAGATACTTAATAGTGATGCTTAATCGCTATGTTTTGGATGCTAATGTTTTAGTTAGTGCTGTTTTATCTCCTGGTTCTACTGCTAATCTAGCTTACCAAAAAGCTCTTGACACTGGTATCTTATTGATTTCAGTTGAGACTTTTGCGGAGTGCGAAAGTGTGATATTTCGTTCCAAGTTTGATCGTTACATTTCTGTAGCACGTCGTCAAAAATTTTTAGCGGAATTTAGGACAGCCGCCGAGTTAGTCTCGATTCTTGAGTTAATTAATGATTGTCGAGATACAAAGGATAACAAATATTTAGATGTAGCAATTAATGGTTCGGCAAATGTCTTAATTACAGGTGATCAAGATTTATTGATTCTTCATCCTTATCGGGGAATATTACCAATTTTAAGTCCGTCGGATTTTGTTAGGGATGATGTTTACTGAAAAGTATCTTTAAAAGGTTAACTTTTAGAGGGATAAAATATGTAAATCAGCAACAGTAGGATATGTTAGCGTAACGCATAATGATTACAAACTAATCACAATTAAAAGCAAAAAGGCGCGTTAAGTAACGCACCCTAGAATATCGCCGATCGCACTAAAATCTCCTTGCAAGAATAGCTATTCTTTTGGCATCCTGCGTTTTTTCGGTGGAGTCCATATTTCTCCAATAAACCTCGTCTCCAACAAACGCCATTTCTTTTTGTGGCAAAATATTGATTGTGATTATACCCAGATCAAAGTAATTACTATAATCTATTGTTGACAATACGCTCATCTTTATACTTTCGGTTAATGCGGAGTTCTTTAGACCCTCTTTTATAATTCCTACATATTTTTCAAGGCTAATGTTCAGCACCTTTGCTTCTCTCTTTATACCCACAACATTTCGGTTCCCAACCTTAAGGCTTTTTATGCCGTCAAGCTCTTCTATTCTTATTGCATCAGATTCCTTGTCTGCTACGCCAATTATGATGCCACCAGCAGAATCAGGACCATTATTTGCAATCGCCGCAATCGTATTTACTAACTTTTTAATTATCGTGCTATCAATTTCACGAGCATTTGAAAGCGTAAGGATACCTTGCTTCAACTCGTAATTTCCTAATTCGATTTCAGACCTTCTAATTGCAGCGTCAATATCAGGACAGGTATTTCCTATAAATGCGCGTGGATTTCTGTCATTCGGTATAAATTGTTGTTGAATTAACCCTTTCACTTGGTTGATATTTTTTCTTCGTTCACCAGGAGATGAAGCCCTTTGCCCAATTTCAACCCGCCCCCGCCTTCCTAGCCCACGTAGAGACTCTTTTACTCCACTGTAGTTGCTAATCTTTTTATTCTCCTTAATCAGTAGTTCATGAAATGAAATAAACACAATGGCAAATATTGATGGAAAAGGGTTACTGTTTCGAGTCGGGAAAACGATACTCTTTAGCGTTTCGATCTTGCCTGCATTGCAGACCTGAATTATTTCATCTATACAAAATATAAATTCTTTCTGAAAGGTGTCATCACCATGGATTTGCAAGGCGTTTGAAATCCTTTCAGATTCACTGTCGTCAGAGTTGTATACTCTATCGAGTGCTTCTTTTGATCTCTCTAGACAAACGCCTCCAATAATACTTGCACCAATATCTGCGACACATTGCTCATCCATACTGTCACGCAAATCTGTTGATCTAAGTATTCCTTGTTTTACCCAAAACACTTCCTCGGCCTGAATGAGATAGCCATGCTTTGTCTTTGGAAGGTCAATACTAATTGAAGGCATTGATGTTAGAGGTAATACATTATGAGAAACATCCCCTCGTAATTTGCAGGATATTGTCCTCACCATGTTTGAAAAGGGGTTTTGAACTCCAGCTTGACGACGCTCTTGGTCGCTTAATCTATGACCATAGGTATTGATTCTGTCAAAAACATCATTTATCTCTGCATCAGATGCATTTCTCATTACTGATAATGCCAAGGTATAGTCCAGCAAAATACTTATTTCTTTTGGTGTAAGGTATGGTCCCGTTTCGTTTTTCTCGAATAGCCCCTCGTCTGCATTTTTCTTTGCAGTGGGAAAATTATTTACGTTGAAGTATCGATTATCTAAATCTGGGAACGACGTTTCGATAAATGACAGTATTGCCTGGAGTCGTTGAAGCCCATCAATGATTTCATATGTCCCCGTCTCCCCATCACGTTCAGCTATCAATATGGCTGGTATAGGGTATTTCTTTAATATGGATTCGATCAGCTTTTGTTTTTCCGTAAGCGTCCAAACAAGTTTCCGTTGATACCTTCTATTCACATATAATTTAGTCTCTCTATACATCGAATATAGAGATTGAATTGATGTGGGTTGAGATATAAGTTCTGCCATGTTTTTGCTTTCAAAAAATATTCTATGACAAATATTACATGACTTGTCAGACAAAACAACCAATGAGTGTAATAACAAGATTTTTGCAGGGTAATATATCTAAATAGCGTTTTATCTGGCAAAAAGCAACCTTGTAGAGTGTTCTAGCGGAGAGTAGCGCACAAAAAATTAGCATTAGGTAACATTTTGATGCGTTGCACTGCACTAACAAACCTTACAAGATCGGTAATCTTAGGGAAGTAATGATTGCGATAGCGAAGCGCTCCGTAGGAATCGCTATTCCTGTGAGTCGTTATTTCTAGGCGATCGCTATTATTGTGAGTCGTGATTTTTAGTCAATAGACATCAAATTCTCAAAAGGATGACGATTTTTCCAGCGGTAAGTATTAAAGTCCCGAAAATCAACAGATAGAATCCGCCCATGCCCCAAATGTTCGGCAAGAATAATCAATGAAGCGTCCGCTAAATCCATTGGCAGAGAACTATATTGATTCATCAATTCACTGATTCTTTTCCCATCTTGAACGTTGAGATCAAAAACCTCAAAAGCACCAATTTCTAAACTATGAATAAACGTCTGTTGAGCATTTGTGCCTGTACGTTTCAAGAGAATATGACAAGCTTCCGTAATCACACACCATGTTGTAACCAGAGGCTCATCAATCGTATCTAGAACTTCTTGAGCGAGAACATGATAATCATCACGGCGATTGATTAGTGCTATCCAAAAGCCAGAATCAACGATGACCATATTTTTCGTTAAGACTTTCAGTGAGATATTGCTTGTAATTAACCGACAAATCAGAGTCTCCTTCAGCACAACCAATCAGCCCTGATTCTCTAAGGAGTTGCAAAGGTTTTACAGGGGATTCTTGATGTAATTTTTCATAATAAAGATCGATCGCCACTTTCATAATGTCAGACACACCTTGATTTGTCCGCTGGCGAATGTAATTAAACTTACTAGCGCGATCGCTATCGAGCCTTGCATTAACTCTCATATTTTTGCTTGTCATAACTCTGTATGACAATACTATAGATCAAAAAATTCAAAGTTAAGTAGTTCTCAAATAGTTTCCTCATAGGGCGATCGCGTATTGCTAACGCAAAGCGTCCCGGAGGGAACTAGCGCGACCTAGTAATCGCTCTTTTCCTCGTATGTATCGTATATTAAGTATTAGAACCCAAATCAAATTCCTAAACTTCATGTAATTACTACAAGGATTTAACTGTGATTACAAATGCTAGTAGCCTTACCCTTAGCAATCTCCGTCAAACCTTTGGTTTAAGACTCAACTCTAGCGATCGCTTTTTTGATGAATGGTTAAATAATTCACCAACACTAACCGAAGCAGAACTACAAGGACTAGATCGCCTCACTCGCAACTATAACTATCTCAGTCAGGAGGAAGCGCCACTCGAAGAAATTGTTAAGCTTGTCGTGGTGTCGCCATTGCTAGATTTGGCTGGTTTCTATCAATCTCCTTTTTTGGTAAAAGCAGAAGTAAGTACCAGTATCGAAGTTGCTGATGAAGCTAATGCTATGGCGGTTCAAGGCAGAATTGATATTTTGGTAATCCAAGATAGTTTTTGGATTTTGGTAATCGAATCAAAACCTGCAAAGCTGGACGTTACCGCAGGAATTCCCCAAGCACTGACCTACTTATTGAGCGCGCCTAATTTGCAGTCAAGTTGCTATGGAATGGTGACAAATGGCAGAGAAGTATTGTTCTTGAAATGCGATCGCCACCAAAATGTCCCTCAATATACGCGATCTCAAACTTATCGGTTACTTGAAAATACAGCAGAACGTATCCAAGTTTTGCAGGGACTTAAACAAATTGGGGCTTATATTGGTGATTTGAGGAGTTAGGCGATACCGGCGGCGAGAGAAGCGATCGCAATTACTGTGAGTCGTGATTTCTAGGCGATCGCTTAATATTTGTATTTGCGTAGGTGCATCATGAGAGAGCAAGCAGCGATAAATTCTCATCTTCATGAAATAATTTAATCGCGTTAAAATTCCGGCGCAGCAGATTTTCAATTTGTAATGTCGAACAGTTTCCAAGACGAAGCCAAATAACTTTAGGTGGATTTCCAAAGATTAAGCTCAGGTCGTGCATATCCGCATCTTTCGAGACAATCATCAAATTATTGTCTTTTGCATAGTTCCAAACTACTGGGTCAGTCGTTGCTTTCATACCCACATCTCGAACGTGAAGCGAATTTGGGAAAAGATCGCTTAAACGGTTTGGCAACTTGGGCGACAAGTTTTCATCGAAAATTGACACTCTCAGGGCTAAAGCCACTGAGATTCTTGGTTCAACGAGTCCACTTAACTTAGAACCCTTGCGGTATCTAAGCCAGAGGTGGTTCTCTCCCCAAGCGTTAACTTTCCCTCTGCCCGAAGGTAGTTGCATTACTGCAAATTTTGATTGAGTTTAAATTCTGTGTCGTCTAGCTCCCATGAAGATTTTACCTATTCGGAGGGCAGTCACTAGAACTATGGAATAGAACCCATATCTTCAGTTGTCAAGGACCAGAAAAGCCGTTAGGCAGTTAGGTTTTTATACAGGTTGATTACCATTCCTGTTGTGAACAGTATAACATCATTGAGAGCAAAGATAACAAAACTTCGCGCATCTCAACCAATCTTCATGAAAAGAAAGACTCTATGCGGTTAAAACCGTGGTCAGTGAGCTTGCCGAACTGCACGAGTCGCTTATATCTCAGGTCTAAAGACACTGAGCTTTACTCTTACCGGATGCTCTTGTAATTTCATGCAGATAATGGCGTGGTCATAAACCGACGCTCACGATCAGCAGCATAAGCAATGCAGGCCTTTAAATCCTCTCGTGTCAGATCAGGAAAATCGGCGAGAATTTCTGCTTCAGTCATCTCAGAAGCCAGATATTCAAGCACTTCATAGACCGTAATCCGCAAACCACGTACACAGGGTTTACCACCGCGTTTCTCAGGCTCAATTGTAATGATGTCTCGGTAGTTCATAGGTTTTTACAATCATTAGTTGCATTCGTATATTTTACCGAAATAAAGAAATTAAGCGTACATCTTTCAACTAGGATTTCGCTCTGAATAAGTTACTTCTCTATTTTTGTGTCGCTACAATCACCTGTGCTTCTCTTAAGACTTTATCGCCCCATAAATAACCCCGGACTACTTCTTGAATCACCGTATTTTCCGCGACATCTGCTCTAGACTCACGTCCCACAGCATACATTATTTGGGAGTCAAAAGGTTTACCCTGGGCGACAATGGGAACAACACGGCGTTGTTTGAGGATTTCTAAAAGCGATCGCCTAATTAACTCTACTCCCTGTTGATTGCTGGTGAAAATTTCCGTTAATGATTCTGACATTGGTAATTTGTCTATCTCATTAGATTCAGTATAATTACCATTAATCCAATCTAATAGCTTTTGCCAGAAGCCTTTTTGTATTAATGGTTTTGAGTTTGAGGTAGTAGATAATGCTTCTAGTTCCCCTTGCCAGTAAGTACAAGCCTGATCTAAAGCATCCACAATACCCAGTAAATCTTTGAGGAATTTCTCCTGCTGCTGCTCAAATTTCCCCGATGTCTGTTTTTGACTTTCTTCCAGACGTATTTGCAGATGTTCTTGATCTGCACGAGTTACATCCAATGCTTGCACCAGAGCATCTTGAGTAGAACGCAATAATTTCCCCTGTTGCTTCATTTCATGACGTAGAGCAGTCCATTCTGCCACCATTTGATAGGGATCAAAGGAATTAGCAGATGACGGTGCTTCACCTAAATATTCAGGGGGTACTTGTTCTGAGTGTAAATAATCTAGAAATTTGGTAAATAAAGCTTCTTTGTCAGTTGTCATTGGTAATTGGTAATTGGTGATTGGTGATTGGTGATTGGTGATTGGTAATTGGTAAATACTTGGTAGGCATTATCAATGATTTAAAATGTGGCACGAATTAAATCATCTAAACTAACTTCTAGTTGAGATAGGGCTTTTTCTTGCACCTGTTTTAAGATTTCTGGATTCAGTTCTGCTTTTAGGGGACGAAATTTCAAGAAATCCTCATGTTGACCTGTATCTCCTTTACGAAGTGCCTCGTAAGCTACTCGAATTTCCTTAAACTCTTCTGGATAAGTATGAGCAGGAAATTCCCGTAGCTTAGTATGATACGCCGCTTTAATTTGGGCGCTTGTTGCTCCTGGTGAAATACCTAAACGTTCGTAATTGTCAGCCATAAATAATTTCCAATTAAGATGACATCAATTGAATTATCAGTCTTTATCTGTGTTTATCTGCGTTTATCTGCGTTCACTTATTCTTGATATCTAACTTTTACAACAATTCTTGAAAACCTGCTTTTCTTCTACCCTTGCGTTTTTTAGATGTAGATGATGCGTTTCTAAAGATAAAGTCTAAATCTATTTCATCATCATCTTCGTCTTCATCTTCCTCATCTGAGAAATCAGGCATTCTGTTTAACATCATTTTCTTTAGTTCTGGAAGCATTCTTTCAAAATCGGCTTTAGGCATTTTGTTGCCCAATAATTTTTTAAGCATCCCTTCCAATAAATCATCAACATTTGACATATTGAGATTGTCAAATTGCTCTGGATCTGGCATGACGCTCTGAGTTTCTCTATTATTGAGAAATGCCTGTTCTTCCCGAAATGCTTGTAATGCTTTAGCATCTTGTAGACGACGGGCTAATTCAAATCCCTGCTGCTTTAATTGTTCATAATTTGGATGATCAACATCATAAGTAGTGGCTCTAGCTAATAGCAATAAAGGGTTTTGTGGTTCTCGACGTAGTGCTTCATCTAGGAAAGGGATCAGGGTTGTAATCTCACCAAAACGGCGTGCTTGGAGTTGAATATTTGCCAGAGCATTGCCTGGTTGGGGCATAATATCGAGGTAAAAACGTACGGGAAGCTCTAATTTTTTGGGACTACTTTCTTTAACAGCTAAAACAACTAAATTGGCAACTCTGGCTTCTGGGTATTCTATTGATAGGTCAATCAAATTTTGCCTATACTGACTGATTAAAGCGGCGATCCCTTTTTCCCGTTTAGCAAAGAGGTGGATAGAAAGAGCGATCGCTTGCAATACAGCAATTTGTTCTTGACCAGCTAATCTTTGTAGAATAGTTTCCCATACTTTGGCTGCTGCTTTTTGGTCTAATGAAACTCGACCACCGGAATTGGGCGGACTTTGGGCTGCATTCACGAATATCTGACAAGCACGGATAGCCGGATCTCGTGGATTTTCTGTCTCCACCATCCGGCTAAATAAGGGATAACTTAACGTAGATAAAGCATCTATCCAAGGTGATGTTTCTATTTGAGGTTCAATATTCAGATCGCCAAAGTGCTTGCCAAATTTGCGACGAGCTTCATTGAATGCTTGTCTGTCACCTAGTCTATTCCAACAGTGCAGCAGTGTACTATAAACTTCTTCATGCCGACATCCACTTTCTAGTGATTGGGTAAGCAGGGCGATCGCTTCAGTATAATTTTCTTCCATGGTCTCAATTAATCCCTTGCGCCCCAGTAACTCTGGCGATGTGGGACAGATGCGTTCGGCTTGTTGCAAAGCTCCCAAAGCTGCACGTTCACGATCCAGTGCCATGTAAGCATCTGCCATCCAGCAGTGGAGATGCGCTTGGGTCGCTTTCAATCGTTGTGCAGGCCATTCTTGAGGTTTTTGTTTCGCTTCCTGTTCTAACCACTTCAGAAACCGTGTTAACAGACGTGGACGTTCTTGATCGTGATCATTAGCATCGAAAACTTCTAAGAGATTGATTGCCAGTTGGGGGTTAAAGGGTTGCTCTGTTAACAAA
Source organism: Anabaena sp. UHCC 0253 (assembly GCF_009712085.1). NCBI lineage: Bacteria > Bacillati > Cyanobacteriota > Cyanophyceae > Nostocales > Nostocaceae > Anabaena > Anabaena sp. UHCC 0253. The sequence continues at coordinate 710,685 of NZ_VILD01000003.1, forward strand.
GGTTGCCAGAATAGTTCAGCACAGCTTGGTTCTCCTTGATTCAGTGCTTGTTGTCCGGCTAGGGTCAATAGCAGTGGACGGAGACTTTCTAGTTCTGGAAAACGTGGGGAACGTCGCTCTATCTTCAATAGCAGATGTGCAGCCCCATGGTGATCACCTTGGTCAATCAGTTGCAGCATTTGCAACACCGTTAATGCCTCTTGGATATTTTTATCTACTGTTGTTCGCGGATTTATAGATTTGAGGGGTTCTTGTGCTGTTTTTCCCTGTTGGAAAATTGCCAAGCGTTCTAAAATTGGATGCTCTAAATACTTTGGTTGACCAAATAAAGACGATTTCAACCCTAAAAGATCAGCCGCAGCATCCCAATTACCGCTGATTTGTTGAGTATAAACAACCCAAGCTAGGGGCAAGTCTCCATCAGTGACAGCACGCTTAATTTTCAAAAAAGATGTCAAAGCTGTTTCTGGTTGCCCATTTTTTAGCGCCAGAACGCCTCGTACCCAATGGAGTTGGGCAGCACTAAAGCGTTTAGATTGTTCCTGAATTAACTGCTCAACTGTAGCGGTATCTCCTTTGAGTAACAAGAGTTTTAGGTAACAGATGCTGTATTCTTTTGGTAGAGTACCTGCTTCAAAAACATTTCTGAGCAAATTTAGTGCTGCATCTAATTGCTTCAACTCCAGCAAACATCTAGCTTGCCAGTAATGAACTTCTCCCACCAAACCAAATTCTAGAGCGCGACCAAAGGATTTTTCTGCCTGTTTAAAATCTTGTTTTTGAAATTCTTGCTGACCCCGTAGCAACCAAATCTCTGATTCTTTGGGAGTAAATTCTATATTAGGATGCGATCGCTGATTTTTCTTGATTTCTTCCAATGCCTGCCGATATTTTTTCTGGTTTAGCAATTCTTGCAGTTGCACCTGGAAAGAGTTTTCAGCAATTTTTGTCTCTGCGCTAGAGACTTGTTGTTGTGAGTGCTGTTTAGATTGATGTTTAGCCACTGGGCTTTCTTCCTAATTGTTTTTTTATTTTCACCCTCATATAGCAATCCTAAATGATTCATGAAAATTTTCTATTGGCTATTGCCCTAACCAATAAGTTCTCAACTCAAATAGGACTATAGTTGAGGGCGGCTCTAGCTGCTCTCTTAATTTTAATATTAGTGGGCTGTTTTTTTGACACCATTGCTGTCTTAGGTCTCCCCAAGTAGAACAACTGCCGTTTAATTGTCAAGGTACAGATTACTGTTAAGCAGTTAGGTTTTTATACAGGTTGATTACCTTTCCTGTTACAAGTAATATAACACAAGTCGCTGGAGGAAGACCGCCTCTAACTGGCTTTCATCCCTTGCCTAAGATTCCTGATAACCATTATCCAACACAGAAAAATCCCTATGAACACACAACCTATCCGCGTCGGAGTTCTCGGTTTTGGTGGACTTGGACAAGCAGCCGCAAAACTCCTCTCCAGCAAACGGGAAATGATTCTCGTTGCCGCCGCAGACCAAAAAGGCTACGCTTACTCCACAGAAGGTTTAGACACCACAGCTTGTATTACCACCTACCAAAATCAAGGTACAGTCGGTTCTTTAGAACCAGTTGGGACATTAAGCAATAACAGCATTCAAGACCTGATTGAAGCCACAGGTGACGCTGTAGATGGTTATTTCCTGGCTTTACCCAACCTCCCCAACGACTTTATTCCCAAGGTCGCTAAAGAATTTATCAAAGCTGGTTGGAAAGGTGTGCTGGTGGATGCTATTAAACGCACCAGCGCAGTAGAACAACTTCTAGCGATGAAAGATGAACTGCAATCTGCGGGAATTACATATATGACAGGCTGTGGTGCTACTCCTGGACTGTTAACTGCTGCCGCTGCTTTAGCTGCTCAAAGTTACGCGGAAATTCACAATGTAGTAATTACCTTTGGTGTGGGAATTGCTAACTGGGAAGCCTACCGCGCCACTGTTCGGGAAGATATTGGACATATGCCTGGTTATAGTGTGGAAGCCGCTAGAGCTATGACTGACGCAGAGGTAGAAGCATTATTGGATAAAACCAACGGTGTATTAACCTTAGAAAACATGGAACACGCTGATGATGTGATGTTAGAAATTGCGGGAATTTGTTCACGGGATAGAGTCACAGTAGGTGGTGTAGTTGATACCCGCAATCCAAAAAAGCCCCTCAGTACCAATGTGAAAATTACAGGACGTACTTTTGAGGGGAAAATATCCACTCATACCTTTACATTAGGCGATGAAACCAGCATGGCTGCTAATGTCTGCGGTCCCGCTTTTGGTTATCTCAAAGCTGCCCAAGAATTACATCAACGAGGTATTTCTGGCTTATTTACAGCGGCTGAAATCATGCCTAAGTTTGTAAAATAGATCATTGTAAGAAGGTGATAGGTTATAGGTTATAGGGAGGAGAAGAGAAAAATGTTCTTCCTTCTTCTTTCTTCCTGACTTCTGAATGGGCGCAGGCCCTGCGCCCCTACTAAGCTGGTGGAAGTTCGGAAGATGAAAAGAACTCGATAGCTGCTTCTTCCATGACAGTGGGGGGTGTTTGGATAATAAAAGGTAATTCAGCACCTACAAGACCCCGTTGGATACGTTCTGATGTTTGATTGAAAACGACAAATAGAGGATAAATAGTATTTGCACCCTCACTTAAAATATGACTGTGACGGGGGTGCATAATCCATTCGTATTCTTTGTCTAACCACACTTGACTTTTGCGCCATCTTCCTAATAAATCAGAAAAGTCTTCATGGGGACGATGAATAAAAACTAAAATTTCTACACCGGTTTTGATTTTCCATTCGGGGTCACACATGATAATAGCTATATCACAGGGTAAAGCTATTGTTTTGGAAGTTTTAGCTTCAATATCACGGATACGGACGATTGGTAAAGGGATTGTGATCACACTTTCAGAAGGACGACGCAGACTCGGAATCATCTCCAAATAGGGACGATGTTGTTTGAGGAGAGCGATCGCTGATAAATGATTGCTATACTCAGCTAAACTAGTTTCATAAACAGATTTTTGTACAGACATAATTTTGTAAAATATAAAAGTGTAAAGTATGAAGGATGAAGTATGAAATGATTGTTTTAGCCTTCATGCTTCATCTTTGAACTTTTAACTAACCCATCTTTTCAAATACTTTGAACATTGGCAAATACATGGCCAGCAAAATCGTACCGACCATCCCCCCCAGCACTACAATCATCAATGGTTCTAACACGCTGGTGAGTGATTTAACGGCTTGTTCTACTTCGTCTTCATAGAAATCAGCAACTTTCATTAACATTCCATCTAGTTGACCTGTTTCTTCACCAATACTCATCATCTGAATTGCCATAGCTGGAAAAACAGCTTCTTTGAGTAATGCCACACTAATCATACCCCCTTGTTGAACTTCTTCACGAGCAGAATCAATCGCGTTAGCAATAACTTGGTTTCCTGATGTATCTCTCACAATTTCTAAACAGGTTAAAATCGGTACTCCAGAGCGAGTTAATGAACCAAAAGTTCTACTAAACCGGGCAATGGAAGATTTTTGAATCAAATCACCAAACAAAGGCATTTTTAAAGAAATACCATCAATGTTTAACTTACCAATAGGGGTTTTGTAATACTGCTTATAGATAAACGACAACACAAATAGAATCGCAATAATCAGTACAGACCAATAACTTCGTAAGACTTTACTACAAGTCATCAAAAATTGCGTGAGTGCTGGTAATTCTACTCCTATAGATTCAAAAATGTCTGCGAAAATTGGAATCAGAAAAACTGTCATTCCCACAAAAATAGCAGTTGCTAAAAAACCCACAACCATCGGATAAGACATAGCTGATTTAATTTGGTTCTGTAATCGTGCCATGTCTTCTAATAATTTAGCTAGACGATTTAAGACTTCATCTAACACACCCCCAATTTCTCCAGCTTGCACCATACTCACATACAAACCATCAAAACATTCAGGATGTTTACGCATGGAATCTGAGAGGTTAATTCCAGTTTGGACATCGGCACTAATTTCCATCAGAGCCGCTTTTAGTTTAGGATTACTACACTGTTCAGATAGTACACCTAAGCCTCTGACGATCGCTACACCTGCATTTACCAAAGCCGCAAATTGACGAGAGAAAACGGCTTTATCTTTTACAGAAACCTTCACGAAGGAATTCTGAATTTTCTGAATATCAAACCGAGAAGCCAAACTTTGAGATTCTTTTAAATCTTGAACAACAAAGCCTTGGTTTCTGAGATTAGTCCGAGCATCTGTCAAGGAATCAGCAGTAAATTTTTCTGTTCTGGATTTTCCCTGAGAGTCACGAATTTTGGCAACGTAAGTAGGCATAATATTAAAATTTTGTTAGTTGTCAGTTGTCAGTTGTTAAAAAGTTTTCCCTGTTCCCTGTTCCCTATTCCCTATTTAACGTAATTTAGCTCCTGCTGGGGCTGTTGCACCAATTAGACGCTGTACTTCATCTGGTTTGGAAGTTTTAGATATTGCTGCTTCAAAAGAAATAGTTCCTGCTTTATATAAATCAGCTAAAACTTTCTCTAGAGTTTGCATTCCCAACTTACCACCAGTCTGAATAGCTGAATAAATTTGTGCTGTTTTTCCTTCCCGAATCAAGTTAGAAATAGCCGGAGTAATAATCATGATTTCTTGAGCCATTACTCGACCATATTCATTGGGTTTAGGATTTTTCTTAGATACTAAAGTTTGACTAAAAACTGCTACTAAAGAGTTAGACAGTTGTACACGCACTTGGGTTTGTCTTTCTGAGGGAAAAACGTCAATAATCCGGTCAACAGTTTGTGAAGCAGAACTAGTGTGTAATGTACCAAATACCAAGTGACCTGTTTCTGCTGCGGAAATTGCCAAAGAAATAGTTTCTAAATCCCGCATTTCTCCTACGAGAATAATATCAGGATCTTCCCGTAAAGCTGCTTTTAAGGCATTAGCAAAACTTTTTGTATCTTCCCCTAATTGGCGTTGGTGAACTAGACTTTTAATTGGTTCATAAACAAATTCAACGGGGTCTTCAACTGTTAGTATATGTTCTGCCCTCGTGCGGTTAATTAAGTCAATCATTGCCGCTAGAGTCGTAGTCTTACCTGAACCTGTTGGACCTGTAACTAAAATTAGTCCTCTTGGCTTTTCCGACATTTCTCGGACTATATCTGGTAAACCTAATTTTTCAAAGTTAGGAATTTTAGAACTTAATGCTCGTAAACAAGCAGCATAAGCACCACGTTCTTTATAAACATTGACTCGGAAACGTGCTAATCCCTTGACACCGTAAGAGCAATCTAATTCCCATGTTTGTTCTAAGGTTTTGCGCTGAGTATTATTGAGCATACTAAAAATTAACCTTTGACACTCATCGGAGGTAAGACTGTGGTCGCCAATAGGTGTAAGATGTCCACTGATGCGAAAGTAAGGGGGTAAACCGGCAGATAGGTGCAAATCTGAGCCACCCATATTAATCAATTGTTCCATCAAGTCTTCAATCATCATTTCCATAATCTTGCTCCATTTTCATTAAATAAAAATTAAAACTCTCAACCCAAAAATGCGTTGCTAATCTGCAAATCTAGGTGTCATACAGTAAGGACAATCTAACCATTCTGGTTGTAATTCTGCACTACAAGTCCGGCAAGTTAGTCCACTTTTCCGTTTGGCTTTTAATTCAGCTTCTAAACCAGTATCGGTGAATGTTACCCGTTCTACTTCTTCTAAGGTGGTTGCACCTTGACGTACTAGGTCTAAACTGTATGCTAGTAAGGTTTTCATCCCCTCTTCAACAGCTACTTCTTTAATCCTTTCTGTGGGTGCTGCTTGGTTGATGAGGGTTTGTAAATTTTCAGTAATTCGCATTACTTCATAAACACCACAACGTCCCTTGTAGCCAATCCCATTACATTTAGGACAAAGGTTTTGATTGCTAGAGATTTCCTCCGGTGGGATAATGTTGGCTTTGTAGAAAGTTACTTGAGCCTCTTGGGAAGCTGATAGACCATAGCGAGCTAGTTCTTGAGTAGTGGGAGTATAGGGAATACGACATTCAGAACAAACCCGACGAACTAGACGTTGTGCTAAAACCCCAATCAAAGAACTAGAAACCATGAAAGGTTCGATTTCCATTTCTCCTAAGCGAGCGATCGCTCCAGGTGCATCATTAGTGTGTAAGGTAGTTAATACTAAGTGACCTGTTAATGCCGCTTCAATGGCTGTTTTGGCTGTTTCTTTATCTCGTGTTTCTCCTACCAGTAGCACGTCTGGATCTTGACGCAAGAAAGCCCGTAATGCTGTTGAGAAATCTAACCCTTTTTCCCGAATTACCTGTACTTGAGTAATCCCTGGCAAACTATACTCAATCGGATCTTCTACGGTACTGATATTAATCCCCGGATCATTCTTTTCTGATAGTGCTGAATACAAGGAAGTGGTTTTACCTGAACCAGTCGGACCTGTGACTAGAATCAATCCAAAGGGCTTACTAACCATATCCTTGACTATATTCAAAGTCTCTGGATCAGTAATTAACTTATCCAAACCCAATTGGGTGGAGGAGTTATCTAAAATCCGCAGACAAACCTTTTCTCCATAGCGACTAGGGAGGGTATTTACCCGGAAATCCACCTTTCTACCGGCAAATATGCGGCGGATACGTCCATCTTGTGGTAAACGCCTTTCAGCAATGTCTAGGTTAGAAATAATTTTAAACCGGGCTGTTACCGCGGGGATGATTTTTTTCGGCATATTTTCAAATGCCTCACGCAATACTCCATCTTTTCGGAAACGAACCCGTAAATATTCTTCTTGGGGTTCAATGTGAATATCCGAAACACCCTCATTTAAAGCTTTTAGCAGAATTTTATTGACAAGTTTAATGATTGGTGCATCATTAGCATCCTGACCTGGATTATCTAAATCAACATCATTATCAGTAACTTCCTCCATATCCTGATTGTCTAGATCATTTAAAGCCTTAGTCACGTCAAAGCTTTTTTGCTGTTCTAGAATTTTTTGTCGTGCAGCTTGTTCATCTAGGTATTGATTAATAATTTGTTGGTAATCTTCCTGGGTAATTACCATGCGCTGCAACGCCAAGCTTTGGGGACGCAAAATCCGATTGAGATCATCAGATGCTTCTAGATTATCTGGATCAACCATCGCCACCAATACATAAGGTGGATTTTGGGTATCATTTTTGGACAATGGTACTAAATGATGCCGGCGACAGATATCAACAGGGATGAGAGTTTGAATTAAAGTCCCCACATTTGCTGTTTCAATTTGGTTGAGTTCCGGATCAAGAGACTCAACACCGTAGAGAATTTTGAGTTCAAATAAATGTTGTTTTTTGTATTCCCTGACAAACTCAGGTGATAATTGTCGCCCAGTGATTGACTCTAATACTTCTGTCAGTGGTCTCCCAGACTTGCGGCTTTCAATTACAGCCTGCCTCATCTGTTCATTATTGACATAGCCAGCTTGCACTAGCTTATTACCGAATGGCGAAAACTCTGTTCTTGTGGTTAGAGCCGTGCTGCGCCGTTGTGGTGATGAGTAAGTCATAAGAATACACGGTAAGTGGGAAACTCAGAGGCTTTAGCCCTGAGATGGAAACAGGCACGAGCGGTTGTAACCGCCTTGAATACTTTTTCATTACCGCCTTGGAGTTGGTCAATTCGGGGTACTTTTGTGATGTACTTTCAACGGGACAATTACCGATTCAAATTTCCCAACTCTGTACGCATAATGTATTGCTCCAAAGAGCCTCCCATTTCTGGGGTAATGTTAGCTTCGACCAGTTATCAGAGCTTGTTAGGCTTGCAACACTGTTCCAGTGACCTTAGAACTGTTTAATCACAAGCGACAGAGCGGGGAACTAGTGAAGCAGCGCGGTCTTGGGGGTTTCCCCCATGAGCGACTGCTGAACCCCGAAGGGGCTACGCATTCCAAGGTGTCGTGACTCAAATAACGGCTACCATAAGACTAAGCTCAGGGTGGTCTGGTCAGTATGGCTTGCTTGATTACTCTTGCAAGCCCAGTTCCTTTAGGGCTGGGTTACTGACAAGCAATTGGGTTAGGGTAGGAGAACCTCTTATTTAAGTATTCCCATACTGTGGTAGATAATTCTCATTGATACCTTATTAAATTCTAGTCAACAACCTTTCTACGTAAAAATTTTTATAATTGGGGTATGAGGTAACACGCAACAGGTAATATTCAATAGGGTTTAAAGTGGATTTTTCGGGAATTTTGCCTAAATTTCTGTTTGTATCTCTTGTGATTGACCATTTGTCACAATAGGATGACAGTGATATCACTTCCTCCAAATGTTGGTAATGAAATTACTGCTGTTAAAACCATCGGAAATGAGTAGATAATGGTAAACGAAAATAAACAGGTAAACTATATAAGCCAGCAATTGGGCGAACCAATAGAGGTATAGCAAAGCAATGAAAAGCGACTCCCCATCCGAAATTAACTCCAACGAACTTGGCAGCGAGGTGACTGAGCAAGTAGCAACCCCAATGAATGAACAGGGAGATACTATACTCACTGAAGAAAATGGCGACGCTACAGCCCAGCCCGAAGTTGATATCGCTGCTTTGTCAGAGTTGACTCAACAAATTGAATCTCTCAGAGTACAATTAGAAGAACGTAGCACTCAGTATATGCGGATTGCCGCAGATTTTGAGAATTATCGCAAACGCACAGCCAAAGAAAAAGAAGAACTGGACTTACAGGTAAAGCGAAACACAATTACGGAATTGCTGCCTGTAGTTGATAATTTTGAGAGAGCGCGAGCGCACCTCAAACCCCAAAGCGAAGGCGAAATGACAATTCATAAGAGTTATCAAGGGGTTTATAAACAGTTGGTAGATTGTCTGAAACGGTTAGGCGTAGCACCTATGCGACCTGAAGGCCAAGAATTTGACCCTAATTTGCATGAAGCAGTGATGCGAGAACCGACAGATGAACATCCAGAAGGAACGGTGTTAGAAGAATTAGTTCGCGGTTATTATTTTGGCGATCGCGTACTTCGTCATGCCATGGTGAAAGTAGCTGCTCCCAAAGAAGATGCCCCTTCTACACCAGAAGATCAATCTAGCCAAGACAACAGTTAACCAGAGCCAGGATTTTATCTCTTACCCAGGATAGGGCTGTTGACACTTAGCTCAAGTTTCACAGCCCCCTGCTCCCAAAATTTCAGTTATTCAGATAAATAATGTCGAGGATTTATTTAAAACAATAACCTCTATGTGTATAATCGCTTATAATAAAACTTGCATAAATTTGGCTATTAAATTTGTAGCCTGTAGCTAACACAAAATCGCTGGCGAATAGTTACGGTAAAATATTTAACTCAAAGACTTTACGTATGGGAAAAGTTATCGGCATTGATTTAGGAACTACTAATAGTTGTGTCGCCGTGTTGGAAGCTGGGCAACCAATAGTGATTGCCAATTCCGAAGGAGGACGGACTACTCCTAGTATTGTGGGTTTTGGGAAAGGTAACGATCGCTTAGTCGGACAACTAGCAAAGCGACAATCTGTAACCAATGCCGAAAACACAGTCTACAGTATCAAAAGATTTATTGGTCGTCGTTGGGAAGATACAGAAATAGAACGCGATCGCGTCCCTTATAACTGCATCAAGGGTAGAGATGATACCGTTGATGTCCAGATTCGCGGACGTAGCTACACACCCCAAGAAATATCCGCTATGGTGCTGCAAAAACTCAAGCAGGACGCAGAAAATTTCTTAGGTGACACAGTTACAAAAGCCGTAATTACCGTACCAGCATATTTTACAGATGCCCAAAGACAAGCCACCAAAGATGCTGGGACTATTGCTGGCTTAGAAGTATTAAGAATTATTAATGAACCCACCGCCGCCGCCCTAGCTTTTGGTTTAGACAAACAAGACCAAGAGCAATTAATCTTAGTATTTGATTTAGGAGGAGGGACATTTGACGTATCCATACTCCAACTAGGAGACGGAGTTTTTGAAGTTAAAGCCACCTGTGGCAATAACCACTTAGGGGGAGACGACTTTGATAATGCCATTGTCTGCTGGATGGTAGAGCGATTCCTAGCAGAAGAGAAAATAGATATTACCCAAGACAAAATGGCTCTGCAACGACTACGAGAAGCAGCAGAAAAAGCCAAAGTTGAACTATCCAGCATGGTTAGCACCTCCATTAATCTGCCATTTATCAGTGCTGATGCCACAGGACCAAAGCATCTGGAAATGGAACTCAGTCGTTCTCAATTTGAAGAACTGACAGGGAAATTAATCGAGGGGACTATCGAACCAATGATCCAAGCCCTCAAAGATGCAGACCTCAAACCCCAAAATATAGATCGGATTATTTTGGTTGGTGGTTCTACCCGCATTCCTGCCGTACAAAACGCTTTAATCAAGTTTTTCAATGGTAAAGCCCCAGATCGTTCCGTTAACCCAGATGAAGCTGTAGCTTTAGGTGCAGCCATCCAAGCCGGAGTTTTAGGTGGAGAACTAGATACGCTGTTGCTTTTAGATGTCACACCCCTATCTTTAGGAATTGAAACATTAGGAGAAGTCTTTACAAAAATTATTGAACGTAATACCACCATTCCCACTAGTAAATCTCAAATATTTTCTACAGCCGTAGACGGACAAACATCCGTGGAAATTCACGTTCTCCAAGGAGAACGGGCAATGGCAAAAGATAACAAAAGTTTGGGCAAGTTTCTACTCAGTGGCATTCCTCCTGCACCTCGTGGTGTCCCACAGATTGAAGTAGCATTTGAAATTGATGTCAATGGCATCCTCAAAGTTGCCGCTCAAGATAAAGGTACAGGTAGGGAACAAAGCATCCGCATTACTAGTACAGGTGGTTTGAGCAATAATGAGATTGAGCAGATGCGGAAACAGGCTGAGTTGTTTGCCGAAGAAGATCAAAGACGTAAAGAATTAGTAGAACTCAAAAACCAAGCTGATAACCTCTTGTTCAGTTATGCTTCAACATTACGGGATAACCGCAATTTACTCAGTGAACAGTTGATAGTTAAGGCTAATGAAAAAGTTGACCTACTACAAACAGCAATGAGTAATCCGAATATGTCCCCAACTAACTTTAAAACTCTTTTAGATGATTTCCAACAAACTCTATTTGCTATTGGTGCAGATGTTTACAAACAGGCTACTAATGAGGAACCAGGATCTGAAGACTTAACAGAAATAACTGTGATCGAAGAACATCAGCCAACCGCCGATAGCTCACAAGTACCACAATTTAGTTTTGATTTTGATGAAGAAAATAACGCACAAGCTGATTATGAAACAATAGATTAGAAACATCTAACTCGCACTGCTTTTGTTGCAGCCTCAGTGCGGTTTTCTACCCCTAATTTATTGAGGATCTGTGTCACATGATGTCTAATAGTAGAAGGACTTATTTTTAACTTTTGGGCGATCGCTTCATTAGTCAATCCTAAACTCAATAATGCTAACACTTCTTCCTGTCGTTTAGTCAATTTATAGACAGGTTGAGATAAAGATTGAGGTTGTTGAAATAATGCCACAAGAGCCTCTGATGCTACTTTACAGAAACCAGCAGCAGCACATCGCACAGCATCCGCTAATTCATCAATTGACGCACCTTTGAGCAAATAACCAATCGCTCCAGCTTCCATTACTTCTTGTAATATTTCTGTTTCTACAAAGCTGGTTAATACCAAAACCTGAATTTCTGGATAATTATTCTTAATAACTCTTGTGGTTTGGACTCCATTCATTTGCGGCATCATCAAATCCATTAATACCACATCTGGCTGTAACTCTGCACACAGATGTATTGCTTCTTTACCATTACGTGCTTCACCTACTAATTCAATATCATCAAAGGCTAGTAAAGAAAATTTAATCCCACCTCTGAGGATTTCGTGATCATCAACAGTGATGACTCGAATGGGTTTGATTAATTGATCTTTTGCCATTTCGACACCCTGAGTATTAAAAATGCTGTTAAAATAGTATCTTCTTTACTGTTAGTATTTGTAATATTTTTATTAATTCTTAATTACCTACCATTGATTAACCAAGTTAATATAATCTTTGTACCTTTTCCTAGATAACTTTCTAACTGGAAATTAGCACTAATAGACTCAGCGCGTTCTTTCATAATTTCTATGCCTAAATGACCCAATGGTATATCTTTAACATCAAACCCATAGCCATTATCACTAATACATAATTTCATATACTCTGAATTGCCTTGAAAAGTGACATCTACTTGGGTAGATTGGGCGTGTTTAATAATATTATTAAGTGCTTCTTGGGTAACACGGTAAAATACCAGTTTTACCTCTTCTGGTAAAGGTTGATCTCCCGTTACTGTAGTGATAATTTGAATTTTTGCCCGTCCTTGAACTGCTTTAGTTAACTGTTTTAGTAATTCACCTAATGATTTGTCTCTCAACCCGCTAGGTCGCAACTCTACCAGTAAACTCCGCATTTCTGCTAATGCCCCCTGTGTCAGTTGGGCAAGTTCCTCTAATTTCTCTTGGGCTATTTCTGGATGACGTTGCCATACTCTGGGTACAGTTTCGGCAATTGTAGCCACAGAAAATAATGTCTGCGATACTGAATCATGTAAATCCCGCGCTAAACGATTTCGCTCCTCTTCTACCGCAATTTTTCGTAGACGTTCGCTTTCTAGTAATTTTTGCCGCAATTTGACTGATTGAAATAACTCTTTAATTAGACGTAGACTCATAATCAAAACAAAGGACATAAACCCAAATTGAGCTAAGTACACAGATTTGAACACCCTGAAATCTATAAGGCGATCATGTACACCCACTCCTAGTAATATTCCTGTACTAACAGCTAGACTAATTGCTGCTTGCTTTTCACCGCGTAGATATTGACGATAACAGGCATACAATATAAAAATAGCAATACTAATTAAACCGAGAAATTGGAATCTAATCAAGGGATTGATTGTTGTTCTTTCTGGATAAGCAATTAACTCACCCCAAGGTAAAGAAAAATTTGATAGCTGACTGATATGGGAATAGGAAATACCAGCAGGAGAAATTAAGTTGATCAAAAAATAAAATAGGTAAAGGCTATTCAGCACCAAAATTAGACGCAATGGCTTAAAATTAGTATATATAGTGGCAAACCAGGTCAGAAAAACTGTAAAGATGAATCCTGACCCAGATACCCATTTTCTGGCATAGATATAGTTTTCTATATTTGTAGATTGATACATAGCTATTATGCCCAGGATATAGCTACAGGCTGACAAACTGGATAAACCAAAGCAGATATGAAGTGCCGGTTGTAATCCCTGCCAGCCAATCAGTATGTGTAATATACCCACATAGAGACAAACCCCAACGCATATACTAAGAATAATAGGGAGAATATTCATTGATGGATTAGATTAGAAGTTGAAGTTGATCTGTAAATAAGTAATATCACTTAATAAGACATTTGGTCAAACTTCATTTCTCTTTCGATTCATAACTAATAATTATATATAGCACTTCGATTTAATTTATTTCGATTTAATTTATGTAGAGGTAAAGCAAGAACAATTGCTTCAGCTTCTCCAAAATCTAGCTCGTTTAAAAGTTCATTAACTTGATTTTTATTACTTACTAAATGAACGTTAATCCAAGATAAATTTTGAACTTCTGTTGTCCCCGGAACTAAATAGCCAACATTGACTATTTCATCATAAACAGCTTGAGGAATAATCACTTGATCATACAGTTGATGTAATAGTTCAAGATGTCCGACTGCGGCTAAATTGGTAAGGGAAGTTGTGTCGCTAATTATAATCATAATCTTCCCATTTCTTGTAAAGTTTTAATATCTTCTTCTAATTCAGCCACATCATAATGAATATAAATATTACGTTGAGCTAGTTCTTTTTGAAATTGAAGTACATTCATTTCCGCTAGACGACGAGCTTTTCCGATGCTAATTTTATCTTTTTCAAAAAGCATAATGGCTATTTCTAGCTTTAATTCACTTTCTGTCATTTTCGTTGCTTGAATAATATCATCAGAGATTAGAATAGTCATGGTTATATTTTTCCCTCGTTCAAATTATTATTATAGCTTTTTCGCATCTACTACAAATTTACTCAAGAGTTTCGATCCTCACGCAAAAGTTCAACACTGTCACTAAAAGTTTTACCTAAATAACGCTGACGTGCAGTATCTATTTTCGCCCACGCTTGTGCTTTCGCTAAGTCTTGATTTACTAATTCAGCACTAACTCAAAATCTGAAGTTTTGCTTCATCAAATATAACACCCCGACGAGCAAAATATTTATGAATGTTAATTTGTACAAATAAATCTTTCAGTTCTTCCGCAATTTCAATTGGTGGATTTCCTGATAATGCAACTGCTATTAAATGTTCCGCACTGTGAATTTCTCCACAATCAATTGCTAAGGTTGCTGCACTACGATATAATATCGAACGGGTTGGTTCTGCTGCACAATCATTGGTAATTAATTCTGCTGCTAACCGTTCTTTTTCAAATGCTTCTCGTGATAATTTACAAGCTAAATCTAAGTTACTTTTAAGTTTAGCAACTTGTGCCATTTCGGCTAAATCCATAGCTTGTTGATGTAATTCTTGAATCTGACTCATTTTTTTACTATAAATACTAAAGGATTACTAAATTCAACAACCACAATGTAAGCAGGGAGAGTACCATCTGTGGGGCTAACTTGTTCAAGTTTCTGTTTGATTCTAGCTTTTATTCGGTTGTTTTCACCTTTACGAATACCAGAAACTTCCAATCGTACTGCATTTTGAAATGGTAACTCATTGTTATCATCTTTTTTACCTAACCAATAATCAAATCCTGTTCCCCTGCGCGAACGTTCGATAACTGTATAGTCTGTAAGTTCTTGTATAATTAAAAAGGCAATTCCATAAGCTGCCTGTTCTGTAGTATATTCATTATCGTTCCAACAGCGTAGCATTTGGTCTGTTACCTCTTGCCAATATAGGTTAAAAAAAGTTGTAAATTCTCCTTTAACAGTGAGTTCAATACCTTGATTATAACTTTGGTTATGTAAACACACAGCACAGGCTTCTGCTAATGTCGCACCAAAAGCTGGAGTAATAGCAGGTAATCCTTTTTGTAGTTTCGTAATTACTAATTTTTTAGAATTTGAAGCCATCAGTTAATCAATATTTTAATCTTGTAAAATTTACATCACACTTAATAATTAGAAATCATCAATTTAAGAATCTATTACCAATTCTATCACCATTAATTGCTATCTTTTTCGCTCTTTTTCTGGGTAGTAGAGCAAGTGGCGTGGGTTGAGGGGGGTAAGGCGTAGGCGAATTTATTCGTTTATTCCCATTCATAGTTTCTACTTATATAGGATCATGATCCTAGTCAAAGACTAGATCAATGTCCGATGCGATCGCTATAACTATCGAAATATAATGAACGACACAGATCATTAAATCAAGAAATTCATCAAGTTTAAATTTTCGCTGACTTCCCCACAGAGGCATTACCGCGCCAATCTGGGATTTTTTGCATAGGCATTAATACTTAATAAATAAAAACAAAACATATACTAATCAATGTCAACAATCACCGCAAATTCCGCCCCTTCCTTACAAATTACAGCTTCCCAGGATTTCGCCTCCTGGCTGGAACAGCAAAACCTCAGTCTAGCCTTTACCACCTACCAAACTAACCGCCTTTTTTTCGTCAGTGGCCAAGCTAACGGCAGACTGAAACTACACGAAAGACTATTCGACAAACCAATGGGACTATGTGTAGCAGCAAATCGTCTCTACATGACCACCCGTTACCAAATCTGGGATTTCCATAATCTCCTGGATAGTGGGGAAAAATCACAGGAAACAGATCGCCTCTATGTCCCCCACACCGCTTACACCACTGGAGATGTCAACGCCCATGAAATAGCATTAGACAATGCCGGAAAACTAATTTTTGTCAACACCGATTTTAGTTGTTTAGCCACAATTAGCCCGGATTACAGTTTTGTACCCATCTGGCAACCGCCCTTTATTTCCAAACTCGTCGCTGAAGATCGTTGTCATCTGAATGGGTTAGCGATGGTAGAAGAAAAACCCGCTTATGTCACCGCCTGTAGTACCACAGATACCGCCGCCGGCTGGCGAAATCATCGCCACGATGGGGGAGTCGTGATTGATGTTAAGCAGAACGAAATTATCGCCACAGGCTTATCAATGCCCCATTCTCCCCGGTGGTATCAGGGGAAATTGTGGTTACTCAATTCCGGCACAGGGGAATTTGGCTACATCCAAGATCAACAATTCCATCCCATCACCTTTTGTCCTGGATTTGTGCGCGGGTTAGCCTTTTGGCAAAACTTCGCCTTTGTGGGACTATCTCAATTACGTTCCCAGAGTTTTACCGGCTTAACCCTAGAAAAACGCCTTATGTCTGAGGGAAATCGCCCCCAATCTGGGTTAATGGTAATTGACCTGAAAACAGGTGAACCCCTGCACTGGTTATATTTTCAGAGCGTAATTGAAGAACTATTTGATGTGGTAGTTCTGCCCGGAGTGCAACAACCCCAACTTATTGGCTTACAAGAAGAAGAAATACAGCGTCTAGTCACATTTCCCAACAGTGGCGGCATTGTCACCACCAAACCCACTGCCAAACGTCCCAGTAAGGGCGCAAAACCTCCTATTGCGGGTTTACCCCAACCTAGCACGGCATTACCCACAGAAGAAGAACCAATCCCTTTGATTAAGGAAGTTATGGGGGATAAAATCCGTTACCAACGGGTGTATCACCTCAATACTAGCAATGCCCTCACCTACAATCATCTCACCTATCCCAGTTTAGAAAAACGCTGGCAAACCCAACCACCCCAAGGGGAATTAACGGGGCTTTCTGCTTCTGTAGATGGGGCAATTGTGGGATTTGCGATCGCCGAACGTTTAAGCTCAGAAGAAGCCGAAATGATCTCCCTATTTGTGTTACCCGAATACCGTCATCAAGGGATTGGCACAAGGTTAGTGGCTTATTTAGAACGAGAATTGTCACAACAGGGATGTGAAGAAATCGTCCTCAGCTATTCAACCAATACAATTACCAATACAGCTTTAGACCCGCTACTGCAAAAGCTACATTGGCAACCCCATCAAACCAACATGGTGCTAGGCAAAACCGCTACAGAAAAAATTGCCCAAGCCCCCTGGTTAAACAAGTTTCCCCTACCTCCAGTCTTTGAGGTGTTTCCTTGGCTAGATGCAGGTTTAGCCCTGCCCCGTGCTGTGGAATCACACCGCTTAGAACCCCTAAATAGCTTGGGATTACGCTATCGGGAGGAGGTAATTGGTTGGGTGTTCACCCATCGGGTTGCACCTGACACAATTCGCTACACCACTCTCTCAATTGCTGAACCTTTTGAGAAGCGGGGGCGAGGGATTTCTCTGTTAGCTGAAGCGATACGTCGTCAAGTTAACAGTGGTGTTCCCTATCTGACGGGTTCGGTTTCCCACCATTATCCCCGTTTGTTGCAGTTTGTTGAACGACACCTGACTCCCTATTTAACTGGGTTAGGGGAAGTACGACAGACGAGTAAATCTTTGATCCCCCTAAATCCCCCTTCACAAGGGGGACTTTGACTCCTATTCCCCTCTTATTAAGGGGCTAGGGGGGATATTTCCCACATCTATTTTATTTTGAATTCATTTTGGAGAAAACTAATTATGCCACCAGTAGAAACAACAGATCCACAATTCTCATCACCTGTAACCAACCCCTTCGGGCTGACGAATGTCGGAGGTTTTGCTGCACCCACCTTTGCCGATATTGATAATGATGGGGACTTGGATGCTTTTGTGGGTGAAGCTAACGGCGATACCCTGTTCTACCGCAACACGGGAACGGCTGCTGCTCCCACCTTTACCCTGGAAGCCACCAACCCCTTCGGACTGACGAGGGTGCTCTCTAATTCTACACCCATC
>NZ_VILD01000003.1:729804-733332 GCF_009712085.1 Anabaena sp. UHCC 0253
CGGACAAGAGAGAATCGAGCTTGGTGTCAAGAAAGAGGAATTAGAATTAGTGGTCCGCCGTTGGGAAGACCACCTAAAAATGTCAGTAAAAGAAAATAAGAAACAGGCTGCTTATGACGAAGGTATTCGTAACTGTATTGAAGGTAAATTTGGGCAGGGTAAACGAAGATTTAGTTTTGGGTAGAGTCATGGCTAAACTTCCTCATACCTCTCTAACTGCTATTGCTATTACTTTTTTAGTTATGAATCTTTCTACCTTACTATCAAGGGTTTTTTGGGGATTTTTATGGCAATTTTTCCAAATAATCTCTTTTTTCTTTAATTCAATTAGAAAAAGTGATGTTTTGCCTAATTTTAAACAACAAAAACTTATCTTTGCTTTTGCCTAACTACCTAGTTAATTTTTTTTTGCCTTTTTCTACTTTTTCAGCAAGCCCTACTTATACCTTCACTCCAACTGCTAACTTTAATGGTGCAGTTAATCTTTCCTACGATGTGAGTGATGGTAATGGTGGTGTTTTAGCAGCGACTCAATCCTTCAGTGTTACAGCCGTTGATGATACTGAATTCTTTGTCACCAACACCAACGATAGCGGTGTCGGTTCACTGCGACAAGCAATATTAGATGCTAATGCCGATGCTGGGGCAGAAACCATTACCTTTGTTGGTAGCGTCTTTGAAGATGGTATTCCCGATACCATTACCCTAACTTCTGGGGAATTATTAATTACCGATGCGGTAACTATCAACGGACTGGGAGCAAACAACCTCAGTATCAGTGGTAACAATAGTTCTGCTGTTTTCAGGATAGATGATAGCGACAGTAACAATCAAATTGCCGTAGCAATTGACGGACTGAAGATTACCGATGCTTATATAGATTTTTTCAAGATATCTGGTGGTTATGATGATTCTGCTGCCATCACCAATGCAGAAAACCTGAGCATCAATAACAGCACTATCTCCGGTAATAATGGGTCTGCTAACGCTGGCATCTTTAACAACGGAGGAACAGTTGCTATTGCCAACAGCATCATCTCTGACAATACAGGACAGCTAAACGGTGCAGCACCCTTTGCTGGTGGCATCACGAACTTCTTGGGAACAGTTACAATTACCAACAGCACCATCTCTGGCAATAATGGGACAATCGGTGGTATCACGAACTTATTTGGAACAGTTGAGATTAGTAATAGCACTATCTCTGGCAATAGTGGGTTCGTCGGTGGTGTCTTAAGCGGAGGAGAAACTACGATTACCAACAGCACCATCTCTGGCAATAATGGGACAGTCTTAGGTGGTATCTTCAATGCAGGAACAGCTACGATTACCAGCAGCACTATTACCAATAACAGCGGTGACGGTGTTGGCGGTCTTCTCAATGATGATGGTGCGGGTGCGATCACTACCGCCCAAAACAGTATCATCGCTGGTAATACTGGAACTGATGCTAGTGATATTTCTGGTGAAGTAATAGGCGATGGTAATAACCTGATTGGTAGCCTCATTGGTGCATCCGGGACAATTGGCACAGGTAGCGATATTACCTTTGAATCTGGTGGTATTACTGATATTAGTCAAGTTCTTGCTGCCCTCGCTGACAACGGCGGTGCTACTCAAACCCACGCTTTAGTATCAGGCTCGGCTGCTATCAACGCCGGAGATAATACCCTCATCCCAGTTGATATTACTACTGACCAACGGGGTATCACTCGCACCATTGGCGATACAGTAGATATTGGGGCTTATGAATCAGATTTCATTCCCTTGGTTAACAATGCGCCCACAGGTTCACCCACAGCCACTTTGAGCGATACAGACGAAGATACAGAGATTACCATTAATGCTGCTGACTTGTTAACAGGTTTCAGTGATGTTGATGCTGGTGATACCCTCTCAGTTGCTAACTTGACTGCTGATAACGGTGTATTGGTAGACAACGGTGATGGAACTTATACCTTCACCCCAACTGCTGACTTTAATGGTGCAGTTAATCTTTCCTACGATGTGACTGATGGTACAGATACCTTAACTGGACAAACTCAGACTTTCTCTGTCACCCCAGTTAATGATGCACCCACAGGTTCACCCACAGCCATTTTAAGCAACACTGCTGAAGATACACCCATTATTATCAATGCCTCTGACTTGTTAGCAGGTTTCAGCGATGTAGATGGTGATACCTTGTCGGTACTTAATAATGCTTCATTTCGCGTAACTGCCACCAACGGTACAGTGGTAAATAACGGGAATGGGACTTATACCTTCACCCCAAATCTTAACTTTAATGGTAATGTCACCCTTCGCTACGCTGTGGCTGATGGTCAACGTTTAGTTAGAGGAACTCAGACTTTCTCCGTGACTGCGGTTAATGATGCCCCCATAGCTACTCCCAAGTTTATCACTCCAATTACCAACCCCTTCGGACTGACGAATGATGGTGCTGTACCAGTAACCACTTTTGCCGATATTGATGGGGATGGGGACTTGGATGCTTTTGTGGGAGATGGTGAAGGCAATACCCGGTTCTATCGCAACACGGGAACTGCGGCTGCTCCCACCTTTACCCAAGAAGCCACTAACCCCTTCGGTTTGACGGATGTGGGAATTGCGGCTGCACCCACCTTAGCCGATATTGATGGGGATGGAGACTTGGATGCTTTTGTAGGGAATGATGCCGGCAATACCCTGTTCTTCCGCAACACGGGAACTGCTGCTGCACCTACCTTCACCCTGGAAGCCACCAACCCCTTCGGCTTGAGGAATGTGGGGATATTTGCTGTACCCACCTTAGCCGATATTGATGGGGATGGAGACTTGGATGCTTTTGTAGGGAATAATGACGGCAATACCGTGTTCTACCGCAACACGGGAACTGCTGCTGCACCCACCTTCACCCTGGAAGCCACCAACCCCTTCGGTTTGACGAGCGTGGGGCCTTCTTCTGCACCCACCTTTGCCGATATTGATCATGATGGGGACTTAGATGCTTTTGTGGGGAATCAGGTTGGCTCTATCGTATTCTTCGAGAATATAGCCGCTACTACTTTAAGCAACACCACCGAAGATACAGCCATTATCATCAATGCGGCTGACTTGTTAACAAGGTTCAGTGATGTAGAAGGTGATACCATTTCCGTTGTGAACTTGACTGCTGATAACGGTGTATTGGTAGACAACAATAATGGAACTTATACCTTCACCCCAACTGCCAACTTTAACGGTACTGTCACCCTTTCCTACGGTGTCAGTGATGGTACAGATACATTAAACGGACAAACTCAGACTTTCTCTGTCACTCCTGTTAATGATGCACTCACAGGTTCACCCACTGCGACATTAAGCAACACTGCTGAAGATACAGCCATTACCATTAATGCTGCTGACTTGTTAGCAGGTTTCAGTGATGTTGATGCTGGTGATACTCTCTCAGTTGTGAACTTGACTGCTGATAATGGTGTATTGGTAGACAACGGTGATGGAACTTATACCTTCACCCCAACTGCTGACTTTAATGGTGCAGTTAAT
>NZ_VILD01000003.1:734011-742966 GCF_009712085.1 Anabaena sp. UHCC 0253
TGCTGATAATGGTGTATTGGTAGACAACGGTGATGGAACTTATACCTTCACCCCAACTGCTGACTTTAATGGTGCAGTTAATCTTTCCTACGGTGTGAGTGACGGTACAGATACCTTAGCTGGTCAAACTCAGACTTTCTCTGTGACTCCAGTTAATGATGCACCTGTGGGTTCACCCACTGCAACTTTAGGCAATACTGCTGAAGATACAGCCATTATCATTAATGCTGCTGACTTGTTAGCAGGTTTCAGTGATGTAGATGCTGGTGATACCTTATCCGTAACTGGTTTAACTGCTAATAACGGTGGTTTAGTTGATAACCTGGATGGAACTTATAGCTTCACTCCAACTGCTGACTTTAATGGTGCAGTTAATCTTACCTACGGTG
This sequence comes from Anabaena sp. UHCC 0253, assembly GCF_009712085.1. Lineage (NCBI taxonomy): Bacteria > Bacillati > Cyanobacteriota > Cyanophyceae > Nostocales > Nostocaceae > Anabaena > Anabaena sp. UHCC 0253. The sequence continues at coordinate 734,401 of NZ_VILD01000003.1, forward strand.
TGAGTGATGGAACAGATACCTTAACTGGACAAACTCAGACTTTCTCTGTCACTCCAGTTAATGATGCTCCAGTAGGTTCACCTACAGCCATTTTAGGCAACACTGCTGAAGATACAGCCGTTATCATTAATGCGGCTGACTTGTTAGCAGGTTTCAGTGATGTAGATGGTGATACCTTATCCGTAACTGGTTTAACTGCTGATAACGGTGGTTTAGTTGATAACGGTAATGGAACTTATACCTTCACTCCAACTGCTGACTTTAATGGTGCAGTTAATCTTACCTACGGTGTGAGTGATGGTACAGATACCTTAACCGGACAAACTCAGACTTTCTCTGTCACTCCAGTTAATGATGCTCCTGTTGGTTCACCTACAGCAACTTTAGGCAACACTGCTGAAGATACAGCCATTATCATTAATGCTGCTGACTTGTTAGCAGGTTTCAGTGATGTAGATGGTGATACCTTATCCGTAACTGGTTTAACTGCTGATAACGGTGGTTTAGTTGATAACGGTAATGGAACTTATACCTTCACTCCAACTGCTGACTTTAATGGTGCAGTTACCCTTGACTACGGTGTTAGTGATGGAACAGATACCTTAGCTGGACAAACTCAGACTTTCTCTGTAACCCCAGTTAACGATGCACCAACTGTAGCAAATGCGATCGCAAACCAAACCACTCTAGAAGATGGTTTCTTCAGCTTTACCCTTCCCGCCAATACCTTTGCTGATGTTGATGCAGGTGACAGCTTAACTTACACTGCCACCCTCGCTAACAGCAACCCCTTACCTACCTGGTTAACCTTCAACGCTGCTACCAATACCTTTAGTGGCACACCCGACGACCCAGATAACGGCACAATTAGCATCAAAGTTACCGCGACTGACAGCAGCAATGCCACTGTTGACAATACTTTTAACCTAACAGTAACTCCTGTCAACGATGCACCTGTAGCTGGTGATGACTCTTTTAGTGCCAATCAAAATACACCATTGACCTTGCTATCTGGCGACCTGTTAGCCAATGATACCGATGTAGATAGTCCTACTTTGAGTATTACGGCTGTTAGTAACAGTGTTAACGGTAGCGTAACTATCAATAGCAGTGGCGATGTCGTCTTTACTCCCACCACTGGTTTTAGTGGCGATGGCAGCTTTAGCTATACCGTCAGCGATGGCAATGGTGGCACGGACTTAGGCATGGTAACAGTAGCTGTCGGGGTTAACCTCACCGGTACTAACAAAGATGACGTTATTAACGGTACACTCGGCAACGATATCATTAACGCACTCAATGGTGATGATAATGTCTTCGGCAATGCTGGTAACGACAACCTTGTTGGTGGCAATGGCGATGACATACTCTATGGCGGTGCTGGTAACGATCAACTTTATGGCGGTAACAGCAATGACTTCCTCTATGGTGAGGCTGGTAACGACCGTCTCGAAGGTGATAATGGTGAAGACAAACTTTATGGTGGTGACGGTAACGACAGCCTTTTCGGTGGTAATGGTGAAGACTTGCTTGTTGGTGGTGCTGGTAATGACTTCCTCAACGGTGGCAAGCAAGATGATATCCTGACTGGCGGTACTGGTAGCGATATCTTCGTCTTCGAGAAAGCCGCAGGTAGAGATAAAATCACTGATTTTAGTTTAGGTCAGGGCGATAAAATCGGCTTGTCTGGCTTGAGTTTCAATCAGTTGTCCTTCTCTGGTGATGAGATTCGTTTGGGTAATCAAACTTTAGGCATATTGACCGGGTTTGATACTACTACACTGACACAGAACAACTTTATCTCTGTTTAAGTGGATTAGATATCTCTGATTGAGAATGTAGGGACGTTATATAGAACGTCTCTACAAGAGTTTTCGGTATATCGTATTATTTGTTTAAAACTATTTAACCATTTACGTAGGCAAAATCGTAATTATTATGATTATTAATGGTACTTCCAATAACGATGAGTTAATTGCCCAACAAGGTGATCAAGTCTTTGGATTTGCAGGTGATGATACCCTAGATGCAGCTAATGGTGATGGAAATAACATCCTTGACGGTGGATCTGGCAACGACAAGCTTTTTGGGAATAATAACGACACCTTAATCGGTGGTGATGGAAATGATAGCTTATATGCTAAAGGTGATTCCGGTAATAACATCCTCAATGGTGGTGCTGGAGAAGATGACTTATATGCTGAAGGTAATTCCGGTAATAACATCCTCAATGGTGGTGATGATAGCGATCGCTTGTTTGTCTTAGAAGGCGATAATAACAGCCTGAATGGTGATGCTGGAGATGATGAGCTTTATGTCATGGACGGTAGCCTTAACACTCTCAAAGGCGGGGTTGGTAATGATTTTCTTCAGACACTCAGCATCACAGGTAACAACACCCTAGAGGGTGGTGAAGGTAATGATACTCTGATGGGAACACTGGCGAGCGATAGCTTATTTGGTAATGATGGAAATGACTTACTCTACGCTGGTAAACAAGGTACTAAAATGATTGGCGGTAATGGATTTGACCGCTTTTATCTTGGTAATGGTTCAGTTCCTGATGTACCCGCAGAAGTATTAGATTTTACAAAAAGTGATGATAAAGTTGTCATTGCTGGCATCCCTCAAGTCCATAATTTTGAAGACATCATTCTAGAGCAAGTTGGGAATGACACAATTGTCAAAGCTCTAATTGATAGTAGTGAAAAAAACTTGGGCATTTTACGAAATGTCCTCAGCAGTGATCTAGATGCTTCTAATTTTGATTTTATAATTCCTGTTTTCTCAATTACTGATGCTGCATCTATTGAAGGTAATGATCTAAATTTCACCATTACCCGCACCGATGATATATTAATTGAGCAAACAGTGACTGTATCCACATCCATAAATACAGGAGATACAGCCAGTGTTTCTGACTTCACTGCTCAAACTCAAACTATCACCTTTGCTCAGGGAGAAACCCAAAAAATCTTTACTGTTTCCAGCATACTAGATAGCTTATTCGAGAGTGCTGAAACTTTTACTGTGACTTTAAGTAATCCCACAAACGGATCAATTATCAGTTCTACAAATGGCATAGCCAAGGGAACTATTAATGATGAAGATATACCTCTAGCCGTTATTACCAACAACAGCATATTTAATGTTAAAGGAGTTGGTGATACAGTCAGACTCAAAGCCACCTTAATAGAAAGCAATTCTACTTTTGTCAACGAACTTGGTGTATTTGTTGTTGACAATGCCGAAGGTAGAATTAACGGTATTGCACCAGGGGAACAAGGTTATAATGAAGCCGCTTTTGACCTAGCAAAAACCCAAAGTGAAGGTGTTTTTTCTGCCATTGCTAATCTTCCTAATCTGTTTAAAACTGACATTGAAACTAATAGTTTGACACGACTACTGGAATTTGATTCTGGTAGTTACTTACAATTCTTTTTAGTCAAAGACGGTACAGTTGATTCTTTCAAAGCCGGACTCATTGAAAATAACAACATTTTATTTGCTGATTCCTCAAACCAAATCATTACACAGGAAGAGGGTAATGTTACAATTTCCTGGAAAGAAAATACGACTAAGACCAACTTCGATTCTCTAGTAGTGAAGATAGAATCAACTGATGAATCCTTAACTATAGGTACAGCACTACAAGAAGAAAGCCAAGCAAAATTAATTGATTTACGAGATATATCAGGTTTGGTAAAAGCAGACTTTTCTGTGTTTAGAGAAGCTGCATACAACAACGAGGTCTATTTTTACGAAGTAAACAATGCTCAAGGACAAATTGGCAGCCTGGAAGCAACTTCAGCTAATAGAGCCAATTACTTACAAGCAGCCATCAACAATCTGATTAAAGATGCAGAAACTGGTGAAATCATCAAATTTGCTGTTTCTAACCAGGGTCAATTCACAGACAGTGCCATGATTACAGGTGGTTCAATCTTCGCTCCCATGATCATTATCAATGGCACTTTGTCACAGTTGACTGATAATAATACTGGTAATGATCCTCAAGTTTATTTCCCTTACTTGGGAGTTAATTCTGATGGAGTAGACCACATTCGCTTATTAGCAGACAATACATTTGGTTTCGAGGACTTATCTGGTGGTGGTGATTTGGATTACAATGATTTAATTATTAAATTGAACTTCACTGTCCAGTAATCTGTGAAAAAATAATTGACTTTAATTCTGGCATCTTCTGTGGTAAAAAATCTGATAAACTAAGCGAAAAATCACGATTTATGAATCATCAAGGTACAATTATCTGGCTAACAGGTTTAAGTGGAGCAGGTAAAACAACGATCGCCTCGTCTGTTGTCCAAGAACTACAAAGACGCGGTTGCAGAGTAGAATTACTTGATGGTGATGTTGTTCGCACTAATTTATCTCAAGGGTTGGGATTTAGTAAAGAAGATCGGGATATCAATGTTCGCCGTATTGGTTTTGTTGCCAATTTACTCAGTCGTAATGGCATAATAGCGATCATTGCAGCAATTAGCCCCTATCGAGAAATTCGAGAGGAACTAAAACAGACAACTACTAACTTTGTGGAAGTTTACGTTCAAGCACCATTAACGGTTTGCGAATCCCGTGATATAAAAGGACTTTACGCTAAAGCTAGGGCTGGACAAATCCAAAATTTCACAGGTATATCTGATCCTTATGAAGAACCTTTAAATCCAGATATTATTTGTCAAACTGATAAATTTACTGTAGAGCAATGTGTTTCTCAAGTGGTCATTTATTTAGAGAAGCAAGGATATATTTCATTCATCTACCCAAGAACACAGGAGCATATATCACAGATACAACTAAAAGTATAGGTCGGGGTTTCCACACTTAATGGTACGGCTAGTTCCTATAATCAAGATGTGGGTTTTCCACATCTGAATAGCACAATAATAAAAGATTAATCACCAGTGAGAGCAAACACTAGCAAAAAAATATTGATAAAATTGATTATTAACAAAAATTAAACAAAGAGCATGATTAACGTGACCCCACGCTATTTGCATTCCTAAATTTCTGTATTTTTGTTAAAGTGTTACCTTAAACCTATTAGCTACTATTTTCGTTACTTTTGCTTCCTTCAAACTCCTAACCTTGCTATATGGCTCGAGACTATTATGAAACCCTGGGTGTCTCTCGTGATGCCGACAAAGAAGAGATTAAACAGGCTTATCGCCGCCTAGCCCGAAAGTATCACCCAGATGTTAACAAAGAATCTGGGGCAGAGGAACGGTTTAAGGAAATTAACCGCGCCTATGAAGTGCTGTCTGAACCGGAAGTTCGCGCTCGTTATGACCGCTTTGGTGAAGCGGGTGTTTCGGGAGCGGCTGCGGCTGGTGCTGGTGCTGGTTTCCAAGATATGGGCGACATGAGTGGTTTTGCCGATATCTTTGAAAGCATTTTCAGCGGCTTTGCTGGTGGTATGGGTGGACAACCCCAACAAAGACGGCGTAGCGGACCGGTGCGAGGTGATGATCTTCGACTCGACCTGAAATTAGATTTTCGGGAAGCAGTATTTGGTGGGGAAAAAGAAATTCGGATTTCCCATTTAGAAACCTGTGAAGTTTGTAATGGTTCTGGTGCTAAAGCCGGAACTCGCCCCCGGACTTGTGGTACTTGTGGTGGTTCAGGTCAAGTTAGACGAGTAACTAGAACCCCATTTGGTAGCTTTACTCAAGTGTCAACTTGTCCCGCCTGTGATGGTACAGGAACGGTTGTTGAGGATAAGTGTGATGCTTGTGATGGTAAAGGGGCAAATCAGGTTACAAAGAAACTCAAAATTAATGTTCCCGCTGGTGTGGACAATGGGACACGCTTAAGAATTTCCCAAGAAGGAGATGCAGGTCAACGGGGTGGTCCTCCTGGTGATTTATATGTCTACTTGTTTGTGAATGAAGATGAAGAATTTCATCGAGAGGGAATTAATATTAATTCGGAAATTAAAATTAGCTACCTGCAAGCGATTTTAGGTTGCCGTTTGGAAGTAAATACTGTAGATGGACCTGTTGAATTAGTAATTCCGGCAGGAACTCAACCCAATACGGTGATGAAATTAGAAAATCGTGGTGTCCCCCGTCTGGGTAATCCAGTGAGTCGGGGTGATCATTTGTTAACGGTGTTAATTGATATTCCGACTAAGATCATCCCAGAGGAGCGAGAACTGCTAGAGAAACTAGCTAAAATTAAGGGAGACAGGACTGGTAAAGGTGGTTTAGAAGGATTCTTAGGAAGCTTGTTTAAGTCATGAGTGGATCTTCTGTGTTAACCCCCGACGCTCAATTAGATTTGCGTGGGACTCCTTGTCCGATTAATTTTGTGCGAACAAAACTATATCTGGAAAAAATGCTTCCTGGGGGTTTATTGGAAGTGTGGTTAGATCCAGGTGAACCGATAGAACAAGTTCCTGATAGCCTGACAATGGCTGGTTATCATGTGGAAAAAATTACAGATTGTTCTGGCTACTTTTCTCTGTTTGTACGCCATCCGGTAGCTGGGGAATGAAAGGGGAATGTGTTTCTACTAAACAGTTATTCGGTACAGTTTTAGCTGTACAGGCGAATTTTTATCGCGTGCAGATGGATGAGGTGGAAAGGAGTCAGGAGTCAGGAGTCAGAAGTCAGGAGTCAGAAATAATAGAAAGTTCTTCTTCCCTTTCTTCGCTGTCACCTGTTCCCTGTCACCTGTCACCTTCCTCCCCTATTCTCCTTTGCACGCGGAGAACACGCTTGAAGAAAATTGGTCAACAGGTGATGGTGGGCGATCGCGTGGTTGTAGAAGAACCTGATTGGGCTGGTGGACGGGGGGCTGTGAGTGAAGTTTTGCCCCGTCATAGTCAATTAAATCGGCCAGCGATCGCTAATGTTAATCAAATTCTCCTGGTGTTTGCGGTTGCTGATCCGCCTTTAGAACCTATTCAATTAAGTAGATTTTTAATTAAGGCTGAGTCTACAGGGGTTGATGTGCTGCTGTGTTTAAATAAATGTGATCTCATTTCTGAAGAGGAACGACAGCAAGTAAGCGATCGCCTTTTGGCTTGGGGCTATCAACCTTTATTTATTAGTGTTCAAAATAGTATTAATATTGACCAAATAGCGGCATATTTGCAGGATAAAATTACTGTGATTGCTGGACCTTCTGGTGTGGGGAAATCCAGCTTGATTAATAGTTTGATTCCTGATATTAACCTGCGCGTGGGGGAAGTTTCCGGTAAATTAGCCCGTGGTCGCCATACTACCCGTCATGTAGAATTATTTGAAATGACTACAGGTGGGTTATTAGCGGATACTCCCGGTTTTAATCAACCTGATTTAGATTGTAGTCCCGAAGAATTAATTTACTATTTTCCAGAAGCTAGAACCAGGTTAGAAACTGCTAATTGTCGGTTTAGTGATTGTAGTCATCGGGATGAACCAGACTGTGTGGTTCGTGGTGACTGGGAACGATATCAGCATTATTTAGAATTTTTGGCTGATGCGATCGCTTATCAAACCCATCTTAACCAACAAGCTGACCCTGAATCAAATCTGAAATTAATATCTAAAGGTAAAGGTCAAAGTCAGTACGAACCAAAACTAGAAAGTAAAAAATATCGGCGGATTTCTCGGAAAACTCAATTACAAGATTTACAAGAGTTATACCGAGAAAGTGAAGATTGACACTCTCCGGTCTAAAGACATTAGGTAAAAATTTATTCATCAGATGTTAAATGGATTCTTTAACTATTCAATATCGTCAAATCATTAAAAATATTCTCGAAGAATATGCTGATTTTTTTGGCAATTATGAACAAGTTAAAGTTGAACTGGTGTTAGATGAAAAAAATGATCGTTATTTATTAGTAGAAACAGGTTGGGAAAATGGTTATCGGATATATGGAACTTTATTACATCTTGATTTAATTGATGGTAAAGTCTGGATTCAACATGATGGTACGGAGGAGGGAATTGCTAATGATTTGGTTGCTGCGGGAATACCAAAATCACATATTATTTTAGGGTTTAAAGCTCCTGAAATTCGGAAATATACGGAGTTTGCTGTTTTTTAGGTAAAAATTTGTTAATTAGGGCTTGCTGAAAAAGTAGAAAAAGGCAAAAAAAAATTAACTAGGTAGTTAGGCAAAAGCAAAGATAAGTTTTTGTTGTTTAAAATTAGGCAAAACATCACTTTTTCTAATTGAATTAAAGAAAAAAGAGATTATTTGGAAAAATTGCCATAAAAATCCCCAAAAAACCCTTGATAGTAAGGTAGAAAGATTCATAACTAAAAAAGTAATAGCAATAGCAGTTAGAGAGGTATGAGGAAGTTTAGCCATGACTCTACCCAAACTAAATCTTCGTTTACCCTGCCCAAATTTACCTTCAATACAGTTACGAATACCTTCGTCATAAGCAGCCTGTTTCTTATTTTCTTTACTGACATTTTTAGGTGGTCTTCCCAACGGCGGACCACTAATTCTAATTCCTCTTTCTTGACACCAAGCTCGATTCTCTCTTGTCCGATAAATTTTATCCACATGAACGGATTCAGGATAATATCCAGTGTCAGTTTTGTA
>NZ_VILD01000003.1:743339-821962 GCF_009712085.1 Anabaena sp. UHCC 0253
TCTTGACTTTTTCTTGTACTGTCTCCTCTGGTATTTCTAACGCCTGTTTTACTATTTCTCTGTTGATTTTGTTAACTAGGTTTATATCTATTCTTTCTCTAAAGTGAACTAACATCGAAGGGTCAAATGGTGGTTTATTACTATAGGTTGACATCCCTATAAAGTATTGTAGATAAGGATTTTCCCTGATCTGTTCTACTGTTTCTCTATCACTTATTCCTAACTTTTCTTTGATTATTAATGCCCCCAGTGCCATCCTAAATGTTTTGGCTGGTGCGCCTATTTTTTCTGAAAATATTGCTGCGTATTCGCCATCAAATTCCGACCAAGGGATCATTTTTGCCATAATTACCCATCGGTTGTCTAATGCCAATTTCTCCTCGAAGGGTAGTTGAAACTTTTCCGGTGCTGTTTCCTGTTCTTGCGCTTTTCTATACATCTTAATGCGCCTTAATGCAAGGGATTTTACTCATTTTAACTCTTTTTCTTGCACCTTTTTCACTTTCTATCCCCATCAAGTCATCTATTTGTCCCGGTTTTATGTTTATTCAGCAAGCCCTAATTAATGTTTAGTTGATCTTTGGAGTAGTATAATTCAAATGCGCTTTAATATATAATTTAGTGTAAAAATAGTATAGATTAAGTGATTTATGCGATCCGGTATTTCTGAATTTTCTTATGGTTATGCTGTTACAGAAGCTCTGATTTATGACAACAAAACACATCTTAAAGCAGCTCCCTTATTTCCTTCTTTAATTGACGAAGGAAAGAAAGGTTATGATTTACATCTAGATCGTCCTGGCCAACCCTTATTTCTCCAATTTAAACTTTCTGACTATATGAGCGGACGAAGTAATACTAATGAAATTCAGAGAAAATTATTTAAGGGAGCATTCTATAGAATGCATATTCGACCTAAAAAAAGCACAGGAGGAAGACACGGCTCGGATCAGCATCAACTGCTTATTGATTGGGAATCTCAAGGTAATGAAGTTTATTATGTTGCTCCTGTTTTTCATGAATTGGATGAGTTCAATCAGGCATATCTGAATCGCCAAATATTGCAAAAATCAATTTATATTCTTCCTAGCAATATTGGATCATTACCTGATGATAAAGAACACCACATTGCCTTTCAAGTTCCTGGTAAAGCTTTCCGTCTTTCAGAACCTCAAGAAATAGCTTCACCTTTAAGTTTTGAGATTTTTTCTGATCAATTGTTAACTAGGCTTTCTGGCTCAAATGATCTTACTGTAATTAGTTCTGTCCAAAGATTAGTACCTCAATTAGTTGAGATGTACACTTCTTATAGAAGAAACTTGTTCATGAATATACCAAGTATTGAGCAATTAGAAGAGCGTTTTCCTAATCCCTTGCTACAAGTTGCTTTTTTCTCTAAGATATTGTTTGATTGCAACTTTTATATTGTTCAAGAGTCTGATCGCTATTTTTAATGTAGAGTTATGAGCGATCGCATTTATGGATGTAGAGTTATGAGCGATCGCATTTTTGATGTAGCGTAGAGAGCGATAGCGTAAGCGCTGACTTGTCAGTTCGCTATTTAAGAATGTAAACTCAAATCGTGCTGTTCTACAGAAAGCCCTGTGATAATATCTTCTGGTGCAATTCCCGCTGTAATTAATGCATCTGTAAGACCCTCCTCAAAATTATCATCTTCAATCACAACTTTGCCATTTAGCAACCGAGCATGAAACAAAATTGTATTCATCCAAATATTTTTTTCCCAACCCGTTGCAATAATTAAAAATTGGCCTGATTCAGTATCACAGACAGCATGAATTGAAATCGGCTGTAACCGTGGTTGTGCGGCTGCGGCTCTCCGTAATACTTGCGTCAAAATTTCAGAATATCTTAGTGAGTTATCCATTGGACAATGACCTCATCTGTTGGTTCATAAACCAGTAAATTGATTTTATTCCGTTTTATAACTAACTGAAAAATAGGTTTTTGGAAATGTTTTAAATAAATAGGCTCACTCACGGCTAAAAAAAGTTGTCGTTCTGGTTCTTGTTCTTCTAAAGCCCATTGATAAAGCTGAATTTGACCCATTGTTTTTTCTAATTCACTAATTACAGAAGGAGCATCAAAATCTTTAACTTCAACTGCAATTTTATGGTTTTCTTTCTCGGCAATAAAAAACTTCTCTGCGCCGATATCAGCTTTTAGTAATGTTTTTTCTAACACTAAAACTAATGGATCATCGGTAATTCTCCAACCATCTTTTTCTAAAGCATCCATAATAATTTTGTATATTTCTAAAGATTATGTTTCTGCTAAAATTTCCAATGCTTTAGCAATATTTACCCTTACTGATGCTGCCGAAGTCTGCAAAGCTAACCTTTCTTGATCACTAATAGATACTTGTACAATATTCTCAATTCCATTCCATCCTAATCGGCAAGGAACACCAATTACTACATTATTTAAATCATATTCCCCTTCTAAATATGTTGAGGCTGGTAACAATCGGGACTGATTTAATATGATTGATTCTACCATAATGGAAGTTGCGGAAGCTGGAGCAAAAAATGCGCCGCCGGTGTGCATTAATTCCACAATTTCTGCCCCACCATTACGGGTTCTTTCTACTAATTGGTTGATTGTTTCCGCAGCCAATAATTCTGTAATTGGCACACCATTAACTGTTGCATAACGGGCTAAAGGAACCATTAAATCACCATGACTACCTAATACCATCGCTTTTACGTCAGCGGGTAAAACCCCTAATTCTAAAGCAATGAAGGTTTCAAATCTAGCTGAGTCTAATACCCCAGCCATTCCCATGACACGATTTCTTGGTAAACCTGTAGTTTGCCAAGCTAAATATGTCATCACATCCAAAGGATTTGTAACTACAATAAAAATAGCATGAGGAGAATGAGCGATCGCATTTTTTGCTGCATCTACGACTATCTTGGCATTGACTTTGAGTAAATCATCCCGACTCATTCCCGGTTGACGAGGAAAACCAGCCGTAATCACGACAATATTTGAATTAGCTGTATCTGCATAATCATTAGTGCCGCTAATTTGCCGATTATGGGACTCAATTCCCCTGGCTTCTAGCAAATCTAAGGCTAAACCCTGGGGCATTCCTGAGACAATATCCAATAACACTACATCAGCCAGATTTTTCTCAGCAATGCGTTGGGCTAAGGTGCTACCAACTCTCCCTGCACCTATAATAGTTACACGGGGAGAATTACAAACAATTGGGGAATAAGACATACAGCAGGGAACACGGAATAGGGTTAAATGTCTCTTGATATATGGCTTGGTTGGAAAAATATAATTTCCGAAAAACCTGATTTTAAGTGCTAATTTTGAGAAAAATTTAGCACAGGTTATTTAATTAGTTTTGTTCTTCTAATTGTTCTAATTTTAACCAAATATTTGGTGTTGGCACTTTTCCAAACTTCACTAAGGCATACTCACCTTTGATATCTACAACTTCTCCCTGACTTTCAAATAAATAAGCAGGAAAGCGGGAATCACTAGCTTTAGCTTCTAGACTATTTTCCAATTTTTCGCGGATAGCACGAACCATGTTTCCCTTTTTTACCGCCATAAGTTCCCCTTAGAAATTAATAAACGCTTTTATTGATAATTTTATAAGAAAATATGCTAAAAACCCCAGACTTTGTTTTCTTTTTTTATGATTATAGTTGATAGTTCTTCCTTATCAAGTTCATTATAGCAAATTTCCAAACAGAAGTCAACTACTTATTGTCTATTTTTAGCGGTATCTTGAATTAAGAAGTGTGTATATTTTAAAGCTGCTAAAATTATTACCGCTGTAACAATTTACCATGATAGCGATCGCCAATTATTTAGTTTGAGTATTTTGTGGTTCACACTCTAGTCGTGTTACTTATTCATTGTTGAAGAGAAGCGATAATTTCAGGACTTAATTCTGCTTCTGGTTGTACTACTTCACGTTTAGCTAAAACTGATTTAATTTGACTTTCGGAGGCTTTTCCTAAAAGTTGTAACAGTGTTTTAAAGTTTTGATTAGTAGCTGTGTTAGTTGTCATAATTTGATATTTGATTATTTGAAAACTTGATTGCTAATCTATTTATTAGATTGAGTATCTCTAATTCATTTTTTATTTTTTCCTTATCTTCATTGTCATCTATATTAATTTCAGTATATTTTGTATTCGCAAATAAAGTTATATAATCGGTATCATTTGGTAATAAATAGTTAATATAAATCCCTTCTCTATCATTCCCAACTAGAAAATTGCTAGAATAATATTCATCATGTATACGTTTGGGTAATGCTCTTTTCGTTAACATTTCTTCAATAAACAAAGCAGTTGATTCAGTAATTTCGTGATGATTATATTTATCTGTTATCTTATTTGGCTTTGAAACATAAGGATATAACTCGGCTTTATTATCATATTGAACTGGTAAAATAATAAAACCTTTTGAAGCTACTTCTACTAGTTTTTTAGAGGGAACTTGTGAATTATATGGAGTCAATAAAATCCCTTGATATTTAACCTTTAGTTTACTAGGTAAATGATTGGAAATTTCAGTTTGTAAAATTTGTTTCAATTTTAAAATTTGTTCAATTCCATTTTCTAAAGAGTTGTGATTCTTACCTTTCATTTCAATAATAGTACAAATGCAAGAATTAGAATCAATATAAAGAGACATATAATCTGGACGTTTTAATGCTTGATTTCTGATAAGAGGATCATTTCTTCTATCTATTTCAAACAAAATACATATAGCTTGATTTTGAGAATCTAACGTTATCCGAAAATGTACACCACTTTCTTTAGGAACACTTCTTCCTGGTACGGTACAGAACACTAGCATATTTTCTAGAAAGTTAAAATTTTGCCAGTCGAGTTTATCTTTTTTATCCTTAAGAATTTGAGCAGGACTATTCTTCTGTTTCATCTGCTTTTTCTTGTCCTGCTTCATAAATTTGAAAAAACTTTTGTTGAATATCTACAGAAACATCACTTAAAGTATCCCATCTGATACCATAATCTGGATCATTTAATGAAACCAATTTATTATCTTTCATTTCATATGCACTAACTTTATCTATAGGTAAAAATGCTCTTTCATCTTGAAGATATAGAGATGAAGATTGACGTTTTAGTATTTCAGGATTTTCATGATTACCATTAACTAAATTATTCAAATGTGCCATAATATATGGACTATGGGTTGTGAGTAAAATTCTCACACCAAGATTAACAAGAATAGATAATGCTTCCAGTAGCTTCGCTTGTGATTCTGGGTGTAAGTTCATCTCTGGTTCATCTATTACCAGAAAATCACCTTTACTTGCACGATATCTTAAATATAACAGTAATGGTGCAAGTTGTTTTATAGAAGATGAAGCATTATATATATCAATTTCTAAACCTCTTTTAACTAAAACTTTTATTTCTTTTCCACCCAGCTTAGTAGGTTTTAAATTAGTTTTATTTTTGTTTTGTAGCTGTTTTTCAATCTCATCTGCTAATTTTTGAAATTCGTTTTTATTACTTGAATTAATTTTCGGTATTTCTTGAAGTTCTATTTCCGATAGAAAATCTAAAAAATCTTCTACTGGTTGTGGATAACGAATATCACCTTGTTCTTTTAGTAGATCAAGTTGTCTTTCTGAACTACTGCTACTAAATAACTGTCTTTGAGTTTGTTTAAGAAGTTTATAGCGTCTATTTCCCAGCATTTTATAGGTATTTATAAAAGCATTTCGCTCGGCTGGAAATATGAACGAATTAGCAAAAAGTATAGGTTTAATAATAGCATAAAACAAAAACTCTGGCTTCCATATGAAAGAAGGTATTGCTCTAAATTTATTCAATGCTTTTACAGCAATTTCTTCTTCATGAGTAAAGTGCAATTCAAAATTCAAAATATTATCTTGACGATTTATTCTGAAATAGTATTCCATGTCTTCAAAATAAATAGTGTTTATTTGAATTAATTGATTAATAATATCTTCCACTTCTTTAGGAGAAATAGTCAGATCGAATGAAGTTTTAGAAAACAATTTTCGACTGGAATCCTGAAAAAATGATTCTAAACTAATTCCTTGGAACTGTTTGATCGTCTCTTCAGCATCTTTAACAAATAGTTCAAGCAGCTTATCATTTATTGATATTGACCAGTTGCCTACTTTTTCTTGCCTAAATCCTAGATTTTCAATTTCATTTATACTTCTATTTGCGGCAGCAGACTGCCACAAACCATAGGTAGAATAGGCAATATAGGTTTTATTTGAGTTATTAGGTCCAATAATTACTGTCAGAGGACGCAAATCTAACTCTGTTTCTTGAATACTGCCTAAGTTTGAGAATTTGATTTTCATTTTTCGCCTATAATCCAATACAGAAAATACTATTAAGGATGCTGTTTACTGGTAAAGTATATGAGAATATGCTAATTTATTTTATCTTTAATTTCGAGATCACTTGTTTGATTTTATAACTTTAATAAGTTTTATTTGATGATTTCGAGCAAAACTCTATAAAATACAAAATTTATACCTGTATTATTCCATAAATATGCTTTTCTCTAAACGGTTATTAGCTACATTATAACATCCCCTATGAGACATTTTTTGCTTCATGTCCTCAGTTTGTCCCTAGTGGTAATAGAATAAGAACGATGCCTACGGCGAGTGAAGCGATCGCCTTATAAAGCCTACCAAAAACAGAAGGTAGAGATTAAGTAGCAGATTTGACAGAAGTAGAACACCAAAACTCTGTATCCAGAAGAGATTACTGAAAAGCGAAGTAAAAATTTTTATGGTTTCCCAAATTCGGTTTTTAATGTGCGCTCCTGACCATTATGATGTGGATTATGTGATTAATCCTTGGATGGAAGGGAATATTCACAAATCCTCACGCGATCGCGCGGTGGAACAATGGAATAAATTATACAATGTTATCAAAAATCATGCCATTGTTGATTTAGTTGCCCCAGAAAAAGGCTGGCCTGATATGGTATTCAGTGCCAATGCAGGTTTAGTCCTCGGTGAAAACGTCGTTCTCAGCCGCTTTTTACATAAAGAACGTCAAGGTGAAGAACCGTATTTTCAACAATGGTTTGAAAATAATGGTTTTAATGTTTACACTCTTCCCAAAGACCTACCCTTTGAAGGTGCTGGTGACGCACTCCTAGACCGGGAAGGACGGTGGTTATGGGCTGGATACGGTTTCCGGTCAGAATTAGATTCTCACCCCTACCTGGCTAAATGGCTGGACATTGAGGTGATTTCTCTGCGGTTGATGGATGAGCGTTTTTATCACCTTGATACCTGCTTCTGTCCTTTAGCAAATGGTTATTTGCTGTATTATCCTGGTGCTTTTGATTCCTACTCCAATCGCGTCATCGAAATGCGCGTTGCACCAGAAAAGCGAATCGCTATTGAAGAAGCTGACGCTGTTAACTTTGCTTGTAATGCGGTGAATGTTGATAGCATCGTGATTATGAACAAAGCCAGTGAGAATTTAAAATCACGGTTATCAGAAGTTGGTTTTCAAGTGATTGAAACACCTTTAACCGAATTTCTTAAAGCTGGTGGTGCGGCTAAATGCTTGACTTTGCGGGTGACAGAACCTATTGGTGATGAAATTCACGCTAATGCTTCTGTAGAAAGTCGTGTTATCCGCATGGAAGGACACTTGCTGGATGCAGGTTTGATTAACCGCGCTTTAGATTTGATTGTGGAAATGGGGGGAAGTTTCCAAGTTCTCAAATTCAACTTGGGAGAACAACGTCAAAGTACATCTGCGGCTGAGGTGAGGGTATCTGCACCATCTCATGAAGTGATGGAAGAGATTATATCTCAGTTGATTGATTTGGGTGCGGTTGATTTACCCCAAGATGAACGGGATTCTAAGTTAGAACCTGTGATCCAAGCGGGTGTAGCTCCCGATGATTTCTATGTCAGCACGATTTATCCCACCGAAATACGGGTAAATGGGGAATGGCTGAAGGTGCAGAATCAACGCATGGATGGGGCGATCGCTATTTCCACAACTGCTAATGGTATAGTAGCAAAATGTAAACTCCTCCGTGATTTAGAAATCGGCGATAAAGTAGTTGTGGATGTCTTTGGTATCCGCACCGTCCGCAAAGCCGAATCACGAGAACAACGCAATTCTCAGGAATTCAGCTTTATGTCTTCTGGTGTTTCCAGTGAAAGACGGGTGGAATTAGTCGTTGAACAAGTGGCTTGGGAATTACGTAAAATTAAGGATAGCGGCGGTAAAGTAGTTGTCACTGCTGGTCCTGTGGTAATTCACACTGGCGGTGGTGAACATCTCTGTCGCTTAGTCCGAGAAGGCTATGTACAGGGTCTTTTAGGCGGAAATGCGATCGCTGTCCATGATATGGAACAAAACCTGCTAGGAACATCCCTGGGTGTGGATATGAAGCGGGGTGTGGCTGTACGTGGTGGACACCGACATCATTTAAAGGTAATTAATACTATCCGCCGTTTTGGTAGCATTGCTAAAGCTGTAGAAGCGGGAGTTGTGAAAAGTGGGGTGATGTATGAATGTGTGAAAAATAACATTCCCTTTTCTCTCGCTGGTTCAATTCGGGATGATGGACCTTTACCAGATACGCAAATGAACCTGATTTTAGCACAACAGGAATATTCTAAAATCATTGAAGGTGCGGATATGATTTTGATGCTGTCTTCTATGCTGCATTCTATCGGTGTGGGAAATATGACTCCTGCGGGTGTGAAGATGGTCTGTGTGGATATTAACCCTGCGGTAGTGACTAAATTGAGCGATCGCGGTTCAATAGAATCTGTAGGTGTGGTGACAGATGTGGGTTTGTTCCTCAGTCTGTTAACTCAGCAATTGGATAAGTTGACTAGTCCTTATGTTGCTAATGTAGGTTAAGGAAATAGATTTTCCTTATTGCGGACATCATTTGCTTTATGGGTAATTATGTATGTCCGCAAACTACAATGAGTTTTAAGTTTAGCTCCAAACTGTTCCTATATTTTATGACCAGACGAAACCACAATAAGCTTATCTGATTTAGTTCTTGAAATGAGTATATATAAATTATATGGTACAAGAAGATTCATTAAAGTTTAGTATTCAAGAAATTGGTGCAACTTCTCAGCATTTAAAAACTGTCATTAACTTAGGTAATGCTAATTCAGAAACCCTTGGCTTTTTACCCTATGGAGCTTTTGAAAGACTAGCAGAAGAAGGACGTATTATTGGTTTTATTGTTCCAGAAGTAGGTTGTGTTGGATATCTGCTTTATGGTATTAGTCGTCGTGATTACAGAGTAAAACTTACCCACCTTTGTGTAGATAAAAATTGGCAAAAAAGAGGAATAGCCAAAAAATTACTCCAGTATTTAAAAAATAAAACTCAACATTTATACGGTATTCTTTTATCATGCCGTCGTGATTATAACTTGGATGGAATGTGGGCATCGCTTGGTTTTGTGGCTCCTCATGAAAGACCAGGAAAAAGCAAAGAAGGTAGTATTTTAACTGAGTGGTGGTTAGATTATGGTCATCATAGTTTACTCACTAATCTTGCCTATCAACAAACCGTATCTAAATTATGTGTTGCTATAGATGCTAATATTTTTTTTGATTTAGTAGATAATGAAAAGTTTGATGAAGAAGGAAAAGAATCTAAGGTTTTAATTTCTGATTGGCTAGAAGCAGAAATTAAACTATGCTTAACTGATGAAATTCTGAATGAAATTAACAGAAATTCAGACAGCATACAAAGAGGAAAATTACGTGCAGCTACAAGTCATTTTACATTACTTCCTTCTGCTCAAGAAGAATTTGATAAAGTATGCCAAAATATACGTAAATTTTTTCCTAACAAAATGACTTCTAGTGATGCGTCTGATTTACGGCAAATTGCTAGAGTTATCACTTCTCAAATTAATGCTCCTTATTTTATCACTAGAGATAAACGTCTACTAGGTATTGAAGAAGAGATTTATCAAGAATTTAATCTGACCATTATTCATCCTATTGATCTTGTTCTTAAATTAGATCAATTACGCAGAGAAAATGAATATCAACCAGAGCTATTAGGTGGAACTAATATAATAGAAAAGCGTATTCAGAGTGGAGAAATAGATTCAATAATTGATCTATTTTTAGCTTATTCACAAGGTGAAAGAAAACCAGATTTTGGAAAAAATATTCGTCATTTAGTCTCAAATACTGAACAATTTAAATGTTTTACAATTAGTCAAAATGAAATATTAATGGCTTTAATAGTCTATGATAGATCAGAAGATGCCGAATTAAAAATTCCTATTTTTAGATTCAGAGATACTAAAATTACTTCTACTATTTTACGGCGTTGTATTTTTCAGTGCTTCTCAACTGCTGCTAATGAAAATAGACAATTCACCAGAATTACTGAAATATACTTGGATGATACAACAATTAAAGCACTGTCTGAAGATGGTTTTTTAAAGACTGAATCTGGATGGTTAAGAGCTAACTTAGCTATTTCAGACCGCGCAGTAGATATTTCTTCGTATATTACTAACTTATGTAAAACATCATCTAAAGGTTATGATAAATATCTTCCATTTGCAGATATTTTATTAAATCAAGATTTACTTCAAAAACCAGAAATCATGGCAGATATTGAGAGGATGCTTTATCCTGCTAAAATTACTGATGCTGAAATTCCTACTTATATTATTCCTATTAAATCACGTTGGGCTAAAGAATTATTTGATAAAGAATTAGCAGAGGAAGGAATATGGAGAGCCAAAGAAGAATTAGCTTTGAGACGTGAGGTTGTCTACTACTCTTCAAAGCGAAAAATGAAATATCCAGGAAGAATTTTATGGTATGTTACTTCATCTCCTGACGATAAAAATAGTTCTGCTATTCTAGGAGCTATTAGAGCTTGTTCTAGACTAGATGAAGTAACAATTGGTAAACCTAAAGACTTATATAAAAAGTTTAGAAGATTAGGAATCTACAGTTTTCAAGATGTTTTGAAAACGGCTAGTAACAATTTAAACCAGGAAATCAAAGCTGTTAAATTTAGTGACACAGAATTATTTATACATCCTATAAAATTTACAGAAATCAAAACAATGCTAAATCGATCTATTCAACTTCAAAGTTCTATAGAAATTTACCCAGAAGAATTTAAAATGTTATATAATAGAGGAACTTCAATTTTTATATAACTTTAAAAATGAGTCTCATGTCTCCAAATGTACTTCTAATATCTATTCACTATGAATACGCCAATATGATATTTGAGGGTAATAAACAAGTTGAGTTTAGGCGTGTTAGACCTCGACATCTAAGTGAAGGTGATCTAATTCTTGTTTATGCAACATCTCCTGAAAAAGCATTGTTGGGAGTGCTTGAAGTAGAAAAAGTTGTGGAAATGTCTCCTAATAAGCTTTGGAATATTGTTAAAGATAAAGCTGGTATTAACCAAGAAACTTTTCAAAAATACTACAAAAATTCACAAATTGCTTTTGCTATTTTCTTTAAAAACCCGTTCAGTTTTGATTCACCAATTACAATTGAAAAACTAAGAGAAGAGTGGAAAGATTTTCGACCACCACAGTGTTATCATTACTTAAAAGATAGAGAAATAAATCTTATCAAATCCATGACAAAATATGATATTTTAGCGTTATCTCATAAGTTTAAAGTTCACCAAACTGAACTATTAGCTCAAGTTTAAAAAATAAATATATTCATATATTACTTATTATTTGAGTTTAACCATATTATACTAGATTAACAACTGCAATCCTTAAAATAGTATGAGTGAAACCCTGGCTGATATTGCTATACCACCGCAGTTTCCAGATCATACTCAACTACCAGAGTCTGATGGTACATTTGTAAAGAATTTTCAAGAACATCCCCAAAGCATAATTATCACAGATTCAATTATTCAGACTTTACAAAAGTTACATCCAGATGGACAATTTTGTATAGGTCAAGATTGTGGTATTTATTGGCGCGAAACAGAACCCCCAGAAAAAGGTACAGTTGCACCAGATTGGTTTTATGTCCCTGATGTAGCACCAAGATTAGAAGGTAAAATTCGCCGTTCTTATGTATTATGGCGGGAATATATACCCCCATTAATTGCCATAGAATTAGCCAGTGGTAATGGTGAAGAAGAACGAGATACCACACCTCTAACGGGTTTACAGGCTAGTCAAAAACCTGGTAACTTTTGGGTATATGAACGCATTATTCGTATTCCCTATTATGCTATTTATGAAGTTAATAATGATAAATTAGAAGTTTATCATTTGGTAGATTTTTCTTACGAAAAAATGCAGCCTAACGATCGCAGACATTATCCCATTCCCCCTTTAGGTGTAGAATTAGGACTATGGCAAGGAAGTTACTTAAATAATCCTGAACAACTTTGGCTGCGTTGGTGGGATTTAGATGGCAATTTATTATTGGTGGGTAAGGAAGAAGCCCAGTTAGAAAGATTCAGGGCTGAACAAGCAGAAAATAAAGCTGCAAAATTAGCTGCAACATTGCGAGAAATGGGTATAAATCCAGATGATGATTTATAATCATTTTGAGCATTGAAGAAAACGAACCGCAGAGGCGCAGAGGACACAGAGAAAAATGCAAGGGGTTATTTTATCAGAGATTTAAAAAATTAATTGGGTGATTTTTTTTGCTGAGACGAATTTTTTAACACCCACCTACCCGCGCAAATTTTACTTCTCCGTGAACA
Source organism: Anabaena sp. UHCC 0253 (assembly GCF_009712085.1). Classification (NCBI taxonomy): domain Bacteria; kingdom Bacillati; phylum Cyanobacteriota; class Cyanophyceae; order Nostocales; family Nostocaceae; genus Anabaena; species Anabaena sp. UHCC 0253. The sequence continues at coordinate 756,092 of NZ_VILD01000003.1, forward strand.
AGAAAAACTAACAATTGCTATGTTTCAACAATTGTTAGAATAATTAAAAAGCACATTTAATCAAACAGAACTAGCATTAAAGTTACAAGCATTAACAGTTCCTATGTCAATTAACTCCGCTGCCAAATTTTAATTGTTTTATCCAAACTACCACTGACTAACATTTCCCCAGAAGCAGTAAAAGATAAAGCTGTAACTGTGTTAGTATGACCTGTAAATGTACCTAATAATTGTCCGGATTGTAAATGCCACAATTTGATGGTTTTATCCGCACTACCACTAGCAATAATTTGTTCATTAGGACTTAAAGCAACTGCATTAACACTATTTTGATGTCCTTTGAGAGTGTGGAGTAATTCTCCAGTCACTAAATTCCAAACCCTAATTGTTTGATCTTGACTACCACTAACTAGAAATTTAGCATTAGCACTAATAGCCAAAGAACTAACAATATGAGAATGACCCATGAGGGTGTGTATTGGTTCTGGATCTGGTGAATTTTTCTTCTTGAGTGTAGATGATGTTTGCCAAACTTTGATTTTTCGGTAGCTACCTGTAATCAAAATTTTCCCATCTTGACTTAACACCATTGAATGTGCTGCTGTATCATCTAAAGATAGAGTATTTTCGACTTGGCGATCGCGCAAATTCCAAAACAAGATTTTTCGATCATCACCACCAGTTGCTACCATTTTACCATCTGGTGTAAACGCTACACAACGCACATCACCATGATGTTTATGCAGGATATCAATTAGATCCAATGCCCCAGTGTGCCAAATTTTCACTGTGGAATCTGCACCGACACTTACTAATGTTTGTCCGTCGGTACTAAAAGCCAAGGAATTAACCTCATTTACTAAACCAGAATGCACCCAAGGATATTCTGATAATGTTTCAATTAATTCACCTTTAGATAAATCCCATAATTTTGTTTCTCCCCGACTACCACTAGCTAAAATGGGGATAGTTTTGACATTTTTGCATTTCCCATTTTTGACTACTAAAGTCTTGATAGAATAGGCTAAACAGTTAATACCTCTAGTATGTCCTTTCAATGTTTGCCAGTATTCCCAATCACCAATAATCTGTTTTTGTGGATGATCTGATGGTAATGTTTCAATTGTTTCCACCATCATTTTTTCATCAGTTACACACAGATCATCTTGCTGACCACCAAGGGATTGTAAATACCAATTTAATCCCCCTGCATACAACAAACTACTAGGAGTTAAATAGACACTTGATTCGGGAAAATCTAGTTGATTTGTGGGTATAAATCCAGTAATTACAGTTTGTTTGTGGTATCCCAATTTGGTGTTTCCTGGATAAAACAAACACAGAAAAATTAATACTTGATGGTTACTAATATCTGCTTGACTGACAGACCAACGGATTTTATCTTTCTTAATTCCGTTAAAACTTTCTCCATCTGCCACATGAACTTGTATACTCACCTTGGGGTTATTAGTTAGTAAATAAGTAAACTTACTTTCACTACGTAAATTTCCCTCATCATCCAAAACCATATTTTCCAAAGTGTCTTGTGATACTTTTCTCACCAATTTTCCTAAACGTTCCGTAATCATCCGGTCTACAATTTGTTCACGGACAAAATAATCTTCTGCTTGACGTTGAAAATAGGTAGGAAAAGGAATTACCCAATCAGATGATTCGGGATATTCGGGTGGTATGGGAGGCGGATTTTTGGCGACGATTTCCGCTTGCTGACGAGAACATTCGAGAATTTTAGCTAATGAATCTCCTGCAAATGCCATCACCTCACTGTGATAACCTTTAACTCGACTTTCTAAAAGAGAAATATCCCCAGTTTTGGGTTTTCTCACCCGGTGTAAGAAGTCAGTTTGTTGTGATTTTAGTAAATTAATCCAATCCATCTGCATGATAGTGGCACAAAGTGTGCATACCCAAGATAACTTATAAGGAACAGAGAACAAGGAACAGGAAGAAGGAAGTTTTTGGCGATTTTACTTTTCTTTACACATTTTGCTGATCTCACGTCCACTTACTTAGTTAAGTAAAATTTCAGTAATCATTACTGTCTAATAGAATACAAAAAATGGGCGATTTTCAGGGTAAATATCAACTCATGTCATAATCAAGCATTAGTTAATGCGATGTAGTGGGTTAAGTAAATTTCGATGACTTCCATAAAGTTTAACTAATCTAACTAATAATTTACTGTTTCTGGGGAAACACTTCTACCTCTCAAAGAGGTTTACCATTTTTGAGTCAACCAAAATCAATAATAATTTACAAAAAGAAAGGGAACAGATAAAAACAAAAGCACTGATAATATCAGTGCTTTTATTGTGTAATGAATGCAAAATGTCGGTAATTTAAAAACTGGCTTTTTTTAACTTTTGTTTCTTCCGGCGTTTTTCTGTAGTGGCTACACCTTGTTCTACTGGATAACCAACTACGGGAATTACCTGATATTGTCTTTCTGCTTCTAAATTTTTCAGTTCGGTGTAATCCACCCAATGTATACAATCAACAGGACAGGTATCTATGGCTTCTTGAACTACCTCTTCTATGTCTCCATCTTGACGGATGACACGCGATCGCCCATAATCTTCTTCAATAAAAAAAGTATTACGGGCAACATGGGCGCAATGTTTACAGCCTATACAGGTAATTTCATCTACATAAACGCCCTTTTGTCGCACCACGCCGCCTAATTCCGGTTCTAAACCAGAACGTTCGGGAACATCTCGCAAAAAACTCCCTAATTCTGGTTCTAACCCGGAACGATGATTTTCTTGTTCTTCTAAAGACGGCAGGAAATCAGACATTACGCACTCCAGCGTTGTACTACTAGACGAATAGAACCATCTGCATTTTTTTGTTGTTCGGCTACTTGGAAGCCAACTTTAGTAGTTTCTTTGACTACTGTTTGATAAGCATAACGCTGGGTCACTTGTCGAACAAACCCATCTACAGATAGATTTTGTTGCCAATATTGTAAATCTGCAACTAATTCGTATTCTTGACCATTCCATCTAAAACCAATATCATACCCATTTTGCTGTTCAATTGTCACTTCGGCAGCATGAGTTTGACCACGATAACCACGCACCTCACAAGGTCCGGGTTTCCAGTCTATTCCCAAGTCAGAAAGGGCATCTTGCAATGATTCCAGATTACGGATTTGTGTCTTGATTTGGCTAAAGTGTGACATAGTGGTTTGTAATCAATGAAATTAACTAGTTGGAAAATTTACCATTCGCTGTGAGCGGTTTGCGTATTTACTACACTGGATTGTTGCGTATTAGTGGCGAAAAATTCGGAAGTTGGCTCATTACTCAACACTCGTCCTAGTTGGGCTTCTATGGCTGCTGTCACCTCTGCACAAGACGCACCGATAATACCGGTGACTTTTTCTTGGACTCGACCATCTGGATAAATGATGAATTCTAATGTTTCCATGTTCTGAAAGCCAACCTCGATAGTACACATGAACTTGCTGCTTTACCAGACTTGCTCAAAATTTAGCTATTGGAACTTAGATACAAATTTGCCATTTGTTTCATAATGTTCCATATTTCAACATATATATTTCAGAATCTTTACAAAAGTTATTATTTTTATTAGCAGTTACATTCATCAATTATTAGTTTCTCGTAACCTGATCAATTAGTCAAGGTGAGGATTGATAGAAACCACAAGTGATCAAAAGTCTTAATGAATAAAGCTTGTGGACAAAATTAAGCTCAAGATTAAATCTAAAAAAATCCTAAAGCTTATTGAAAAATCTTATCATTATCATCAAAATAAAAAAGGCGGGTTTGACCCGCCCATGCTTAAGGATGAAATCCTGGACTTTTTAGTCCGTAGAGAAATAGGACTTATGCAAAACAGAACGGAAGTAGGGGTAATTCATGAATTACCCCTACGCAAGAATCAGGTTTTGACTTCAATCTTGCGTAAGTCCTAAGAAAAACCGATACTTACTTCTGAGCTTCAGCAATAGGAACCCATTCAGTGTGGAAAGCGCCTTCTTTGTCAGTCCGTTTGTAGGTGTGTGCGCCAAAGTAGTCGCGTTGTGCTTGAGTTAAGTTTTGTGGCAAGCGATCGCGGCGGTAGCTATCGAAGTAATCTAGAGAAGCACTAAAAGCGGGAACAGGAATACCCAACTTAGCAGCAGTGACAATTACTTCACGCCAAGCAGCTTGTCTATCAAGAATAGTTTGCTTAAATTCAGGTGCTAACAACAAGTTAGGTAAAGCTGGATTTTCGTCAAATGCCTTCTTAATCTTATTCAAGAAGCCAGCCCGAATAATACAACCACCTTTCCAAATCCGAGCCATTTCGCCCAAATTTAATTCCCAATTGTAAGTTTTGGAAGCTGTAGATAACAGCGCCATACCTTGAGCATAAGAACAGATTTTGGAACAATAAAGAGCATCACGCACCATGTTCACAAAAGCCTTAATGTCTCCACCATAGGTAGCATTAGGTCCGGTGATGATCTTAGAAGCAGCAATCCGTTCATCTCTAATAGAAGAGAGAATCCGGGCATTTACAGCCGCTGTAATTGTCGGAATAGCAACACCCAATTCTAAAGCAGTTTGTACAGTCCAACGACCAGTTCCCTTTTGACCGGCTGCGTCAACAATCAAATCAACGAGGGGAATCTTGGTGTCTGGATCAACGTAGGGGAAAATATTGGCTGTAATCTCAATCAAAAATGAATTGAGTTCGTCAGTTGTATTCCATTCGCTAAAAACTTCATGTAACTGTGCTGCATTTAAGCCAGCTACATTTTTCAGCAAATCGTAGGCTTCTGCAATTAACTGCATATCACCGTACTCAATACCGTTGTGAACCATTTTTACATAGTGTCCAGAACCACCGGGACCAATGTAGGTTACACAAGGACCATCATCAACTTGAGCCGCGATTTTGTTGAAAATGGGGGATAGGTACTCGTAAGAGCTTTTTGTTCCACCAGGCATAAGTGAAGGACCATTTAACGCCCCTTCTTCACCACCACTTACACCCATACCCACATAGCGTAAACCGATGGGTTCTAGTTCTTGAGTGCGTCTTTCGGTATCTTCAAACCAAGAATTACCACCGTCAATAATGATATCGCCCTCTTGTAGTAAAGGTTTAAGCTGTTGAATTACTGCATCAACAGGCTTACCAGCTTGCACCATTACCAGAATTCTCCGGGGACGTTCTAATGAAGCGACAAAATGTTCCAAGCTAAAAGCAGCTTTAACGTTCCGTCCTGGGGCGCGTTGCGCCATGAAGGCATCGGTTTTTTCACGAGAGCGGTTGTAAACTGCAATTGGAAAGCCATTACGCTCAACATTGAGAGCGATATTTTCGCCCATAACCGCTAATCCAATCACACCAAAGCTTTGTAGTGTCATAGTTCAAATCTTTTTTTTGGGTTTGGCTAACTCTTGCAGATCCTTTCTCTTTAAGGGTAATCCGAGATTTTGGCTTCACTCCTAAAGAAGATATTAAGAGTTTTTCGAGAATTAAAAAAATTAGAACTAACATCAATAATTAGTTTTAATTTGTATCTAAGTCAACAATTTGGTGACAAAATTTGCAAAATTAAAATACTGGCACAATTTCAATAGTAAGGAGTATTAAAAAATGCTGGCTTATCTTTTAAGTTTAGTAGTTGGTTTTGGTAGTCTAGCCATTTACTTATCAGCCTTCTTTTTTCCAGAAATCCATCGCAAGAATGATTTCATCTGGAGTGGGGTAGGGTTATTCTACGCTTTGGTATTATGGATTTTTGCACCTCGAATTACTGGGGGATTGTTGCTAGGTCATGTAGCTAGTGTGGCACTGTTGGTATGGTTTGGCTGGCAAACTCTCTCACTACGGCGACAGTTAGCTCCAGAAGTACAGCAAACCCCTATACCCAGTCCTGAGCTAATTAAGGTGAGTCTCCAAGAACAAATAGCCAAGTTTTCTGTCAAGGAGAAGTGGGGACAACTAGCGGGATTAATTGGTGGTGTGTTTAGTGGTGCTAAAGCGAAGGTAGAGCAAACTGTGACCAAAAAGCCAGTGACTACAACTGAAGTAGCACCACCATCAACGTTAGCTGATGGATTGGTAACTGTAATTTCAGTTAATGAAACTGAAGGTTTGTCAGAAGAGACTCTTTCTCCATCACCTGATTTAGAAATGGTAGAAGTAGCACCAACATCACCCCCTGTGATTGAGGAAGAAGAGAAACAGGTAATTCCGCCAACAGAAACACCTGTAGCCGGGGAAACTGAAAATGTGGTAGAGGTAACTCAAACGGAAATATGTGTTTCCGAAACACCTGTAGCCGGGGAAACCGAAATGGTGGTAGAGGTAACTCAAACTCAGGTTGTTGTTGTAGAAGAAACTAATGAAAGTGCGGCAGAAGTAATTTCCCCAAATCCAGTGACATCGGAGTTATTAGCCACAGAAGCAGCAGAAAAATCTGATCTGACTGTTGAGGAAGTTAAACCAGATGGGGAAGCATCACCAGAACAAATCCCATTAGATAAACCAGGTGGGGAGTAATTAAGCGGATTTACGCTGCTGATTTCCAAACAATCTCGAAAATAAATCTGATGTATTTAGGATATTGCTGCCGCTGGATTAAATCCCAGTTGGGATAATAAACGTTCAATATCAAAATGCTCAGACATGAGAGAGCGAATGCACTCTATTTTAATTGGTTCATGGACACGAACTTGGCCAAAGGTGCGATCGATGATTTCTACTGTGGTAAGGGTATCGAGATCCACTGATAAAATCGGGATTTCTAACTCTTCAGCACGGTTGAGAATAAACGCAGGAGGTGGCAGTTGTCCAGTCAGGATGAGACATTGGGTAGATGTTTCTAAGGCTGCTTGTTGAATTTCGACGCGATCGCCTCCTGTTACTACTGCCATATTCCGTCGTTTGCGGAAGTATTTGACGGCGGAGTTGACGTTCATTGCCCCAATGGCTAGGCTTTCGACTAATAAATCTAGGCGATCGCTACAACAGAGAACTTCAGCTTTTAACTGTTTTACCAATTCCCCTACACTGACGCTGCGGAGAATATCGCTTTTGGGCAATGTTGCTAGTACGGGAATACCCCGTTTTTCCAAGAATGGGCGTAATAGTGTTTGAGCTAACTCTAATTTTTCGTGAGGAACTTCGTTGATCACGACTCCCATTAACCGCTTACCCAATCGCTTTTGAGCAGATAACAATCCCTCAACGGAGGTTAGTGATTGATAACGGCTAATTAGCAGTACAGGAGCATCTAATTTTTCTGCTAGTTCCAGTAAGGAGAGTCCAAATAAATTTCCTTCTGATAAGTTAGCAGGCCCCTCTAACAGTACCAAATTACCTCTGGGAATTTGTGAATACTGTTGTACTAATAACTGCTGATAGTTAGTTACATCCTCTCCCTGTAAGCGTTTTTGGACAGTTATTTCATCCAAGGATAATAAGGTAGGGGCAATGCGGTTGTCTGGCAGGTTAAGGTTATGGGTAATGAACTGGACATCTTCTTCAACTACTGTTCCCGCAGATGTCTTGACAAAATTACCCAAAGGTTTGCCATAAGCAATATCCAAACCTTTTTGTTTTAGCTGATGTGACAAACCTAAAACTGTTGCAGATTTGCCACTGTAAGCTTCAACTGATCCAACCAGCAAATATTTAGCAAGTGTTGGCACGTATGCACTCCTAATTTCAAAGGTTTGTACAACTCAGCTAGGTGTCTACTAATTTTAGTGCAATAGGCGGAAGGTAAATAACTATAGCAATTTTATGCAATTAAAAATTAAAAATTAAATGTGAATAAATCTAGCTGTGGTAAGTATTCTAGCGATTTTAATCAAGATAGAAATATTTGTTTAGGCAAAGATATTGTGTGTATTACTATATAGAAGCGATTATATTGAAGCTTTAATTTCCTTCCATGTTAACTAAACTTCAATAGGAATATTTTCTAGTTTAGGCGATGCCTACGGCGATCGCAGCTATCGCTCCATTTGCCCTTGTCAACTCGCAAAAAACTTCAGTATTTGATATCGGATCATGGGCGATCCTCTTCGCTCTACGTAACACGAACTACCAAACCCATTTTTTGTGCTATACAGGAAATATTAAACAGAGTTCTCTAAATACATAGTTATTCAGCGAGTATTTCATTAGAATAATCTTGAAGGAGTAGTTATGTCCGCAAAATACTTTAATCCTTATACAGATTTCGGTTTTAAGAAACTGTTCGGAGAAGAAGGCAGTAAAGATTTACTCATTGATTTTCTCAACCAACTTCTACCAATACATCATCAAATTCAAGAATTAACCTTTAAAAATCCGGAAAATCTAGCTGATACCATAGCAGAACGTAAAGCCATATTTGATATTTACTGCGAAAGTAAAACTGGTGATAAGTTTATTGTGGAAATGCAAAAAGCAAAAATTAAGCATTTCAAAGATAGAGCCTTATTCTATTCCACATTCCCCATTCGTGAACAATCAGAAAAAGGCGATTGGAATTTCTTTTTACTACCTGTCTATTTTATCGCCATTTTAGATTTTGAGTATGACGAAAATACAACATCTAAATTTAGGCGCGATGTATGTCTAAAAGATCAAGATGGTGATATTTTCTTTGATAAGTTAAACTTTAAATTTTTACAAATGCCATTATTTAATAAACAAGAAAATGAATTAATAACGCATTTTGATAAATGGCTGTATTTTTTGAAGAACTTAGAAAGTTTTAATCATATACCCCTGATATTAAATGAACCAATATTTCAGAAAGGGTTTGAAATAGCGGAAATATCTCACTTAAATGTGGAGCAGTATGAACAATATAAGAAGAGTTTAGTGCAGTATTTAGAAGTGAAAAATGTATTTGATACAGCCTTTGAAGAAGGTGAGAAGGCCGGTATTGAGAAGGTTGCCAAAGCATTGAAAGAGCAAAATATAGCTATAGAAATTATTGCAGAATCAACTGGCTTGTCACAGGAAGCTATTCAAAGAATTTGAGCGAATAATACCAATTCATAGAACGTAATGACACGCATAACAAGAACTAGCAAACTCATTTTTTGTGCTACATAAGAAATATTAGACAAAGTTTTCTAAAGTTATTCAGCGAGTATTTCATTAAAATAATCTTGAAGGAGTAGTTATGTCCACAAAATACTTTAATCCTTATACAGATTTCGGTTTTAAGAAACTGTTCGGTGAGGAAGGCAGTAAAGATTTACTCATTGATTTTCTCAACCAACTTCTACCAATACATCATCAAATTCAACAATTAACCTTTAAAAATCCGGAAAATCTAGCTGATACCATAGCAGAACGTAAAGCCATATTTGATATTTACTGCGAAAGTAAAACTGGTGATAAGTTTATTGTGGAAATGCAAAAAGCAAAAATCAAGCATTTCAAAGATAGAGCCTTATTCTATTCCACATTCCCCATTCGTGAACAATCAGAAAAAGGCGATTGGAATTTCTTTTTATTACCTGTCTATTTTATCGCCATTTTAGATTTTGAGTATGACGAAAATACAACATCTAAATTTAGGCGCGATGTATGTCTAAAAGATCAAGATGGTGATATTTTCTTTGATAAGTTAAACTTTAAATTTTTACAAATGCCATTATTTAATAAACAAGAAAATGAATTAATAACACATTTTGATAAATGGTTGTATTTTTTGAAGAATCTAGAAAGTTTTAACCATATACCCGCAATACTAAATGAACCAATATTTCAGTAAAGGGTTTTGAAATAGCGGAAATATCTCACTTAAATGTGGAGCAGTATGAACAATACAAGAAGAGTTTAGTGCAGTATTTAGAAGTGAAAAATGTATTTGATACAGCCTTTGAAGAAGGTGAGAAGTCCGGTATTGAGAAAGGTATTGAGAAAGGAATTGAGAAAGTTGCTAAAGCTTTGAAAGAGCAAAATATAGCCATAGAAATTATTGCAGAATCAACTGGCTTATCATACGAAGCTATTCAAAGAATTTGAGCAAATAATGCCAATTGATAGACTTTGCGATCGCATTACCGACTTTAACCCCACGGAAGGCGATCGCTCTCAGCTTTAAGTTAATTTGAGGGTGCGATCGCACTATACTCCGTTTCACAGATATCTAGCTTATCTAACTCTGACCTTCGTAGCTTTGCACGATAGTAGTAAGATGATCACCATGCTTATAAATATCTGTTATGGCATCAATTGGAATACGAGTTTCGTTTTTATTAGAATCGAAAACACTAATATACTTCTGTTTTGTATTAAACCATAATCGGCAAATAGGCTTCCTATTATTATCATCAAGTAGGATACCCATGTAAGATTTTGTGTCTCGATGTAACACCCGTTCTGGTTCAACAACTTTACTCACTATAGCTCTTACAATTCGATAACCTTCCAATTCCTCTTCTGTTGTAATAATGCCCTCTTTCCCTTCTTCTTTTGCTTCTTCAACTATCTTATTTGGCTCAGGCTTAATGACTCTATTATCATCTTCAACTCCAAGAGCAATGCGAAGTCTATCACTAACTTTTTCGCTGATAAATTGGTGAAATGCTTTGGTAACTATTGAAGTAAATTGGTCTTTTATCGTTGCAGTAAACCTACTACCAGAAGGATTAGAACGTATGAAGAAGAAACGCACAAACTCATCATCTGGAATTTCAAATTGTGTAGTCAAAATTTTTCTAATAACTGAAGTATATTTAAGATCATTAGCTATACTCAATATTTCCTCAAGATTAAAGTCTTCCTTAGCCAACTTTTTTACTTCTTCTAATGCTTCTTGACGTGGATCTAAAAGATTAAGCTCCAAGAAAGGTCTTGTGTCCATTTTGTTAGCTTCTTCAAGATCAGAAAAAAAATTATATTGGATGCCATTGGTAAGTATAGCAATACGAGCTTTAGTAACTGTGAAGTATCTAAAAAGCTGAGACATTTCTGTCTGATTCAGATCAATGCCTACTTTTTTACACTCAATAAGGATGATTATTTCTCCATCACGCATGATCGCGTAATCAACTTTTTCTCCTTTTTTAGTACCGATATCAGCTATATATTCGGGAACTACTTCTTGAGGGTTAAAGATGTCATATCCCAGAGCAGATATAAACGGCATGATCAAAGCATTTTTTGTTGCCTCTTCTGTTTTTAGATGATCGATTAACTTTGGAATACGTTGAATAAGTACAGCAATTTTTTCATCAAAACTCATGTCTTAAAACTCACTATAGAGAAAAATCTATTAGTCAATATACGTAATATACGCGTACATAAACTAATAATCAGCATTGTATCAGCAAGGTAGAAATTTTTGTTCAAAATATACAGTATTTTTTTGAAGCTCATTCTTTTCTAAATAGCGGGTATCAATGTACTATTAATTAAATATTTATATATAAATTTTTTATAAAGCGTATAAAAGTGCTGCTTTGAGATCATCAGCCTCAAGATCCGGCATTTCCTCTAGAATTTCTTCAGCACTTAAACCAGATGCAAACAAATCTAATATATCTGATACCCTAATTCTCATCCCGCGAATACAAGGACGACCACCACATTGTTTAGGATTAATTGTAATTCTTTCCAGTAAATTTGACATATAAGCTAATTTCATAAACTCTTATTTTCAGCATAAATCAAGTTTGTAAAACCTGCAACTCGATTAATAACAGTAATCACTAAATTCAGCTAAAATCAAATAAATACAAAAATCCTCGTTAGTATATGGTTACATCAACACAACCCACAACTCAAACCTTATACGATCAAGATTATTACCTGTGGATAAGAACAACCATTAACCAACTTCGCACAGGACAGTTTTCTGCTGTTGATTTAGAGAATTTATTAGAAGAATTAGAAACTATAAGTAGAAGTCAAAAACGAACAATTACAAATTTATTAATTAAGCTGTTTGTCCATCTACTAAAATTCAAATATTGGGATAGTGAAAGAGAACGTAATCAAGGACATTGGCTAGGGGGAATTAGGACATTTCGCAGAGAGATAAAAGATGAACTTAAAGATAGCCCTAGTCTAAAACCTTACATTTTAGAAATATTTGATGAATGTTATCAAGATGCTAGATTAGAAGCAAGCGATCGCTCTCAACTTCCTCTTGATATATTTCCCGTTATACCCATTGGTTCATTAGAACAAATTTTAGATGATTGGTTGCCGATACAAAAAAATGAAGGATGAAATTTTTTATATTTCACCCTTCCAACTCTGTTCATAATACAGGTTTATTTGTAATTGAGTCAATGTAAGTAATTGGACAAAAATATTTACAGTCATTGCGAGCGAAGCGAAGCAATCCCAACCCTTGCGATTGCTTCATTCCACTTCGTTTCATATGGCTAACGCCACGCTCCGCGAACGCAATGACATTGTGTAATTAATTCTGTCTCACTACTTACATGAAATGGGCGCAGACCCTGCGCCCCTACGGTTGATTGTTTCCTTATTTCTCAACGCCTGTATGGACAGTTTTTACCCATTTGAGGCGTTTTGGTCGGAAAGACATTCGAGCCGTCGTGCTACCCATAACTACTAACCAATGCAACATATATAAACTGCCGCGGAGGGTTTGTAAAAGTAACATTAAATAGGTAGATGGTTTAAATTGTTGATCTGAACGAACGTGCTTTAAACCAGCAAACATTCCTACTACTGACATCCCAATGGATAAGCTAGTTACAGGAGTTAAGACAGGGGGACGATGACGAGCGATCGCCATTAAAATATCTGGAATTGCTGCTGTCGGTAAGATATACATCGTTACCATAAATATCAACAAATCCCAGGTTTTTTTTGTCCCCATCCGGTTTTCTAGAATGAGATCCCAATAGTCTAAATAACGTTGATAACCACCTTCTGCCCAACGATTGCGTTGATGCCAAAGAGCGATCGCATTTGTGACACCTTCCTCTTCCACGGGAGGGAAAAACACGCATTCAATATCCCATTTATCCAAATGTAACCGAATAGTTAAATCTAGATCATCGGTGATAGTTTCCTCATTCCAACCACCACAACTTGCTAATGCTTGACGACGGACAAATTGACCATTACCCCTAAGTTCACCAATGCCACTAATGGCTGTGCGCTGTTGTTGAAACCAGATATCCAACAACATTTCCGCCATTTGTCCCTTAGTCCAAAAATTTTCTTTAGCATTGGCGATCGCTTTACGCATTTGTACCGCCCCTACTCGTTCTTTTTGAAATAAAGGAACTATTTGTAATAGCAAATCTGGTGTAACTTGGGCATCAGCATCAAATACAGCAATAATGTTTCCCTTTGTTAGAGGTAGCACTTGATTTAATGCTCCTGATTTGCCACCACTAGCTTCAGGAGAACGTCTAAATACATTTAATTGTTGATATTCTTGCTTGAGTTGGGCTAGTAATTGGGGTGTATTGTCTGTACTGTTATCATCAATAATCCAGACTTCATATTGTCCATTACCGTATTCCAAATTACACAGATTCTTGACTAATCTGCTAATTACGGCTTCTTCATTTTTAGCAGCCACTAATATAGAAACAAAAGGTAAATCTCCCTCTATTTCTTGAGAATGGTGACGAGGTTTTGCAAAAATAATCCTCAAAGCATGAATGCCTAACATTGTTGTTAATCCCAGGATAAATATTGAACCCCAGGAAACTAAATGTAGGGCAATAGTGCCACTCCAGACTATAGTTAAAACTAGCGCCGCTTTACCTCTCCGTCCCTTAAATCGGGATGGTGGTAGAAACACGGAATCTGTGTTTACTTCTGATTCCTCATCTACTGATAGGTCAGATAAGATGGAGTCAAGGGGATCAGAGATTCCGTCATAAGCATCATTTTCAGGCCAGGAATTCGCTGGCATAGGTTATATAATTCAAAAAACAGCTATGCTATGTAGCTTTTAATTACAGACTGATCCTGTAACAGATTACTAGCTACTTAATTAATATAGTTCTAAAGAGTGCCAAAGGGAATAGATGATGGGAAGATAAAAAGAGCGATGCTCTAAAATCACCCAAGTATTTTATCATAAGATATAGGAAACAACTTTTAATGAGTTCAAAAATATGACACAATCTTCATCAGAAAGAATTGTCAGACGTGGAAGAGTATTTCCAGAAATTCAATGGACCCCAGCCCAAAAAGCTGAAGAAAAAGCTAGAAGACAGGCATTTTATGAGCGTTGTTGGCTGATTTTTGAGCGTTTAAAACCAGAAATCCTGGATAAATACTATGGTTGGTATATTGCCATTGAACCTGATAGCGGAGATTATTTTATTGATCAGGATAAAGAAGTAGCAAGTAAAATGGCTAGAGAAAAATATCCTACGGTGATTCATCATATTTTTGGCATTAATGAAACGGGAGTTAGTGGCAGAATATGATTGAGGGAAGATTTGGAGAAAATGGACAAATTTATCTGGAACAGGACTTACGCACAAGTCATGAAAGAACGAACCACGAAGGAACGAAGGACACAAAGAAAAGAGGTTTTCAGAGATATTTTGCGTAAGTCCTAAAGTTAAAAGAGCGAATTTTTGATTTGTTAATGTTAGCTAACTATAAGGTATATGTGAAATCTTTTACCAACATACCAGGAACTAAACTTCCTCCTAATTGCCGATTTTCATAAGTTCCGACTTCGGGAATAAATTCTTGAAAGTTGGTTAAATCAACGAGATTTTCTCCTCCCCAAAAGCGATAGAGACTTTCATCAAAGCGCAGATTAGCAATGGGGGCAACTATTTCGCCATTTTCTACCCAAAAGCAAGCATAACGAGTCATACCTGTAATTCTCCCAGATGGGCGATCGCTCCAATTCAAATAATGTAAATTAGAAACATATAACCCTGTATCTAAACTTGGTAAAATCTCTGCAAATGCTAAATTACCAGGATTGATTTCTGGAGAACGTAATGTTTCTGAACTATTTGCACCATTAGCTAATTTATTATATTCCTTGGCTGTGCGAGAATTAACTAAGCTATTAACTAAAATTCCTTTTTCAATTAAATTTAATTCCGGTGCAGCTATTTCTCCCAAATTATTAAATCTCGGAACTAAACCACTTTGAAAATTTTCTTTTAAAGTGAATTTTGGAGAAAGTTGTTTTTCTTGACGTGATAAAGCAGCTAAAGCACTATTACCTTGTTGAATATCGGCTTCACTGATAGCACCCCAGGAAAGCATAGCTAATAAATCAGCTACAGCAGCAGGAGCAAAATAAGTTTTATATTGTCCTTTTGGTAATTCTTTAACTGAACGAGATAGCATTTCTAGTTGCTGTTTCCCATCATTTATTTTAGCTAAATAAGCAGCTTCATTCCATTCACTTCCAGCAAAAGTTCCTTTTACAGCTTGTCCTGATGCCATAAATAAGGAATAATCTAAATTAAAGGAATCAGTCGCAAACCAATGTTTTTGTCCGTTAGAATCACCATAACCTCTGATGACAATTCCCCCAGCATACATACCAGTAAAATCTAAATTGGCAACAGTTTCCAGAATACTAGGAATTAATATATCTGGAGTTAGTAATTTACCAATATTAATTTCTCGACTGGTATTATTTCCTGATGGTATTACTAAATAAGGATCAATTGGTAATAATGGTAATTCATCACGTAATTCTTGTAAAGCTGTGGATGCTAATTCCCAATCTATTTCCCAATTTCCAGTAAAGGGAAACTGACGGGAACTAGTGCGTTGATTAGCCATTAACGTCAATTGAATCGAACCATCATTAACATATCCTGTTTGTCTAACTTTGGCAGAATTAAAGCGGGTAAATTGACTGCTTTCGCTGCTAACTCTGACGGTAAAATGTTCATTGGCTGCTTTTTTAATCAGCAGAATTTCGACAAGTTGATTAAAGGTTTTTTCTAAGGTTGATAATTCTTCGATTTTCATTGTTTAAATAGTTTCTGGATCAATATTTAGTTCTCGCAATTTTGCTGCTAAACGTTCTGCTTTTCTCGCTTCCCGTTCTGCTCGTTCGGATTCCTGTTCGGCTCTTTTAGTTTCCTCTTCTGCGGTTTCTTCTGGTGTAGGTACTAACTCTCCTGCTGGGGTAAAATACCTTAATAATCCTTGATGAATTCCTAAATATAAACTTAATTGTTCACTCCATAAATGTCCCTTTTCATTTGGTTCTAAAGGTTGATATTTATTATCTACTAAATGAAAACCCGCAAATTCTAATGTATAAGGGTCAAACCAAAAATAGTCCGGTGTGCGGAAAGTATTTTGATAAAGTTCTTTTTTATATTCTCTATCGGTGTTAGCTGTACTTGGTGAAAGAATTTCTAAAATTACATTCGGATATTTACCGTCTTCTTCCCAAACTACCCAACTTTTACGAGTCTTGCGTTCAGTTCCTAAGACGACAAAAAAATCTGGACCTCGGAAAAATTGTGATTTTTTTTGGTTAGGACTATAGTAAATAGTCAAATTTCCCGCAGCATAGAAATCATATCTATCTTTCCACAACCATTTGAGACATTTGATTAAGAGCATAATTTGCTCTAGATGTAGTTCTGTTTCCACGGTCGGTTCATCACTATATAAATCACTAGGAGGAAAGATTACATCTGCGGAGATGTTTTGTTGCAATTCTAATTCTTGAGCAATGATCATATTGATATGGCATCAAGTAGTTATTTGTTTATTGTAGCATTAATACTAAGTTTAGAATTGCTGGAGAATAAGATTTCAAGAATATTTAACCGCAGATGAACGCAGATAAACGCAGATAAAGACGGATGAATTCATTGATTTCTTGATTTTGTACAGCTTTACATAAAATTCATTAACCACCACCAAAAACTTCGACGTTTGTAAATGCACAAACTGGTGAACCATGTCCTACAGAAATGGCTTGATTTGGTTCTCCTTTACCGCAGAAAGGTGTACCATAAATTTGCCAATTAGTATCATTACCAACTTGAATTAAGTTATGCCAAAATTCTGGTGTGGTAGCGCGATAGTTAGGATTACGCAGGGTTTTGGTCAGTTTACCGTTTTCAATTAATTTGGCATATTCGCAACCAAATTGAAATTTATAACGTTGATCATCTATTGACCAAGAACGGTTAGATTCCATGTAAATACCATGTTCTATTCCGGCGATAATTTCCTCAAAGGTGGCGTTTCCTGGTTCTAAATTTAAGTTAGCCATTCTGTCAATTGGTGGACGATTCCAAGAACAAGCTCGCGCACAAGCAACACCTGGTAAATCTGCTCTGGCTTGACTTTCTAAACTACCTAAACCACGTTGCAAAATGCCTTTTTTAATTACATATTCTTTGGTTGCTACTGCACCAGTATCATCAAAACCATAACTGGCAAATTCACCTGGTACTGTAGGATCAAAGGTGATATTCATCAGGGGTGAACCATATTCTAATTTACCAAAATCATCTTTGGTAATAAAGCTACCTCCCGCATAGTTGCGTTCATCTCCTAAAATGCGGTCAATTTCTAAAGGATGTCCGATACTTTCATGAATTTGTAGCATCATTTGATCTGGTGCTAAAACTAAATTGGTGCGGGTATTTGGACATTCTGCTGCTGTTAATAATTCTAATGCTTGTTCTCCAACTTTCTGGACTTGATGCCATAAATTATCTTGTTTGAAAAGTTCCCAACCTCCTTGATAAGAGTTTGCATGAGCGCCGTTATTACTGCGTTGTTGGACGATTGCACCGTCTTGAGCGATCGCCCCAAAATGATGACTAAGAGATAGAATATTCTGATATACTTCTGAACCATTACTACTCACAAACCAAGTTTCTTTTTGATCTGTGCCGACTGTGGCTGTCGTTTGAATGATTTTATCATTGATTTTGAGTTGCTGACAAATCCGAATTAGTAGATTGTTGATTTCTCCAGGACTAAAAGCATTAAATGGTTCTAAAAATGGTGAGTTATATTCACCAATTACTTGAGGACGGGTATTTTCACTAATTGGATATATCCACCATTTACTGGCTGCTAATGCTTGTTTATAGGCGATTTCCGCAGCTTTTTGTAAACTAGAAATATGTAAAGAATTGGTGGCTGCATAGCCTAAACAACCATCAACTATGACTTCGATCATTGCTCCCATTTCCAATGATTTACCGTTGCTTTGGGGTAAACCATCACGCACGGAATGATGGGTAGAAGTGGTTTTTACGGCTCTAATTCCTACCCAGTCTGCGGGGATGTTTAAATGAGAAATGGCTGTTGTTAGTTGTTTCCACATGGTATTAATTAAGAATTGAGAATTATCTTTTTTTGCACGCAGAGACGCAGAGGCACAGAGAGGAATTTTAGAATTTATTATCTATGCCAGCGTGTTCCTTCTTTGCTGTCTATTAATGTGATGCCTTTTGTTAATAGTTCATCACGGATTCTATCAGATTCTGCAAAGTTTTTGGCTTTTCTTGCTGTTTGTCTTTGTTGAATTAATTCTTCAATATAAATATCACTTAAGCCATCTGTTATAGGTGTTTCTGTGTCTGGTTGGGCGGTTAATCCTAAAACTTCTGCTAATGTAATTAGGGTTTGCCATTTTTGGAGTAGTTCGTTAGCTGGGGTTTCTGTTTTTCCTTGATGAACAATGATGTTTCCTTCCCGATTTAGTTCTTTGGCTAATTCAAAGATTATTGCTAATCCACCAGGGAAGTTAAAATCATCGTCAACGGCTTCTTTAAATCTCTCAATGTAAATGTTAGAAATTTGGTTATTTCCAGTCCCCAATTTTTGACTATGTTGATAACCGAAAAGTAATCCTTCTTTGATAGTATGCCAGCCATTTGTTGCGGCTAAAATTGCATCATCGGTAAAATCTATGGGTTTGCGATATTGTGCCATCATCACAAATAAACGCACCGCCATTGGGTCTACACCCCGATCTAATAATTGACGAATGGTGATAAAATTACCCAAGGATTTGGACATTTTTTCACCATCTACTTTTACCATGCCGTTGTGTAACCAATAATTTGCTAAAGGTTTCCCGGTAACGGCTTCCGATTGGGCAATTTCGTTTTCATGGTGGGGGAAAATTAAGTCAGCACCACCAGCATGAATATCTATGGTATCACCCAAGCGATCGCGCACCATAGCAGAGCATTCTATATGCCATCCTGGGCGGCCTTTTCCCCAAGGAGATTCCCACGCGGGTTCATCTGGTTTTGCAGCCTTCCACAGGGCAAAATCAAAGGGGTATCGTTTCTTTTGATATTCTGCATCTTCGACATTTACCCGTTCGCTTGCGCCGGCTTGCATATCTGCTAATTTGCGTCCCGAAAGTTTGCCATATTCCGCAAAGCTTTGTACCGCATAATAGACATCACCATCAGATGGATAAGCAAAACCTTTATGTTCTAAATCGTGAATTAATCGCTGAATCCCATTCATTGTATGTGTAGCGCGGGGATATTCATCAGCTTCTTTAATTCCCAACCGCGACATATCCTCAAAATATGCCTGAATATAGCGTTCTGCTACAGCTTCCATAGAAGAATTTTCTTCTCTGGCGCGTTTGAGAATTTTATCATCAATATCGGTAAAATTCTGGATATAACGCACATTATAACCAATAAACTGGAGATAGCGGCGCACTACGTCCCAGACAATGCACGCTCTTGCATGACCCAAATGGCAGTAATCATAAACCGTCACTCCGCAGTAATACATTTTAACCTTTCCAGGTTCGACGGTAGTAAATTGTTCTTGACGACGGGTGAGAGTATTGTAAATAGATAGGGTCATAACACAGTAATGCGGCAATCTGACGATAAACAATGATAACGCAAGTTGATGACAATGGCGTAAGTGAATATTTTAGTAGCTAATAATTGGCTATAATTATTGTTAGTAATACTTCGTAATCTTATTAACATCTGGTGTAAATTTAGGGAGTGGAAACTGCGCTTCTACGGGGGTTTTTCGGGTCTTTATCCCAGCGGACAGGATTTGTGATAATATACTGACGGGCGAGGTTTAAGGCTTTTTCATTGCGGATTATCCGATCATAATAATTGCGTTGCCATATACGCAGTCCAGGGCTATGGTCAATGTTATTAATTATTTTTGTTGTTTGATATTTATAATACGCAATAATTTGCCCTAATGTCGGTTTTTTCCGTAGGGGCGGGGTTTCCCCGCCCTTCATAACATAGGTTTCCCCGCCCTTCATAACATAGGTTTCCCCGCCCTTTATAACTGTAAACTCATCATTAATCACAATAATCCCGTGAACATGATTAGGCATAATCACAAAATAATCTAATTCAACATTGGGAAAATGATTGGAGATTTGCAACCAAAATTGATCAGCAATAAAACCCCTAACTGTAAATGTCATTTCCCTATTGATTACTTCGCCTAAATTGCATTCTTGGTGTTGGGTACAAATGGTGACAAAATAGGCGTTAGGTTGCGAATAATCGTAGTCCCTTAATCGAATTGATTGGCGATGATGAATATCGGGGTTGTATTTCACGGTGTATTTGAGATAGATTATTGATAAATTGTCGGTAAATGGGCGGGGAAACCCCGCCCCTACAGTTTTTGTTGAAAGGTATGGAAATAATTTTACTGAGAAGATGACAAGGTATATTTTTATTTAGTTATTAATAAACTTAAAGTACCTATTATCGTAAAGCAGTAATGCCGAGTAGCCAAAATCAAGATAAAATTTAAAATACACCAAAATCCTACTTCATGATTATGCAAACGACAGTTAGTTCTGAATCCCCCGTCATGGAAGTTCCCAAGCAAGGTTTACCAGTGACGATTATTACAGGTTTCCTTGGTAGTGGGAAAACGACTTTACTTAACCATATCCTCACAAATCAGCAAGGTGTAAAAACTGCTGTGTTAGTGAATGAATTTGGCGAAATTGGTATTGATAATGAATTAGTTGTTTCCACTGATGAAAACATGGTGGAATTGAGTAATGGTTGTATTTGTTGCACCATTAATAATGATTTAGTTGATGCTGTTTACAAAGTTTTAGAAAGAGAAGAAAAGCTAGATTATCTAGTTGTCGAAACAACTGGTTTAGCAGATCCTCTACCAGTAGCAATGACATTTCTGGGTTCAGAATTGCGAGATTTAACCCGGTTAGATTCTATTATTACTGTAGTTGATGCGGCAAATTATAGCTTAGATTTATTCAATTCTGAAGCTGCTTTGAGTCAAATTACTTATGGTGATGTCATTATTCTCAATAAAACAGATTTGGTTGATGAAACCACTTTGCAAGAATTGGAGAAAAAAATCAACAACATCAAGGAAGGTTCACGAATTATTCGGACGACAAAATCCCAAGTTCCCCTTCCTTTAATTCTCAGTGTGGGGTTATTTGAGTCTGATAAATATTTTGATTCCCACACAGAAGAACATCATGATCATGATGATCATTCTAATTGTGAACATGATGATCATTCAAACTGTGGACATGACCACCATGATCATGAACATCATCACCATGATCATTCTAATCACTTAGAAAATGATGGTTTTATCTCTATTTCTTTCCAAAGTGATCAACCTCTTTCTATTAGAAAGTTTCAACATTTTCTAGATAATCAATTACCGACAAATGTCTTCCGTGCTAAGGGGATTATGTGGTTTGATGAAAGTCCTCAACGTCATATTTTCCATCTTTGCGGTAAACGCTTCACTATTGATGATGATCAATGGAAAGGTGAAAAGAAAAATCAATTAGTGCTAATTGGTCAAAATCTAGATAGTGAAACCTTACTTCAGCAGTTAGAAAACTGTATTTGTCTTCCTTCTACCAGCAGAGGGAAAGGGTTTGGAAAGTAGTAATTAGGAAATAGTTGCTAGGTTGGGTTAAGCGACAGCGCCACCCAACAAATTTACTAAAATTATCAGTTGATCAATTGATAATTTTCCCCTGCTACAAATAGACTTTCAACCTCGGTTGCTTCTATATATTTGCTTTGAGAATCTCATCATCTACAGAAAAATCAACTTCTGTTTTATCTGCACCAGTTGCTAAATAATCATTTTCCAAAGAATCTTGCAAACCAGAAATTAAATCATATTCAGGTTGCCAATTTAATTCTATTTGCGCTTTATTTACAGATGCGAAAAAGTGCTGTACCCGCATCGGAAAAGCTTTCCGTTTACCGAAATCAAACTGTTTCGGATCATAATGGATAATTTTAACATCAGCAGGAGATTTACCAGCAGCCACAGCGCAAGCGCGAGCTAAACCATCGAAAGTCACAAAGCGATCGCCAGAAATATTATAAATCTCCCCAATAGCCTTGTCATTCCCAATTACCTGCGTCATCGCTTGAGCTAAATCCTTGACATGGCCTAGCTGGGTGATGTGCATTCCATTACCCGGAATACAAATCGGGCGATCGCGCA
This sequence comes from Anabaena sp. UHCC 0253, assembly GCF_009712085.1. Classification (NCBI taxonomy): domain Bacteria; kingdom Bacillati; phylum Cyanobacteriota; class Cyanophyceae; order Nostocales; family Nostocaceae; genus Anabaena; species Anabaena sp. UHCC 0253. The sequence continues at coordinate 778,529 of NZ_VILD01000003.1, forward strand.
CAATTCTATCAAAAAACCAACTTTCCAAAGGATTATAATTTTGTGGTCCGTAGATATAAGTAGGACGAATAGAAGTAAAAGGAATTCCTAATTGTTTCAGGTAAGCTTCCGTTTCATGTTTACCCTTGTGACGACTCTTAGGATCGACAGTATCCCCCTCAATATGGGGCATTTGGTCAGATTTGAGGTACACACCCGCTGAACTCATATAAACAAAGTGTTTTACCCGTCCTTGGAAAATTTCTGCCAAAGGTTGAGTATCCGTGAGTTCCCTACCATTGTTGTCAAAAATGACATCAAAGGTTTCTTGTGCTAACTTTTCTTTAAGTTGGGTTGAGTTAGTGCGATCGCCGATAATTTGTCCTACTCCTGAAGGTGCGGGATGATTACCACGATTGAACAAAACCACCTCATGTCCAGCTTTTACCAGTAGTTGAGTCAAATACACACCAATAAACCGAGTCCCACCAATAACCAAAATCCGCATAACTTCCTCATTCCTAAATAACTTGAGTGGCAAAATCACCCTTATCTTTGAGGTTATCAGGTTGCAGTATCATCTTGGAACATCTTTTGGTAGGATTATATCTTCTATTCAAGCTGGGGATTTTCCCATTGCCAGATGAGAATGAGGAATCTTTAATATCACCTCATTAAATTAGCCTAATTACTTCCCATCCATTCAAGTTAACTGTGTCTTTAAAATATGCTTTGGTTCATGAGTGGTTAACCCCTCAAGCTACAGGTGGTTCAGAACTCGTAGTTCAGGAAATATTAAATCACATAGATGCTGATTTGTACGCCCTGATTGATTTTGAATCCAGCAATCCAGAAAGTTATTTGTACAAACGTCAAATTGGCAAAACGTTTTTACAAAAATTTCCGCAAGCGCGTCAAGGAGTCCAAAAATATTTACCCTTATTACCCTTGGCGATCGAGCAATTGGATTTGCGAGAATATGAGGTTATCCTATCTTCATCTCATGCTGTAGCTAAAGGAGTATTAACCACACCTAATCAATTGCATATCTGCTATTGCCATAGCCCTATGCGTTACGCTTGGGATTTAACATTTGATTACCTGAATCAAAGCAAACTAGGTAAAGGAGCAATTGGCTGGGTAACACGCTATATTCTCCATAATTTGCGGCAATGGGATGTAATCAGTGCTAACCGTGTTGATTATTTCATTGCCAACTCACAACATACAGCTAAAAGGATTTGGCGTTGTTATCGTCGGCAAGCAACCGTCATTTATCCACCAGTTAACCTAGATGAATGTTCCTTTTCTTCAGAAAAAGAAGATTTTTACTTGATAGTGTCCCGATTAGTGAGTTATAAACAAGTTTCCTTAATTGTTCAGGCTTTTAATGAATTAAAAAAACCCTTGATAGTCATTGGTACAGGTCCAGAATTGAACAAACTACGGGAAATAGCCCAACCACATATCCAAATTTTGGGATGGCAACCTGATCATATCGTCAAGCAATACATGGCTCGTGCTAAGGCTTTTGTGTATGCAGCTTGCGAAGATTTTGGGATTGCCCTAGTTGAAGCTCAAGCTTGTGGAACTCCTGTAATTGCCTATGGTGCTGGTGGTGCATTAGAAACAGTGAGAGATATTCGGAATCATCTTGATACAGGAACTGGTATATTATTCAAAATCCAAACAGTAGGAGCTTTAATAGATGCCGTAGAAAAATTTACAGATCATCAACATTTATACAATTATCAGTATATACAAACACACGCTAATCAATTTTCTCGCCAGGTTTTTGCAGAACGTTATCTAGGTTTTGTCAGTGAATGTCGTGAAAAATGAGTTTACCTACAGTAAACATTAGCCTTTTTGTATTGATTTTCCAAGAAGACAGCAAATTTTTCCAGAAAATCACTGCCTTTTAGCCTTAAAATCGGGACTATGTGTGGTGTGGATTATAAAGGAGTATGATGACTGCCCAGAGTTCACTCCTCTCCGGCAAGCGATACCCGCGTAAGGATAACAGTACATCTATGGCTGTTTTATCGAAACGTGGTCAAAAAGTTAAACAGCCAAAGGTGAAATCCAGAAGTTTATCTTTTCAGGGTTTATACGGAGAGTTTTTTAAACGACTGTTTGATATAGTTTTTTCATTGTCGGTCTTGATTTTGTTTTCTCCAATTTACATAATACTGGCCTTATTGATAGCCATAAGCTCAAAAGGACCAATTTTTTATGTTCAAGAACGAGTAGGTAAAAACTATCAAAGCTTTAATTGTATTAAGTTTCGCACTATGGTGAATAACGCCGACGAAATTCTCCTAGAAATTATGGCAACATCACCTAACCTGCGAGAAGAATTTGAAAACAATTTCAAGCTAAAAACAGATCCTAGAATCACTAAAATTGGTCATTTTTTGCGAATTACCAGCTTAGATGAGTTTCCCCAATTTTGGAATGTTCTCAAAGGAGACATGAGTGTAGTCGGTCCACGACCTTTAGTAGCGGAAGAGTTACCAAAATATGGTGATTATATCAATCATATTTTAACAATTCGTCCCGGCATTACTGGTTTGTGGCAAGTATCTGGGCGTAATGATATTCCCTATCCTCGACGGGTGCAAATAGACCTCCACTATGTCAATTTTCGGAATTTTTGGCTAGATTTGTGGATTATTCTCAAAACAGTTAATGTTGTCATTATGCCCAAAAACAAAGGAGCATACTAAGTCAGTACGCAAATTCCCTGTTGTGGGGCAAAATCATGCCCCAAAAACTATTTTTCGGATTGCTTTAATTCTTGAAACCATTACCTTTGCGTGTGGTTAATTAATACTTCAAATAGGCAATGCCTTATTTTTGAACACTACTAAAATAAATTTTCAGTAAAGAATTATCATTAATACCCGTAAAGTTAATAATATTGACTGCATCAAACTCATAATTATTTGTTAAAGTGTTTTTGATTAAGTATATTTGTTTACAGCTAACTTTTAAGAGCAACTAATACTTGAAGACTTACTATCGGGTAGTGCTTGCACTTAACTTTTAGTTTAGATTCAGATTGTCTGTAATTATTCAACCAAAAATTCCGAGGCATCATCGAGCATGACACAACCAAAACGCGCTTTAATTACTGGTATCACAGGTCAAGACGGTTCTTATTTAACAGAGTTGTTATTAGAACAAGGTTATGAAGTACATGGGATTATTCGCCGTACTTCCACCTTTAACACAGACCGCATTGATCATATGTATGAAGACCCCCATAAACAGGGTGTGCGGTTGTTTCTTCACTATGGCGACTTGACAGACGGAACAACACTGCGGCGGATCCTAGAAGAAGTTAAACCTACAGAAATTTATAACTTGGGCGCTCAATCCCACGTCAGAGTGAGTTTTGATTCACCTGAATATACAGTAGATGCTGTAGGTATGGGTACATTAAGATTATTAGAAGCTATCCGCGACTACCAGCACCGCACAGGAATTGAAGTCCGTTTCTATCAAGCCGGTTCTTCGGAAATGTATGGTTTAGTGCAAGCAGTCCCCCAAAGTGAAACTACACCTTTTTATCCCCGTAGTCCCTACGCTTGTGCTAAGGTTTACGCCCACTGGCAAACCATAAATTACCGCGAATCTTATAATTTGTTTGCTTGTAATGGCATTCTTTTTAACCACGAATCGCCCAGAAGGGGTGAAACATTTGTTACTCGGAAAATAACTAGAGCCGTCGCCCGGATTGTCGCTGGTAAACAGAAAAATATCTACATGGGTAATTTGGATTCCAAGAGAGATTGGGGTTACGCCAAAGATTACGTAAAAGCTATGTGGTTAATGTTGCAGCAAGAAAAACCAGATGATTATGTGGTTGCAACAGGTGAAACCCATTCGGTGAAAGAGTTTCTGGAGTTAGCATTTAGTTATGTAAATCTTGATTGGCAGAAATACGTAGAATTTGACGAACGTTATCTCCGTCCAGCCGAAGTAGATTTACTAATTGGTGATCCAACTAAAGCACAGCAAAAATTAGACTGGAAACCAACGGTAACATTTAAAGAACTGGTTTCTTTGATGGTGGAAGCTGATTTACAAGCTTTGGGTTGTATTGCCACGAATGGGAATGGTGCAAAACAACCTCAAGATATTGCTACTACTCGTCAAGAATTGGGATCTCTGCATTTTTAGATCGTCAAGGATAAGAATATGACAGCCTTAGAATTAGAAAATAAACGGATTCTTGTGACTGGTGGGGCGGGTTTTCTTGGTCGTCAAGTGATAGATCAACTGTGTCAACATGGCGCAGATCGTGAGAAAATTACCGTGACGCGATCGCATGATTGTGATTTGCGTGTTTGGGAAAATTGCCAACGGGCAGTAGACCAGCAGGATGTGATCATTCACCTAGCAGCCCATGTCGGTGGGATTGGTCTAAATCGGGAAAAACCGGGCGAGTTATTTTACGATAACTTGATGATGGGAACTCAGTTAATTCATGCTGCTTATCAACAGGGCATAGAAAAATTTGTCTGTGTAGGAACTATCTGCGCTTATCCCAAGTTTACCCCTGTCCCATTTAAAGAAGATGATCTCTGGAATGGTTATCCAGAAGAAACTAACGCCCCCTATGGAGTGGCAAAAAAAGCCCTCTTAGTGCAACTGCAATCTTATCGTCAGCAGTATGGCTTTAATGGCATTTACCTCTTACCCGTGAACTTATACGGACCTGAAGATAACTTTAACCCTAACAGTTCTCACGTCATTCCCGCCTTAATTCGCAAAGTTCAAGAAGCGCAAACGAGGGGAGAAAAGCAACTTCCTGTTTGGGGTGATGGTTCTCCTACCCGTGAATTTTTGTATTCTACAGATGCAGCACGAGGGATAGTGATGGGAACTCAGCTTTATAATGATGCTGAACCCGTCAATTTAGGAACTGGTTATGAAATCTCTATCAAGGATCTCATTACCTTAATTTGCGAATTGATGGAGTATGAAGGGGAACTTGTCTGGGAAACCGACAAACCCAATGGCCAACCCCGACGTTGTTTAGATACTGAAAGGGCAAAACAGGCTTTTGGTTTTACTGCTGAAGTAGAATTTAGAGAAGGGTTGAAAAATACTATTGATTGGTGGCGGAAAAACGCTGCATAAAGGTTATTAACTCTGCGCTCTCTGTGGTTGGAAAGTAATTTATCTAACCACAGAGGCACAGAGGACACAGAGGAAAGAGGTTAAAGAGAAATTTTTTGACAATTTTAAATTGTATTAGGCTTTGCAAAAAATAAATTCACAACTAAATAAAAAAGAACTGCGGCGGACTTTACTCCAAAAACGCCAGTCAATGACATTATTAGAATGGAGAGAAAAGAGCGATCGCCTCACCACCAACATCCAAAACTCAGTTATATTTAATCAGGCAAATACCATTCTGGCTTTTTTCAGCTTTCGTCAAGAACCTGATATTAGCTCGCTATATACCAACACTAACAAACGTTGGGGTTTTCCCCGTTGTAGTGGTAAATCTCTAGTTTGGCATTCTTGGCAACCTGATGACACAATTAATATCGGTGCTTATGGGATTACTGAACCTCACCATGAAGCACCAATAATTGAGATTGAAGAAGTAGATTTAATACTTCTCCCCTGTGTGGGTTGTGATGTCCAAGGATACCGCTTGGGTTATGGTGGTGGATATTACGACCGTTTTTTAAATTCCCCCGGTTGGAAGACAAAATCAACCATAGGAGTAGTTTTTGATTTTGCTTATTTATCTCAATTACCAGTTGATAGTTGGGATAAGCCTTTAGAAACTGTGATTACAGAAAATGATTCTTGAATTTTCTGGAGGTTATAGAAAGTTAGTTAGACAATTTCAACCAAGTTTCTAAGTCTGTAACTGAAGTGAGCTTGTCGAACTGCACGAGTCGCTTATATCTCAGGTCTAAAGACACTGAGCTTTACTCTTACCGGATGCTCTTGTAAAATCTAATAAAGCTTCTCCTAATTCTTCAAGTTTTTCACCAGGTAATTCTTGGACTTTTTGAATTAATGAGGAATCAATTTCCCCAATTCGGCGATTTAATTGCCGAATAATTAGCACTGCTAAACCTGTACCTATATAATCAAACGATTAAGCCGTTTAGAGTATAGTTAATAGAATTATTTTCTCGTTCCCATACTCTGTATAGGAACGAGATAAAAACGGGATAAAATTATTTTCATACCTAAAATCAGCAACACCAAATATTGTATCTGTGTGCATAATTTATAATATTGAGCCAGTTAAGTCTTCGGTTTCCCTACCAAGCTAACTGGCTCGGTTTTATATTCGGATATAGTCACCCACATCACTGGTTTTGAGTTTGGACTCTCTGGTGTACGCTCGATAAAATCCCTTCTATCAATTCTGACTGTAGAGAGTGCTGGCGAGCAAGACCCGAACACAACACGAAAACCGAGATTATTGTCTTGATTACGCGCGTTGTTCCTGTTACGGTTCGCCGAACGGCAATTGATAGCATTGTTGTACCAAGAACCGCCCCGTTTTTGAACTCAACCCCAAGCTATGTGCCATAAGTTCTAAGACTTATAAGCAAGGATAGCCTCTATTAGTTTTACATCTTTGAAATATTATTAGCGATATTGTTTACAAGTCTTTATTGTGGGGTGCGTCAGAAATGATAACTTCGGTAAAAAACTAAATATTTGGATATCTGACGCACCCTACTAAATAAAAAAAATTTTATCGCCTAAAGGCGAGGGGTAAGGGTAGAGAAGAAAAGAGCAGAGGGCAAAAGGGCAAGAGGGCAGAGGGCTAAGAAAGTCCTGGCGAGCAAGACCCGAACACAACACGAAAACCGAGAGTATGGTCTTGACTACGCGCGACGCTCCTGTTACGGTTCGCCGAACGGCAAGTGAGAGCAAGGTTGTACCAAGAACCGCCCCGACATATATAAGCGAGATTATCTTCTTTATCACTAATTTTATTAATCCAGGTTGCCAATAAATTCTTTTTGTTTTCCCAAGCTTCATTACCATTACTTTTTAAACGCGCGGGCTTTTCGCTATAGCTATCGTGAAATTCATCCACACACCATTCCCAGACGTTGCCGTGCATTTGATATAAACCCCAAGGGTTAGGGGTGAAACTATCCACATTCACGGTACATTCTCGATATTCGCCCTTTGGGGCATCACCATAAGGATAATTGCCGTCATAATTGACTTGATCTGTTGTAATGGTCTTACCAAAGGCAAAGGGTGTAGTTGTTCCCGCACGACAGGCATATTCCCATTCTGCCTCTGTGGGCAATCTGACGGCGCGTTTTGTTTGTTCAGATAGCTTTTGACAAAATGCCCGTGCTTCATGCCAGGAAACGCCGACTACAGGCTGCTTATCGCCTTGAAACTTGGGGTCATATTGCTCAGATGGCTTAGTTTTCATCACGGCGTACCATTGGGCATTGGTGACTGCATATTTCCCCATTAAAAACTCTTGCAAATAGACTTCATGCTGTGGGGTAGACCAGTCTAACCATCGTTCAGCATCCTCACGCTTGTTGCCATATTTCAGGAGATTTTCTAGGGCTATTTGGCGTTCTGCTGGGGGCATTCCCATAGTAAACTTACCTGCTGGCACTCGCACCAGTTCTAGGGTTAAGCCTTGACCTAAATCTACAGTCAATTCACGGGTTTTTGCTGTTGCTGCTTTACGTCCCTGTTCTTCTGCTTCTCGACGCTGTTCTAATATATTTGAAGACTGTTTATTTACTAATCGCTGAAAGGCACGAATTGGCCGCATATCTGTTCCACCTGCTGCCACATTAACCCGCATCCATATCTGAAAAGCTAAAGCAAAAAATTCTTCTGCTTCGGCAATTGCGGCCTCGGCTGCTAGTTTATCAATATCACTTAGGTTAGCGAACTTAGGAAGTAAAATATAATGTAATTTTGTCTCAGGTTCGATCACAGCATAAGGTATCTGATTATATTTCTTATGCTTTAGGGTCAATTGGGGAACTTGATGGCGCAAATATTTAGACAAGCGTTCAACAGTTGCACAGTTGCTTTCACCTTGAATTTGCAACCCATTGAGTAAAACGTGGGTAAATGCACCTTGTTGAATTTCCTCAATTTCGTAAGAAACCTGATTGGGACTACAGGAATAGAAGGTGATTACACCTTGCTGTTTTTCTTCACCAATTCCCAAACCTGCACTTTTTTGACCAGTGCTGCGACAAGCATCAATAAATAAGACTATATTATCCGCACCACTGCGCCGCAAGCGTTCTGTTATGTAGGCGATAGATATAGCAGAATCCGTAATAATGCTAGGATCTCCATCTATGGGTAATAAATAATCTTGTCCTTGATATGGCATTCCATGACCACTAAAATAAAACCAGAGGGTGTCTCCAGGCTCTAAAAAAGGGGTTTGAAAGGTTTTGTGTAAAAATGATTTTATGGTGGTGTAAGTTGGTTGAGTTTCTCGTGGGGAATCATCACAGAAAAACTTGAGATAATCTGGTTTTACGGCTAAATGATGCTGAAAATAATCCCGCACCTTTTCTGCATCAGTTTTTGCGTAATTAAGAGGCTGAATGCCGTTGTAATATCCGTTGATGCCAATAACAATAGCGCAATTTTCAGCCATATTCTGATCAATTTACGGGAGATGGGGAAGATTGGGGGGATGAACGCTTAAATTTTAGCTCAATTGCGCCTTTACCAGCAGCTTTTCCACCCGTACCCAGTAATTTAATTTCCGCTTCGCTACTAATTTCTACGGTCAGGGTAATTTCATCAAGCTGGAGTTCTCCTTGGGTAGCTATTTGCTTTTGGACATCAGTAAATACATTACTAATTACTCCGACAAAATGCGACATTTGCTTGGCTAACATTCCCGCGTTTATGCGACTGTCTTTCGTTTCTTCATCTTTTGGAGGATTAGCACTGGGAAAACCACCTTTTGCACCTGATTTTGAGCCGTTATCAGAACTACTTGCGGTGACAATCCATAGTTCTTCATCTTGCCAGTTTTTGTCAATCATGTTACTTCCTTACACCTGCTTTGAGTATTTTCGCACATATTGTCAGAATCAGGTGGTTATCGAGTTTCGACTACGCTCAACTACCGCGAAGTCGAGATAATGTCCAGGATTAAAGGATGAACAGGATAAAAACAGGAATTTTATCATCAATTACCTATTACCAATTATCCATTAGAAATCTCCAAAAAAGAATGTAGAGACGTTCCATGGAACGTCTCTACAAGGGTTGTGGATAAAGCATATTTAATTTCTGCAAGAGGTCTATTGGTTACTGAGCGATTGGTTACTAGGAAATTGCTTGAACAATTTATAAAAAATAGAATCCCGTCGCATTATTAATGAAAATTATCTTGTATTTATTCATTACCTCCACATAATAAATGATCAAGGTGTGTTTTTCCTAGACGAGGAGAAATTATTTTAAATCTACGTAATAATCAGGTTTTTTATGGAGGATTTTTGTAATAAAATGATAGTGTAAGCTTATAAGTAAAGTTGTTGAGTTAAAAATATGGAATATCCTTGGCAACAGCTAAAAAAGGGAGAACTTGATTGTCAACAGGCGCTCAGTCTGTTAATAGATGAGCGAGGTACGGTGAATTTAGAATTATTAGATCCTGAAGTCAGTGGGCGATTTTTTCGGTTATTTTCTCATGCTCAACAATTACCTCCTGTTGTGCCTTTGTTACTATGGCGTAATTGCTATTATTTAGGTAGTCCAATTATCATTGAAGCAGATATAATTCAAAAATTGAGCGATCGCACTTTTACAGATATTAAAATTCTTTCTATTACCGAAAAAAGCTATAGTGGTTGGTATCATACTCAAAATCTTGACCTCAATAAAATCAGTGGGGATTCTTTAATTAATCCTCTTACTAAGGAACTTGAATCAGAAAATATTGCCGAACTGACAGAACTTTATCTTTCCAAAGCATCGGATCAAATTCAACGGGTAAAAACTCTATTTAGTGGTGCATTACGCAATCGTGCTAGTGATATTCATTTAGAACCAATGCCAGAAGGTTTAAGAGTTCGTTATCGAATAGATGGTGTCTTGCGACACATTACTACATTTCCTCTGGAAATCAGCCGCAGAGTAGTAGTTGCTACTAAAGTTATGTCCGATTTAGATATCGGTGAAAGCCGTCGTCCTCAAGATGGACGCATAGGCCAAAAATATGCTTTGGGAGAATCATCAGATGTGGGATTAGATATGCGCGTTAGTACCCTCCCCTGTATTGGTGGTGAAAAAGTCGTAATTCGCTTACTTCCCCAACGAAATCCGTTTAGCAATATGGGTGGACTTGGTTTTTCTGATTCGGCATTGGAGATATACAAAAGATGGTTAAGTCAACCCCAAGGGATGATTATTCTCACTGGTCCGACAGGCTCAGGCAAAACAAGTACGCTGTATACTAGTTTGCAATCAGTTGCCAAAGAATCAGTAAATGTAGTGACAGTAGAAGATCCAGTAGAATATGTTTTATCTGGGATCACTCAAACTCAGGTAAACGAAGCCGCTGGAATGACCTTTGCGGCGGGTTTAAGGGCTATTCTCCGCCAAGATCCTGATGTGATTATGGTGGGAGAAATTAGAGACAACGAAACCGCAGAAACCGCCGTCAGAGCGGCTTTAACTGGACATTTGGTATTTACTACTTTGCACACCAATGATGCTGTTGGCACAATTCCCCGCTTAAAAGATGTTGGACCAGATCCAGGTTTAATCAGTGATGCCCTCTTAGGGATTGTTGCCCAGCGGTTGGTGCGGCGAGTTTGTCCTCACTGTGCTGAACCTTACACCCCGACATCAGATGATTTACGGAAATTAGGATTAAAAGCCACACCAGAAACAACTCAACATTGGTTAAAAGGTAAAGGTTGTATTAAATGTTTTAATTCTGGCTATTTGGGAAGAGAAGCAATTGTTGAATTATTAGATGTTGATGATCGGGTGCGAGAATTGATTTATCAAGGAACAATGACGGAACTAAATCGCTATTTGAAAACAATTGATTTTACTTCTTTTAGTATGGCTGCTGCCCAAAAAGTGACCACTGGAGTCACAACTATAGAAGAAGTTTTTCGAGTATTACCTCATAGTGCTTTATGTCATTAATTCTGTTTGATTACTTGTTGAGGTGTAGCAAGAAAGAATTAACCGCAGATAGAAGATGATGAACGCGGATAAACGCAGATAAATTTGTAAATGATTAGACTAGGAAACGCTATATGAGGTCACGCTACGCTATCAGTAAACCCTATTTGGTTGTGATTAATAATACTTGTAAAATAATTACCCTGATAACTAATTGTGAAAATTTACGCATATCAGTGTGAATTTTTGATATAGCTGATATTACATCATACAAATTTAAGAATTCCTATGTTAGATTTTTGTATCCAAATGAGCAGGTGCGTTACATTATTAATAACGCACTGGTAATCTATTCTACAAAATGAGGCCGCGACTGTTGATTGAATTTAAACTTTTCTTCTAACATTTCCCATTTTTCTTGTTCAATTATATGAATAAATTCGTCGAGGCTGTGGCGATATTGCTGTAATGAATGCAGTAGTGCTGGGCGATTATATTGCGCCATCATCACGCCTAATTCTGGATTTCCTCCCCCTACCCTACTAGTATCCTGAAACCCTGAACTAGCAAAATTCTGGGCTAATTTGGTGATTTCTGGATCTGTTTCACTTAAACAAGCTGCTATCAAGGAGGCGCTGACCATTACTGGTAGATGAGAAATCCAAGCAACGGCGCGGTCATGTTGTTCTGGTTGACAATGATAGATAATCGAACCGAGCGATCGCACAATTTCTTCTACAATTATTACACCATCTCTAGGTGTTGTCTCTATTGGTGTTAATACATAAGGCCGATTGACAAATAAATGCGGTTGTGCTGCTTCTATGCCCACATCTGTTTTTCCGGCCATCGGATGACCACCGATAAAATTCTCCCATAAAGGGGAAATAGCCTCAACAATAGGTTTTTTTACTGAACCAACATCAGTAATAATAGTGGTCTTAGGTAAATGAGTTATTAACTCTTTGATTTGAGGCACTATAAGCCCTATAGGGGTGCAAATAAATACAACTTCGGCTGATGCTAACAAGCTCAAGTCTAACGACGCTTGATCAACACTACCGAGGTGAATTGCTTTTTCACAGGTTGATTGACGACGACTTACACCTAAAACATAGTGTCCTTGCGAACGTAAATCAAAACCTAAACAACCACCGATGAGTCCCAGTCCTAAAATACCAATTTTCATCGTAATCTTGAAAATTAATTTGTACTTGTTCTCTCGATACTTTACCAACTCCAACGCTCAAAGTTGGCAATAAAAAGGTAGATTCATGACTGTAGAAGCAGAATTAATCGCAAAATATGCACAGGGAGTCTTAGACTTCAGTGGTCTTAATTTAGCAGAATCAAATTTCAGTAGCATTAATCTTAGTGGTATTAATCTTAGTCACGCTAATTTGAGTGTAGCTAATTTAAGTGGTACAAATTTCAGCAAAGCTAATTTAAGTGATGCTCAACTAAATGTGGCTCGCCTCAGTGGTGCAAATCTCTCAGACGCTATTCTGAACCGCGCTAGTCTCAATGTTGCCAATTTGATGCGGGCAGATTTGAGCCGCGCTCAACTTTGTGAAGCTTCCTTAGTTCGTGGTGAGTTAGTTCGCGCTGATTTAACTCGCGCTAATCTCTCAGATGCAAACCTCAGTGGTGCTGATTTGCGGGAAGCCACACTTCGACAAGTTAATCTCCGTCGCGCTAACCTCAGTGAAGCCAACCTGCGAGGCTGTTTCCTCCGAGAAGCTAATTTGGAAATGGCCAATCTCCATGGTACAGAATTGGGCGCTTGTGACCTCAGTGGGGCTAATTTACGCAATACTGAACTCAGACAGGCTAACTTGTGTTTAGTTAACCTCACTGGTGCAGATTTACGAGGCGCTAATCTTCGTTGGGTAGATTTACGAGGCGCTAATCTTCGTTCGGTGGATTTGAGTGGAGCTAAATTAAGTGGTGCTAACTTAACAGGGGCAGATTTGACAAATGCCAATTTAACTAATACTAGTTTTGTTCACGCTAATTTAACCCAAGCAAAATTAATTAAAGTAGAATGGACTGGGGCAGATTTATCTGGAGCTACGCTCACTGGCGCTAAACTGTATGGTACACCCCGATTTGGGTTGAAAACAGAGAGTATTGTTTGCGAATGGGTGGATCTTTCCTCTATGGGCGATCGCTCCATCATCCAAAATTTTACCCCAGAAGAAGCCAAAGAATTCTTTAATGCCACTCCCCCAACTCTACGTATTATTGTTGAGTCACCCCTAAACCACGAGGCTAACTTTGTTCTCGCCGGCACTTATTATCAAATTGCTCAAGAATATCCAGAACTAATACAACCCCCTAGTCTAGAAATCAGCAACCGTAGAACTATTTTAACCTTCCGCATAGAAAATGACCTAGCTTTATTTCCTATCGCTTTTATGGCAATTCTCCCCTTTCAGGATGCCACAATCACCAAAAAAAATATTTATGCTATGGCAGATATGATGCGTGCTGAGGTTATTCGTCAGCAGGATCTCAAGTCCATTAAAATTGTTAGACAATTAATCATCCTTCTGGCCGAAGCCATGCGAAAAGCTAAAATAATTGAACAGACTAAAAAAAATTTAGAAGTAGCTCAAAAATTAACTTTTTTCAAAGCCCCAACCCAGATCATTTTAACAAATTCTACTGCTAACAATCTGACAATTTATGACAATAGTAATAGTAACAAGCGACTTATGAGTAATTTGCACAACAATAATGATATATCCAATGAATCAATATTTCCCCTTCCCGAATTAAACATGATTGTCGCTTTTATCAAAGGATTTTACTATATTGGTCAGTAGTCAATTTTCCACCTAAGTAGGTGAACAGAAAAATTTAAAGGTATGTGAAGAAAAGTAAAATCGCCCAAAACTCTCTTCCTGTTCCCTTGCCCCAGCGACAATTTTTAACGCCCACCTACTTACTAAAGATAGAAGCAATTTTGAAATAATCTACTTAAAAAATTACCGGAGGAAAACAATGCGTGATACTTTTAATCGGATGATCGGCAAAACTCGCTATGTTGTCTGTCGTTTGTTTCTACATTTAAATGGAGAGGAAGTAGCACCAATACTAGGTGTCCTCAATCGCTCCGCCAGAACAGCAATTAGTGCTGACGGGGATTTGGAAATTTTAGGAGAAGAATTGGTACAACTATGCCAAACTTTCCTGCAATATGATGAATACTGGTTCTCGGCTGCTAATGAAGGCGATGTCTTTTGGAGCGAAGGTGAAGCTGGAGATTATGTCAATGAATTATTCACCGACTCAGCCCAAAGATATGGATCTGACCTGAATTTGAGTTCTACCACCTCCGACCAGCCCTTATCACTTCCTGTTACCCGTAACGTCGTTGTCATGATTACAGTCGCTACTGAAGGGGAAGTTCCAGATTTAGAAACAGACTTAGCTAACATCCCAGCCTTGAAAGCAGCTTTAAAAACTTTAATTAATCTACACTACAAACATAAACTCCGCGCCATCCAAGTTCATTTCTCACCCGCCCAATTAGGAGATGAACTTTCTAATGATCAACTATTGGAGTATTACCCAGAATTGATCCCCTTGTAATTTATCGTTAGTCTGTAATTAGTTAGTATCCGCACAAAGCATGAACACAATGATTATGACCATAATACGTAAATTTACAGTTGTTTGTTTAGCCTTGAGTTTGTGCTTAACAACGGTCGCCTGTGGAGGAGGAAACCAAACTACTTCTTCAACTAAAAACGTTAGCCAAACTGCTACCCCCACTAAGTTAAGTGATGGACAGTATCAAGTACAACAAGGCACATATAACGATGCCAATGGTGAGTATACTCTGTTTTTACTCAACAATACACCTCCAAGCTTTGCTACAGAAAAGCTACAAATGGCACGACTGACTGATGATGAAATCAAAGCAGGTAAGAAAACTTACTTGAAAGTAGAAAATAGTCAGCCAGTTTTATACATGACTGAAGACTTTAAAATTGAGTACGTCCATAACGTCACGGAGACCAGAGAAAATCCCCAAACTGGACAAAAGGAAACCGTCATTGTTCGTCAACAAAGTAGCTTTTGGGCCCCTTTTGCGGGAGCTTTAGCTGGTCAAGCTATTGGTAGTATGTTGTTTAGACCTCAATATTATGTTCCCCCTGTTTATCAGCCTGGTGGAATCATGACTGGTTATGGTGGCTATGGTTCAAGCTATGATTCAGCGGTTTCTAATTACCGTTCTCGCTACAATGAACCACCCGCAGCAGTGAGAAATCGGACTACTTTCCGGACTACAGGAAACATCAAAAACTCCTCTTCCAGAAACTCTATCCGCACTACACCAAGTACCAACCAAAGAGGAAGAGCCTCCGGTTCTGGTTTTGGTAGCAGTACCCTCAAACCTTCTGGTAACTCTAGCACTACCCGCCGCAGTTCTGGTAATAGTTTTGGTAGTGGTGGCCGTTCTTCTAGTCGTCGTTCCTCTGGTTTCGGTAGTAGAAGAAGATAGTTAAATTATTTCCGTTTGTCCACTAGACTCCTCGACAAACGGAAAATTTTTTCTTTGTTTTTGCGTTTTAAGAAGAGGGAATCTATTGACGTTTGATTAAAAATCTGTTATGATAAAGTTGATAAGGAAGAACTATCTTCAAATAAAAATATATTAGAGTAAGATGCAGGTTGGGGTGAAAGACAGTACAACCCGAAAAAGTCCTGCAAATATTAAGTTTTAGATCAATCCAAGCGACTCACTTCATAGTGGCCAACGTCCAACGGCTTTACCAATCACCGCTAACTCTGACATTAATTGATCAAAACGGTCTGGAGTTAAAGATTGGGGTCCATCAGATAGAGCTTTAGCTGGGTGGGGATGAACTTCAATCATCAGCGAATCTGTACCCGCTGCGATCGCTGCCATAGCCATTGAAGGGACAAATTCAGACCAACCCACACCATGACTAGGATCAATCATCATTGGTAAATGCGTCAATTTCCGCAACACCGGCACAACTGATAAATCGAGAGTATTCCGGGTATATTGACGGTCAAAAGTTCTAATTCCCCGTTCACACAAAATCACATTGGGATTACCCGCCGCTAAAATATATTCAGCCGCCATTAACCAATCTTCAATAGTTGCAGCCATACCCCGTTTTAACAGCACCGGCTTAGGTTGCGCTCCAACTTTTTTCAGCATGGAGAAATTCTGCATATTTCTCGCCCCCACCTGAATCACATCCGCAACTTCGCCAATTTTCTCCAAGTCTTCCGTATCCATTACTTCTGTAATAATTCCCAGTCCGCTCACTTTCCGGGCTGTAGCTAACAATTCCAAAGCACTTTCCCCATGACCTTGAAAAGCATAAGGTGACGTGCGGGGTTTATATGCACCACCCCGTAAAAACTTAGCTCCCGCCGCTTTTACCCGCAGCGCCGTCTCTACAATCATCTCTTCATTTTCCACGGAACAAGGTCCAGCCACAACCACCAAAGGATGATGTTCACCAAACACCACATCCCCTTCAGGAGTATTCACTACCACCTCAGAAGCTTCTCCATGACGGAACTGGCGACTAGCTCGTTTGTAGGGTACTTCTACTCGTAATACTTGCTCAATCCATTGACTTAATTCTTGAATGCGTGGGGGATCTAAATCCGCTGTTTCACCCACTAAAGCAATGACTACTTTATGTTGGCCAATGATTTTTTCTGGTGTTAATCCCCAGCTAGATAGTTCTGTAGTAATCCGGTTTATCTCTTCCTGTGGAGAACCAATCTTCATGACGATAATCATTTACAAGTTCCTTTTTAAGTAAATTTTTTATTAACTAGGTGAACGGAAAAAAACCGTAGACGCGGAGCAGCTTCTCAAAGAGTAATATGTAACGAAAAGATTTGTGGTGATGATTGACAGGATGTAATTGTCAGAATCAGGATATCCAGGATTTAAGGATTTACAGGATAAGGATTTTGATGAACCCCCCGATTTCCTCATGATAGAAGAAATCAGGGATTAAATATCATTAATTTTGCTGTAATTCTGCATCAATTAGCTTTTGCAATTCCTCCAAAGAATTAACACTAATACTCGATAACAGGAGATTTTCTAGAATAGTCATATCCTCAATTTTTGTGATGGAATCACTCATCAATTCTGGAACAGAATCAAATCTATTTGCGAGAATTTTGAGAATATTGTTTTGGCAGTTTTCTTTAGCACCTAATTGTTTACCTTTTGCTTCACCTCTTTCTTCTGCCATTTCTTCAATAGTGCTTAGGAAAGGCATATTTAACTCCTTTTCATGTTGTTCTAGTTTATCGTTGAACTCTGTTTGTAATGGTGGTGGTAAAGTCATCATTTTATCAATGAACTTGACTAAATTAATAATGTCAAATCTAGTTAAGCCTTTTTGATATAATGGTCTGACTATGTTCCATTTCCATTGTTCTCTTTGGGTTAAATCTCTAGTTGTGGCTTTGGTTTTTAGATGTGCCATAACTATTATAGCAAACAAATTGTTACTTGTGGTTAGGTCTGACCATTCATAGTCTAATAGCTTCACAATACTAAATTGCATTTTTACTAAACTATCACCTAATCCATATTCATAACTATTTGGTCGCCATTTTTTATCTTCATCTCCTAATATGGCTAAACTGATGACTGGTTTATGAAATAAATCAAAGGAACGATAGTTATAGATGTACATTCTTTGGGTAAATTCTTTATCATATTGACTTTGTACTTCTATGTGTATCAAAATCCAAATGATTTCATTGTTTAATAACCAAACTTGAAACAATTTATCCGCATAACGTTTTTTTGTTTGACTAAATGCGGTAATTTGTTCTAGTTCTTTATCTAAGGATATTGGTGTTTGACTCCAATCAATTTTTTCGTGTATTTTGGGATAAAAGAATTGGATGAATAATTCAAAATATTCTCCTATTGCTTCTTTCCATGTTTGATCATAATTAGCGGTTGTTTCTGTCATATTTTTTGAGGATTTTAATCGTCTGAATCAGGATATCCAGGATTTGAGGATTTACAGGATGTGATTGTTAAATAGTAAATTACACTATATGATAGAAATTTCTTGATAATCACCAAATTCAGTTGTATTGATAATAGAACAAATTTTACCAACTTGTGTCCTAATTTTTGGACATGAAGTTGACAGTAAAACAATAATTGTAATTTGGCGATCGCTCAAATTCTGTTGATAACGCAAATTCTGATCCGTTGTAACAAGTATTTGATATCCTTTATTCTCAGCAGCTTTTAATAAATCTCCATTTGATAAATTAGACCATCCTTCTTCATAAGCATTGGGGGTCAAATTCCTGTTTTTATCCTGTAAATCCTTTAATCCTGGACATTATCTCGACTTCGCTCGATAACCGCCTGATTCAGACAATATATATCTAAGCAGCTAATTTTTCAAACTCATAATTAAGTACAGCTTCAACTTGTGATCTTTGCACAGGTGGAAACCATTCCAAAAATTCATCTACTGTTGCACCATCGCGCAAATTTTCAAATAATGCAGCCACGGGAACTCTTGTTCCTCGAAATACCCATGCACCACTTACTTTATCAGGTTGTCTTTCTATTGCATCTAAAATTTCCCATCCTTTCATCGCTTATTCCTCTTTGGTAAATGGAAAAGTTACACTTGCATTAATTATAAACTGGCAATTGTCTGAATCAGGTGGTTATCGAGCGAAGTCGAGATAATATCCAGGATTTGAGGATTTTCAGGATGTGATTGATCACTATATGCTATATTCAGCGAATATGCTTTGAATAAGCAAAATGTTAAAACAGCTTAAATTGTGTTGGCTTTGCTAGTTTACAGGTTGATTGTCTAAGATTACAAATGATTTCACTTAAAATAAAATTAGGACATTTACAGGATTTACAGCAATGACACGGACACCAATTGCAGTATCTTTGTATGAGCAAGACTATTTACTCTGGATTGAAGATATTGTCCACAAATTACGGAATAGAGATATAGAAGGACTAGATATTGATAATTTGATAGAGGAGATAGAGGACTTGGGGCGCTCAGATAAACGTGAACTTGAAAATCGGTTAGCAGAACTTTTAGAACATATTCTCAAGCGGAATTATGTGAACATGACTGATTGTTATCGTGAGTGGGTAGAATCAATCATTAAACAAAGAATTGGAATCAGAAAGTTACTCAAAAATTCACCTAGTCTCAAGCCTTATTTTAGCCAAGTGTTTGATGAAGCTTATGCAGATGCTCTAAAAATTGTCCGCAATGGTTATCCACAGTGTGAGTTTCCTGATAAGTGGCCGTTTAGTTGTGATATTGAAGCAATGTTAAATGTTGATTTTTGGGAATAATTGTCAGAATCAGGATGTCCAGGATTTGAGGATTTTCAGGATAATATTGTCCGAAATATGGGAAAATACTATTGAAGCATCATCTAAATGCTACCCTAATCCAGCCCAAATTTATGGATGAACAGCACCTACAGGTCTATCAACAGCTAATTCAACAACTGCTAAGTTGCCCAAATGGAGAAGTTTACCAATTACTGGAAAGGAATGCAGATAAACTTGATGATAATTTTGCCGCAATGTTGCGTTGTTGGGCAAAAAATACTCTAGCGGAAGTACAACCAGAAGAAGCAGAATCTCTCGCTGCAATTATTGGTACTTTAAGTAATCTAATTCAGCAATTCCCATCTGGTGACAAAAGCAACAATATTGAAATTGCCATAACTGGTTATGAAATAGCTTTAACTATTTTTACACGCGCTGATTTCCCTCAAGATTGGGTAACCACACGAAATTTGGCAAGCACATACAATAATCTGGGGACTGCTTACAGTGACAGAATCAAGGGTGATCCATCTGAAAATTTTAAAAACGCACTCGATGCTTTCTCTGCTGCACTTCAAATTTACACCTGCGCTCATCTTCATGAAAACTATGCTGAAGCTTTGACAAATCTAGGGATATTGTATCAAAATTCAAAGCAATTTACCCTCGCTAAATCAACCTTTGCCTCTGCTATTGAAACAGTCGAAAATTTACGAAGTGACATTACTTCTGGAGAAGAAAGCAAACGCAAATTCGCAGAAAAATGGAATCTACTTTTTAGAAGGATGGTTGAAGTTTGTCTAGTATTAGGCAAAGAAACGAAGGCTATAGAATATATTGAACGCAGTAAAACCCGTAACTTAGTAGAACTAATTTCGGCTAATAGAAAATTTACACCAATCCAATATCCAGAAATTCAAAATCTGTTAGATAACGAAACAGCAATTATCCAATTTTATATTTTCAACGATTGCTTCGGTGCTTTCATCATCACCCGTAACAACGACAAACCACTAATTTGGCAATCTAACTCTGAAGACTTAAAAAAATTAAAGGCTTGGATTCTTAACTATGTTCAACTTTATGACCAACATAAAGACCAATGGAAAGATGAACTAAATAATCAACTGATCCAATTAGGACAAATACTCCACATTGAGCAAATTGTTTCTCTAGTTCCTTCCCATTGCCAAAAATTAACTTTAATTCCCCATCGTTATCTACACCTATTTCCTATTCATAGTTTAATAATCAAAGAATCATACTTACTTGACTTATTCCCCAAAGGTGTCGGCTATGTTCCCAGTTGCCAATTACTACAACAACTCCACAATCGTCAACGCGATGATTTTCAATCTCTCTTTGCTATTCAAACTCCCACACCAGATTCATATGAAAAAGATTTAGGAGCAGTTACAACGATAAAAAAACAATTTAAATCTGCTTGTATCTTCAAAGAAGATAAAGCCAAAAAGTCAACAATTTTCTCCATTAATGAAAACGGCAAACAGGTGAGAACAAATCCAAATTTACTCAAAGCTAACTCTGTACTCTTCTTCTGTCACGGTAAATTTGAGTTTAATTCTCCGTTGGAATCAGGATTACAATTAGCTGATGAAAGTTTAAATTTAGCAGATATTATAAATCACTTGAGACTAGAAAATTGTCGTTTAGTCACCCTTTCTGCTTGTGAAACTGGCTTAATAGATACCATTAATAGTAGTGATGAATATATTGGTTTACCTAGTGGGTTCTTTTTAGCTGGTAGTAACAATGTAGTTAGTAGCCTCTGGTTTGTCAGATCAACCCCAACGGCTTTACTAATGATTAAATTTTACCAAGAATTAGAGGAACAGGATAATATTGTATTAGCCTTAAACACCGCACAACGTTGGCTAAGAGATACAACAGTTAAAGAATTTAGAGATTGGTTGAGTAATTTCTCTCTAAGTTTAGGTCAGAAGATAAAATTAGACAAAGAGTTTGCTAAAATTGCTACAGATAAGGGTGAAGAAGTGAAACCATTTGCATCACCTTATTATTGGTCTGCTTTTTGTGCTACAGGTAAAGGAGTTTAAAAAATGTCAGTTTATCAAGCCAGTATCCAGGCTTTTGTCCAAGTAATTGAGTCTCAACCTCATTTGCTAACTATTGAACATTGGACTGAATTAGAGCAAATAAAGAGTAAGTTACCAGCAGATGATAATGAAGAAATTTGCGAAATAATTGAAAATTGGTTGAATATAGAATCCCATGATCAACTTTTACAAGCTTATTCCCAACAACTAAAATTACTGATTTCTGCTTCTGACAAAGAAGATATAACCATCGGCAGAGATGGTAGTAAATCTTCTGCATCACCTAATAAACCAAGTGAATTTGCCAAAGAACTTTTAGAAAATACAATTAAAAAGAATTCACCCCTATCTAATACTCAAAAACCCAATCTAAAACTGTGAAAAAGTTCAGCCTTAGTCTTTATGCTTTTCATCTCCACCACACGCTGACAGAACTCCCTGGTGAAGTTAACGCAGATGCTAATTTGTTGTGGGAAAATCTTATAAAACTAGGTGAAACTTCACTTCCGTTTATGGGGTTAAAAGATTTACGTTCAAAATTGATCTGCTATAACAATGGTAAATATGAACCCAAACGAGAAGAAGGAAGACAAACTCAATGGTTAAGTGATGTTGAAAATTTAGATTTAGGGAGTCTTCCCACCACAGAGGGTTTTAAAATTAATGCTAATATTCAGCCTTTTTTAATAAATGACACCTACGCTGCTGATTTTACCCTGACTCCAGAATCAGTAAATATCTCAATTGATTTACCGCAACTACAATATTTCAAACCAAGTTCCCTGTTACCATCTAATATTCGATCATCTCTAGGACAAACTTTATGGATTTACGGAGAAGTAGATCCCAATGTAGATTGTAATGCAATAGCTGAAAAATTTAGCATTGCTTTAGTTGCAGGGACCAATTTAAACGCTGTGAGAAAAAGTGAAGGAGAATTTTTTGGAAATGCGATATTTGAATATCAAGTAAATGACTCCGACGAACCAAAAAATCCTGCTAAACAATGTCAAATTTTCATAGAGATAAATAATGGTCAATCTTCCATAACTCAATTTTCTGAAAATTATTATGATTGTTTGTTAGAGCTACTTTGCAGTTATCATAAAATCCACTATGTTTATTATTTAGCACGTCAACGCTACTCAGAAGCTAGAGCAATTTATGGTTATTTAGATAATCAGATTCAAGAATTTAATAACTTGGTCAATAACTCCCAAAACCAATTATCTGACTTTAAAAAACTCCTGTCAGAAATTCCCCAAAAAAGCCTTGACTATACTAGATGTTTGCAAGATTTACAAACCCATCATACAACAATTACAACAAATATTACTAATTACATTACCTGCTTAGATAAAATCACAGCCATCGGTAACGGAAATAGCCCTCAATCTTGGCAAGATTTCATTAATAAAGATTGTAAAAAATGGCAGGAACAAGTACAAACAGATATTAACTATCTCACACCGGGACAAGAATTATTTGGGCAATTTGTTGATACAATTCGTGGTATAGTAGAAACAGAACAAACTGAGAGCGATCGCTCGTTAGAAACAACAGTACAAGTATTAGGAATAGGTTTTGGTGGTGGTGCTATATTTTCCGGTGTCATAGTTCAACACATAGATAAAATCAATCAACCCATACCAATTATTTCTCCTCAAACTCCCCTTAATCCCTTTTTTGCATCTTTAATTTTAAGCATAATTGCTACCATTGGATGTACTTTTCTAGCTATGTTGGGTATATGGATCAAAAAACGCAAATAGTTGCTATTTCTCCTTTACTGACAATTCGTAATGAAGAAAAATATGAACAAGCAATTGCAAGATTAAATGATTTAATTGATGAAATCGGTACTAATGAAGAAAATCCTCTTTATCATTTATTAGATACATTAGGAACGATAATTGAGGCTTATGAAACAGAACATTATCCTCTTCCTAATTGTCATGGAAGTGATGTATTAGCTTATTTAATGGAAGAACACAAACTGACTTTATCAGATTTACCTGAAATTGGTTCATCCGAAACGATAAAAGCTATTTTAAACAAAGAAAAAGCATTAACTCTCAATCAACTTCAACAATTAGCAGAACGTTTTCATGTAAACATTAAAGTATTTCTGGATTAGTATCCAAGTTATTAGTCCAAGGGATAAACTTTGCTGATTGTTGAACAATTTCAATGGATCAAAAATCTTAGGGATTAAACTTATGAATAAAAATATAGCGCCAGGTATTTTTTGCTGAATATTGGGTATAAACCAGAAAAATACAGTCTTTTAAACTTCAAGCTGAAGTGATCAAAATTCAACTTCAACAATCATTTTCCAATTTACCCCATATACAGTTACTACCTGGACGCTAGTTGTTAGACGTTCTTTTTCCGGGTATCACGCCAAACTTCGGCCATTCTGCCCCAATTGGTGCTAAATTCACCCAACCCTAGAATACTTCCTGGTCTATCTTCATCCCAAGAAGCAGAAAGAACACCATAGGTGATTCCGATAACTCCTAAACCAAACAATCCCATATTCACCAATAAAACGGCGATAGGAGCAAGTTGGATCTCAGCAAAGGTGACTAATAGATAGCTGACTACCAAACTAGTAATACCTAAAGCTGTGGGGATACCGCAAAAACCAGCCACTCGGCGAATCATCCGCTGGCTAACTACTTCAGGAATCGCCATTTCTTGTTTAGAATAACGACGTTGCTGTTGCGGTTTTTTGTCAGGTTCTTTGGTTTTGATAACGGGCTGACTAATAGCCTTAGCAGGTTTTTGGCGCTTTTTATTTGGCTCAAAAGGTAAGGGAGTACGTTCTGATTCTTCAGCAGCCATAAGAATTAGTTCCTAACCGCGAATACCGAGACGACCAATTAAAGCTAGATATTTTTCCCGACTATCTGCTTGGATATAGGCGAGAAGACGCTTTCTTTGGCCAATCATCTTCAATAACCCTCTTCGGGAGGAATGGTCTTTTTTATTAGCTTGCAAATGTTGACTGAGGCGGTTAATGCGGTCAGTTAGCATTGCTACTTGAACATCGGCCGAACCAGTGTCGGTTTCATGAACTTGGAAGCCAGAAATTAGTTCTTGTTTGCGCTGTTGCGTCAGAGCCATGATTGATTAAATTTTTATTGTTTCTAAATGTACCTAGCAATCTATCATGATATCACAGCCGGCAAATTCTTGATCAGTTGTCAGAAGTGGTAGGGGCAGAGGGGAAAATGACCAATCACCAATCACCAATCACCAATCACCCCTTACTCTGGTGATTTAAGAGCCTGATCTAAAACTTGTCTAGCTTGTTCTGCTTTGGATCTTGCTTCCTGGTAACGCAGATTCGCTTGGGCAAAGTTTTTGAGAACCTTAAAACCTTCTTTGAGATAAGTAATCTCTTCCTCAGTTACGGATTTATCGGAAAATAGTATGTCAATGGCTTTCCGAATTTCTAAGGCTTCGGTGCGTGATTCTTGCACCTTTAACTTCAGAGAAGCTAAATTACTCAGAACTTGAACCGCTTGTGTAATCTCATCTTCACGACTATGAGTATCTGTAATTGGTTCTTTGATTTCAATTAACTGTTGGGGACTAAATCCTTCTTCTAGTTCTGTTGGTAATTCTCCCGCATCCATCAGTTCCATTAGCTGATCCATTGCTTTATCACGAGCTTTAGCGGAATCTTTCCCAGGAACATTGATAATAATTTCGGGACTTTGAGCAAGACTGTACTGAACCATAGCTGTATATATATTAATCCTATCTAATTTGTGAGAAGTATTGTTGCAATTCCGAAGTGCTAAGAGAAAAAAACAAATATTGGTTCAATTATACTGAATCCCCAATTGATTACTTTGCTCTCACCTCTAATTTATCGAGCCGATCATCTTGGATTTGATTGGCACTTAACTCTTCCTGCCTGATTCACTTGATTTCAGATTCAATACCATTGAGTTTACCATCAGCCGCTTAGGACTTACGCAAGTGTCACACCAAAAATCTGTTGTAGGGTGCATCAGGTGGCATAAATCCTGCAAATAAACAGATTATTGATATCTGACGCACCCTACCAATGTGCCAGTTGTGTAAGTCCTGATCTTTTACTTTAGTATCAAATTCTTCATCTACAGGGGGTGTTAAGCAGTAGCGCGAGGCATCTGGTTTCAGTTCTGCTTCTTCTCATAATCTTCCTGCATGGCGAACTGATATACTTTCAATAATTCCTTGTTTCATAATTTCCTCTGTCAGTTCTCTGGCTGTCCAATGGCTGATTGGTCTTCCATAATCTAATGGTGGTGAACAAGCCAACGCAAACAACTGTCTCTACAAGGATTGTAACACCAATTTATTAATAACCCAACTCACTAAAAATGCAATTATCTATTAAATTTTCTCAAAATGAATGATGAAAAATGCAATTAGTCATTAACCTTTCATTTCTCCTCACAAAACCCACAGGTACAACTACTTACGCTCTCAATCTTTTACCTCACTTACAAAAACTTGATCCAACACTTTTAACTTCACAATCTTTCCCGAACAATAATTGCTATCAAACTCCTAATAATCTAACATCAGCACAAGGTATTAAAGGACATTTAAACCGCTTATTGTGGACACAATTCCAACTACCAAAAATTTATCAAACCCTCAAATCTCAACTTTTATTTTCTCCCATTCCCGAAGCACCCCTATATACCAACTGTCGTTTTATTGTCATGTATCATGACATGATACCTCTACGCTTTCCTAAACCCTATTCACCACTCACACCATACCATCGTTACTACGTTCCCCAAGTTTGTAATCAAGCAGAACATATTATTTGTAATTCCCAAGCAACAGCTAAAGATTTAGTTGATTTTTTCCATATTCCTAGTAATAAAATAACACCAATTCCTCTGGCTGGTGATCGCTCACAATTCCAATTCCTTAACCTCCCTAAACGCAATTACTTCCTATACATCGGTCGTCAAGACCCTTACAAAAACCTGCAAAGATTAATTACCGCTTTTTCTGCACTACCTCACAGAAATGACTATGAACTATGGTTAGCAGGACCTTATGATCAACGTTACTCTCCATTATTAGAAATACAAACTCAAGAATTAGGAATTAATCATCTCGTTAAATTCCTTAACTATGTATCTTATGACGAATTACCAATAATTATTAATCAAGCGATCGCGCTAGTTTTTCCCAGTCTTTGGGAAGGATTTGGTTTACCAGTTTTAGAAGCAATGGCTTGTGGTACATCAGTTATTACTTCTAATGTTTCCTCACTTCCAGAAGTTGCCGGAGATGCGGCTATTTTAATTAATCCCTATAATACAGGGGAAATTACAGCCGCAATGCAAACGATTGCCAATGATTCAGAAACAAGAAAACAACTTTCAGAAAAAGGTCTAAAAAGAGCAAATCAATTTAGTTGGGAAAAAACCGGACTGGCTACAGTTGAAGTTTTGAAAAAATATATTTGAGGGATCTTGTCAGTTTCAGATCCCCAAATTCAATAATCATCAAGAATTAATCTTCTTGTTGATCAATATCAGTTATTTCCGTAGAAGGGGATATTGTTGACTGTTTTTGTGCTACATTCCTCACTAATTCTACATCTAAATTTAACTCAGATGCGATCGCTTCCACACTTAACCCTAAACGTAATAGCAAGGGTATAATCTCTAATTTCCCCTCGGATTTCCCCTCTTCCTTAACATCTTGAAAATACCGTGTTTGCTTCAATTCATCTAGTCCAAACATTGCTTCTAACTCCTGACTACTTAAGTAAGGAAACTTGTACACCAGTATCTTATCTACCAATTCTAGAACTTTTTCTTGAATTATTGGCTCTGTTAAAGATACCCGTGCTTGTTCTTTCAGTTTGATTGCTTTTTCCCTAGTTTGCGCTTGTTGCGCTACTATTAATTCTAACATTCCCAAACCAATAGAATCAGCACTTGTTTCTTCCAGTTCATCTAAGTATATACGTGAGATTCTGCCTGGATGAAATAATTCTTGATACTGAATTGGTTCAGCAGTATCAGTGCTACGATTAGGAAATATAGCGACTGCATACCAATTCTGTTGAGGACGATATAACTTCAAGTAGAGAAATATTTCTCCAAATAAGTCCCAGTAAAAATTATCTCGTTGCTGAAATTGTACTTCTACAAAATAGATTAGTTTATCATCATCTGGAGGGAAAAATATCCCATCAAAGCGAAATGCTAACTCTTTAACTTCCACTGAATCAAACTTGTACCCAATGGCATTTGATGGAGATTCTCCTAATAGTTCAAATAGGACAGTTGGTAAAGTTTGAAATATTTGATAGAAAATCGAATCTGTTTTCATCAATGGCTATATATAAAACTACAGATTAGTATACAGGAAGAGGCGATATCCTCTAGTATGGGAAAATTTCTGTGAGATCAAGTTGTAAAATTAACATTTTGTGCTATTGTCTAACTAGTTTTTATAGAAAATTGCATATTCAATGAACATTATCCCTACCTCCATTCCTGATGTACTCATCCTCGAACCCCAAGTATTCCAAGATTCACGGGGCTTTTTTTTGGAATCCTATAACCAAAAAATATTTACAGAAAAACTGGGAATCACGGTTAACTTCGTTCAAGATAATCACTCGAAATCTGAATATAATGTTTTGCGAGGATTGCACTACCAAATTATTCAACCTCAAGGTAAACTTGTCCGCGCTGTTGCTGGGACAATATTTGATGTTGCTGTAGATATTAGAAAAAACTCCCCCACATTTGGACAGTGGATAGGTTACGAAATCAGTGCTGAAAATAAATGCCAAATGTGGATACCAGCAGGTTTTGCACATGGGTTTCTCGTACTTTCAGAAGTTGCCGAAGTTATCTATAAAACTACAGATTATTATGCACCAGGAGGCGATCGCTCAATTCTTTGGAATGATCCAGATTTAGCTATAGATTGGCCTCTCAAAACAGCCCCAATTTTATCAGCTAAAGATAGTAATGCTCAAACCTTTAAAAATGCCGAAGTTTATGAATAAATCCATATTATTAATAGGTAGTAATGGACAAGTTGGTACAGAACTACAAAATACCCTTTCCTCTCACTACAACCTGATTGCAGTTAACCGTCCACAAATAGATTTAACACAACCTGATATCATCCGTTTAATTATCAGAGAAATCCAACCAGAAATTATTATCAATGCTGCTGCTTATACCGCAGTGGATCAGGCAGAAAGTGAACCAGAAATTGCTCATGTAGTTAATGCGATCGCCCCGGAAATTATCGCCGAAGAAAGTCAAAAATTAGGAAGTTTTTTAATTCATATTTCCACAGATTATGTATTTAATGGTAATAATCATTTTCCCTATCAAGAAACCGATATTACCAATCCATTGAGTGTATATGGACAGACAAAATTAGCGGGAGAAATAGCAATTCAAAAAACTTGTCCTCAACATATAATCCTCCGGACAGCTTGGGTTTATGGAACTTATGGAAAAAGCAACTTCGTGAAAACCATGTTACGAGTTGGGAAAGAAAGACCAGAAGTGAGAGTAGTTGCAGATCAAATTGGTAGTCCTACTTGGTCCCAAGATATAGCTTTAACAATTACCCAAATTATCCCCAAATTAACATCAGAAATCGCTGGTATTTACCACTATACAAACAGTGGTGTTGCTAGTTGGTACGATTTGGCGATCGCTATTTTTGAAGAAGCAGAAAAATTAGGCTTTCCCCTCACAATTGAAAACATTATCCCTATTACCACTCCCGAATATCCCACACCCACAAAACGTCCTGCCTATTCTGTCCTAGCTTGTGAGAAAATATCCAAAATCTTGGGAACTTATCCCCCTCATTGGCGACAAAGACTAAGGTTAATGTTAAAAGAATTACAAGAAACATCTCTATGAAAGCACTTATTTTATCCGGTGGAAAAGGTACTCGTTTACGTCCATTAACTTATACAGGTGCGAAACAACTTGTACCAGTTGCTAATAAACCAATTTTATGGTATGGCATTGAAGAAATGGCTGCTGCGGGGATAACTGATATTGGTATTATTATCAGTCCAGAAACAGGAGCAGAAGTCAAAAGTAAAACCGGCAACGGGGAAAAGTTCGGTCTAAATATCACCTATATTTTACAAGAACAGCCCGCAGGATTAGCCCATGCAGTCCAAGTTGCGCGTCCTTTTTTAAAAGATTCCCCATTTGTTATGTATTTGGGAGATAACCTGATTCAACAAGGGGATTTAAAATCATTTTTGGATAAATTTACTCAACAGCAGCCCGAAGCCTTGATTCTTTTGCGGGAAGTGCCAAATCCTAGTGCTTTTGGTGTGGCTAAGGTTGATGAAAAAGGCAGAGTATTACAGTTAATTGAAAAGCCAAAAATACCCCCTTCAAACTTAGCATTGGTAGGGGTTTATTTCTTTTCACCCCTGATCCATGATGCGATTTCTCTAATTAAACCTTCAGCTAGAGGTGAACTAGAAATCACGGATGCTATCCAATGTTTAATAGATCAACAACAGCAAGTTGTCGCTTGTAATCTGGACGGTTGGTGGTTAGATACAGGTAAAAAAGATGATTTATTAGAAGCTAACCGTCTCATTCTTGATACCTGTTTGACAAAATCAATTTTAGGCGATGTTGATACTAAAACTCAGATTATTGGCAGAGTGCAAATTGGGGCTGAATCGAAAATCATTAACTGTACAATTCGTGGACCTGTAGTGATTGGTAATAATTGTTATTTAGAAAATTGTTTTATCGGACCCTATAGTAGCATTGCTGATCATTCAACACTGATAGAAACAGATTTAGAACACAGCGTTATTTTAGAAGGTGCTAAAATTACCGGCATTCAGCAACGAATTATTGATAGCCTGATTGGACAACGTGCAGAATTAACTATTGCACCCCGCCGTCCTAAAGCCTTACGCTTTTTAATTGGTGATGATTCTCAAATAGAATTAACGTGAAGCTACTTATTTTGATAAATAGCAACAATCATATCACATATTCAGCAAAATTAGTAAAAGAATTAAGTGGTCTATTCCCCATTTTCCAGTTATCAATAGTCATTGGTCAATTGGACAGAGATTGGGTTAAAATGAGGGGTCGCAAACTGAGTAAGTAAAACCCGGATATTCCCCGGAGGTGTAATTGACCAAGTTCATTTTAAAAATTCTCTGGCTAGACGAAAACGTCGCCCTAGCAGTTGATCAGGTTGTTGGTAAAGGCTCTAGTCCCTTAACCAAATACTTTTTTTGGCCCAGAAATGATGCCTGGGAAGAGCTAAAAAAAGAGTTAGAATCCAAACACTGGATTACAGATGTTGATCGCGTGGAGTTGCTCAACAAAGCCACCGAAGTGATTAACTACTGGCAAGAGGAAGGCAGAAACCGTCCAATGGCAGAAGCGCAGTTGAAATTTCCAGAAGTTGCCTTCACTGGTAGCGCCTGATTATTTTAAGTTGGTAATGGGTAATTGGTGATTGGTAATGGGTAATTAAGTAAAATTATCACCAATCACCAATTCCTTGTGACAATTGAGAACTAAGAACGCTTAATAACCCAGATTCAAGACTATTCTGATCTTTTTATAATTCTTCTGCGGTGAATGGGCGCAGGGACTGCGCTCCTATCTCCTGATTCCTAGTACCGCAGGGCGGAATTAAAAATTAAAAATTAAAAATTAAAAAAGCATATTACACAAGCTTCTTGAGAATTCTTAATGGTTGGTTGACTTACGCCCTACTGTACTAGCAACGAAAAGACTTTTTTCAGCAAGCCTTAATTATTATTAAAGTGTCAAAATTTAACCTAGTTAAGATTCAGGATTTATACTAATAAAGAAAATTACTAATCCTATTATCACTGAATGCCACTGGTTAGCATAACTGGTGGTTTTAGGTCAACAAGGTTAAATTATGGAAACTATATTGACATTATTTCCAAATCTTCTAGCGGCTAATTTCTATATACCGCACGGGCATTGCTATCTTTGGCAAACCCCCCTGGTAGGTTTACACATACTCAGTGATGCACTAATTGCGATCGCTTATTTTTCTATTCCCACAATGCTGATCTATTTTGTCAGTAAGCGGAGTGATGTTCCCTTCTCCAATGTCTTTGTCCTGTTTGGTGCTTTCATTATCCTTTGTGGTACGGGGCATCTATTGGAAATATGGACACTGTGGCATCCAGATTACTGGTTGACAGGTATAGAAAAAGCCATGACAGCCATAGTTTCTTGTTATACTGCTTTACAACTAATAGAACTTTTACCACAATTTTTGGCATTGCAAACACCTGAACAACTCCAAATCATCAACCGAGAATTAGAAATCCAAATAGCAGAACGAAAACGCACCGAAGAAACCCTGCAAACCATTGTTAGTAGTACAGCTTCTGTGACTGGAGATGATTTTTTTCCGGCTCTAGTCCAAAATATAGCCACCGCTCTGGATGTTGCCTATGTCATGGTGTCGGAGGTTGTTGATAATTCCTTAGAAAAGCTACATACCCTGGCACTCTGGGCTGGCAATCATCTAGCAGAAAACATTGAATATGAATTGGAAGGTACTCCTTGCCAAGTGGTATTTGAGAGTAAAGTCCTGTGTTCTTATGTAAGTGATTTACAACAAATTTTTCCCCAGGCTTCATTATTGAAACAAATAGAGGCACAAAGCTATGCAGGGGTGTCATTGTTAGATATAAATCAAAGGTTAATTGGCAACCTTTGTATTATTGATACCAAACCCTTTTTTACAGACGAACGCACCAAAGCCCTGTTGAGCGTCTTTGCTGCCAGAGCTGCTACGGAATTACAACGCAAATGGGCAGAGGAAGAGAAACACCAAGCTTATCAACAACTAGAATTCCGGGTGGAGGAACGTACTGCGGAACTTGTAGCCGCTAATAACGCCTTAGAAGTCGAAGTTAGGGAACGAACAATTGCCGAAACTGCGATGAGAGCCATGGCAGAAAGAGAAAAGGCCATTAATGGCGTAATTCTGCGAATGCGTCAAACCCTCAACCTCAAATCTATTTTCAATGTTACTACAACTGAAATACGGCAAACTGTTGAATGCGATCGCGTTCTAATTTACCGCTTTAACCCAGACTGGAGCGGTGAATTCGTGTCCGAGTCTGTTTCCGAGCCTTGGCAAGCCTTACTTCCTCTCCGGGCAGATGATCCCCTACTCACCCAATGTGCCGTCGCTCAATCCGATTGTATTACTACTCAACTTAGCAGTACAGACGTATCCATCCGCGATACCTATTTACAAAATAACCAAGGTGGTGTTTATCGCCAAAAAAATAGCCATTGTTGTGTTAATGACATCTACAAAGCCGGATTCGATTCCTGCTATCTTCAACTTTTAGAAAATTTACAAGCACGAGCCTACATCATTAGCCCCATTTTCTGTGGTCAAAAACTCTGGGGCTTATTAGCAGTTTATCAAAATGGTAGTCATCGAGAATGGCAAACAGCAGAAGTAGGAATTGTCACCCAAATAGGTAATCAATTGGGAGTTGCCGTACAACAGGCAGAACTATTTGCCCAAACCCAGCAACAGGCAGATGAACTCAAAATAGCCAAAGAAGCCGCCGACGCTGCTAACCGAGCTAAAAGCGAATTTTTAGCCAATATGAGCCATGAATTGCGTACCCCCCTCAACGCCATTCTCGGCTTTACTCAGTTGATGCAGCAAGATCAATCCCTAACTGTTGAGTATCAAAAATATATCGAAATCATTAACCATAGTGGTGAACATTTGCTGGCATTAATTAATGATGTCCTGGAAATGTCTAAAATCGAAGCCGGAAGAATCACTCTTTATGAAACAGAGTTTGATCTGTATAAGTTACTTTCCAGTCTCGAATCCATGTTTCAAATCAAAGGACAATCTAAAGGTTTACAACTGATTTTTGACTACGATATTACTGTCCCTCAATATATTAAAACCGATGAAAATAAACTTCGTCAGGTATTGATTAATCTACTAGGCAATGCCATCAAATTTACTGACAAAGGCCATATACATCTGCGAATTAAAAACACGAACGAACAACCATTTACTTCAATACAACAAAACCTCAGTTTTGAAATCGAAGATACTGGATCTGGTATCGCAGCAGCAGAAATTGGTAATTTATTTCAAGCATTTCAACAAACTAGAGCCGGTCAAAAATCCAAAGAAGGAACAGGTTTAGGTTTACGAATTAGTCAAAAGTTTGTGGAATTAATGGGGGGTGAAATTACCGTCCATAGTCAAATCAATCAAGGTAGTTGTTTTAAATTTGCTATTCAGGCTAAATTAGCAGAATTCGTCCCCATTGCCAGTCCATTGTCCAGACAAGGAACAACCACTATTACTCCTGGGCAGGAATATCGTATTTTAGTTGTGGAAGACAATATAGCGAATAGATTACTATTGAGCAAAATCTTAAAAAATCTCGGTTTTGAAGTGCAAGAAGCGGAAAATGGAGAAGAAGCGATCGCCCTTTGGGAACAATGGCAACCCCAACTCATCTTTATGGATATGCATATGCCAATCCTCGATGGTTATGCAGCAACTTCGCAAATTAGGCTCAGGGAAAAATTAATATCTAACCAAGTAATTACCCCCACCAAAATTATTGCGATTACGGCAAGTGCCTTTACAGAACAACGTCAA
Organism: Anabaena sp. UHCC 0253; assembly: GCF_009712085.1. Taxonomy (NCBI): domain Bacteria; kingdom Bacillati; phylum Cyanobacteriota; class Cyanophyceae; order Nostocales; family Nostocaceae; genus Anabaena; species Anabaena sp. UHCC 0253. The sequence continues at coordinate 812,807 of NZ_VILD01000003.1, forward strand.
GAAAGCTTAGATGCCGGTTGTGATGATTTCGTCAGTAAACCATTTCGTTGGGAAGAAATTCTCGAAGCCCTAGTCAAGCATCTACAAGTAGAATATTCCCACCAATCAAATTCAGATACTACAAATACCTTAAACTTAGCAGCTTATACAGCCAAGAAAACTCTTGATAGAGCCGACTTAGACATCATGCCAATTGAATGGATTGATCAATTATACTCCGCTGCCGCCCAAGGAAATGATTACCAATGTATTCATTTAATTTCTCAAATCCCATCTGAGCAAACTGAGTTGATTATAAATTTAACTCGATTAATTGAAAGCTATCAATTTGATCAACTCATGATCCTCATTAAACCAACAGAAAGGCAGTGGAAAAATAATATGTATAATTAATGGTGTACCCATACTTATTTTAAACAAGTCAAACATAAAATTCCTAATATGAATATACAAGATAGAGCATTTTTAGCAGATATCCTCATTGTTGATGACAAACTTGAAAACATTCGCTTCTTATCTGATTTTTTATCAAAACAAAATTATCAGATTCGGAAAGCAATCAGTGGACAAGCAGCATTAATGGCAGTCAAAACCCTGCCACCAGATTTAATTCTCCTAGATATTAATATGCCAACAATGGGAGGATATGAAGTATGTAAAATTTTGAAAACTGATAGCAAAACTAGTTCAATCCCTATTATTTTCTTAAGTGCTGGTAATGATATTAATGATAAAGTGCAAGCCTTTAAAGCTGGAGGTATTGACTATATTACCAAACCTTTTCATCTAGAAGAAGTCCTGTTAAGAGTGCAAAATCAATTAACAGTCCAAAACTTACAAAATGAATTAAAAATTAAAAATGAGCAACTGCAAAATACGATTGTAAAATTACAAAATACTCAATATGAACTAATTCAAAAAGAAAAGCTAGTTAATGCCAGCCGAATTACAGCCGGAATTTCCCATGAAATTAACAATCCTTTGAGTTTTATTCTTGGTAATCTTAATCCAGCATTTGACTATACTCAAACGTTGATTAATTTAGTTCAACTTTATCAACAAGCATTTCCAGAAGCAACTTTAGAAATTAGCAATTTAACTAACGAAATTGATCTAGACTTCCTGATTCAAGATTTTACAAGAATTATGTATTCTATCCGCACGGGTGCAGAAAGAATTAATTCAGTTGTTTGTGCAATGCACATTTTTTCTCGTCTGAATCAATCAGGAATTAAACGATTTAATGTTTGTGATAACATAGATAGTGTTCTCATCACACTAGGTGATCAAATTACATTAAAAGATAAATCTTCACTAATTTCAGTTCGCAAAAACTATGAAGATATACCAATGTTGATGGGTCATGCAAATCTATTTAATCAAGTATTACTCAATCTTCTTCAAAATGCGATTGATTCATTTGATTCAGATTTAATTTCTATGATGGATAGTTTCTTTGAACCGACAATTTGGATTACTACAAAATTGATAGAAGAAAATCAAATAATGATTAGTGTCAAAGATAATGGGATAGGAATTTTAGAAGAGTATCAAGAGCATTTATTTGAGCCATTTTTTACTACTAAATTAGTGGGAAAAGGAGTAGGACTCGGTTTATTTACGAGTTACCAAATTATTACAGAAATTTACAAAGGTACTTTGACTTATTATAGTTGTCCTGAAGGAGGCTCAGAATTTCTAGTGAAAATCCCGTTAACACAAAATTTTTAGGCTAGAATGGATTTTGAGTTTATCATTTCTATGCCCAAAAAACTCAAGATTCAGTCCCGTAAATTCCCTAAAGCTGTAACTTTTTCTTTATATCTCTTTGGTGTTATGGCTGTTTTGATCGCTTCTTTTCCTTGGCTTTATGAGGTAAAAACCAAAGCTGGTATTAATATTTCCCAAAAGTATCATGCTGGGAGTTTGCTGGAAAAACATACTTATGGACTCTTTCGGTGTGAGTGGCTGTATCCCTACCACTGTGACCGTTCCCAAGATTAAACTTTGACACTCTCAGGGCTAAAGCCACTGAGATTCTTGGTTCAACGAGTCCACTTAACTTAGAACCCTTGCGGTATCTAAGCCAGAGGTGGTTCTCTCCCCAAACGTTAACTTTCCCTCTGCCCGAAGGTAGTTGCATTACTGCAAATTTTGATTGAGTTTATAATTCTGTGTCGTCTAGCTCCCATGAAGATTTTACCTATTCCTGGGCAGGAACTAGAACTATGGAATAGAACCCCATATCTTCAGTTGTCAAGGTACAGATTGCCGTTAGGCAGTTAGGTTTTTATACAGGTTGATTACCATTCCTGTTGTGAACAGTATAACACCATTGAGAGTAAAGATAACAAAACTTCGCGCACCTCAACCAATCTTCATGAAAAGAAAGACTCTATGCGGTTAAAACCGTGGTCAGTGAGCTTGCGATGCCCTGAGCCTGTCGAAGGGTCGAACTGCACGAGCGGTCACTGAGCTTGTCGTTAGCGTAGCGTGGCGTTAGCCATAGTGTCGCTTATATCTCAGGTCTAAAGACACTGAGCTTTACGCTTACCGGATGCTCTTGTAAGATCATGGTGGGCATTGCCCACCGTCACAATTTAAGCCAATTTGTTAATAAATTGACTAACATCAACAGCTAATTTTTCGCCTAACTTCAATAATTGACGACATTGAATAGTTTCGGCTTCACTGTCAATACTGGTAATTCTTGGCAAGATTTGACTATGTAAACAACTTAAATAAAGTTCTTGGGAATGGTTTAAACTGATGCCAAGATGTAATTCATACCCAACATCAATCAATCGTTCTAAACATTGGATATCTGCATTCAGATTACCATTGCCATCATACAAGAGTTGCCACAATAAACGGTCTATCAATTGTTCTAAGATTTGATTGCCTTCCAGGATATTTAATTGACAACGCAGATGTTTGGCTTCAGTAGCGATCGCCTCTAATTCGACAATATGATTCCAGCTTAATTGCGGTTCACTAATATCTTGTTCTAGCGATCGCAATGTTGTCATACAACGATGTCCTAAAGCAATCTCCGCGGCTGCTTGCAATTCTCGTGGAACTTCTAACCCATCTCGATGAAAAGCCATAATCACACTGTAATTATCCCGATATACTTGAGTATATATTTGGTCTAATCTTGTCAGTGTTTCTTGGCTCAAAAGTCGCATAATTCGATGACGTTCTTCCGCAAATAAAGTCTGTAAATTAAAGGCTTCACCGCCAAACATTTGAGTCATCACCAAAATAATATGAGCCACACTAGCCTGTTGTAAAGCTGCAAACAGCTTATCTTTAATTTGGCTATAGTTACGTCGTCCAGCAAACTGTTGAATGCAACAGTGAAAATCCCAACCACCCAAATGCAAAACGGCAAATATTAAATGTTCACTTTCCCAAGTAATATCTGACACTAGCTGCAAATGCCCGATTGCCATAGTTAACGGACCCATGCTTTGCTTATGGTAATCTAGCTCATGAGCTGCATAGCAATAAACACGCTGATGATGACCATGAGGATGTTTGTTTTTATCTGTCTGTTGTTCTGGGGGCGAATTTTTGTGATGATTAAATAGAGAAGTAATGGCGTAATGGGTGGCAACTTGTTTAAACCCAATTTGGGCAGTTAATACCAATTGACGATATATTTCTGCACCATGTTTAAATTCTTCTACATTACTGGGAGCTAAACTCAGGCGTTTAATAAAGGCCTTTTCTAATTGTATACCTGCCACATCTCCTGCTAATTCTAAAGCACGGGAAGCATAGCGTAAAATTTGTGTTCCTTCTGGGCGGGAAATTTCTTCAAAAAACCAGCCGCAACTGGTAAACATGAGTAAAGAGTGACGCTGCATTTCTAACAAGCGTAAAGCTTCTACCTGTTCAGCCGCTTGGAGTTTGCGAGTTTGGTGACGGGACAAAAAACGGCTAATATTAGTAGTAGTGCGATCGCCCATGACTTGAATATATTCGTCCCTAGCTTGCCAAGGATCACGAAATAATAAACTGCCATATTCCTCATACACCTCAGTTAACTGATCCCGCAGCCAATTTAAAGCATTTCGTAACGGCCGCCGCCATTTTTGATGCCACACACCCCCTTCACCACCGCAACCGCAATCATCTTGCCATCTATCAACACCATGAGCGCAACTCCACGCTGTAACCGATTTTAATTTTACTTCCCAAGAAGGAGTATTTAAACTTAAATAGTGAGCGAAGTTAGTCACAGTCCAACCATGACGAGGAAACTCACCAATAAAGGCATAAGCTAACGTCTTTTCTGTTCCCTTTTTATGATGTCCAAAGGTTTCCCCATCTGTAGCTACAGAAATTAATTGTGACTGACGATGATCCCCGCGAATAGCCGCCCCAATTCTGCCCGCAAAATGATGGGAATTGTAGACAACATCACTAAAACCCATATCCCTGGAAATCGGACCATCATAGAAAAAGATATCAATATAGGGAGTTGATTTTTTTGCCGACTCTTTGCTATCTAAATAACAGCGATAAGGACGAGTTGGATCAATCTGATTACCCCCTACCTCATGCCATTGACTATCAGGATTATCCTCTGTGGAGAGAGGACGACAACGCTGGGCTTGAGATGGAGCTAAAATGATAAACTTAATCCCTTCCGCTACTAATGCTTCTAGAGTGGCATAATCTACCGCTGTTTCTGCCAACCACATTCCTTCGGGATCACGGCCAAAGCGAGAACGGAAATCTTCTTTACCCCAGCGAATTTGGGTATATTTATCGCGTTCATTGGCTAGGGGTAGAATAATGTGATTATAGACTTGAGCGATCGCATTTCCATGACCATTTAGGCGATCGCAGCTTTTAGCATCAGCCTCCAAAATCCGCTGATAAAGCTCTACATCATAGCGTTCCAACCACGACATCAGTGTTGGACCGATATTAAAGCTCATGTATTCATAATTATTAACAATTTTCACAACCTCGCCTTTGTCATTCAATACCCGTGCAAAGGCATTAGGACGATAACATTCCCAGTGAATGCGCTCATTCCAGTCATGAAAAGGAGCAGCACTAGGTTGACGTTCAATTGCATCAAGATAAGGATTTTCTCTAGGGGGTTGATAAAAATGACCATGAACCGTGACATAAACACCCTGAGCAGTTTTGAGGGGATCATGTTCAGGACTGTATTTAGACTCTTCATCAAACGGTAATATTGAGCCAGAACTACTTGGTATTTCCGCAGCAGAAGTCATATATTGTTATCCAAATAAATGTGCAATTTTGAAGAAGATTCTTGCTATATCTACCTTTCTACAATTGTTCTCTCACAAAATCAGTGATAAATAACACCTATGAAACAAAACTAAATTTTGTCACTACATAATATTTCTCGATAAGTTAAATTAACCACCCAATGACAATCCCTTACAGATATGATAGGTATTCAAATGCACATAATTTTTTAGGCATCTGTGCAAAATCCCCTGAACTAAAGGTAAAAATGTCAATCAAGAACATTATTTTCACAGTTCTGCTGCTGTTTATACCCATATCTCTCGCAGCCCATTTTTTAGAATGGGGAGACTTGATAGTTTTTATTACTGCTGGATTAGCCATACTGCCCTTAGCAGCTTGGATGGGTACAGCTACCGAAGAAATAGCCGTAGTTGTCGGTCCAATCCTGGGCGGATTTTTAAACGCGACTTTTGGCAATGCTACAGAATTGATTATTGCCTTAGTTGCCCTGAATGCAGGCTTAATTGAGGTTGTCAAAGCTAGTATTACTGGATCAATTATCAGTAACTTACTCCTAGTCATGGGTTTATCCATGTTATTAGGCGGAATCCGTTATAAAGAACAAACATTTGAGTCAGTCGTAGCGCGGGTAAATGCTTCTTCCATGAACTTGGCAGTGATTGCCATTTTGTTACCAACGGCTATGAACTATACCTCCATTGGTATTAGCGAAACAACCGTGCAGAATCTTTCCCTAGCTGTAGCTATAGTCTTAATTCTGGTTTATGGCTTAACACTGCTATTTTCTATGAAAACTCATGCCTATTTGTATGAAGTTGGTGTAGCAGAGATCGTAGATACAGCAGAAGCAACAGAAACAACAGATGTAGAAGAAGTCTCCCATGAAACACCAAATGTTTGGTTGTGGAGTGGTGTACTTTTAGTTTGTACCCTGTTAGTTGCCTTTGAATCAGAATTGCTAGTTGATTCTTTGGAGGTGGCTACATCTAAACTAGGTTTAAGCGCGCTATTTACCGGGGTAATTGTAGTTCCCATTATCGGTAACGCTGCTGAACACGCCACCGCAGTCACCGTAGCCATGAAAAATAAAATGGATCTGGCTATGTCTGTCGCTGTGGGTTCAAGTATGCAAATTGCCCTATTTGTTGCCCCAGTTTTAGTTATTGCTGGCTGGGTAATTGGTCAACCAATGGATTTAGATTTTAACCCTTTTGAATTAGTAGCTGTTGCTGTCTCAGTTTTAATCGCTAATAGCATTAGTTCTGATGGTAAATCTAATTGGTTAGAGGGGACATTACTCTTAGCAGCTTATACTGTCTTGGGTTTTGCCTTCTACTTCCACCCAGTTGGCAATGCTATGGGTTAATTAATTGTATCTCACATGGTTGATACAACCGGGAACAGTTTTGAATGCAATGCTTGTCGGTTAAAGGGGAAAGGGAAAAAGTGCAAGAAAAAACCTTTACCCTTTTCTTTCTCAGATTTACATGATTTATTATCTGATGTCTATTGAATATTTTTTTAATAATTTGAACTCCCTTAAGACAGATGAATATAATTAATAATTCTTATAGTCTCAAATTAGATCATTCTTTTGATATCAACCTATAGATTTTTTTAGTATCTTTACTTGTCATTAACCCACTGGCTAGTTAGCAGTAAGCTAAAACACATCTACTGTGCATAATCAGATTGACTGAATATCTTGTGGGATGGACATTTTGCCCATCTTAATAGTGTGTTGTCATATCAAAAGTTGGTATAAACTACGTTATTTTTTAATATTTCAAAATAGTGATTGTTTTTCATTCAGAGGGAACAGGGAACACTATGGCTTACGCCACGCATCTTTTAAAAACATCTTTTTTTGACTGAGTTTTAAACTGGTCCAAATGAGCGTTTCTTATCTGTTCCCTGTTCCCTGTTCCCTTGTTTTGTAAGCTATCACGAATCAACAGAATGGCTATAAAATACAATGACTGAAATCGGACTGCTGATGATGGGTGTATTTAGTCCAAAACAACTAAATATACCCCATTTTCCCCAACAGGAACTTTTTAAATTAGAAAATGTTGCCCAGTTAGCAAATCGTCAATTAAATAAGTTAGTTGCTTATGATCAAATTACACCACCTGAATTTATAGACATAAGTGAAACTTCCCCAACTCATCTTTCTGTTCTCTCATTTCGACGAAACCAAATTTTTGAGCAAATTGCCAAAAAACAGATGTCAACCCATTCTTTTGAATTAGCTGATGCCGGTAATATTCCTATGACCACTAGAAAGGGTGTTCAGTTGTCAACCAGATATTCCAGAATTCAAGCCAGACCTTTGCCCCTGATTGCTTTTGGTAGTTCAGGTACATCGGTGAGAGTTTTACAAAAACTTTTAGTTTCTAATGGTTATGGAATCACTATTGATGGTGTTTTTGGACCAATTACCGAAACTGCTGTCAAAGCTTTTCAAAATCGTCGGCGTTTATCAACAGATGGTATAGTTGGTCAAAAAACTTGGTCGCAACTAACAATGTAATTAGTCAGTTGTCAGTTGTCAGTTGTCAGTTGTTCGTTGTCAGTTGTTCGTTATCATCTCAATAATGGAAATTACGAGAATCATATAGGACTAATATCTGATTTTTGAAATAGCGACAGCGTAACGCACCCTAAACTTGATTAATGGTGCGTTACGGCTTTGCCTAACAACTCTGGAAAATTATACCAAATATTCGGGTTTTCCTGTTAATAGGCAAGTTCTAATTGGGATAGCATTCTGGATCATAGCGGTTGTAAGGGCTATCACAGGTTGGATTTTTTGGTTCTTTGGCAACAGCAAGTTCTGGATTTACTGAAGAGGGAAATTGAGTATTTTCATTGTAAATTGCTTGATAGAAACTAACTCCTATTTTCTGCCCTGGGTAATGGGTTTCGCATCTGTATTTGTTGAAGCTGTCATATCTGTCATATCTGTCATATCTGTCATATCTGTCAGATGTATATATACTTGAATCACATCCGTTCAGATCCCTACTATCCAAGTTAGCATCAGTCAAGTTTGCGCCTTGAAAATTGATAAAATCATTTACATAGTGGTATCCACTTAGATTTGCCCCAGTTAGGTTTGCTCCACCGAAGTCTGTATCGGAAAAAGATGCCTCGGTCAAGTCTGCTCCAGTCAAATTAGCATTATTTAATTTAACACTAATGAGATCGGCATCATGTAGGTTAGTACCAGCTAAATTTGCTCCACTCAGGTCTGAGAAGCGTAAAAAAGCATCAGTTAGGTTTAAACCACTCAAATCTGCTCCAGTTAAGTCAATATCTTGGCTTCCTCTCCCACCGTGTAAATTCCAATTATTCCATTGTTCAACACCACTTTTGAGAAGGTCAAGTTGAGTTTGATTATAAGCCCAAGCATTACTAGAAACCCACATTCCGCAGATGTAACTCAGATTATTGATATTTTTGAAAAATCCCAGCCAGGAAAATTTTATTTACCTAATTTTTCTGGTTGAGTTTAACTTTATCTACCAAAAAATAGAGAATATTACCGAAATTAATTTCGCTAGGTTTTAAAATAGATTCTCTCTCTCAATTAAAATAGTCATTTCGGCTTAAATAAACATGACAATTACAGCAAAAAATATTTTCACTCTTTGCTAAAAATTTCTATTTACTAATTTTATCGATCACTATCTACATCTTTTTTGGTCTAATAAACTCTCATCAAATAATTAGATAATATTTACTACAACTCCTTCCTAAATACCTGACAATCTTTTCACGTTCCTCCGTTAAATTGCTCATTTGTTTTTGTCCATTTATGATTACCAAATGTACAGCCTGAAACATCTGAAATACCCCACCTCATTGTCGGTTTATTTGTGATTTTATTGA
>NZ_VILD01000004.1:0-5554 GCF_009712085.1 Anabaena sp. UHCC 0253
CAGGAGCTTGAACTGAGGAGCATCATCACAAACCAGAGTTTGTGCCACTGGGCCAGTTCGGCTAAATAGGTTTTTCCTGCTGAGGGTGAGTTAGATTTATCTTTCCGAAATAGTACGTTGTCTGTTTTCAGGATGATGTCTTGGATGATTACTTCTTGATACCCTTTAAACTCTGCGTCTGCTGGTAGTTTGTCTTGTGGATATTCCAGTATTTGTTCTCTATCTATTTTAATCGTCCCGTTCTTACTGCTTTTGCTGTGCTTTTTTGGAGCTTTTCGCTCTTTTTATGATGAATGATTATTGGTCAACTCTTTCTTATTGGCTTTGATGTCTGGCTTACCTTGTTCTCCTTTCAGACGGTTATTTTCATCTTTTAACTGTTGATTTTCTGCTCGTAATTCTTTAACTTCTGCTTGTAATTGCTCTATTAAGTTGAGTAATATTTCTACTGTCCGACGCATTGATTCGTCTGCAATCCCTTTTGGCTCGATGGTTTGCAGTATTTCTTCTCCTGATTTCTTACTCGAATCCTGTTTTTGCGTCATGTCTTATATTTTATTATATTCTATGTCCCTTACTTATCTTATTTTTCTCCCCTACCCCTACTTATTGAGCGGATACTTGTTATCTATCTAGAGAAGTATTTTGAGTTTAGTTTTAGATTAAGTAGATTAAGTTTAATTCTCCCATAAGATTGATTAAAAAAATATTTTATTTAATTAATATTTATTATGGAAACACGAAACAACCCTAAAAATATAAAATGAACATTCTTGATTTTATTAAGTCTAGATTGCAGTTAGCATCCAGATTCATAATAGTGGCTTTTGCCTGTGCTTTCATATTTTTATTTAATGCTTTTCCGGCTTTAGCTATCAGTAGTTATCAAAGTAAACCTACAGAGGGAACGGCAAAACTATCAGAGACTCAACGCCTAACTGATGAAGCGGCTCAAGTTCCACCATTGGGACTGAAAGAAACTCAAGAAAAAACAAAAAGAGGACTTAATGAAGTTCAGGGAGATGCTGACATTGAAAAAATGAAGACTCCCGAAAATTCCCAAAATGCAACTTCAGTGCCAGAGGAAGTAGAAGGCTTTTTGGAAAAAATTACAGGGAACAAGAAGTAAATATCCTTTATAAACTATAACTACAATATCCCCGAATTATTTAAGAATTTGGGGATCTGAATTAAATCATTAATTATCAATACATCTTCCTAAAGATGGAGAAATCATGAAACGTTAATCTTACTTTTAACTGATGTGGATCATGCTGATATTTTGAGAACGTAGATTTAAGGTATTTACGTGCTAATTGAGATGAAAGAATCATGACAATACATAAAATAAACATTGGTTTGACAGAAGAACAGCGTCACGGTGTAATCAATTTGTTAAATCAAGATTTAGCAGATTCCTATGTGCTGCTAGTAAAAACGAAAAAATATCACTGGGATGTTGTTGGTCCTCAGTTCCGTAGTTTGCATGAACTTTGGGAAGAACACTATGAAGAACTGACAGAAAATATTGATAAAATAGCTGAAAGAATTCGGACTTTGGGGTGTTATCCCACTGGCACAATGGAAGGATTTCTGAGTCTGGCTACTCTCCAAGAACATAGCGGAGAAATTCCCACAGCAACGGGGATGGTAATTCAATTAGTGGAAGATCATGAGCAGATTATTCGCAATTTAAGAGCGCACTTAGATCAGTGTAGTGAAGAGTTTCATGATCAAGGTTCTGCGGATTTCTTAACTGAATTGATGGAAAAACATGAAGAAATGGCTTGGATGCTGCGCTCATTTATTGAAGGAGAAGCATTAGAACCAAATGGTCAAAAACAATCAGCAGAAACTAAAGTCCCCGTGGGTGTTTAGTTAAAAAATTGTCAACATAAAATATTAGGAGTAAACAAGTGCCAGAAGGATATCAAGCAGAGCGTACCATCTCGGCTGTATTTAAAGAACAGAAGCAAATTGATAATGTAATTCGGCGTTTATTAGATAGAGGTGTACCGAAAGATCATATTTCGGTAATGGGAAGAAATTTCCAGTCAGAAACGCGAATTTCTGGTTTTATTACGAAGCGAGATGTAATTCTCGGAGGTTTGAGAACAGGAGCAATTTTTGGTTCTTTGTTTGGTTCATTCCTCAGTTTGCTCACTGGTGTAGGTGTATTGTTTATTCCTTTTGTTGGTCCAATTGTGGCAGCAGGTCCGATTGGAGCTATATTATTAGGGGCTGCAAGTGGAGCGATCGCTGGTAGTGCTGGTGCAGGTTTGGTATCAGTTTTCACTGCTTTAGGAATGCCAGAGGACAAAGCTACACTCTATCAAACCCGCTTAGAAGCTGGTGAATTCTTAGTGATGGTAGAAGTACCGAGCGATCGCTCTGGGGAATTCCACTTAATCCTGGAAAGTTCAGGTGGTGAAGAAATTAACACAATTGAAAAAACACTACCTCACCCTTGTCCTGGAAGATGCAACAGTCCTGAAGATTTAGCCCCGGAAGTTCGGACTCATTTATCAGAAGAAGCGCAACGCATATTTATTCAGCGTTATAATACTGCACTGAATGAAAATATGGACGAACTCACATCTGAACAAATGGCATGGGATGAAGTTCATAAGCAATTTGATGAAGATGAAAATGGTGTTTGGTCAAAAGTTAAAGTTTTGCGCTAAAAACATTCAGACAACAAATTAATTATCATTAAAAATACCCGCCTAGTTATTGATCTAGATGGGTATTTTTTACGTAAAATCACTGTCGTAATCCAGTCATCTTACTCGCTATCTAGACACTAAAATAGTTTTCTTCATGCTTCCACAAAATAAATCGGGTCTTGTGGGTACTCTGGGTTAGGTAAAAATAAGCCATCTAGCCGCCGGGCTTATGCCCCAGCGTAGGCGATCGCTATTTCAACTGCAAACAAGGATTCTCAATAATTTTTTATCTTTGGCAGATAGACGAATCTTTATATTTAGTATTCATTCTAACGCCTGAAAAATATGATAATCTTAATGACTTATTGATAGTTTTTCAGCAAGAGTGAGGTGGAAGTTAAGTATGGATGCAACTGTCATCATCGCAATAATTATTGCAGTCTTTTTAATTGTGATCGTTTATCTTCTCCGCGATCGCCTAACAGACCTTTCTGTGAATGGAAGAAAAGGCACGATGAAGGTTAAAGCCAAGGCAAATGAGCCAGTACAGGATGATCCACCAGTAAATGTCGTGTTTAAGGGCAATAAACTCCGGGGTGAGGGTGAATATCGAATGCGAGACGCTGATTTTTTGGAAAACGATGTTGACGGTAAGCAGAAAGCGGAATTGGGTTATGATGAACCATTGAAGGATTCCACCGACAAAGATAACTCGTAACCGCTGGATCAATGGCAAAACTGCGTAAATTAGCGAACCGGACAAAGGAACTTGAAACATTTCTAAAAATGGCACAGGGCGACCATTATTGCCGCATTATGCTCATTGAAGGAGAATCAGGCATGGGGAAAACGTCTCTTCTTAGCCGATTTCGACAACAATGCCCAGATGAAGTGAAATATGTGCCGTTTGATTGTAAAGGACTAGATAGTATTGCCGCATTTTTGTCGGAAGTTGTGAATGATTTGGGACGGGAGCAATTTCCAACTTTTGTAAAACAGCTTAGAACCTTTATACAAGGAAGTGTTGATTTTTCTGAAAATGATATTGCAGCAGACAAAATTTCCATAGCAATTAACGGTACTAGTATTGATCCACAAGCGCAGGAGCATCGTTTACGGCAGTTACATGATGCTTTTTTTCATGATTTAGAAAAATTTGAGCATCAAATAGTAATTACACTTGATACTTACCAAATGGCTAGTAAATCATTACAGGATTGGATTGAAAGCACATGGTTAAGAACTGTTGAACGACGTTTAAAAAATGTTGTAATAGTTATTGCTGGGCAGATAATTCCTAATATAAATAATTCAGTTTGGGGTCATGAATGTGAACATTTTAAACTGACTCCAATTGATGATTTAAAGGCATGGTGCGAGTTTTGTTCAGATTTACCTGATCATGCGATTAAACCGATCTTAATTGGGCTTAAAGGTCATCCTAAAAGTGTTCATGAAATGTTATTAGCAGTGATAAACAGTGGTCAGTATTGAAGAGATACTAAAACGAGTTCAGCAAGCCGAGACAGAGACAGAACGGCAATGGATTTTGCTGGAATTACAAATGAGTCAGATGTCTGATGAATTAGTATCCATACTCTGGGCAGCGGCAATTCCCCATTTTTTTGATGCTAATATTTTGGCGGCATTAAGACCAGAGTTAGCAGAACAAGCGGAGAAATTGTATGAAAATTTAACAGCGTTAACCTTTGTTGAAAAATTTCCCAAACAGGGATACAACATCCATGAACTAACGCGAAATGTGTTATTAAATCAACTTTGGCAGCAGGATAAAGATGAATTTCTGAGTCTATCCCAACGAGCTGCTGATTATTTTTTTGCTGAAAAAATGTCATCAGAAGAAGATGTGGAATTTTGTTATCACGAGATTCTCAATGAAGGCAAGGCTCAGACTGGAAGATTATTGGATAGAGGTATTAATTGGTGGACTTATCATCAAATTGAGCGGATGCAAGCTGCGGTTCAAAGCTTTTTAGAATATGAAATAGCTGGCAGATTAGATACCTTTGGAAAAGGATTTTCCCTCCATTTACAGGGACTGATCGAAATGCGTTCTGGGCATTCTGTAAAAGCCGAGTCATTTTTGAGTCGTGCGGAAACTCTTTACCAAGAGATAAACCTGAAAAACCCGCGTTATATTACGACCTTGTTACGAGATATTGGTAATCTTAAGAAAGATCAGGGTGATTATGCCAGTGCAGTTGATTTTTATAAAAAAGCGCTCTCAATTAGTGAAGAGCAATTAGGAGAAAATCATCCTGATACTGCTGTTAGTCTCAATAATTTAGCGGGACTTTATCAAATTAAAGGACGATATGAGGAGGCAGAATCCCTCTTTCTTCGCGCCCTGAAAATTAGTGAAGAGCAATTAGGAGGAAATCATCCTCATACTGCTAATAGGCTCAATAATTTAGCGGCACTTTATCAAAATAAAGGACGATATGAGAAGGCAGAATTCCTCTATCTTCGCGCCCTGAACATTTATGAAGAGCAATTAGAAGAAAATCATCCTGACACGGCTACTAGTCTCAATAATTTAGCGGAACTTTATCGAAATGCGGGACGATACGAGGAGGCAGAATCCCTCTTTCTTTGCGCCCTGAACATTTGGGAAGAGCAGTTAGGAGAAAATCATCCTGACACGGCTACTAGTCTCAATAATTTAGGGTTACTTTATGAAGATAAAGGACGATATGAGGAGGCAGAATCCCTCTTTCTTCGCGCCCTGAAAATTCGTGAGGATCAATTAGGAGAAAATCATCCTGATACTGCAACTAGTCTCAATAATTTAGCGGAACTTTATCGAAATATAGGACGATATGAGGAGGCAGAATCCCTCTTTCTTCGCGCCTTAAAAATTAGTGAAG
>NZ_VILD01000004.1:5579-15070 GCF_009712085.1 Anabaena sp. UHCC 0253
AACTTTATCGAAATATAGGACGATATGAGGAGGCAGAATCCCTCTTCTTCGCGCCTTAAAATTAGTGAAGAGCAATTAGGAGAAAATCATCCTGATACTGCAACTAGTCTCAATAATTTAGCGGGACTTTATCGAAATAAAGAACGGTATGAGGAGGCAGAATTCCTCTTTCTTCGCGCCCTGAAAATTTATGAAGAGCAATTAGGAGAAAATCATCCTGATACTGCAACTAGTCTCAATAATTTAGCGGGACTTTATCGAAATATAGGACGATATGAGGAGGCAAAATTCCTCTATCTTCGCGCCCTGAAAATTAGTGAAGAGCAATTAGGAGAAAATCATCCTCATACTGGTGCTAGTTTAAATAATTTAGCTCTAGTTTATCAAAATAAAGGACAATATGAGGAGGCAGAATCTCTCTATCTTCGCGCCCTGAAAATTAGTGAAGAGCAATTAGAAGAAAATCATCCTCATACTGCTATGAGTCTCAATAATTTAGCGGAACTTTATCGAAATAAAGAACGGTATTCAGAAGCCATTCCATTATTAGAAAGATGGAAAGATATTCAACGCCAACGTCAAGAAACTCGAAATCAATCCTATGCTAATCGTATTTGGACACTAGGAAGACTTTATGAAAAATGTCAACAATTTCCTGAAGCAGTCGCAAATTATGAGGAAGCATTATCTATCTTTAATCATTTTTTAGATCCTAAGCATCCACGAAGACTTTTATTAAAAAGTGACTTAGGGCGTTTGAAAAAGAATATGAAAAAAAGTAAAAAAAGCAGTTCTTGAACATTGACTCAGCCTGATCTTGTTCTTACAAAAAATACCCATTCATTTATGTTTCTACAAAAAAATTGAACTTATTCCCACCAATTAAATCAATGATATGATTAAGTTATAATTCAATTCAACCCAGATAAAAGAGTAATATTATCATGGATAGACTAGAGTTTCCCGTAGAATACAGTTTTGATATTGATAGCAATATGGTCATTGCTACCATACCCCAACTCAATTATATTTCTTCTTTTGGTCAAGATTTTGCTGAAGCAGAAAAGAATGTTACTGAAGCAGTATTAGCTTATTTAGAAGCATTAGAAAAACAAGGTTTACCTATTCCCAAAATCAAGAAAAATTCTGGAACAGTTCTAATTGTCGAGTTAGTTTCATGAGCGATAAATTATCTGCTATTACTCCTAAAAAAGCATTACGCAAATTAAAGAAAGCCGGATTTATCGAAAATCATCAAAAAGGTAGCCATTTAGTTTTAGAACATTCCGATGGCAGAATGGTTGTATTACCAATGCACAGTAAAGATATTCCGATTGGCACATTACACGCTATTGTAATTCATCAAGCTAAATTAAGTTTAGAAGAATGGCAAAATCTCTAAAATAGGAGATTAAGAGGGTTGACATTTGCTTTTAAATTTGTTAAGATAAAGTTGATAAGGAAGAAGTATCTTGCAATAAATAATTTAACTACCATAAAAAATACCCATCCAGTCATTTATCTGGGTGGGTATTTTTTTTGCGTAGGGGCGGGATTTTACCGCCCTTGATGAGAATTTATTACTACTTGCTTTCAGTAAAATCGGCATCAATGACATCATCACCACCACCAGAAGGAGGAGGAGAACCAGCGCCAGGAGTTTCTGGACCAGCAGCACCAGCATCACCACCAGCTTGTTGATAGATATTGCTACCAATAGCAAACAGAGCTTGTTGCAGTTCTGGCATCAACTTCTGGATTTGATCATCATCTTCTTTAGCAACTGCTTCTCTGACTTCCTTAACTAAACCCTCAACCTTAGTCTTATCAGCAGCAGGGACTTTATCACCCAACTCTTCTAACTGCTTCTCAGCTTGATATGCTAAAGAATCAGCTTGGTTTTTGCGTTCAATTTTCTCACGACGTTCTTTATCAGAAGAAGCATTTTGTTCAGCTTCTCTAACCATCCGGTCTACATCATTCTTATCGAGCGTAGAAGCACCAGTGATACTAATAGATTGTTCCTTACCAGTACCCTTATCCTTCGCAGTCACGTTGAGAATACCGTTAGCGTCAATATCAAAGGTAACTTCAATTTGAGGAACACCACGGGGAGCAGGAGGAATACCATCCAAACGGAAAGTTCCTAAACTCTTATTATCATTGGCAAATTCTCTCTCACCTTGGAGAACGTGAATTTCCACATTGGTTTGTCCATCTACAGCAGTAGAGAACACTTCTGATTTTTTGGTAGGAATTGTGGTGTTGCGAGGAATAATCTTAGTCATGACACCACCCAAGGTTTCTACACCCAAGGACAATGGTGTTACGTCTAACAACAAGATACCTGTAACATCACCAGCCAAAACACCTGCTTGAATAGCAGCACCAACAGCTACCACTTCATCAGGGTTAACGCTTTGGTTAGGATCTTTACCTAACACCCGCTTTACCACATCTTGAACTGCGGGAATCCGAGTAGAACCACCAACGAGAACAACTTCATCAATATTGGTCTTATTTAATTTCGCACCTTTCAGGGCATCTTCTACAGGGATGCGGCAACGGTCAATTAAATCAGAGCAGAGTTCTTCAAAGGTGGCGCGAGTTAAAGTTGTGTCTAAATGCTTGGGACCATCTTGGGTAGCAGTGATAAATGGGAGGTTAATTTCTGCTTGGGTGACACTAGAAAGTTCGATTTTGGCTTTTTCTGCGGCTTCAGTCAGACGTTGTAAAGCTTGTTTATCTTTACGCAGGTCAATACCTTCGTCTTTTTTGAACTTTTCAGCTAAGAAATCAACTATTTTTTTATCAAAGTCGTCACCACCAAGGTGTGTATCACCAGATGTTGATAATACTTCAAATACACCATCACCAACTTCCAGAACGGATACATCGAAAGTACCACCACCCAAGTCAAATACTAGGATAGTTTCGTTGCTCTTTTTATCAAAACCGTAGGCTAAGGAAGCAGCAGTAGGTTCGTTGATAATTCGGAGAACGTCAATACCAGCGATTTTTCCCGCGTCCTTTGTGGCTTGACGTTGGGAATCGTTGAAGTAAGCAGGAACGGTAATTACTGCTTGGGTAACGGTTTCACCCAGATATTTACTAGCATCTTCAACTAATTTGCGGAGAACTTTCGCAGAAATTTCTTCAGGAGCAAATTGCTTACCAGCACCTGGAGAATCTACCTTAACGTTACCGCCACTACTGAGAACTTTATAAGAAACTTCTGTAGCTTCATTGGTAACTTCGTCGAAACGACGACCGATAAAGCGTTTTACAGAATAAAAAGTATTTTCGGGGTTCATCACCGCTTGGCGTTTAGCGATTTGACCTACTAAATTGTCGCCATTTTTGGCAAACGCAACTACTGAGGGTGTTGTCCGAAAACCTTCCGCATTAGCAATAACTGTGGGTTTACCACCTTCCATTACTGCTACACAGGAGTTTGTTGTCCCTAAATCAATTCCAACTACTTTTGCCATTTTGGGTGTTTACTCCGTATAAAATTACTAAATGAATCAGAGAGAATATAAAATTGCATTAACTAACTGCTCTGCTAATAACAATCAGTTGGGTTAGGCTTTGCTGGGAATAAAATCCCCAACTAGGCTAATATCATATAAACTCAGTGGTAGCCATTCCATGAAGGGTGGTTTACCGAACCGTTAGGGGAACGGTGAATTTTATAAATTATGTCTAGTGGTTTCATGGATTAATGTGCTTTCACATTGACTAATGTATGAGAATTAATACTTTCAGGAATTGGGGTGAACCGTAACTTTATAGTCGTATTTGCCGTCAAACCCCATGGGGAATTAAAAATTAGAAATTAAAAATTAAAAATTATACCCCTTGATCCGTAATAAGAGGCTTGGTAATTGTCAATTATCAATTATTTACGAAGAAGGACGTTCTCCTTTTTGAAACTTTTGCCATGCTTGTTGGAGGGCTGTGGGGGCGGGATTAGTGCCATCATAAATGACAATGACATTGGTTAAAGGTCTACCTGCGGGAACTAAGATATTACCTTTACTGGCTAAGGCTCTAGATGCTCCACCATCTAAGTTCATAGCTTCGTAACAACCTATTGCTTTCATGGCTTGTGCTTCTTTTTGTAAGGAGAGGTTAATTTCAAAGTTGACTAAAATCAACTTTGTCCCATCTTTGGTAAAACCAATGGCTGTCCGTGCGCTATTGCCTAAAACATTGGGATCTTTAAAACCTTCAATTTTGGGGTTTAACCAAACTTTCCCTTGTCGCAATAGTCTTGGTCCACAAGTTAGAGAAAACCAATGTTGATCCCATTCGGGTTTGCCGTCTACTCTGGCTGTTACCATTTCTGGTTTGTTACCAATTCGTAAACCCAAGGTAGTGCCAAAGTTTTCCCAACGACTGTATTTAACAAATTTCCCGGCTGCTACCATGTTACCCATAACTGTTTTTTGGGAATTTTTTGCGAAAAATGTGCCGTTAGCGACGACGGTAGCGCGATAACGGGCAACTAATTTGTTAAAGTCTTCATCACCACTGGTTTTTTGAATTGTGTTAGCAAAGGTAGCATTTTTGGCTAAACCAATTGTAATCAAGGTTTTTGGGTCTGTGAGGTCAACTATGGTTTGATAAAAAGGAATGCCATTAATTCGACTTTTTTTAACCTGTACAGCTTGAGCATAACTAGGTAATGTTAGTGTTAATCCTTGTGCTAAGGTTGCTCCACTTAGAAATAAAAAGGATCTGCGGCTAATTTTGCTAATTGGTATCATTGATTTTTATTAATTTTGATTCCTGACTTGTTTATATTCTAGTGTTCAATATAACTGCGTATTTATTTTTATGACTAATCGGTACATCATTTTTCACAAACCCTATGGAGTTCTAAGTCAATTTACTCAGGAAAGTCCGAAACATATTACGCTCAAAGAATATATAGATGTTCCTAATGTCTATCCTGTAGGGCGTTTGGATTGGGATAGTGAAGGATTGCTGTTATTAACAAATGATGGTAAATTACAGCACCGTCTTGCTCATCCGCGTTTTGGTCATCAACGGACTTATTGGGTACAAGTGGAACGTATTCCTGATGTTGATGCTATTAATAGGCTGCAAACTGGGGTAGCAATTCAAGATTATCGGACTCGTCCTGCCCAAGTTAGGTTATTCTTAGAAGAACCATTTGTAGGTGATTCCTGTAGCTGCTTAGGCGATCGCATTCCCCCCATTCGATATCGTAAAAGTATTCCCACTGCTTGGCTAGAAATGACTCTAACTGAGGGGAAAAACCGCCAAGTCCGTCGCATGACGGCGGCTGTGGGTTTTCCGACTTTGCGGTTAATCAGGGTGAGTATTGCTCATATTCAATTACATGATTTAGCTCCGGGACAATGGCGAGAACTAACTCCCTTAGAACTCACAAAACTAAATCAATCACCGGAAAACTAGTTTTAGATGCTGTAATATTCAGTTGTTAGTCGCATAAAATTACAAATGCCGCGATTAATTTTTTAAGAATGCCACTTAATTTCCTCTTCAAACCACAATATGAATGTAAGTCTACTGTAGGCTGGGTCAGCTAATTGTGGAATTTGGATGTTAATGGCTAGAAGCACCTTAGCAAAAAAGTATCGGAACTTCCACTATGCTGATTTGCCCCCAGTGTAAATTTGAAAACCCTAATAGTAATAAGTTCTGTCAAAGCTGTGGTACATCCCTAGCTCATCAAGTCTGCCCTGAATGCGGTGTTGATGTAGCTATAAATGCACAACATTGTCATAAATGTGGTGCGGAATGTGGCACGATTTGGTGGGCTATGATTACCCAAGTCACATCGGCTGTTTCTGCTATTGAGGAAACTGGTGAATTAACGCCAAACTCAGAAAATCCCGTGGTTGGTATTACTGATACTAGCCCATTCTTAAAGTTGGCTTTAGATTCTTATTTAGATTCACAGCAGCGTTATCGCTTGTTAGAATCTTTACCAAATCCAGAAATTATTGCAGCTAATAAATCGCTGACAATGCGAGTTTTAGATTGCCAACCTTACCAAGTATCACTGATTGAAGCCAGCTTGGGGCATGAAACCAAGATAGCTACACAGACAATTCCTGATTTAGCAAAGGCTTATCTAGAATTGCAGGTGGAAATGCACCCAGCCATACCCAAGATTCATGATGCTTGGCAACAAGATGATCTACAAGTAGTCTTGTTGGAAGATAGATCCAATTTACCAATGTTGGTTGATGTCTGGCAGCAAGACACAATCACTATGTTGGAAATTTTATATTGGTTTTATCAAATGACTCAACTTTGGGAGTTGTTAGAAAAGGTGGGTTGTCGCCAAAGTTTATTAGAGTTGTCAAATTTGCGAGTAGATGAAGACCAAGTTTTAGTATTACAAAGGTTATATATAGAACCATCGGCGCTGATACCCCAACCATGCCCACAGGATGAGGAACAAGCTTTAAGTATTAAAAGTTTGGGTCAAGTGTGGCGGAATTTGTGTAAACAATCCCAGCGGACTCAATTTGGGTTTGTTGTGCAGATGTTGGATGATTTGGAATCTGGGAAAATTAATACTCTAGAACAATTGCGATCGCTATGGCAAACGCAGTTATCTCTATTGGAAGCAGAATCTACCCCAGAAAAATCTCCGTCTTCCTCAACTATATTGCAATTCAGCGATGAGACGGAAGATACAATGATCAGAAATGATGATATCCCAACTATGGTGCTATCCATGCAGCTAAGTAGTTTGGAATATGCTGGATATACTGATGTTGGTCGTCAACGTGATCACAATGAAGACTATTTCGGGATTGATAGTAAAGTTCACAAGCTAGAATTACCAAAAAATCGCTTGGTTACAGCCCAAAGTGTATATATTCTTTGTGATGGGATGGGAGGTCATGCTGGGGGTGAAGTAGCCAGTGCCTTAGCTGTGAATACTATTCGTAAATACTTCCAAGAAACTTGGGTGGATGCAGAATTACCGAGGAAGGAAAGTATCCGAGAGGCGGTTTATTTAGCCAATCAAGCTATTTATGAGCTTAATCAAAAAGAAGCTCGTGCTGGTATTGGGCGTATGGGTACTACTTTGGTTATGTTGTTACTTCAGGATAATCAGGCAGCAATTGCTCATGTTGGTGATAGTCGTCTTTATTGTCTCACTCGTAAACGAGGACTCGAACAATTAACTATAGATCATGAAGTTGGTCAACGAGAAATTGCTAGGGGTGTAGAACCGACTATAGCCTATGGTCGGGCTGATGCCTACCAGCTAACTCAGGCTTTGGGTCCACGCAATGAAAATTCCATCCATCCCGATGTCGAGTTTTTTGATATTAATGAAGATATGCTTCTGGTGTTGGTATCAGATGGTTTATCAGATAATGATTGCCTAGAGACTAATTGGCAAACTCATCTCCAACCTTTATTAAGTTCTAGTAGTAACTTGGAAAAAGGTCTTCAAGATTTAATTGATTTGGCTAATGAACACAATGGTCATGACAACATCACAGCTATACTAGTACGGGTAAAAGTCCGCCCTTCTCAACAAGGTTTGTTTGTAAATTAGTTTTTATGTTATCCGTATTAATACAGAATTAATTACACAGATTGTTTTTCTGTCCCCAGTTAAGAGTCTCCAGCAATGAATTTAATTTTGTCCCATTACCTATTGTGATTACTCTGACCCTATTAGAAAAGCATGAAAAAACACCGCTCAAACAGTGGTGTTTTGAGGGTTCTACCGTTGTCCGCATTGGTCGGGCAGTGGATAATCACGTTGTTTTGGCTGATAATTTAGTTTCCCGGTATCATTTAGAACTGAAATTAGTAACAAATGGATCGGGTTATACTTGGGAAGTAATTAGTCAAGGAACTAATGGAACTTTCCTCAATGGCAGTTTAGTAAATAAATCTACCCTGACTGATAATTCTCTACTGCAATTGGCTCAGGGTGGACCTTTACTACAAGTCCAAATTCAGGAATTACTCCCCCTACTGACTACGGCTACACCATCAGGTGGTGGGGAAATTAGTCAGGGAAGAACGCCAATATCTGCCGGTTCTGGTTGCACCCATGAGGGCAATGATCCGGGGAATGTCTTTTGTATTCACTGTGGACAACCAATTGTGGTCCAAAAAACTATTGGTCATTATCAGGTATTGCGAACTCTGGGACAGGGTGGCATGGGTACTACCTATTTGGCTTGGGACGCAGGTGAAATTAGTGGTGTACCACAATTGTTGGTACTCAAGCAAATGAATGCTGATATGGCGAAAATTCCCAAAGCTCAAGAGTTATTTGCGAGAGAAGCCAGTATTCTTAAATATCTTCACCATCCGGGAGTACCTAAATACTATGACTTTTTTGTGGAAGGTGGAAAGAAATACTTGGCAATGGAATTAATTCACGGTCAAGATTTAGAAAAACGGGTTGTCCTAACTGGACCTGTGACACCTAAACAGGCGATCGCTTGGATGGTGCAAACTTGTGATATTCTAGATTATCTTCATCACCAAGAACCACCACTAATCCACCGAGATATTAAACCGGCTAATTTGATGGTGCGGGGTGCTAATAATACTATTGTTGTTTTGGATTTTGGGGCTGTCAAGGAAATTGGCACAAAACCAGGAACAAGAATTGGTGCTGAGGGTTATTGCGCTCCTGAACAAGAAAGGGGACAACCTCTAACCCAATCTGATTTATATGCTATTGGTCCAACACTGATTTTTTTATTAACTGGGGAAAATCCTTTGAAGTATTATCGTCAAAGGGGACGCAGTTTTCGGTTTGATGTTAAAGGCATACCCACTATGACTGAGCCATTAAGACAGGTCATTGAGTGCGTTACTGAACCTTTACCACGCGATCGCTATCATACGGCAAAAGAGTTAGCTCAAGCATTAAGATCAGTCACCAGTTAGAAGAATCTGGTTAGTGGTTAGGTGCAAAGTTTACCTACTTTGGTCAAGATGCTTGAGTATACTTCAATACTAAATGGAATACATTTTTGTGCTAAATCTATAAATAGACTTGAAGCAAAAGTTCACCCACCATAAAAGCAAGGGCAATGAAACACAAGATCATTACTATCCTTGATAAAGGTAGGCAAATTTGCACCAAGCTGGATTAGATATAGCTGGTATAGTTTACCTATTTAGTGGTTTAGTCGTCGTCCCACTTTTCTACTGCTAGTAAGTCGCTAATTGGATCTTGTGTGCTGAATCCAAAATCTAGCAACTCTTGTTTCCAGTGTTGCCATTCATCGCCATAGAGTAAGGCAATCTTCCAAATTTTATCATTGGGTTTGATAATATTGGATTCTACGAGTGATTGCACGTTACGCTGCAATTTCACCATTGGGTGAATTACTTGCTGAGTCATAACCTCGGTGTATTTCAGATTTTTGTGTGTAAATGCTTGATTAAAACAGCTTTCCGTTTGCAATTATTACCTGTGCGTGGAGCAATTATAGTTT
>NZ_VILD01000004.1:15703-20286 GCF_009712085.1 Anabaena sp. UHCC 0253
TCCAAGGGCGCATTCCTAAGCGGTAAGAAAGTTCCCCATTCACGACCGAGGTAGCAGAATACGCCGATCAAGAAGTGGAATACTACTAGTTGGTAAGGACCGCCGTTGTACAACCACTCATCTAAGGAAGCTGCTTCCCAAATTGGGTAGAAGTGTAAACCGATGGCGTTGGAGGAAGGAACTACTGCACCGGAGATGATGTTGTTTCCGTAGAGTAGTGAACCTGCAACTGGTTCGCGGATACCGTCAATGTCAACGGGAGGAGCAGCTACAAATGCGATGACGAAGCAAGCGATCGCAGATAGTAGAGTAGGGATCATCAATACGCCGAACCAACCAATATATAGACGGTTATCAGTGCTGGTGATGAATTCGCAGAAGCGATCCCATACGTTGGCGCTTTCGCGCTGTTGTAAGGTTGTGGTCATGTGTTTATAATTGCGTTTGAGTTATGTATGTTTTGGTAGGTGTTTCTACCTCATGAATTTATATTAAGCTTTATGTTTCGATTTGTAAAGGGGTTTTGTAATATTTTTTAATAAATCTTGCCAAGTCAGTCATTTTTAGAGCTATAAACTAGACGTAGTATGCTTTTCAAGTATTAATCTTTTTGTGAACTCCTGAATTTTTGGGCGCAAGCTACTATATATGTCTCTATCTAGCCAAAATATTGTTATGTTACCTACAGTTTTTGGGCGCAGGCCCTGCGCCCCTACATATGTCTCTATCTAGCCAAAATATTGTTATGTTACCTACAGTTTTTGGGCGCAGGCCCTGCGCCCCTACATATGTCTCTATCTAGTCAAAATATTGTTACTTACAGTCCTGCTTACACTATCGTTCCTACTTATGAATGTTTTAACCGCTGTTCTTATTGTAATTTCCGCACAGAACCGGGTTTAAGTCCCTGGTTAAGTCTTGGGGAAGCTGAAGAAATTTTGTTACAACTCAAAGATCAAAATGTCTGTGAGATATTAATTCTGAGTGGTGAAGTACATCCCCATTCAGCAAGGCGTGAGGATTGGTTACAACGAATTTATGATTTGTGTGCATTGGCATTAGAGATGGGATTTTTACCCCATACCAATGCTGGACCATTGAGCTTTGCTGAAATGCAAAAACTCAAAAATGTTAATGTGTCTATGGGATTGATGTTGGAACAGTTAACGCCACAATTATTAAATACAGTCCATCGTCATGCGCCGAGTAAATTGCCCCAAGTGCGATCGCAACAATTACAATGGGCAGGAGAGTTAAAAATTCCCTTTACTACCGGGCTACTTTTAGGAATAGGCGAAACTGAGGATGATTGCTGGGAAACTTTAGCCGCTATTTCCGAGTCCCATAGGCGTTACCATCACATTCAGGAGGTGATTCTCCAACCCCACAGCCCCGGAACAGTGCAAACCTTGAATGCACCACCATTCAACCCTCATCAACTACCGACAGTCATCACCAAAGCGCGGGAAATTTTACCAGCAGACATTACAATTCAGATTCCCCCTAATTAATTAAAGACGAAAATTGGTTACTTGCTTGTATAGATGCAGGGCGCAAGGGGATTTTAGGGGGAATAAGTCCCAAGGATGAGGTAAATCCTGATTATCCTCATTTACAGGAGCAGGAACTGAGAATAATTTTAGAGTCTGGGGGGTGGAATTTAGTATCACGCTTACCAGTGTATCCCCAGTTTGACTGCTGGATAGATGGGGAATTAGCCGAGCAGGTGACAAAATGGCGGCAAAAATTCTAGTTTTTTGATTGGTGAGTGATAGAATTATTACCTATTTCCTGAGTGTATTGTGTATTAGAAAATATACTGTAATATAATGGGAAGTTCAAGTTTTATCAGACAGACTAGTATTAAGTTTTACTAAGTAACTCTCAATCTAATTGATTTTGCTGAGAAATTGATGAAAGTAACTTTGAATATGGTAATTAATCTGTTGTATTAACAATGTGAAAAAATATGGTTAACCGTGCATCTTCCTCCAATATATCCCTTTCACTCAAATTAGTGGGGATAATTTGTATATTGTCCTTTGGTCTAGATTTTCTATTTTTATTATTTCCTTTTCAACCCACAGATAAACTTTGGCAAATCAACCTGTTTAGAAATCTTGTTGAGCGGGGGATTGTCCCCATGGTGGGGATAGGAATAATACTGACTGCATACTGGGTTGATAGTTTTGATGAAAGTGGCCGTTCATCACCTTTGAGTCTGAAATTACCAACTTTTATCATTTCCAGTCTGTTAGGGCTAATATTCTTGCTTATTTTCCCTTTACATTTGAATAACGTTAATCAAGTAAAGGTACAGGCACTAGCACGTATTAACGAAGAATCTGGACAGTTAGAAAATCAAGTAACTGCTCAATTAGCACAAATTCAAACTCAATTAGGCAATAATGAGGTAAAAGCGGCTGTAGAAAAACAACGGACTGCATTAAAAGAGCAATTATCTACTCAACTTAATGAATTAGTCAGAGACGATGTTAAGTATAATCAAGCACTTAACAATCCCCAGCTACCTGCCGCGCAGAAGGATTTACTCAAGAAGTATAAAGCAAATCCGAAAGCCCTTGATGATTTTATCGCCCAGCAAACAGACCCTCAACAACTAGCAGTCCAAAGAACCACGCAAATTCGGACTCAAAAAGAACAACGGTTGAAGAAAACTCAGGATGATGCTGTGAAGGAATTGCGAATTGGCATTAGTAGTTTATTGTTGTCCATTGGTTATATCGTCATTGGTTGGACAGGATTAAAAGGTATGGGTGTTTTGCAAGGTAGTTCTAAACGCAAGTCATCACGTTAGATTCAGTCTTGAATATGGCAGTCAGAAGGTATTATTAATCCTCATCCTTCCTGCCATTTTTATTGATGAACCGCAATCGAATAGTGATTATAAATTTAACTAAATCATCATCCCAACAGAATGTTTTCAGTTTACATACTGACTTATAATGAAGAGCTAGATATTGCAGCTTGTATAGAATCGGCGCTGTTATCTGATGATATCATTGTCGTGGATTCTTGCAGTAGCGATCGCACCATAGAAATCGCTAATCGTTATCCTGTGCGAGTCTTCCAACATCGTTTTGAAAGTCATGGAAAACAACGAACTTGGATGTTAGAGTCCATACCACCTAAACATGAATGGGTGTATATACTTGAAGCTGATGAGCGCATGACACCAGAACTATTTGCTGAATGTGAAAAAGCCTCTCAAAATCCAGAATACATCGCCTATTATGTTGCTGAAAGGGTGATGTTTATGAATCGTTGGATTCGTTACAGTACCCAATATCCCCGCTACCAATTACGTCTTTTCCGTCATGGAAAAGTTTGGTTTACAGACTATGGCCATACAGAACGAGAAGTTTGTAATGGTGCTACCAGTTTTTTGAAAGAAACTTATCCTCATTACACTTCTGGGAAGGGATTAAGCCGCTGGATTGAAAAACATAACCGTTATTCTACAGATGAAGCTAGAGAAACATTATCTCAGTTAACAAGTGGTGAAATTAACTATAGAAATTTATTTTTCGGTAAATCCGAGGTAGAACGAAGACGCGCTCTCAAAGATTTATCTTTGCGTTTACCTGCTAGACCACTAATACGCTTTATCTATATGTATTTTTTTCTGGGTGGATGTTTAGATGGTAAGGCTGGATTTACTTGGTGTACTTTGCAGGCGTTTTACGAATATTTAATTTTACTTAAAGTTTGGGAAATGAAATATCTGCATACACCAAATTTAGAAGAACAAAAGCAAAAATAATAACTCGAAAACTCAACCAGTTGCGGAAGTCCTCACCCTCAAATCTTAGTAAGGTGGGGAGGAATAACCATTCGTGAATATTTCTAATATCTGAGTTCATTTGTCGAATATCGCTTTTAACGGTTAAATAGGTAATTAATAAAACTTCTTAACTATGCAAACTAACCACACACTCAATCTACCTCTCATGGGTTGCGGAACTTGGGCTTGGGGAAACCAACTGCTCTGGGGATATGATGAAAGTATGGATAACCAGTTACAAGAGGTATTTAACCTCTGTGTCAGCAATGGGATTACATTATTTGATACGGGTGATTCCTACGGTACAGGTAAATTAAAGGGACGCAGTGAGTTACTTTTAGGAAGATTTACCCAAGCATATCAAGGTTTAAATCAAGAGAATATTTGCATTGCTACTAAGTTAGCTGCTTATCCTTGGAGATGGACTAGAAACTCAATTATATCAGCTTGTAATGCCTCTGCAAAAAGATTAGGCAAAAATGTTGATTTGGTGCAAATGCACTGGTCTACAGCTAATTATGCACCTTGGCAAGAAGTGGGTTTATTAGATGGTTTAGCAGATTTATATGAGCAAGGTTTAGTTAAAGGTGTAGGATTATCTAATTACGGTACAAAACGACTTTTATGGGTACATAAAAGATTTCAGGAAAGAGGCATACCTATTAAAACTTTGCAAGTGCAATATTCACTTTTATCTACCTATCCAGTGACGGAATTAGGTTTAAAAGATGTTTGTGATGATTTGGGAATTACATTAATTGCTTATAGTCCTTTAGGA
>NZ_VILD01000004.1:20311-46051 GCF_009712085.1 Anabaena sp. UHCC 0253
GATGGTTTAGCAGATTTATATGAGCAAGGTTTAGTTAAAGGTGTAGGATTATCTAATTACGGTACAAAACGACTTTTATGGGTACATAAAAGATTTCAGGAAAGAGGCATACCTATTAAAACTTTGCAAGTGCAATATTCACTTTTATCTACCTATCCAGTGACGGAATTAGGTTTAAAAGATGTTTGTGATGATTTGGGAATTACATTAATTGCTTATAGTCCTTTAGGATTGGGTTTATTAACGGGGAAGTTTTCGGAAAATGGTACTTTTCCTAAAGGCATTCGCGGATTTTTATGTAAGCAGTTATTACCAGGAATGAAGCCGCTTTTAGGCTGTTTGCGAGAAATAGCAAATACACGAAATAAAACTATGTCTCAAGTCGCTATTAATTGGTGTATTAGTAAAGGCACAATTCCCATTCCTGGGGCTAAAAGTTTGGAACAATCACAAGAAAATATTGGCGCTTTGGGATGGTTTTTGAGTGATGGTGAGGTGATAGAGTTGGATAATGCTGCTGATAGGGTGGAGAAAAAAATGGTGCAGAATATTTTTCAGACAAAGTGAAATTTCTAAGAATATAAAACTCGAAATAAACATGAATAAGGACGAATTTATTTCAAAATTGCCTAATCTACCTCTAAAAAGCAGAGAACAACTACCTGAAAAATCAGGAATATACTATGTTATTGATGATCAATCAATTATTTGGTATATAGGACTAGCAAAAAATTTACGTAGTCGTTGGGCTGGAAAAAGTCACCATCGAATCTATCAGTTAGAAAAGCAAAGAAAAAAGGTTTTTACTATTTATTATGAGTTTGTTCATGAAACTCAACTTGACGTAATTGAACAGCAACGCATTGAACAGTATAATCCCCAATTGAATGGAACAATAGTTAAAACTAAAAAACTACGTCCTACAGAAACACTTTTACGAGAAACTTTAGTTGTTATTGCACCATATAGTTTTATATTGGGTGTAGAACCACCACGAAAAGATGATCTTAATTTTATGGCAAAATGTCAATCTTTTAGTAGTGATAGAAGGATTCAAAAATCAGTTTTACCTTTGAGTGTAATACATATTTGTATAAATTTAGAAGAGGTTAAAATTGACAAACTAAAAGTATTATTCACATTTTTAAGAAATGTCTTCAAAAAGCGTATTAACTATACAAGCAATTGGATTCTTAATCCAGCTAATAAACAGTATGAAAAATACGGGACATTTTTAACGAGAAGACTCTTAGTTAATGGTTTTGCAATAGAAGTTTCTATGATTCATAGAGAAGTTTTAAAAAAAATTCAAAGTTACGATTGTTACGATTTGATGCAAATAGCAGGAATAGATATTAGAGTAATGAATGAAAATACTCTGAATATCTTGAAAGATACTTGTAAACTTAATGATGCTGGAATTTGTCTATACTCTGATAGAGATAATTCAGAATATGAAATAGTTTGCAATCAAGCATTAAAAAGACTAAATCCATATAAAATAGATTTAGTTAAGTTATTATTTAATGAAGAGATAAATCAAAAGAAATTCCAAACATTACCAATAGAATCAAAACCTAAACTAGAAAATAATAATAACTTATCTTCTCGACTCGTTAACCTCGCTGCTAAGAAAATATACCTGCAAAATTTATTAACAGAACGAGGAATTGATATAAATTCCTATCAAGTTAACAAGTATTTGGAAAGAATACCAACTGATAATAATTATGTTGACAATAACTCAGATAGAACTATGACAATATATGTTAAACCTTTTTTGTATGGTGATTTAAGAAAACCAGGTCATTATTCTCAGATTATATATGGTAATAAAGGTTTAATAAATCAAAAAAATAGTTTAGATCACTTTCCTTATGAAGCAGTTTATTTGAATGTCAAAGTAGATAAAGTATTATGGTTATTACTAGAAGAATATTTATCAGACTTTATCAAAGTAGAACTTAATCCAGATGAAGGTTACATAGAGAAGTATTATGTTTCTGCTAGAACTACTTTAAAACCTTCTAAAATCAGTGTAACTTTAAATGGAAAGTGGAAAACAGATATTCCATTTGGAACAAAAGATAATATGTCTTATGCTGAGGTAGTAAATATTATTACAGAACGTTTAAACTCAAGTGGGATATCTAAACTTAAATTCTCATTTAGTATGATATGATATTGAATTCTAAAATATGCTAGAAAAATCAAACTTATAAGTATTCAGCTATAGCATTCGTTCATACATTTTTAATTTCTCCATTTGCTTGAGGAATAGGAGTTAATATAATATTACTTTCATAATTAGGGTTATATTCTTTAATTGATTCTAATATATATTCTGGTTCATTTTCTACATAACATTGATTTAAGTTATTTAAAGAAAAACTTTCCCAATTTTCTCTTTCTTCTGTATTATTGTCTTCTGGTAGAATCGGAATAATAAATACTTTTGTTCCTTCTGGAATAGATACAGAATCGAGTAATTCTATTTTCCCATCTTTAACAATTGCTAAATATCCTGATGTCATTATTTTTATCTCCTTTCAATTTATATTAGGTATATGTTGAAAAAATCAAACTTGTTTTTCCCAAAAATTCCCAAATCTACTTATCAACCTCAAAGCCCAGACACAGATATAAACGCTGATATTTATTTCTTTCAAAAAATGGCGACAATTATCATTAAAACAACGCATAGAAAGATTCATTAGCCATGAACGAGGAGTTAAAAAACTATGTCTTATAGGAATTAAATCTCGACATCAGAATTTAAGTATACAAGAAATTCGTGATCTATTTATCTGTGCTGTATTAGGAGAAAAATTTACTCCTGATTTTCAACCAAAAGGTATTGATGAAAATATGTGGATTCAAGATTCAATTTCTTTAGCAGGAGAACTACATCAACTTTTTGAATCAATTAATATTGATTACTATGTTAATCGAGGTGTTGCTAGTTCTATTCATGGAGAACCACGTTCTACTCGTGATTTAGATTTGGTGATAGAAGTTAAACCAAATCAAATAGATTTACTGGTAAAAACTTTAGAAGCATCTGGATATTATTGTCCAGAAGGTGCGGTAGAAGATTTGCAACGTGGTTATGGAAATATGTTAAATATTACCCATACAGAAACTATTGCTAATGCTGATATATATATTCAGGATAATTCACCTTTTTCTATATCGCAAATGAATCGAAAAATATTAATTGATGTGGAGGAAATTCCTACGTTTTGGATAGCTTCAGCAGAAGATATTATTTTACAAAAACTGCGCTGGGGAAAGGGAAGTAAATCAGAAAAACAATGGCGGGATGTTTTGGGGATAATTAAGCTACAAGCAGAAAATTTAGATTATGGTTATTTAACAGAATGGGCAGAAGTTTTAGATTTAGTTGCTGATTTAAGTGAAGTATTAACTCAAGCTGGGATATGAAATAAACTAAATTCCCAATAATCTCTTCACAGAAATAGCAATATCAGGAAAATCCACAGAACGGATTTCACCATGTTAGCTAATTTACGATAATCTCTCATACTCAGATCCTCAATTTCTCTAAGAAATCAAGAATTTTATATTGATCATCCCCATAATTTGCTAAACTCCAAAAATTGGCAAAGCAAACAAAAATCTGAGTATCCGGTATTGGGGGAGGTTCGCAGAGTGGTTGAAAGTGAAGACATAGAACAAATTCATCCCCAGGATTTTTTATGGCGGTTTTGGCCTGTTGTGCCAATTTACCCTTATGGTAAACGTCGCACTATCCGTAAAGAAGTTCTTAAAGATACAATCTGGACTTTTGATCAATTACAGGGAATTTTCTATGTAATTGTGCCAATTCGCATGACTGTGATTAAGTTAGAAAAAGGCGGTTTGCTGGTTTATGCACCTGTCGCACCGACAGGAGAATGTGTCCGTTTGGTAAATGAGTTGGTAGCAGAACACGGTGATATTAAGTATATTATTTTGCCAACGATATCAGGAATAGAACATAAGGTATTTGTTGGTCCCTTTGCGCGACGCTTTCCCAATGCACAGATATTTGTTGCCCCTGAACAATGGAGTTTTCCGCTGAATCTGCCTTTGAGTTGGTTGGGTTTACCAGGTAAACGCACTCGGATATTGCCTGAGAATAGCCAGGAAGCCCCTTTTGCTGAGGATTTTGATTATGCAATCCTGGGATCTATTGATTTAGGTTTGGGTAAGTTTGCAGAGGTGGCTTTTTTCCACAAGCGATCGCATACTCTCTTACTTACAGATACCATAGTTTCAGTACCAGCAGACCCACCAGCGATCGTTCAACTTGACCCCTACCCCTTGCTGTACCACGCCAAAGACAAAGCCTCTAACATCGTTGCAGATACCCAAGCAAACCGCCGTAAAGGATGGCAACGGGTAACATTATTTGCCTTGTATTTTCAACCGAGTGTATTAAATGTACCCTCATGGAAAGATATATTTACAGATGCCCAGAAAGCCCCAGAACGTTCTAGAAAAGCTTATTTTGGGTTTTTTCCCTTCCAATGGCAAGAAAATTGGCAACGTTCCTTTGATATTTTGCAAGGAAATGGGCGTTTATTTGTTGCCCCAATTTTACAAAGTTTGATTTTAAATCGCGCACCGGGCGAAACAATAAATTGGGCTGATAAAGTTGCCAGTTGGGATTTTCAATGGATTATTCCCTGTCATTTCGATGCCCCAATTAAAGCCGAACCAAAACAATTTCGCCAAGCATTTTCGTTTTTAGAAAAACAGCCAATTAGGGGTTTAGTTAGTAGTAATAGTTATCCTTTACCGGAGGATAATTTTAAGTTATTGAGAGATATTGATACAGGATTAAATAAGTTTGGTATTGTGCCACCAGCTAGGGATAAGGTGTAAGTAGGTGAACGGAAAAAAACCAACATATATAACGAAAAGTAAAATCGCCTAAAACCTCTTATCTGTTCGCTGTTCCCTACCCTCACAGACAAATTTTATAGCTTCAGCTATCAGCAAGCCCTATGTAGATTTTTTACAACAACGCTATAATTTTTACTCAAAAACAATAAAAAAATCCCCTGAAAAGATTTAAAAACAATCCTTTCAGAGGAAATTCATCAAGAACTTACGCCGGGTAAATTCTTAATCGGCGATTGGGTTCTTCGCCAAAACTATCGGATTTGAGACGATAATGTTCCACCAACTCATGCTGCATTTTTCGCACTTGGGAAGAACGGGGTAGTAATTCCACAGGCTGACCTTTAGGGATCACAATTTGCTCCACAGCAAGTCGAGCTTCCTCCAAAGCGTCCATTTCATCATCACTACCGTTGTGTAATAACAGTTGTAATTCGCGGTCGTCGCCAAGTTCTGGATCATCAATATTCAGTAATCGGCGGAGACTGCGAGTAATTTGAGGGATTGTACTAGACTTGATCACATGAATAGGTACATGACGGGCTTTAGCCATCTGTCTTAACTTAGCGTGATTCTTGACGTGCGATCGCAAAGCCAAAATAGCATCAGCACTATCTAAGTCTTTTGTCAAGATCACAGGCAAACTTAACACATTAATCACCTGTTCCAGTTGGTGACGACTCACCCCATAGGGGTAAATGTGCAATGGTAAATCTTCTCCATTTGGACCTGCTTGTTTGCGGCTGGTAAAATCAATACTTTCTGAGTAATTGAAAGATTCATCTAACAACCGGTCAAATTCACTGCGTCCCGTTGGTCTTTCCCGATCTAAAGACAACGGCGGTAAAGCCACCATTTGTCCAGAAGAACGCCAACCATTAGGTTTAGTAGCTAAGAAAGATTCTTCCACATTAGCAAGATGTCCATTGCCACCATTGACCACAGCCAACTGTCTAACAACGCCAACCTTGCCGTTTTCATCAACCGTCCTAGTTTGTGGATTAGGTTGACGACCCCGTAACAAAGTATCAACCGTATCCGCTACACATTCATGAACTACCCAGCGTTGCCGTTCTAGCATTTCCACAGCAATCTCAAAAGTCGGTGGAGCTTTACGTTCTAAAACCGTCTTTTGCGAACCACGTCGTCTAGCTTCATCATCTCCTAGCGTCACAGCCTGAATACCACCTACCAAATCAGACAGAGTGGGATTTTTAATCAGGTTTTCAATCTGATTACCATGAGCAGTTCCTACCAATTGCACACCCCTTTCGGCAATGGTACGAGCCGCTAAAGCTTCCAGTTCTGTCCCAATTTCATCAATGACTATGACTTCTGGCATATGGTTTTCCACAGCCTCAATCATGACTTGATGTTGTAATTCTGGTTTAGAAACTTGCATCCGTCTAGCACGACCAATGGCTGGGTGAGCAACATCACCATCTCCAGCTATTTCGTTAGATGTGTCAATAATTACCACTCGCTTATTTAAGTCATCCGCTAACACACGGGCAATTTCCCTTAAAGCCGTGGTTTTACCAACACCAGGACGACCTAGCATGAGAATTGATTTACCAGTTTCCACCAAATCGCGGATCATGCCAATAGTTCCGAATACCGCCCTGCCGACACGACAAGTTAAGCCAATAATCTTACCACTACGGTTGCGGATGGCACTAATCCGATGCAAAGTTTGCTCAATTCCGGCCCGATTATCCCCCCCAAAATTTCCAACTCGTTGAATGCAATCATCTATCTGGGCTTGAGTAACAGGTGTTTCGCTCAGATACTCTGCTGCATGGGGAAACCGAGCTTCTGGACGACGGCCTAAATCCAATACCACCTCAACTAAATTATCTCGTTTAGGATGATTCTCTAGTTTTTGTTGGAGGTCTTGGGGCAAAATGTCTAACAACTTTTGGAGATCTTCTGTAATCGTCATGCTTTCTATGGGTGACTGACGTTTTTAGAGATAAGATTGGAGCGATTTAAGCGTTACCGCTGAGATTTAATCTGGGAAACGAGAGAATGGGCAAGTTTTACAGATTCCCAGAGTAATTCCGGTTCTGTTTCCAAGCGGATATTGTTTTGACTATCAGTGTTAATCACCTCCTTATTTTCCAACTGGTCAAGAATGGGTGACAGCAATACACGGGCGTAGCTACCATAGGCAACCCCGGAGATAAAAGCTGGGGACTCTTTCCCCTCTGCTCCCCTGCTCCCCTGCTCCCCTGCCTCTTGGAGAAGTCCCATCCCCTGTAGTTTAGGAACAGTGTAACTATTAGTGCCGCCTGCTAACTGCACATATCCCGGTAGATTTGCTGCCAAAACTTTTTGTCCTAATTTCACTGTGGCGATAGTAGTACCATCACCAATATCACCACTCATAGAACGGCCATCAGTTTGCCAAATTAAAAACTGTGGACGGGGGACAATCAAATCATAAATTGCTTTTAGGTAATCAATTAGTCCTTCACCATCGTTACAACTAATGGCTACTAACTTTAATTTATCTGCCCAAGGTGTGATTGCCTGCCATAACTGTTGAAATTCTGGCAACCGCCCTACTTGAGTATGAATTTCTACGGCATCTATTCCCGTTGATGCGATACCTGTGGAGAGCGCGATCGCTCCCGGCTTTGACACATAAGATTTTGTATAAATTATCCCATAGGGACAGATGGGCAAGCAACGGCCACAGCCATAACATTTTTCAGAAATTACTCCGGAAATATCATCTTTGGTATTGTTAAATAAAATTGCTTGGGCTGGACAAATTTTCTCACATGGTCTATGACAATCACTAGGACAGTCGTGAGCATTAAACTCGGCTTTTCTAAAATGGGAATCTTCTCCATCATTGAGGCTGACCATTAATAAAGGCAAATCACCTGTAAAGGCAAAGCCTCGCTCTTGGGCTTCCTTAGCCAAACTTTGGGCTACTAGTAAAGCTTCTTGAGTAGCGGCAATAACTGCCGAATCGGCTGCTACATCTATACAGTCAGCACCAGCCAAGGTGTAGGCTAATGTTAAACTTCTGACCGCCGGAAGATGTTGGTAACTAGCTCCGCAAATCAACTTGAACCAGTTACCTTGTTTTAGGGATTGTAAAGGGGCGAATAAATCAGTCACATTTCCATTATGCGTTTATTCCACTGGAAATTGCAGCCTGTCATCAGGAAAATTTAGATTTTTTTGTTACTAATTTTTTATATAGGAATCCGGTTTGGTTTCTAAATTTACTCGTAGAGCTAGGGAACAGGGAACAGGGAACAGGGAACAGGGAACAGGGAACAATAAATCAAGGTATACGGAGTTTTATTCAAAAATCAAATAGGAGTCCTATTGTTAAATTTCAATCTTACTGCCTAGTGTAATCATTTTTTCCGCTTCTGTAACGGGAACTCTCGTATTTATACTCAATCTATAAAAGTGATTAAATTGGGCTATATTTACCCATATTGGCATAGTTGCTTGGCGTTTTTGCCCAAATATTTTCTGAAAATTTGGATAAACTTCCCCTGAGTAAGAATCCCTTGTAGGAACTACACAACGTTGACATGGATTGATTCCCAAAAACTTCACGTCTCCCACAGTGAAGGCTACTGGTTCACTACCAGCAGCAAATAACCTATCTTCCCAAAAAGCGGGAACGCCATCTATTTCCAGATTGGCACGAATTCGCCGCCGCATTTCATCAACACTGATACCAGAGAACCAGGACGCAACTTCTGTTAAAGTCGCTGTACTAATGATGGTTGCTCCTGGTGAATCTGTATCATCAGGAAAACCCATAGCGGTATTTTGCTGTAATTGCACAGGAAAACCCAAAAAATCGCTGACAGTTGCGGCTATTGCTGAGTGTTCTTCATCTAAATGAAAAACCTGTTCTGAATTTTTCCCAGGAAACTTCAGCTTTACCAACCTTTGTTCTAGGAAAAACTCTGAACGTAACATCAGGATTTGCGGATAACGCTTACCGTTCACAAATCTATTTTGTGCGTCAACAAATGCAAACTCACGATCATGCCTAAGTGCGCTGCTGGAAAGAATAGTGGACTTTTCCACTTCTACACCATCCAATGACTTAATTGGATAGAGCAAAATTTTTGCTAAATATGCCATGAATTCATGGCTGTACAGGTGGGTGGACAGGGGATTTATCAAGAGCGCCAACTTTATTAAGTGGCCAGAAACGAACTACAGCCCGACCAATAATATTATTGCGGGGAACAACACCCCAGCAGCGTCCATCATAACTGCTGCCACGATTGTCGCCTAATACCAAATATGAATTTGGCGGAATGGTTTCTGCTTGAGCTAGAAAAGGAGGCTGGGGACCGGAGGTACAAACATTAACTAAGGTGCTTTCAGGAGAGGAAACATATTTGTCCTCTGCTAGTGGTTGATTATTGATGTAAACTTTACCCTCTTTAAGTTCTATTTTCTCGCCGGGTAAACCAACAATCCGCTTAATAAAGGCTTCGTTGTATTGTTCTTTTCGTAACTGCTCTGTAGGTGAAAATACAACTATATCTCCCCGTTGTGGGTTAGCAAATTTATACTTTAACTTATCAACAATAATCTTATCTGCTTCCCACTGGTTTTGTGTACCATGGAGGGTTGGTTCCATAGAACCGGTAGGAATCCAACGGGCTTCAGCTACGAAAGTCCGAATTCCAAAAGCCAGGAAGACGCTCAAAATAATGGTTTTACCTAGCTCTATGAACCAGGAATTATCGGGTTGTTGGCTAGAGTTGTTATCAGACACTTGATTTTGCATGAAATTACTGAAGTAATTGTAAGAGATTAGTACGCAACGGAGTCAGTCAACCAACCATTAAAAATTTGTAAAAGGCTTGTGTAGTCTGCTTTGTAAATTTTTAATTATTAATTTTTAATTCCACCCTGTTGTACTAGTTTAGACTTAAACAAAAAGACTTGATATCATTAAACACGAGAGTTCTTGGTTTGCTTGACCATAACCCTTTTTTAACACAAAACCAAAATTGATGATTTTTTTGTGCAATTTAAGTTTACCTTGATGCAGAATTTATCTATCAACCATCAAGAGTTCCTTTATACTTACAACTTTTAAATCCATGTCAACTCCACAAAGTTTACTGATTCGCCATGCTGAAATTATTTTACCTAATGGTGAGTTAATGGTTGGGGATGTATTAACATCTAATGGCCAAATAGTCAAAGTTGGCAGTGAAATTGATTCTGCTGGAGTTACTCAAGAAATTGACGCGCAAGGATTAACTTTGTTGCCTGGTGTCATTGACCCCCAAGTACATTTCCGTGAACCTGGTCTAGAACATAAGGAAGACCTGTTTACGGCTAGTTGTGCCTGTGCTAAGGGTGGAGTCACTTCCTTTCTAGAAATGCCCAATACAAGACCTTTAACCATTAGCCAGTCAGCTTTAGATGACAAGTTACAACGGGCTGCCAATAAGTGTTTAGTTAATTATGGCTTTTTTATTGGAGCTACGGCCGATAATTTACCAGATTTACTTTCTGCCCAACCAACACCGGGAATTAAGATTTTTATGGGGTCAATGCACGGACAGTTGTTGGTGAACCAGGA
This sequence comes from Anabaena sp. UHCC 0253, assembly GCF_009712085.1. Taxonomy (NCBI): domain Bacteria; kingdom Bacillati; phylum Cyanobacteriota; class Cyanophyceae; order Nostocales; family Nostocaceae; genus Anabaena; species Anabaena sp. UHCC 0253. The sequence goes on from NZ_VILD01000004.1 coordinate 30,810, forward strand.
AGAGGCATTAGAGGCGATTTTTGCTCAGGGAAACCGTTTAATTGCTGTTCATGCAGAAGACCAAGCCAGAATTAATCAACGAAAACAGGAGTTTGCGGGTATTGAAGATATTGCTATTCATTCCCAAATTCAAGATAACCAAGCTGCATTGTTAGCCACCCAATTGGCATTAAAGCTTTCTAAAAAATATCAAAGACGGTTGCATATTCTGCATATGTCAACGGCAGAGGAAGCGGAGTTACTGCGTCAGGATAAACCTAGTTGGGTGACAGCAGAGGTGACACCACAGCATTTACTTTTAAATACAAGTGCTTATGAAACAATTGGTACTTTAGCACAGATGAATCCACCATTGCGATCGCCCCATGATAATGAAGTTCTCTGGCAAGCTTTACGTGATGGTATCATTGACTTTATTGCTACTGACCACGCCCCCCACACCTTAGCAGAAAAAGCCCAAACTTACCCGAACACTCCTTCCGGAATGCCCGGTGTAGAAACTTCTTTACCTTTAATGTTAACTGCGGCTATGGATGGAAAATGTACTGTTGCCCAAGTTGTGCAATGGATGTCTAAAGCCGTAGCTGTAGCTTATGGTATTGCCAATAAGGGAGAAATTACTCCTGGTTATGATGCTGATTTAGTCTTGGTAGATTTAAAAAATTACCGTGAAGTTAAACGGGAAGAAGTTTTAAGTAAGTGCGGTTGGAGTTCCTTTGAAGGTTGGAATTTAACAGGTTGGCCTGTGACAACAATTGTCGGCGGTGAAATTGTTTATGATCAAGGACAGCTAAATACCCAAATTCGCGGACAAGCTTTAACTTTTTCAAAATCGTAGTCAGTTGTCAATTGTCAATTATCAATTGTCAATTGTTCGTTGTTACAGCGGTAATTTCGGCTTGGCGATCGCCATCTTCACCATAGTTTAAACATATCTTTAAATAACTATCTGGTAAATATGGCATTCGTTGGGCCCATTCAATAGCAACAATTCCTGGTGCTACTTCTATCCCTTCCCAGTAACTTTCTAAATTCAAACCTGTAACTTCTTGAGGTTCTAAGCGGTATAAATCCAAGTGATAAAGGGGGATACGTCCTTCTGTATACTCATTAATGAGAGTAAAAGTAGGACTAACAATAGAGTCAATTATCCCCAAACCTTTACCAATGCCTTGCACCAAGGTAGTTTTACCAGCCCCTAAATCACCTTCTAGTAAAATCACACTACCAGCAGCCAAAGTTTCCCCAAGGGTAACTCCTAATTGCTGTGTTGCTTCTATGTCTGGAAGGAAAATTTTAGTCATTGGTCAGTTGTTAGTTGTCAATTATCAATTGTCAATTATTCTTACTTGCCGTGGTGCGCTCCACTGTACCATTTTAATAAAACCTTAGCTAGTTTTTGCGGATCATGGCGAACAGCACCATTTTCATCTTCAAATAAAATATTAGCAGGAACTAATCGTCGTCCTAATTGGGTAACAGCTTCTCTATCTAAAAAAACTGGATGGGCATTTTGTTGAGCATAACGGATAAGTGCTTGGGCTGAAGGTGTTTTTTTATGAACTAATACGGCATCAAATAACCTTCTGTCACCACAAGCATGATCTATGGCTTGAATATGTTCAGCAACACTATATCCATCAGTTTCTCCTGGTTGAGTCATGATATTGCAGATATAAATGCGGGGTACACTGACAGCAGCGATCGCATCAGCAATTTCTTGAACTAACAAATTAGGAATTAAGCTAGTGTAAAGACTACCTGGACCAATAATAATGTAATCAGCTTCTTTAATTGCCTTAATAGCTGCGGGCAATGCTGGGGGATTTTCAGGAATGCAGCCAATTTTGACAATTTTTCCCCCAGCTTTAGGAATATTAGACTCACCCTCAATGCGGCGGCCATCTGTCAATTCTGCCCAGAGACGGACATCACTAAGCGTAGCGGGTAAAACCTGTCCTCTCACTGCCAATACCTTAGAACTAGCAGCAACAGCCTGTTCCAAATCGCCAGTAATATCAGTCATGGCAGTTAAAAACAAATTACCAAAACTGTGACCTGTTAAACCATCCCCCGCCCGAAAGCGATATTGAAATAATTCTGTCAGTAATTTTTCTTCATCTGCTAGTGCTGCTAAACAGTTGCGGATATCTCCAGGTGGTAAAACGCCAAATTCTTCGCGCAGTCTGCCAGAAGAACCACCATCATCTGCTACGGTGACAATAGCGGTAATATTAGCACTGTAGGTTTTTAAGCCTCTGAGTAAAGTTGAAAGTCCAGTCCCACCACCAATGACCACGATTTTTGGTCCCCGGTATAAACGACGATGGGTTAAGAGAACATCTATCAAATCCTCCTCATTAACTCCTGGTCTTAACACTTCGGTAATTGAACCGACAGTGCGGGATTGCCCCCACAGCACTAATAGGACACCACAGAGCAGGAGTAAGGGACCGCTGATATAGTTGGGTAAAATATTGGCGAAGAATCCGAGAAGACCTCTAAGTAACTCTATCATCCAGAAAATTGGAGTTAGCTTCACCCAAATAGCTAAACCCAAACTGGCCAACACAACACCCCCAACAGTTATAAACAACCAGCGTTTCACAAACAACCCAGGGGATAACCATTTGAACCATTGGTTAACCCGATGAGAAGTACGACTGTGCGACTGTAGTTGTAGCGAATGAATGGCTTGTTTCAGAAAACCGATGAACATACCTAATAGGGAACGTTGGTACAAACAATATCTAACAGAAACTTTACATTACTTGCTTTCAAGACTAGAGGAGAAACTATAAGAATTATTAATTCCTTTATAATTTCAGGGATTAACAGAATACTTATCTTTATTTTTGCCTGTTGCCTTTTACCCGGTTATTTTACAGAGAATTTCATGAAAAAACGCATTTTAGGAATAGATCCAGGATTAGCAACTATCGGATTTGGGGCGATTAATTGGCAACAAAGTCAAACTAAAGGACAAGAGACAACGGTGCAGATGGTAGATTTTGGGGTAATTCGCACTTCTGCCGATATGGAAATGACTCAACGACTGTGTACTTTATTTGACGATTTACACACAGTGATGGAGGAGTTGCAACCGGATTTGGTGGCAATTGAAAAATTATTCTTCTATCGGATGGCCAATACTATTGTTGTTGCCCAAGCCAGGGGTGTACTGATGTTGGTTCTAGGACAGCGTAAGCTTCCTTATGTGGAATTTGCCCCACCCCAAATTAAACAAGCTTTAACGAACTATGGTAAGGCGGATAAGGCAGAAGTGCAAGAGGCGGTGATGCGGGAGTTGGATTTAGATGAAATTCCCAAGCCAGATGATGCAGCCGATGCTTTAGCAGTGGCTTTAACTGCTTCATTTCAGTTGTGAGATGACCAATTATAGCAGGAGTCAGGGAGCAGAGGAGCAGGGGAGCAGAGGAGCAGAGGAGCAGGGGAGCAGAGGAGCAGAGGAGCAGGGGAGCAGGGGAGTAGGGGAGCAGGGGAGCAGGGGAGCAGGGGAGCAGGGGAGCAGAGGAGCAGGGGAGCAGGAAAAACTTCTTAACAACTGACAACTGACAACTGACAACTGACAAATCACCAATTACCATCTTGCTGATTTACAACTAATCGCAAGATTGATAAACCTAAGATGATGAGAAATAGTACCAAACCAATTGTACAAGCATAGCTAATTTCTAAATTACTGAATGCTTGTTCATATAAATAATAAACGATGGTTTTAGAACTGTTGAGTGGTCCGCCTTGAGTCATGATATAAACTTCATCAAAAACTTTAGTAGCCGCAATTGCAGAAATTACAGCTACTAAAGCTAAATAAGGTTTCATTAAGGGTATGGTAATATCCCAATGTTTACGAATATTATCTGAACCATCAATAGCTGCCGCTTCGTAGATGTCAGCGGGAATGGATTGTAATCCCGCTAAATAAATAACCATGTAGTAGCCTAAGCCTTTCCAAATCGTTACAGCCATAATACTGGCTAAAGAAATGGGGATAATTCCCAATACTTTATCTGGACTTGTTAGCCAAGGTATGCCTTCGGGAAAAATCCCTAAAGTTTTGAGAATTTGGTTGAGTAATCCGTTTTCTGCATATAACCATTTCCAGGCTATGCCTGCTACTACCATAGAAATTACAACAGGGGTATAGTATGCTGTTCTAAACCAATTCATACCCCGCAGTTTTTGATTGACTAAAATTGCTAAAACTAAGGGTAAAAATACTAAAATTGGGACAACACCCACAAGATAAAGGAATGTGTTTTCTAGGGTTTGCCAAAAAACAGTGTCTTTCCATAAACGCAGAAAGTTTTTTAAGCCTATCCATTGGGGAGGATCTCCGATACTTTCATAGTTAGTAAAACTGAGATAAAAGGCTTGTATGGCTGGCCAAAAAACAGTTAAGGTTAAAATAATTAAGGCGGGCAATAAAAATAAATATGGAGTTATTTTTTGTTGAATTAAAATCCATTGTTTTGATGTTAATTGCGGCATATCATTAAAAATGAGGTTCTAGTAATTAGGGGATGTTTTTCTAGAGTTTTTATTAAGACTTACGCAAGATTGAACTCAAAACCTTATTCTTGCGTAGGGGTAATTCATGAATTACCCCTACTTCCTCTCTGTGACTGGAGCGCCTCTGCGTGAAACAAAATCATACTCTTAATCAGCAACGCCTTTTGCGTAAGTCCTATTTATCTTGAATCAACTATAATAATGATAACTTTTTGGTCAAAATTCATACTTGCCGAAAAAGTGGGGGAGATCACCAAAATGTGTGTAGAAAAGTAAAATTGCCCAAAACTGCCTTATTACTGTTCTTTTTTCTTGTACAGACATTCCGCCAAAACCTGTTTATTTCTGAATTCTGCTATATATTTCCTCAGCTTTATGAATGATGATTTAAATTACCATATCAAAAATAACACTAATGAACTAACTTCCCAAGCAAGACAAGAAAAACTTTTGTTGGATATGGTGCTGCGTATCCGAGCATCCCAAGACTTAGAAACAATTCTTAATACTGCGGTGCAAGAAATTCGGCAGTTATTGGCAGCAGATCGAGTGATTATTTACAGATTAGAGCCAAATTGGAGTGGTGAAGTTTTGTTTGAGGCTGTTACTGAATCAGAGCAACCAATTCTACATCAGACAATTTGGGATGAGTGTTTTGAGCAAAGTTGGCTGGAATCTATTGGGCAAAGTTTAATGCCGAAGATGATGCCTAAAGCGATCGCTAATATTTATCATACTGGCTTCAGTGACTTTGATCTCAATGCTCTAGACAAGTTTCAAATCAAAGCTAATTTAGTTGTTCCTATTTATGTAAATCATCAAATCTGGGGATTTTTAATTACTCATCATTCCCAAAGTTCCTGGAATTGGCAACCATCAGAGATCCGGTTTCTAGAGCAATTGTCAGTTAATATAGCGATCGCTATTCAACAAGCTACTCTTTTAGAAAAAGTCCGCCAAAATAATCAAGAGTTAGAACTCCAAATTAACCAAAGAACTACACTGTTAGAAAATACCAATTTCCAATTATTAGCGGAATTAGTTGAAAGGAAAAAAGTTGAAACTGAGTTAAAGGCAACCCAGACTAAATTAGCTGGTATTTTAGATGTAGCTGACGATGCCATTATTTGCATAGACACAGCCCAGAAAATTACCCTATTTAATCAGGGGGCAACAAGAATTTTTGGTTTTACTGCTTCAGAAATTATTGGCAAATCTTTAGATGTTCTCATACCAAAACGATTTGTTACTGTCCATTGTCAGCATATTCAACGTTTTATTTCTTGTGCCGATGTTGCTCGACCCATGGGTTATCGGAATCGTGATTTGTTTGCTTTACGTAAGGATGGAACAGAATTTCCTGCTGATGCTTCCATATCTAAATGGAATACAGGTAATGAAGTTATTCTTACTATTATTCTCCGAGATATTACTAAAAGCAAACAGGTGGAAATAGAACTCCGAAAAAGTCAACGTTTATTAGCAAAAGCCCAAAAAGTAGCCAAGATAGGTAGTTGGGATTTTGATTTAATTACTCAAAAAATGACTTGGACAGAAGAATTATTTCAGATTTTAAACCGTGATTTAGCATTGCCAGAACCTAATTATGAGGAGAATTTGCAGATATATCATATTGATGATCGGCAAAAATTACACGCAGCCTGGCAAAGGGCAATGATACTAGGTGAATCTTATCATTTAGTTCTCAGAATTCCTTTATTTGATAGTAAAATCAACTACATAGAAGCCATTGGTCATGCAGAAATTAGAGATAGCAAAGTGGTGCGATTATATGGAACTTGCCAAGATATTACCGAGCGAATTCAAGCAGATATAACTTTGCAAAAAGAATTGAATAAAGCATTACTATTAAAAAATTTGACAGATCAAATCCGGGAAACATTAAACCCTGATGAAATTTTACAAACAGCAGTACAACAAATTAGCCAAGCATTTGGGGTGAATCGTTGTTTAATTCACTCTTATATGACTGAACCAGTGGTAAATGTGCCATTAGTGGCAGAATATATATCTGGTAACTATGAATCTATCTTTAAACTGCACGTCACCATTCCAGCTATTGGCAATCCTCATATAGAACAGTTATTAAAACAAGAAACAGCGATCGCTTCTGATAATGTTTATGCAGATCCATTATTAGAAAGTGCTGAATCAATTTGTCGGCAAATAAATTTAAAATCAATGTTGTCCGTTGCTACCTTTTATCAAGGGAAACCCAATGGTTTAATTGGTTTGCACCAGTGCGATCGCTATCGGCATTGGACAGAAGAAGAAGTTGAAATGATGGAAGCAGTAGCCGCTCAATTAGGGATAGCGATCGCCCAAGCTCAACTATTAGAACAAGAAAAAACCCGTCGTCAAGAACTATCTAATCAAAATGCGGATCTCGTTCATGCGAAACAGGAAGCAGAAGCAGCAAATAAAGCCAAAGGTGAGTTTCTTGCTAACATGAGTCATGAAATTCGTACACCTATGAATGCCGTATTAGGCTTTACTGAACTATTAGCCTCTACCATCACCGATAATCCCGCTAAAGAATATATAGAAGCCATATCCTCCAGTGGTAAAATCTTACTAGCCTTAATTAATGATATTCTGGATCTTTCCAAAATCGAAGCTGGTAAACTACAAATTCACTTTGAACCTGTAGATTTACGTTTATTATTGCAAGATATTAAAATAGTCTTTTCCCAAACAGCTAATAGCAAAGGCATAAAATTAGAAACCGAAATTGATCATCATCTCCCCACAATTATCCAAATTGATGAAGTGCGACTCCGACAAATTCTGCTAAATATTGTTGGTAATGCTATTAAATTTACTGATCAAGGATATGTGAAAATCATAGTTAATCTATGCAATCAAAATATTTATGATAGAGAAACAACCTGTTTAGAAATTACAGTTGAAGATACGGGAATTGGTATTGCTCCTAGTGATCAAGAAAAGATTTTTAGAGCTTTTACTCAAAGCAATAGTCAAAGTAATCGTAAGTATGGTGGTACAGGATTAGGACTGACAATTACACAAAGACTAGTGCAGATGATGGCAGGAACAATTGAATTACAAAGTCAACTGGGAAAAGGCAGCAAATTTATATTACGCTTTTCCCAGTTAGCAATATCAAATCCTCTGACAATTACTAAATCAACTATCCGAGAAGATGAAAATTTAGATCAATTTCCCTCATTAATTATCCTCGTCGCTGACGATGTGCAATCAAATCTCGACCTCATTGGCAGCTATTTTGCTGATACATCCCATCAACTTATTTTTGCTCACGACGGATATCAGGCTATTCAACTCGCTCAAATATATAATCCTGACCTGATTTTACTAGATTTGCGAATGCCAAAAATGGATGGTAGAGAAACATCTCAATTTCTCAAAAATAATCAACAACTGCAAAATATACCCATCATTGTGCTAACTGCTTCACCTCAACAAAGTGACAAAATAGAACTACAAGCATTATGTCAAGGTTTTCTCCGTAAGCCAGTTTCCCGTCGTGAGTTAGTAACAGCACTGAAAAAAGTGTTAAAATGGGATTCTTATGTTACAGAGAATCAGAAAAATCTCACAGAAAAATCAAGTCCCCATCATCTCACACCTTATTTCCAACCAGAGGAGATAGTAATGGTGTCAGACTTGTTCATCAAAATCTCTCAAGAGGCCAACACTAACTGGAATAAATTACGAAAAACCTTAACTATCCGCGACTTAGAACTATTTATTGAACGTCTCAACAATTGGGGCCAAGAGCATCAGTGTCAATTATTGATAGACTATGCCAATACCATTAGCAAGCATCTTGATAACTTTGATTGGGATCAGATACCTGCTTCCGTTGAACAGTTTGCAGTCGTCCAAGCTGAAATTAAGTTATTATCGGAAATAGCCGCAGAATTGGAAGTAGCTATCCAACAATCTCAACTTTATCAAAAACTAGATACAGCTTATCAAGAATTACAATATTTAGCTCACACGGACAGTCTTACACAACTTGCCAATCGTCGTCAATTTGATCAATATATTACCCAGGAATGGTGGCGACTAAAACGTGAGCAAAAATATTTATCTTTGATAATGTGTGATATAGACTATTTTAAACCATATAATGACTGCTATGGACACCCATCTGGTGATGTTTGTCTGCAAAAAGTTGCCAAAATCCTATCTGAAGGAATTAAACGCCCCGCAGATTTAGTTGCTCGATACGGAGGAGAAGAGTTTGCTGTTATTCTACCTGATACTAATTTAGAAGGAGCAATAAATGTTGCTCAACAGATTCAACAAGCTATTACTAGCTTTAAAATACCTCATATCCAATCGCCAATAGAACAGTATATTACTTTAAGTATGGGTGTTACTAGTGTCATTCCTAATGACAATATTACATCTGATGACCTAATTACAGCAGCAGATAAAGCACTATATACTGCTAAATCTAATGGCAGAAATCAATATTTCCATAGCGTTTTATCGTAATATAGGACTTACGCAAAAACTCTCTGAAATTCTTATTTCTCTCTGTCCTCTGCATCCTCTGCGGTTCATTTTTTCATGATTTTGCGTAAGTCCTGGTAATAGCAGAAATAGAGAATGGGGAAATCCTCATAATTAGAATCAGGGGATTTATAGCAGTTGACAGACTAGTTATGAGTCATGATGTAATTTCCTAATTTTGAGAAAAATGACAGGTTTTGTTATTTGGAAGTCCCGAAAATAAATTAAAACCGAAATGTAGTGCGGAGGACTCCTGTATAAATGGTGTCGTTATTACTGTTATGCTCTGGATTGAAGATGACAATCAAGGCAGGGGTAATGGAAAGGTTGTTATTAACCTGGTAACGATATAGCGCCTCTAGATGAAAAGAAGTATCACTATCTTCACGACGGTTGCTGGTAGAAGTGAGAACCGCTGGACCAAAGTCATTAGTTGTGACTTTAGGTGGTTGACCAAAAATTATGCCGCCTAAGTTACCTTTTTTACCTAAATCAGGTAGGGCTAAAGTAACAGCCCAATTCCAAATATCTGCTTTGTCACCTTTGTTCACATTAGCACCAGCACTGTTTTCAGCGGTTGCCTGAGTATATCCAACCCAACCACCAAGGGTAAACTGCGGATTTAAACGATAGTTAGTTTGTAAACCATAGTGATTGGCAGAAGTAGCAATATTCGCACCAAAGGGAGTATTTGCAAAAACGCTACCCTCTGCACCAGAAACACTGACATCTCCAGCTACAGCACCGCTAAAGTAAGAATGTGCATAAGCTAAAGCTAGGGTTAGCTTTTGATTGGGTTGGAAAGCTAATTGTGCCAAAGTACCGTAAGTACCATCAAATAAACCACGACTTTCATTTGGGTCATTTGCATTTCTAGCCAAATAACCACCAGACAAAGTAATTTTGTCATTTAGTTTAAAAACACCACTGATACCAGAACCTCTACCACTAGCCAGACCAGTATTACTGGCGCGATAAATTGGTGCAAAACGACCGAATCGAGACACAGCACCAACTGTTGCGGCTGAAAACAAGGGGTTGACAGTATTGAAGTTGTCAAAAAATGAACCGCCAATTGCATCTACAGTCACACTGAGCTTATCACCAACTGGAAAGTTGTAGAACAATTTGCCAACTTCTACTGTGTTGTCAGCACTAACTGTTGTATCCCAACCTACACGGGTCATTTGTGTGCCAGAAATAGCACTATTGAAAGCAATAGTATTATTAGCTTTTAAAATTAGTCGTAAGCGGTCTTTACCACTAAAACTGCTGTCGAAGATCAGGCGCACGCGATCGCTAAAAATTGTATTATCTTTTAAACGGCGACCTCCTGCTGCATAGGCATTGTTTTTTGCAGTCTCTCTTGCTACTCCCGCAGGTACATTATTAATTGTTCTCCACTGGTCAGAATTTAGCGCCCTATCCCCACCAAATACACCACCTAATGTGAAAATTGCATCGCCACTTAACTTGGTAGTAGTAGAAAATTGTTGATTTTCTAGTATAGCAGTACGACTTTCTAAACCATCTATCCGTCCCCGTATTTCTACTAATCCATCTGCAAACTCCTGTTGTAGTTTTTGCAGAGTTTCTAAATCTTCTTTTTGAACCACATCCGCCGTACTCGTAGCAATCAATTCCTGAACCCTGTTCAAACAGGCATTTAGACCCGCCGCGAACTCATAGCGAGTCATGGCTCGATTACCCCGAAAACTGCCGTTTGGGTATCCAGCAATACAACCATATCGCTCAACCAGAGATTGTAAAGCCTGAAAAGCCCAATCTGTTGGTTGCACATCTGACAGTTGCGAGACAGATGTTACCTGCTCTATTTCCGAATTAGAATCTTGGTTACTTACAGGTGCAGATATCTGAGTTTCAGAAACTATACCGTCTTGTACCTGCAAATTAATTAACTTGGCATCAACTTCTACAGCCTTAGCTGCAATTGTATTAGCTGCAATCAGTAACGGCGTAATCCATAGTGAATTCCGTAGAAGGGTAGACATTTACCTCACACCTCAAATCTTCAATACCAACTTAATAGGTAGATATTATTACCAATTTAATTGGTAATTTGTATCAAGGACTACAGATTTTCTATGGTTGGTAAAATTAGGTATTTTTCCGCTCAAAAATGGGTTGGCTAAACTTTTAGCTGCTTTTTAGCAGTTTTTAATTGCTTCCAAAGCATTCTAATTTGAGTGTAAGCATCCTCTGGTGAAAGCTTACCAGCGGTTTGCAGGTTACAAACATAACTGACTCTTTGAGAAAATTCCTGTAAATTCGAGTTAAAAACCAAATATTCTGGCTTAAATTGACCGTAATATCTGTAGTGAGGATAGAGAAAATCAGTTAAATTAGCTAAAAAATCAGAATCTTTTGCCATTACAGGTTATATCCATTATCTAGTAAAAAAAGCTCATCTTCCCAACAAGTAGGATTTTAGAGCAGTACAGTCACCAAATTAGTTGGTAATTATGCTCTAGCTCTATTTTTTAAAAAGTGTCTGATGATACAAAATTTATTTTCTAAATACAACTTTACCAATTATTTTGGTAAAAATATGATAATCTTGGTAAAAGTATACCGAGTGTTAATTCCATGAGTAAAAATTTCTCTAAGTCTAGTTTGAGAATAAAAAGAAGACGAATTTTAGTCTTAATTGCTACAGCATTTACTACTTTGCTGCTCGCAATTAGTTTACCAACTGTTACTTCTTCCCCTGTCGTAGCACAATCAAATACCAACTTACTCATATCTGCCGCAGCTAGTTTAAAAGACGTACTTGAAGAAATTAAACCTCTCTACCAACAAAGTAAATCAAACGTCAATATTAGTTATAACTTTGGATCTTCCGGTGCATTACAGCAACAAATCGAACAAGGTGCGCCAGCGGATATGTTTATATCTGCGGCTAAAAGACAAGTAGATGCTTTAGAACAAAAAGGACTTTTGGTAGCGGGTACTCGTAATATCATTGCCAAAAACCGTCTAGTTTTGATAGTCCCTAAAAATGTTGTTGGTGTATCTAGTTTCTACAATCTCAGAGACGCAAAAATCAAAAAAATTGTTATTGGTGAACCTAGAAGCGTACCCGCTGGACAATACGCAAAACAGGTATTAGAAAAGTTGAAAATTTGGGAAAATGTGAAACCCAAATTAGTTTTTGCTAATAACGTGCGTCAAGTTTTAGCATCTGTAGAAACTGGTAATGCTGATGCAGGTTTAGTGTATATAACTGATGCCAAAATCTCGAATCAAGTAAAAATTGTAGTTGCAGCAGATGAAAAATACCACTCTCCGATTATTTATCCATTAGCAGTTATGAAGCGCAGCAAAAATATTGATGCAGCTAAGGATTTTTCCAAATTTTTATCTAGTGAACAAGCTAAGAAAGTATTCAAAAAATACGGATTTGTTCTACCTTAATCATGTGATTTTCTCATTAAGCAGATTGGGAATAGGTAAGAAGATTATTTTACCTATAGCGGTTATCGGTAGGATGCAATACAATCTAGGGCGCAGACCCTGCGCCCCTACAGGGTTTGCAATTGGCTGACTGTATCTCACTCAAGTGCATACCGCTATATTACCCAAAATACAGTAGATTGTAGGTAAATGAGGAACAAAAGAGACGGCTCTAAAAATTAAATATGCGTTTTCCAGAACCTTTGTAGAGATGTTCCATGGAACGTCTCTAATGTCATTATGATTCTGGTTCTATAGCTTCTTGGTGAGTAGTTTTTACCTGCTCTAATAAGCGAGACATCCAAGGTAAAGCCAGAAAGATTCCTGCTAAAACTAATAGAAATACAGAAAGTCCGAAAATTTGGTCGCGGGGAATTTCTAATACACCACGTAAAATTACCTCTCGCAAAGCTGAAACAATAGTAATTTCTACTGCTGCACCTACAGATATACTCCGTTCTTGTAGGTAATCAACTAACAAGCGAAACAGTTCTACTAATATCAAAATAAACAAAATATCAGATGTGACTTGCCGTAAATCTAATGGATGTAAAAACGACAAAAACATATCTCCTAATCGGATCAGCATTACACAAAATAAACTTACACAAAGAGAGATAACAATAATATCCTGAAAAAATTCTAAGTTACGGACAATTCTATCTCGCTTAAACCAACTATTTACTTCTATAAATATCCGCTTTGGCATGGTATTTTCAGAAAAGTTATATTTCTCTATTTATATGATAATCAAGAATATAGGGTTTTTCAGATCGGTGAATTACAGTTATTAATTACAAATCATGTAGCGGGGAAGGATCTACTTTTGTCAAGTTTCATATGGGAGAGAAAAGGGCATGAGAAAGTTTAAAAAGTTTTCCATCACAGTGTATCTAGTGCTTCTCCTTCAGCGTCTTTTGGCTTTTTGGTAGCATTTGTTAGTTTTGCTGTGCGATCGCTTGCAGAACTTCACAACTGGGGATTCTTCCAAATTAATTGGTAAAGAGTAGTAAACAATACAGTTTTTTTTGGAAAATTCGGTTTTGATGATTTCTATAACGCACCGTTAACAATGAGGAGTTTTCAGGTGCAAGTGAAAAGATTTTCAACAATTAATGATTTTTGGAACTAGAAAAGTTCTTTATCCTGGTTGCAATATTATGCACCAGCAAGGGAGAGAATTATGATTACTGAAGAAAAATTAGCGGATAACTTTAACACTATTATCGAAGAAATGCACCCGCGAGTATGGGAATTGCTACGTCATTGTTATGTGAAAGTAATAACTCCTTGTTTAATGCGTTCTTGTATTGCCCCTGTTTCGTATATTGGGATTTACTGTCCTCAGGAAATTTTTGCATCTATAGTAACTGAGAAGAATTTACTCAGAGAAGTAGCAAAATATTTAGGACTAGCTGAAGTTGTTTGCTTAAATGCTACCAAATTACTCCGCGATCCTTTATCAAGGGTGAAAAAAGATTATCCGCATTTGTGGTTAGAACTTATTTGGATGACTACTCAAGAACAATAATGTAGTTTTTAAGTCTATTAGCAATAACTACAAAACCTGATGTAGTTCTGTATTTTAATTGCTAAGTAAAATTGATGTCCAGGACATACGAATTATATAAACATTCGTATGATAGTGAACAGTTTCACCTTGAAATGTCTTAACATCTGACGTGATTTATTAGTTGATTATGCTAAATTATTCAAATTACGTCAGTCTCTAGTTCTTTTGAACAAGGACGAAATTCTATGACTAAACCATATCTATCTCCAGATGATTTACCTTCTTATAAGACTACGAAAATCAGTGAACTATTGTTGATTCAATTAGAAGAAATAACTAAGAAGAGGTTTTTCTTTGCTTGTAATAATGTCGTCAGAATTTTATTGTCTAGTTGCCACTGGTATTTTAAGATCAATAGTGGTATTTTAATGTTAATCTTAATTTGTTATGATATCGAAAGTTACCAGAATATCATGACTACTGTTCCCTACTTAGCTGACATACTAAAACGGTTTGCAAACCAAGCTAAAATTAGTATTAGTTCACCAGTTAATAATGGTATTCCCTGGCTAATAAATATAGATGATGTCTTCCTAGAAGATGACTTTTCCGATAGCTGAAAAGACTTTTATTGATAACTGATATGGTATTTCCATCAATTTGAAAAAATCAATGTGTATCTCCTAAAATCTTTGTAGAGACGTTATATATAACGTCTCTACATTATTGTATTTTTCCGACTGCTTTAGTCAATAGCAATTATTACATCTGTAGATTTAACGATCGCATATACTTCTTTACCTTCAGCAAGTTTGAGATTTTCTGCTGATGATTTGGTAATAATTGCTGTTACTTCTACACCGGGTCCAATTTCTACTGTTACTTCTGTATTCACAGAACCAACGGCAATTTGTTTTACAATACCTTTAAGAGCATTACGCGCACTAATTTGCATTTTCGATCTTCCTTGACGTTTTTGGATTTACACGAAAAATAGTTGCAGTACCCGATAAATCCACAAAATTTGAGATTTTTACCAAAATTATTGGTGGTATGGTACTGAATTATCTTTACTTCAAGGTATAATACCAACTAAGTTGATTTAAATCAATCAACTTTAATATGTAGTCAAACTTTGACTTAATCCAAATTCTCTCCAAAAAACCATGCCACAAGACTTATCACCTCTTTG
>NZ_VILD01000004.1:46536-47882 GCF_009712085.1 Anabaena sp. UHCC 0253
CATATCTGCTGCTTATTGGATGTTAGGATATCGCGGTAAAGGTAAATCTTTAATTGAAGGTATATTTGTTGCACCGTTGATTCTACCACCTACCGTTGTCGGATTTTTACTATTGATGTTTTTTGGAAAAAATGGACCAGTTGGTAAACTTTTAGAACCATTTAATACCACAATTGTTTTTACTTGGTATGGTGCGGCGATCGCTGCTACAGTAGTTTCATTTCCATTAATGTATAAAACTGCATTGGGAGCTTTTGCCCAAATTGATGCCAATCTTCTGCGCGTAGCTAGAACTCTGGGCGCTAAAGAGTTAACAATTTTTTGGCGCATTAGTTTACCCCTAGCCTTTCCTGGTATTCTAGCTGGAACAACCTTAGCTTTTGCCCGTGCTTTGGGTGAGTTTGGTGCAACTTTAATGTTAGCAGGTAACATTCCTGGACAAACGCAAACAATCCCTATGGCAATATATTTTGCTGTAGAAGCTGGTGCAATGAATGAAGCTTGGTTTTGGTCAATTGCAATTATGATTATTTCCCTTTCCGGAATTATTATTACTAATTTTTGGCAAGAATTAAACTACAAATCCCAACCTTCAAAAATCACAACCAAGCCAATAGAATTAGAAAATAAATCTCAATCCTTATTATTTGATTCCTACACATCTGGATTATGTTTAGATATTGAAAAAAGACTAGCTAATTTTCATCTGCAAGTTGCCTTTAATACTGATGATCAACCATTGGGTTTACTGGGAACTTCCGGCGCAGGAAAAAGTATGATTTTACGTTGTATTGCAGGGATAGAAACACCAAATAAAGGGCGAATTATTTTAAATGATCGGGTATTATTTGACTCGGAAAAGAAAATTAATATTCCTATTTATCAACGGCGAATTGGTTTTTTATTCCAAAACTATGCCTTATTTCCCCATATGACTGTAGCGGAAAATATCGCTTTTGGTATACCCAAATCTGTAAATGTTAAACAAGAGGTAGAAAAGCAACTAATAGCCATGCACTTACAGGGATTTGGCGATCGCTATCCACACCAACTTTCCGGCGGACAACAGCAGCGGGTAGCCTTAGCTAGGGCGTTAGCAAGCAAGCCAGAAGCATTACTTTTAGATGAACCATTTTCTGCCCTTGATACACACCTCCGCAGTCAATTAGAACAACAAGTTACAGAAATCCTTGACAATTATTCTGGAGTAACTTTATTCGTTACTCATAATATGGAAGAAGCTTATCGTCTCTGCCCCAATCTATTAGTATTAGAACATGGAAAAGAAGCTCATCATGGTTCTAAATATGAGATATTTCAACATCCTGCTAGTGTGAATGTTGCTC
>NZ_VILD01000004.1:48381-79451 GCF_009712085.1 Anabaena sp. UHCC 0253
GGTATTCGCGCTCATCATTTAATTTTTACAAAAGATCCTCATCAAGTAAATACATTTCCCTGTTATTTAGTCCGCACCAGTGAAACACCCCATAGAATGACGGTATTTCTCAAACTACATTCTGTTGGTAATCATCCCCAGGATTACCATTTACAAGGAGAAATTTATAAAGAAAAATGGGCTAATATTCAAGATCAATCTTTTCCTTGGTATGTACATTTAGATCCTTTGCGGTTACTATTAATGGAGTAAACAATAAGCCTTATTTAGGTAAATCCATGAAAAGTAATAATGTCAAACTTTTACAGAAACTTGCAGAACTAACAAGAGATTTAGAATTTCCTTGGAGTGATTCAGATTATCCTATCAATCCTTTTGTTTGGGAAGTGGAAACTCAAGGAGAATTTACCATAGAAAACTTATTCAGATCAGAAATTTCTAATTTTTCATCTTACGAAAATCCTGGAAAGATCATGAAAAGTGCAAATTTAGATGATTATTTAGAGAGTGTTTGGCAAAAAACCGAAAACTATCAAATAGCAATAGAATTAGTTAAAAAAAATACTTCATTTTTAGAAGTTGCAGAAATTAGAACATTACATGACACAGCAGATACCTTTAAAATAATTTTCGGAACAACAAAATCGGGGGAATGGATTGGTATTGCACCTCAAATCCCCGCAGATTTTGAAGAATATACCCGCAACGGTGAAATGGTTATAGGAGAACCATTACTTCCAGTTTATCAACCACAAACAGCCACAAATCTTGAATTATTTACTCAACTAGAACCTCTATTAACAGATTTAGATTTTTATGAACCAAATATGTTAGGAGGTTTCACCGGTACAGGTTTTGTTGTGAGATTGGGAGAAACCAGAAAATCAATGTTTAATAATTTGTTAGACGCAATTGGATTTGCTAGAACTTTTCCATTTCAAGAATTTACTCCAGAAACTGATT
Organism: Anabaena sp. UHCC 0253; assembly: GCF_009712085.1. Taxonomy (NCBI): domain Bacteria; kingdom Bacillati; phylum Cyanobacteriota; class Cyanophyceae; order Nostocales; family Nostocaceae; genus Anabaena; species Anabaena sp. UHCC 0253. The sequence goes on from NZ_VILD01000004.1 coordinate 49,345, forward strand.
CTGACGACGATTTTGAAGAGGAATATATCGAAGCTACTCAAGCCCTAGATGCTTTCCTGCAATCAAATTTAAGCAATGTACACACCTATTTATTTGGGATGAGTTGTTGCTACAATATTTACGCCATTGGTGAAACTGAAGATGGCAATTTTGCTGGTGTGGTAAGTATGGCTGTATGGTCCTAAATAACCAAAACTATTAAACACTAAAAAGAAAATATTGGGGATATTGTTTCATTACAAATGATGATAAGTAAAGGACAATTCCTAAACCTAAAGTTCCCCAAGCCCAGCTTGATTTGTTCCAAGGTAATTCCCAATATTTTTCAATCAAATACAGAAAAAAGAATGTTCCCCCAATTCCATTAAGTTGGGAAATCTGCCAAACTGAACCAACAAATATAGCCAACACTCCAGAAATTACTGTCAAACATTGCAGCCATAAATAATGGGAAATATCATTATGTCCATATAATTTAGAAGAGAGAATTAATAAGCCAATAAAGTAAACAAATGCACCTAAAAATAACGCCCCAGGTGAGAAAATATTCAAGTAAACAAGGTCAGTATTTGATAATTTCACACCTACGTAAAATACCAACAGGAAAAATGATGCTGCTGTAGTTACAGGAACTAATTTTCTTTCTCGAAAACCGATATAATAACAAAGGGGGACAACTAATACAGAAAAACCTAACAATGTTTCTAAAGCCAAAATAGCCAAAAATGCAATGATTACACTTTGATAAATAATTGCTACTCCCGTCCAAATTACAAATAGAATGGAGGCATGGAGAGTGATAATATCAACTTTGTTTTTTTCATAAAAAGCATAAAGCGACTCTTTATGTAAATAATTAGTCAAAAACAAAGCTCCAATTAAACCTAAACAACCAGGTAAAGCAATAAATTCGCCAATTCCTTCTGCAAAAATTTGTCCGCCGATAATTGAGAAAAGACAAGCTAAATAAACCAGAAATTCATAGAATGTTGCAGGTATAGCTAAAAGAATTGGTAATATATAAATTGACATTAACCAACCAATAGAAATTATCAAGATAATTGTAGAAATTATCCAAATAATATTTACAAAATTGAAAAATCCGGTTAATCTCTGCCAAGATGTTGTAATTGGATTTGTTGAACTACAGTTATATTTATCTACTAAATTAGTGATTTCTGTTGGTATTAGTGGTGAATTAACAAGAGTTTCTGCTTGCTGTAGATAATATTTTTCTTGTGATTTAACAATATCATTATTAATCACACCACGAGATTCTAAATCATTGAGAGTATGCAGACTATAGTTAATTTCTGAAAGTTGTTGAATTTGATTAGTAGTTAATTGCTGAGAATTAGTTACAGCAAAAGCAGGTAATGTTAATTGACTTGATAAAAAGATTAGTAAAGCAGAGAAGATAACTAGAACTTTTCGCATAAAAAGCTACCCCATTTTTATGACATTGATTAATTGTATACATACTAACACTTAATTGATTTAACCCAATACGACGAAGCTCATGGATAACTCTATAGTTATTCTTATAAAACTCTATGAGAATATTTGTATCACATAAAATCATTTAACATTTTTTCGCCATGCTTGTTGACGAATTGACTCAGTATTAACATTCCCATATCCCTACAAAAGATTTGACAAAAATTGACAATATTTGCCATAATCAAAGAATCAGAAATATAAAAACTTATTAGCTATGACTACAGTAAATATTTCTCTTCCCGATTCTATGCGGGATTTTATCAATGAACAGGTTGCAAAAGGTGGCTATAGTACCACAAGTGAATACATTCGACATTTGATTCGTCAAGAGTTAGAAAGGGTGGCACAAGTACGACTAGAAACATTACTATTAGAAGGCTTAGATAGCGGTGAAGCGATTGAGATTACGGATGAGTGGTGGGAACAAAAACGCACTCAGCTTCTTGAGAGACTCCGCAAATAATAGCAATGACTAGACGCATTGTAATTAGACCAAAGGCTAGTGTTGACCTTGATGAACAGTTTGCTTATATTGCCCAGAGTAATTTTGATGCAGCATTAAGTTTTTTTGATGCTACCAGGCAGACTTTTTCACAATTAGCACAACTACCTGGTATTGGTAGTGTTTATAATGTTAATAATCCGCGTTTAGTTGGTTTGCGGAAGTGGGGAGTTAGAGGATTTGAAAAGCATCTAATTTTTTATTTAGAAGGGGATGAGTATATTGAAATTGTGAGGTTAATTCATGCTGCACGGGATATTTCACAGATTTTAGTAGAAGAAGAATAGTTATAGTTATTAGCTATTTGCGCGATCGCTCTTCCACATCTCAGTAGAAAGGCGATCGCTCTTGATTATTAAAAATTACTCTTGCTGTATTTTTGACACAGAAATCTTGTTACAAATCATCTTCCACTAATTCAGCTATCTTCATTATTGATTTCAAAGTGCCAAGCTTTAAATCTTGATTTCTATGTACAGGAATAGAGATAATTTTACTATCATCGGGCTTTTCGTAAATATGGTGACTGCCCGTAACTTTTTTGAGAATCCAGCCTTTTTTCTCAACAATTTTACATAGTTTCTTCCCCGAAATTGATTTCATACTGCAATTTCAATAACTTGTGAGATAGGATCTGGTTGTTGAATTTCATTCGCTACTTCTAACCAGCCTTGTATGGCATCTTGAAGGTTATTAATTAACTCCTCCATTGTATCTCCTTCTGTTATACAGCCTGGGAGAGCAGGTACTTCAGCCCAATAACCACCTTCTTGGGCAGGATAAATAACGGCTTTGATTTTCATTGCTTTTACATTTGCAGTTGTTTACCTGAAGAAATTTTAACAGATTAACTTCCAAAAATTTCCCCATTGAGAGCGATCGCACATTTTCCACATTCCCAAAAGATATCGCATCCCATCATACCCAAACAAGCGATCGCTCTCCCATAACCCCTACAACAGCGATCGCACTACCACATTCTCAAACAGCGATCGCTCTCTAATATTCTTAGAAAAGCGATCGCATCTCCCCACACAACAGGCGATCGCACCCCATCATCCCCCACAACAGCGATCGCACCTCCTCACATTCCCAAAAAGGCGATCGCTCCCCCCACATCCTCCAAATAGCGATCGCTTTATCAATTATTCAAAGAAAAGCTAAAGAAAAATTAGAGTAATTTGGATAGATCATGATTACCTATATATCTAATTTTACTACTAGCATCAGGAGCGCGATCAGCAGCAATTTTAATTGCATTCCAGTCAAACAGTTCGCCTGGATCAGTTTTGCCACTTTTTTTATCACTCACTTCTTCAACATCCTGATGCCCTGTCAAAAACCTTATACTTGGATATTTTTTGAGAAGGTGGAGCGTTAGAAGTTGTAAAGAGCGGTACTGCTCCTTGTGGTATGGATGTTCATTGCCATTGGCATTGACAATCTCAATGCCAATCGATCTACTATTAAACCCAATATTATTGTATGTTCCACCTGCATGATAAGCTTTATCATCAGGATTTACTATTTCATAGATAATGCCTTCATTACCAACTATATAATGAGCCGATAAACCATTGTTAATCAAGGGAATAGGACTTGTAAACCTATCAATAGCTATATTAGCTTCAAAACCTGTATGATGGTAAACAATCATATCTATCTTGACATCTGACGGTCTTGGTTCATAATTCTGGCTTTTATAACTTTTATCAATTGATAATTGGAAGTTTGACCAGTCCTTAACTACATCTAGATCAGTACCCGGTCCTACATAAGAATAGTCAGTGATTAATTGTGCTTTTGATGGTTCATCATAATAACCATTACCATAGCCATTATTACCATCATTCCAATCTTTAACAGCACCATCTACCCAACGCATATCATCAAAAGATAATTTTTTGCCACTTTCCCCTGAAGCTTTAAGTACAACTGTAACCTTATCTCCTTTATTTACAAAGAAACTATCAAGATCAACCCATTTACCTACATTTTGTGCTTGATTAACAATTGTTATTTGTCTCAACTTACCTTCAGCATCATATATTTCATATTTCGCTTTCTCAGCTGTACTGCCTGTAGGTATAAAAACTTGGATAGCTGCAATGGAAGCGTTATCATTTTGAACTACTAAATCCCAAGAGCCTTTAGCATTGCTGTCTGCTTTTGCCCATCTATACTGACCTGTTTGACCAGAGGAGACTCCCCAAGCACTAGCACTACCTTCGTAATTGATATACATGGAGTATTTGTAGTCAACTACACCAGGTTTAGCAATTTCCTGAGATGAATGTCCCAAACCTGTGTTGTTAAACTTAATATAACTGTCTGGCTGATTGTTAGGTGCTGTAGGTTGGGTGACAACAGGATTATCAGTACCTACAATATCCACATAACCAGCAGCTACATAACCACGCTTACCGTTATACTCAATTTCATACCAGTCGTTGCGACTTCCATTATTATAAAATTCACCATCAACCTTCTGGATAATTGTGAATTTTGTATTAAAGGGAAGTGCGCCCAGCTTATTATCCCCAGATTCAGAAGGCTGACTTCTAAAATTCAGACCGATTGTGTTATTAACTTGACCTGTTTGTATTGGTTGAGTGCTAGGAGTTGAAACTGGAGTACCTGTAATGGGAGGGGGACCATCATAACCATAAACAGCCCCATCGTGTATTACCAGAGAACCATTCTCGAAATACTGAGTAGAAAAGTTATTTTTAGGATCAACTACTACTTCACTGACAGGATAACCAAAACGTCCCACACCACCATTATTTAAGTAGTAATTGAGAGCATCACCACCGAGTAGGAAGGCACGACTAGCCCCATCTTCTAACATCAAGTAATACTTACCAAAACCATCTAGCCCTTGCATTTCTTGAATGTATCCATTACCTGCACGGTAAACAGAGCTAGTTGGTACGCCATAAACACCGTAGTAATCATTGGCGGTAGTAAAGGCTGAATACTGATTACCACTTGCATCCGTACCGAATAAGATAGAACCAGTTCCCCCACCACCACTATTAACAACTGATGCAGTTGAGAGAGTGTAGCTACCCATTGAGTCTGGATTAGAGCTAGTAACTTGAATTTGATAATTTGAGCTAGATGGAACTGTAAACTCTATAACCGCACTGTTTTGAGTCGCATCAATCTGTTGGTGGTTGATAATCAAGATCAATATTATAGAATTTACCAGCTTCTAAAAAAATAGAACCACTGTATTCTCTGGTACTTTGATCTTGCCATTTATCAATTAGTAATTGATCATTTATTCGCAGTCTGACACCATCATCAGATTGAGTATAGAAATTGTATGTTTCACTATATAATGGTTGTACTAAACCTGTCCAATCTACCCTAAAATTGTCTTTCCCAATAATTGCATCTGGTGAACCATTACCCCAGTTAAAATCTACTGTTGCATCAGTACGAATTAACCCTAAATCATTGTAATTATTATAGTATCTGCCAGTTAATCCATGAACAGCACCAACAGGTAAAGATGAAGAAAGATTACTAGAACTGCCTGTTTGCTCTCCCCCAATTTTTGGTAGTAGTGTAGGATCAGTAATTTGATTTACAGCAAAACCTTGATTTAATGGATTAGTTGCATTAGATAATGGAAATTCTGAACTACTCATGATATTAACCCTGAAAAATTGTTAGATGAATTTTTAATCAAGAAAATCTCCAAAAATATGAAGATTTAGCTTTTGTGTAAATACTCACGTGAAAAGACACTAAGATGATTTATTAGCAACATAAAGTTTTATTTACATCCCTATAACCTGATCAAGAAAAGAAATTGCCTTTTCTATCTCTTGTTTATCAATAGGAATTTAGGGGTATTTATCACTTTTGGAAATATCCTCTAAAAGTAAATAAAATTAAGCTTTTCACCTAAGTATCCTCAATTTTACTGATAGTGATATTACGATTCAAGATCAGTTATAAAACTTAAAACATGATCTTGACAAAAAACAAGATTTAGGGTAAAGGCATCTATGACACTCAAAGCATCTGAACAGGGTAAACAAATTATCAAAACCAGAAGAGAAACACTCGGTTGGACTTACAATGATCCTCAATGGTTAAAAGCTGCAAGTCAAATTCTTGATCCTGACTGGCCAGAAGATTTATTTTTTGATGGAAAATATCCTAATGGTATTTCTGAGGGAACATTAAAACGGTTTCAAGGTGGTAAAAAACCAATTGATAGTCAAGTCTTTAAAATTTATTGTCACGTTTTAAATTTACCCTGGGAAGATATCGCTGAAAGTTGTTTTGTTGGACGTAATAAAATAGTTAACGAATTACTTAATAACTTACAAACAACCCATAAATTACTTTTATTAACTGGTATTACTGGTACTGGTAAAACTGCTTTAGCAAATAAGTTAATGTCTAAATTTCCAAAGGAATATCAACAATTAACTTTTTCCTTTGAAACTAGTGAACAAGAACCTAATTTTGCTAGTGTGGCTACACAAATAATCGCTAATTTACAAAAAGCTATTTTACCATCACAAACTAATCAGCCAGAAAATATCATAATTTGGTTAGTTGATTATATCTCTAATCATGAATGTGTGTTATTAATTGATTCTTTGGAATTTGCTTTACAAGGTGATCAACATACTGGTTGGAGTAATTTTAAAGATATATGGTGGGAAAAGTTTTTTCTCGCTTTTATGGCTGCTCCTAATTGTCAAGGTAAAATAATTATTACTTCCCAAGAAATGCCTATTCCATTAGAAGATATTTTAATAAGTTATAATTCTTTATGTGAGCATCAACTACTTCAGGGTTTTACAGATGTGGAAATATATGAATTTTTCCATAAACAAGAAATAGGATTTACAGAAAATTCAGAAATAGGCAATTATTTGTTACGTATTGGTAAAGCTTATGAAGGACATCCATTAGCTTTAAAAACTATTGCAGGAGAAATACTTAATACTCCTTTTTCTGGAGATGTGAATAAATATTGGTGTGAATATAAAAATGAAATTGCAGCTATAGAACAGGCTTACAAAGAAATTGAATTAGAATCAATTAACGATAATCTAAAATTAGATTGTTATAGTAAAAGACTCAGAGAGATTGTTAAACAGAGAATTGAAAACACATTTCAACGGTTAGAAAAATATGTTCCTAATGCTTACAAACTGCTCTGTTTTGGTTCAATATATCGTCGTGCTGTACCCAAACGATTTTGGTTTAAAAATTTATCGCTGAGATATGGGTTAAATATTCAAGATCAAGAAATTGCTCTTGATGCTTTAATAGATCGTTATTTGGTAGAAAATATCAATAATGATTTACGACAACATAATCTAATTCGCAGTACAGCTTTAGAACATTTAAGAACTTATATTTAGAGATAAAAATATGGAATTTGAAAATTTGAAAATTCATCAAACAGCACTTGATAGTTTAGATTTTACTACAGCAGGAGAACTTACTATTTCGACTTTAGAAATTAGTCTCACTTCATCTCAATTATCTACCCTTTCTGCATGGGAATTTACCCATTGGGTAGCTATTGATAATTGGTTGACTGATTATTTTCCTGATGATAATGCCACAAATTTAGATAAAGTACGTGGTTATTTAGAAGCGTTTCATCATCTTTGTGAACTTGCAGAGTGGGAAAAGGCATTTAAAATACTATTTATTGATACTAGTTATTTTGGTGGTAATAAAGTATTGCATGAACAATTATTTATTTGGGGTTATTATCAAGAACAAGTTAATTTTTATAAAAGGTTATTAAATAAATTCGGTTTAAAATGTGATTGTTTTCTATTTCATGGATTAGGTAAAGCCTATGATTATTTAGGAAAAGTTGAAGAAGCAATTTATTATTATCAACAACAATTAGTTATTGCTGATCAAGTTAATGATGATTTATCAAAGGCTCAAGCACATGGAGGTTTAGGGAGAATTTATGAATGGCAATTAGAACAATATCAAGAATCAATTTTTCATTATCAACAACAGTTAGAAATATCTCAAAAAATTAATGATAATAAACAAGAAGCATCAGCTATATTTGGCATTGCTACAGCATATTTAGGATGTTTAGAGTACCATAAAGCCATAAAATTTGCTACTCAAGCTTTATCAATTGTGCAGATACTGAACGATGTTGAAATGGAAACCAATATTTTAGGATTCATTGGTGTAGTTTATGCACAACTAGGATTACCAGATAAAGGGTTAAATTTTATTGAACAACAACTCAAACTAAGTTTAGAACAGGGAAACAAATATCAGGAATGTATGGCTTTATCCAGATTAGGTCTATATTACACAAATTTAGAAGAATATGATATTAGTCTTGAGTATTATCACAAAGCCTTAAAAATAATAGATTTTTGCGGAGAACCACGTCAAAAATCAAGACTGTTATTAAATTTAGGATTTATTTATTCTCAAATAAAACAGTATTCTTTAGCAATAGAATATTTAAAATTAGCTTTACAAATTAGTATTTTAATGACAGGTAAATATCAAGAGGTTTATGTAAGAATCAATTTAGCATACTGTTATATTTGCTTAAAACAGCCAGAAGGATTTGAACATCTGCAAATAGCATTAAATATTGCCACAAATCTAAAATCATCAGAACTATTAGGTATAGTATTTGCAGGATTGGCAAATTATTACTGGCATCAAGGTAATTATATTTATGGATTGATGTTAATAATAAAAAGCCTTTGGATACATCCTCCTTGGAAAAGTACTAATGCACAAACAACGTTTAAAATAGCTATGCAAATAATTGGTAATTCTCTGATTTTTTGGCGAAAAAAATAATATTTTTAACAAGTTATAATATTAGCAGATATCTTACCTGTCACCAATAGACATCTCCAAAAAAGAATGTAGAGACGTTCCATGGAACTTCTCTACAAGGGTTGTGGATAACGCATATTTAATTTCTGGAGATATCTCATGTATCTCACTTGCATACAATCTGCTATATCTCGATTTTTAAGCCTCCCTAAAATTAAGTAGGTAGATGCTAATCAACCCAACTATGTAACGAACTGTAAATTACCCAAAACTCTTGGGATTGCTGCGTTCCACTCCGTTCCACTCGCAATGACATAGTTATAAGTTTTGCCACCTACCTACTTAAGTCAATTCCAATAAACCTTGATAACCTGTAACAATGCGATTGCCGTCTTTGAGAATATGGACTTCAATTTGATCACTAGCCCAAGTGATTTTATCTGCAAATTCTGGGTTAAAGATATTTACTTTTTGATTACTAGAAGAAACGGGAGAATCAGGAGAATTAATTGCTAGAGATTTAACAAAAGGACCATCAATCAAAATATCTAATTCTGCTAACAATTCTTTTGCGCCAGGAGGTGCAGAATCAGATTGTAATTGCTGGAGTGTGAAACCAGTAAAAGACATGATATTTAAACCCGCTGCTTTTAACTTTTTTGCTAAAATTGTTAATGCAGGTGCTTGCCAAAATGGTTCACCACCGGAAAAAGTTACACCTGTGTTATTGGGGTTTTTGAGAATACTTTCAGCAAGGGTATCAATAGCAACTAAATCATTAATCTCAAATGCCCAGGAGTCAGGATTAAAGCAACCAGGACATTCACGGTTACAACCTTGTACCCAAACAACAGCCCGACAACCGGGACCATTCACTTCTGATTGGTCAACATAACCCATAATGTTAAGGTAGCCGGGGGGGATATCCGCGAGTCCTAGTGATGGGTTCATGGGCTTAGTTTCCATCTCTTTTCAACTCCTTTTCAACTTTTGCTATTAACTTTTAATATAGCTAGTCTATGGAAAGGTGTGAAGAAAGAAAATATAAGCTTTTTTAAAGTTTGACTATTTTGTGTAATTAACCTGAGATCATTTTGTACTTAGTAAACCCAAATACGTTTATTAAGTATAATCTTAACCTGAATAAGAAATATTATGAAGATGTCGTTCCGCACCTTCACCTAAAATCCAGCGAATAGTTGTAAAAAACCGAGGCCAATTATCTGTACCATAACCAAAGTATTCTGCTGCAATTTTCTCTTCTAAATCATTTATATCAATAGTTTCATCATCAAGTTCTTTATTCATTTCGTCAATTACAGCTATTCGTTGATCCTTCAATCTTTGAACATTAAGTTCAAGTGTATCAATAGTAAATTGAACATTTTCTATAGGAATACCAGCCTTTAAACAAGTGATTTTATCAGGTCTAATTTCACCATCCTTACTACTGAATTTAAATAAACGTAATGTTGGTAAATTGAGAGGATTTAATAACCTGCTATCAGGGATATCACCATCCTTCTTTTTGCCACAACATGGTGAATTATGAGGTAGGTTTGAGTTTTGCAAATCATCGTCTTTTACACCACCTGGAGGAAGACAGATAGCAAGCATATTTTGCCAATCTAGATCATGATTATTTTCTTTTGTTGATTGGTTACGAGGAATAAAGTGTTCCACCGAACGATTTTTTGCATGAATAGACATTTCGCAATAAGCACAAAGTCCTTTTTGATCAGATGCTAATTCATCACGAATTGCATTTAAAGTTTCTTTATTCTTTTTTAAATCATTCCATCGTTTAAACTGAGAAGAAAATCGGTTTTTATAGTTTTTAATTTCCTCTGGTTCTGGGGATTTAAGAACATTTTTCATACTGCATTCCTCCGTTCTAAGCGGCGGATTTGCATATCTGCTCTAGTCATATCTGGATCAAAAGATTCCCAGTGTTGTAATTCTTTTTTAAGGCGTTTTGCTTCTTCTAATTGACCATTATCAATTGCTTCAAAAAGCTGTGTCAGTGTTCTTGATTCTTCCGTATCTGGTCTTAAATCACTTAACCCTAAAACATATCTGACAATATCTGAACTTTTCATCCCCCTGGTAGGTGATGGACATTCCTTTATTTGATAATCTTCTAATATCTTCACCTGATTTTGTTGAACTGTTGTTACAACTTCGGGACTGTGAGTAGTGGCGATAATTTGAGTGTTGGGAAATACCTTTTTTAAATCAGGAATAATCTTTTGTTGCCACGTTGGATGTAAATGCAAATCTAACTCATCAATCATCAAAATAGCTTCTGCTGCTAACGGGTTTTCCATGTCTGGATTTGCTTGAGCTAAACGTCGCGCAAAGTCCATTACCAACGCTAACATATTGCGATAACCTGCACTTAATTGGCTTAGTAAAAGTTCTCTTTTTTCTCCTGTTTCCATTGTCCACTCAACCATCAGTTTTGCAGATGTTGCACCTGAAAAATAAACGCGAGCATTAGGAGCGATAATAGTAGAAATAGCTTTTCGTATTTGCTTTAAATCAGGAAGTTCAAAGTTAATATCTCGGCGATTTTTACCCTCTCTTAATTCTTCGTACTCTCGCACAAAAAACCAGTTAGCTGAATCTGTGAAGTTAGCTGTTGCATTAAAAGCTTTTGTGAAAGCATCAAATCTATCTAAATATTGATTAGAATAACTGTTTATATCAACAATATTATTTAGGTTACGATTACCTTGATAATACGCTATTACTGAAATTTCAGATTTTTGATTATTTTTTATAGCTTTACATTGATTTTCTAATTTAAGATATAGTTGTTGAGTCCCTGCTTGTAATGCTTCTGAACTTTCCAATAAAAGGTGGGGAGGTAATCTTATTATTCTTTTATTATCATCTTCATGACCATTTTTAATAGGCGGATCTTTGTAGATAATTTTCCAATCTGGTAAACTCGTAGCTGATACAATAAATTCTGATTGATTTATTTTTTTACTGCCATTTTTTTTAACTGGTAAATCTTGTTGAAAAATAGGGAATACTTCTGTTACATTATCTACAATTCTTTGAATTTCAGTAACATAAGGATACATTGCCGCAGCAATGCCATCCAATAACGCACTCTTACCTGATCCATTATTGCCAACAAAAATATTGATGTCGGGATCTAAATTAACTTCCAAATGCTCAAAGCAGCGAAAGTTTTTGATAATGACTTTTTGAATGTGCATTGATTTATTTTCCTTACTTAATCACTTTCCAAAATCGTCCCTTTTAGATTTGCTCCCTGAAGATTTGCACCCCTAAGATTTGCACCTTGTAAATTTGCTCCTGCTAAATTCGCACCTTTCAAATTAGCCCAACTTAAATCAGCTTCCGTTAAATTGGCTTGAGTTAAATTGGCTTTAGATAAAAAGGCACTTCCTAAATGAGCTTTCGTTAAATTAGCTTTATGTAGGTTAGCTTGATAAAGTTGAGCAGTCATTAATTCGGCTTCATATAAATTCGCTTCACTTAAATTAGCGGTAATTAAATTTGCTGCAATTAAATTTGCAAAACCTAGATTACTGCGAATAAGTTGGGCTGCTGCTAAATCAGCATCTTTTAAATTAGCATTTTGTAAATCTGTACCAATTAAATTGGCATCAGTAATTACAGCATTTTGTAAATTTGCTGCACTCAAATCAGCACCAATAAAATTACCATAACTTAAATCTGCTTGTATCAAGATTGCACCACTCAAATTAGCAATACTCAAGTTAGCTTTACTCAAGTTAGCTTCAATTAATTTAGCTTGGTAAAAAATAGCATTACTGAGATTAGCATAACTAAAATTAGTTCTTACTAATAACGCGTGAGCTAAGTTGACTTTGTTTAAGTTTACCCCTTGGAGATTTGCGCCCCGGAGGTTTTCTCCTAGTAGATTGGCGCTGCTAAGATCAATTTCAATTTGGGGATTTTTGTTTCTCCATTCTATCCAAGTAACTGCACCTGCTCGCAGTAAATTGAGATGTTGTTGATTTGCCATTTTTTGCTCCTTTAGGACTTACGCAAGTTTCACACTTAATATTTCTTGTAAGGTGCGTCAAATTCGATAATTTGATAAGAATAAACAGATTTTTAACATCTGACGCACCCTATTAATATGTTAGTTGCGTCAATCTTGTTTCTTACTCGTTCCGCTTACCTTGAGGATTTTCTCTTCCAGGTGAATTTTCAATTGCTGCTAAAGCTCCGGCTGCTCCTGCTAAAATATCCTGTTCTGAGCCACCTAAATAAAGTCTGCCAAAACTACCTACAGCTTGAACTTCGAGAATATTAATTTGCGCTGCTTTTTCCGCTTCGTTGGCTGCTAATGCTGCATAAGCTGCTGGTTCAACTTCTAATACATATAGAGTTTGTCCTGCTAGTAAAAGTTGTCCCCGACGACTACGGTTAATAAGTTGGGTTTGGTAAGCGTCAATGTTGCGGATAATCTGGCTAGAAATTACACGGGGTTTGAGACATTCTTCTTTTTTTACTCCCAAAAATGCCAAAATTGCATCTCCAGCGGCTCGTGTTTCCCCTTGAGAGCCAGAATGTACTTCTAAAAGTCCGTATAACCGTTCTACTACTTGCACTCCAGGACGAACAGAAGCGGATTTGAGGGCTACGTCCGTAATCTTATTGATTTCGATACCAGGGGAAATTTCAATCCATAGGGATGTGTCCCCTGGTAATGGTAAGAAACCCTGGGCTACTGTTCCCATGTATGCGGCGTGTTGAGGTTGCAGGTTGTCTAGAAATACGAAGCTGCGTAGTTCTATTCCCAAGGTCTTAATTCTCCAGTCATAAAGGTAAACGTCTTGTATCGCAATATACAACAGATTGCAGATCAATGAGTACGGGCGAAGCATTCGGACAATCAATTATCCATTTTTGTTCAAGGCTATTTTCCGAATGCTTCGCCCCTACAATTTCTGACTCCTGCTGTATGAGTTTACCGTTAAAGTGGACTGATTTGGTAATTAGTAATTGATGATTACAAATTCGGAATTACGAATTATTATATTGAAGGGATTTTAATTTATTCCCATCAAAATCAATATTTCAAACTTAGTCATTTGAATGACTAGGTTATCTGGTGTATTTCTTTAGTTAAAAAATACGCCTAAAAATTGTATTTATTGTTACAACTTTAATTTATCGAAATATACGTTTCATTACAGCTTTAAAAAAGAATAATAGCGAGAATGGGGGCAGAAGAAATGATTGTTTATTTGCTCTGGTGAAATAATGGTAGCTATTTCCGAGAACATTCAGAACCGATTAACTATACAAACTGTAGAAATTGCCCCTAATACCACAGCTATTCGTTCTCTTGATTGGGATCGCGATCGCTTTGATATTGAATTTGGTTTACAAAATGGTACAACCTATAATTCATATTTAATTAGGGGTGAACAAACAGTTTTAATTGATACTTCTCACCAGAAGTTTCGTGATCTGTATTTAGATACTCTCAAGGGTTTAGTTAATCCTAAAACTATTGATTATATAATTGTTAGCCATACTGAACCTGATCATAGTGGTTTGGTGGAAGATGTTTTACAGTTAGCTCCTAGAGCGACTGTTTTAGCTTCTAAAGTAGCTTTGCAATTTTTGGAAGGTTTGGTACATGAACCTTTTTCTAAGCGAATTGTTAAAAGTGGCGATCGCGTAGATATTGGTAAAGGACATGAAATAGAATTCGTCAGTGCGCCAAATTTACATTGGCCAGATACTATTTTTAGTTTTGATCGCAAAACCCAAATTCTCTACACTTGTGATGCCTTCGGAATGCACTTTTGTGATAGTCGCACTTTTGATGAGGATTTAGAAGCAATTGAAGCTGATTTTCGTTTTTATTATGATTGCTTGATGGGTCCAAATGCTCGTTCTTTGTTGAATGCAATGAAGAGAATGGGTGAACTAGGTAAAATTAATATTATTGCCAACGGACACGGACCATTACTACATCATAATTTAGACCTTCTCACTGAATGTTATCATAATTGGAGTCAAAAACAAGCAAAAACAGAAACTACTGTCGGCTTGTTTTATGTCTTTGGTTATGGATATAGCGATCGCTTGGGACACGCTATTGCTGATGGTTTGCAAAAAGCTGGTATCGGTGTAGAAGTATTGGATCTCAACACCGCAGATAGTCAAGAAATTCAAGAATTAGCAGGGAGAGCATCTGGTTTAATTGTCGGGATGCCTTCTACCAATGCAGTTAAAGCTCAAGCGGCAATTAGTTCATTATTAGCAGTTGCTAAACATAAACAAGTTGTTGGTTTATTTGAATCTTATGGTGGGAATGATGAACCCATTGATACCCTCCGACGAAAATTTATTGATTTGGGTGTCAAGGAAGCTTTCCCCGCTATTCGGATTAAGGAAACACCAGGAGATTCTACCTATAAACTATGTGGAGAAGTGGGTGTTGCTTTAGGACAAT
Organism: Anabaena sp. UHCC 0253; assembly: GCF_009712085.1. Taxonomy (NCBI): domain Bacteria; kingdom Bacillati; phylum Cyanobacteriota; class Cyanophyceae; order Nostocales; family Nostocaceae; genus Anabaena; species Anabaena sp. UHCC 0253. The sequence goes on from NZ_VILD01000004.1 coordinate 64,644, forward strand.
TGTTAGTCAGAGAACGCAATATTAAACAAATTAAATCTCTCGACGTGAACATGGAAAAAGCGTTGGGAAGAATTAGCAATGGTTTGTATATCGTCACTGCGAAAAAAGAAAATGTGAGCGGGGCAATGATTGCTTCTTGGGTAACACAAGCTAGTTTACAGCCTTTAGGTTTTACCATTGCTGTAGCGAAAGATCGCGCTTTGGATACTTTATTGCAAATAGGCGATCGCTTTGTTCTCAATGTCTTGGAAGAAGGCAATTATCAAGATTTGAAAAAGCATTTTCTCAAACGTTTACATCCCGGTGCTGATAGATTTGCAGATGTAAAAATCCAAACTGCTAAAAATGGTTCACCCATTCTAACTGAAGCACTCGCATACATGGAATGTGAAGTAGTCAACAGCATGGAATGTAGTGATCACTGGATTCTATACTGCACCGTTGAAGATGGAAAAGTTTCCAAACCTGATGGTATTACCGCAGTTCGTCATCGCAAAGTAGGAAATTACTATTAATTGGTAATTGGTGAAAAAAGATAACAGGGTTTCATTTTTCAATCCTCTCCCTTAACGGGAGGGGTAATTATCAATTGTCAATTGTCAATTATCAATTATTTACCCATCTTTCATAATTATTATGACACTTCCAGATTCATTTTCTAACGCTGTTGAATCCGCTAAAAATTGGGTTTCTCAGGTTTTTTCTCCACAACAAACTTCCATGAGTGATTCCAAGCCAAGAGACGTACAAATTCTCCCTATTGCTACAAATACAAAAGTTCTCAGATCACGGAGTAAATCACGTCTCAGGTTTGAAATTGAATATGCACTGGAACGTGGTACTACTTCCAATTGCTATTTAATAGAAGCCGATAAAACTGCATTAACAGATCCACCAGCCGAAACCTTTACAGACATTTATCTAGAAGCATTACAGAAGACAATCAATCTGCAAAAGTTGGATTATGTGATCTTGGGACATTTTAACCCCAATCGTGTCCCAACTTTAAAAGCAATTTTAGCGATCGCACCACAAATTACTTTTGTTTGTTCTCTTCCTGCTGCTAATAACTTACGTGCGGCTTTCACAGATCAAGATATCAAAGTTTTAGTCATGCGGGGGAAAGAAACCCTCGATTTAGGTAAAGGTCATATTTTGAAATTTTTACCTAATCCTAGTCCCCGTTGGCCAGAAGCACTTTGTACTTATGATCAACAAACCCAAATTCTGTTTACAGATAAGCTTTTTGGCGCTCATATCTGTGGTGATGAAATATTTGATGATCATTGGGAAAACTTTAAAGAAGATCAACGTTATTACTTTAATTGTCTCATGGCTCCTCATGCGACCCATGTGGAAGCAGCTTTGGAGAAAATCTCTGATTTACAGGTGCGAATGTATGCTGTTGGTCATGGTCCCTTAGTCCGTACCAGTTTAATTGACCTCACAAAATCCTATAGTGAGTGGAGTCGCGCTCAAAAAGATCGAGAAATATCCGTCGCACTACTTTATGCTTCAGCCTATGGCAACACTGCTACATTAGCACAGGCGATGGCATTAGGATTAACTAAAGGTGGCGTTGCGGTTAAATCTGTTAACTGTGAATTTGCTGGTGCTGACGAAATCCGTACCACCTTAGAACAAGCAGATGGTTTTATCATTGGGACTCCTACCATTGGTGGTCACGCACCTACGCCTATTCACACCGCTTTAGGGATTGTCCTCTCTACCGGTGATAATACTAAACCAGCGGGAGTATTTGGTTCTTACGGTTGGAGTGGTGAAGCTTTAGACTTGGTAGAAGGTAAACTCCGGGACGCTGGTTATCGTTTTGGTTTTGATACCTTGAAAGTCAAGTTTAAACCTGATGAAGTTACTCTCAAATATTGCGAAGAAGTCGGTACAGACTTTGCTCAAAGTTTACGCAAAGCCAAAAAAGTTCGTGTTCCCCAACAAGCTGCAACCCCCACAGAACAAGCTGTAGGTCGCATTATTGGTTCTGTATGTGTGATTACAGCCAAACAGGGAGAATTTTCTACAGGGATGATGGGTGCTTGGGTATCTCAAGCTACATTTAATCCACCGGGAATTACGATGGCGATCGCTAAAGATCGAGCAGTTGAATCTCTATTATATCCTGGTGGTAAATTTGCTCTGAATATTCTTCCTGAAGGTGTTCATGTCGAATACATGAAACATTTCCGCAAGAGTTTTGAACCTGGCGAAAATAGATTCGCTAATTTCCCCATAGCTGAAGCAGATAATGGTTGTACAGTTTTGACAGAAGCTTGTGCATATCTAGAATGTTCCGTTCAGCAGCGTCTAGAATGTGGTGATCATTGGGTAATATATGCAACCGTAGATAATGGTAAATTACTCAAACCTGATGCCATGACTGCTATTAACCACCGGAAAACAGGCTCACACTATTAAATAAGTAAGTAGAGGGGCGTTAAAAATTGTCGTTGGGGTAAGGGAACAGGGAACAGGGAACAGAAAAATCAGTTGTGTAATTAATTCTGTCCCATTACTGAGCAAGTCGTATATAGGACTAATCTTCATGTAAATAATACAACCGTCTTGGCACATTACCACCCAAGGCGGTTTTTTGGCGCTTGAGATATAAATTAAGTTAAAAATGGGTAATCTCAATTTAAGGGAACAAAGAACAGGGAAAAGGTGACAGGTGACAGGAGTAATGACTCATTACTAATTATCCATTAATTTTTAAAAGCCATGAAACCAGAAGATTTTCAAAAAATTATAGGTTACTTTGTTGAAGAAGCAAAAGAACATTTAAATACAATATATCAAGGTTTCTTCAAACTGCAAACTACAATTGATGATCGTTATGAATTAGAATCTATATTCCGTGCTACTTATAGCCTCAAGGGTGGTGCAGCAATGCTAGGGTTTACGAGTATGCAAAGAATTGTACATGGGTTAGAAAATTGTCTCAAGTTACTGCGTTATCCTATCATCGCTGATGAACCTTTACAGTTATTATTCTTAGATGTATATCATACACTCAGAAAATTAATTTACCAACTAGAGACAACGGAAGGTTTAACATTAGATAAATTAGTTGATATCACTTTGAATATTGATGCTATTTTTACCCTGTTGAATTCCCATCTGCTATTCTTAATAGATAAATCAAACTATAAAAATAAAATTGCTAACTTAGATTCTTGTCAAACATGGAGTTATGAAATTCCCCTAAAATTAATCTTATTAGACTCTAAAGCTTTTTTATGTAGAACCTTTGCTGACTACTTTGCCAATTTACCCAATGTAGAAATAGTTAATGGTACTATTGAAGAATTACCTTTTTTCGATTGTGTAGTTACGGCGGCTAGTTCTTTAGTTTCTGCTCATAGTGTGGATGCCTCAACTCTCAGCTTTTTTGGCGAAGATGTAGAAAAATTATTACAAAAACGGATTCAAGAAGTGTATTTAGGAGAACAACCTCTAGGAACATCTTTTATTTTAGAAACCAATCATGCCCTACACCCATTTATTGCTCACACACCTACCCTGAGAATGCAGGTATCTATGGCTGGAAAGGATCATGTGTACCAGGCTATATGGTCAACACTTTTGGCTATTCGTCAACATAATAAATTGTATTGCAATAGTTTACAACATCAGATTAATATAGTTGCTATTCCTGGTTTGGGAACAAGTTTTGGTAGTGTTCCAGTTGATGAAGTAGCTAGACAAATGTCTATGGCATATCAAAATTTTCTTTTTAGTGTTCAGCCATTGTCGTCTACCTCTCATAGACAAGCTCAGAATCCACTCCCCCTGCCTGAAAACCTGCAAAAGTAAAATTTTTTAAACTTCCGCAATTCCCAGCAAGACAATTACGAAATCTTGGTTTAATCTTAGATTATGAAAGTATTAGTAGTTGCATTTTATTCAATATATTACCAACTACTGTCAAAGCAATTTTATAGTATCTTCTTCTTCCCATGAATCCTAAGCACACAAAAATTAAGTTTCCTCTTTGGCAATATTTAAACCAGCCATTATTTAGGCATGATCATCAACTAGTCTGGAATCCCCAACGCTTCGCTATTCTCTGGCGCATCCAACTTTTGGAACGGTGTTGGGGAAAAAAATGCGACGCTCAAGGTAAACAACAATCTTAGAGGATTGGTGATTGGTGATTGGTGATTGGTGATTGGTGATTGGTGATTGGGAAGAGGCAAAGAACAGAGAGAACATTTTTCACCAATTACCCATTGTCAATTATCAATTGTCAATTATCAATTGTTAATCCTATTGAGTTAGAAATAAAAATCCTACTTGAAATAAACCCACAAAAAAACCTAAAAAACCACCTAAAGTTACAATTGCTTGTAATTCATTTCTGACAATTCCTTCAATTGCATTTTCTAATTCAGCCGGAGAGGTAGCTTTTACTCGTTCTACAATTACTTGATCTATAGATAAAATAGGAATTGCTTGAGCGACAATAATTTCTAAATCTCTCTCTAAATACTTCTCTAAAATTAATGCTAAATCCCGCGAAACTACTTCCAAAGAGGTATTGACAACTGGTGAACTACTTAACCGATTTAACAAAACAATAGAAATTCTTTCCCAGTCGGCTGATTCCGTTAATTCTTTGAGCAAATCGCTACCACTATTTTGCAGATATTGACGAACACTATCCCTAATAGTTTTTCTTAATTGACGGACAGTACCAACTGGTAAATTTTGTAAAGATAAATTTTGTAACAATCCCTTGATGCGATCGCGCATTTTTAAATCTTTAATTAATTCTTGCAACCGTTTATTAGTTGCTTCTTTTTCATCTAAACAAAATGTCCGCAATCGAGTGAGAGTATTCTTTAAACCAAACAAATTTGCCACTACCCAATAAGTTCCGCTGGTTTTTTCTCGAAAACTTTCATCAATAGTTTGAATTGTCCGATCTGTTAAAAAATCAACTATAATTTGTCGTAATATATCCGGAGGTAAAACCACCTCTAATAACCAATCAGCTAATCTAATAGATTGTTCTTCAGTAAGTTGAAATTCTAGTAATACTTTGTCAAATATTTGATTAATTTGTGTTTCTAAAAATGTTTCTTGTCTCGCTAAAACCTTTAAAAGACGTGGTAGAGATTCACCCAATAAATCACGTAAAATTCCTGCTAAAATTTTCGTGCTACGGGGATTTTTATCTCCTTTAATTTGGTCAATTATCAGCCGTAATAACCAGAAAATTCCGCCTTGGATTCGTTCGGGTTGCAAAAGTCTCCGCGCTAGATTTTGCAGTTCTTGTGGAGTTAGTAGCGATTTCATAATCGCATTAGCAATATTTTGTCCTAGTCGTTCTTGATTACTAGGAATTAAACCAGGTGTAAAAGGTAATTTTTTTCCAAAAATATAAACTGCTCTATAGGGACGAAATAACATTTTTATGGCTATATCGTTTGTATAATAGCCAATTACTGCACCCAGTACGGGGGGTGATATATATAATAAAATTCGAGACAAATCCACCTAATTCTTCTTCCTCCTAATTCTTCTTCCTCCTGACTCCTTTACGGGCGAAGTATTCAGGCGATAAATAATCGGTTTTTCCCAAGTAGGGGCGTATCCCTGACGGGACTGGAAGCATCAGCATTCGGGCGATAAATTATCGGTTTTTTCCCAAGTTTATTTTCCGAATGCTTCGCCCCTACGACTTCTAACTACTAGCCCTTCAGAGTTTGCTGGAATTTTTAATTGCTGACTACTAATACTCCCATCATACCGTTAGCTATAGGATAGTGTGTAACATCCCTAAAACCAGCTTGAAGTGCTAATTCTATTTGCTCTTTACCAATGGGGAAGCGGTCTAAACTGGGGCTGATATAGGCATATTCTTCTTTTAAGCCCAGATTAGTGGCCATGGGGACAACACAGTTATTTAAGTACCATTGTTGTACAGCGCGGAATTGCTCATTAGTTGGGCGATGAAAATCTAAAATGGCTGCTTTTGCACCTGGTTTCAGAACACGGCGAATTTCTTGGAGACTGCGGGGAATATCTTTAACATTCCTTAATCCATAACCCATAGTAGCCGCATCAAAATAATTATTTTCAAAAGGTAATTCTAATACATCTGCTTCTACCCAAGTGATAGAAGGTTGGGGATAGTAATTTTTAGACCGTTCTTTAGCCGTATTTAATAAGTTTGTAGAAAAATCTACACCATAAACTTGGCCTGTGATCCCTACATGACGTGCTAGGCGAAAAGTTAAATCACCGCTACCGCAACATAAGTCTAAGCTTGTATTACTAGGTTTAGCACCACTCCATTTGACTGTCATTTCTTTCCAAATACGGTGTTGTCCTAAGCTTAACCAATCGTTAAGTTGGTCATATACGGGAGCAATCCGGTTAAATATAGTGCGAACTTCGTTACTCATTTTTTAGGGAACAAGGGGGAGGAAAAGTCATTTTGATGGGAGTGAAATTGTGTAGTTTATGCTTTTAAAGAGCAGCAACTACTAGCTAGAGCGATCGCTACTAATTCCGCTGATAAATGAATCAGCTTGAGTTCATCTTCTCGTAAACTGCATGGTTGTTGCCACTGGATTGATAAAACGCCTACAATTTCACTGCGGTAGCTAATGGGAATTACCAAATGTGCTTTGACATTATTATTTTCATAGTGATTTATACTATTTAAATTACTATCTTTAGGGATATTCAAGGAAAGTTGCAGTTGATTTGTCGCGATCGCTTCACTAGTTAATGGATCTTGTTCTAACCAATTTTTTATAGTCCCAGTCTCACTGTAAACTCCTTGGGTCTTAGACAGGGTATTGTCTTCTATAAGCTGTAAAATGCAGCCATCAGCCGCTAAAGTCTCTGCAAAGGCTTGAGCAATTGGTTTTAGGGTATCTTCTAGGTTAGATCCTGCTTGAGTTACTTCTACCAAAACAGTCAATAAATCCATTTGAGCATGAGCGCGACGTAACTCTTCTGTCCGTTGTTTCAGCAAATCATAGGTTTCTGCGGCTCTTTGCACTACCGCTTTTAATTCGCCAGGGTCCCAAGGTTTCGTGATATATTTATACACCTGTCCAGCATTAATAGCTTCTACCAAGTCTTCAATATCGGTAAACCCAGTTAAAATAATTCTCACCGTATCGGGAAACTGTGGTACAGTTCGACTCAGGAATTCAGTCCCTTTCATTTCCGGCATCCGTTGATCAGAAATAATTACCGCAACTTCCCCTTCAGTCTCCAACAATTGCAAAGCACTCACACCACTATCAGCCTTTAGCACCTGAAAATCACGCCTAAATGTCCGATAAAGCAGATCCAAATTATCTGGTTCATCATCAACAACCAGAATTTTAAGTTTTTTGGGACGTTCAAGAGTCATAAGTGGACGGCGTACTTTTTCAGGTTCAAGATTTGGATTATCCATAGATATTTGTTATATTTTCTACTTATATAGTAATCCTAGATGATGTTAAGAATAACACTAGATTAACCAGGACGGTATAAACAGGAGTCGGGAGAAAGGCACAAAAAAAGATGCCTATGTTGTCCCTATTCGTTTTCTCTTACCATAACTGAGATTTTCTAGCATACTTTAACTGGTATTGAACGGTAACAGGTAACAATTCTTAATTTTCAGGATGTATTTGCATTTTTCTAATTTTATCAATCTAAAATTAGTGAAAAGATGGCTAAGTATGGAGCAGATAGAATCATGAGAGTTTGGTTGGTATGCTTTTTTGTCCTGTTTGCTTTAGCGGAGTTTTTTAAATGGTTACAAGCGTTTTCGATACCATTACCAATATATATTTTAGGAGGAGCATTTTTAGCTGTTGCCTCTAACTATGATAAAATTTTTGGTTATTCTTTAAGTAATGTCTCTTTAATCACAGCCTTGGAACTACCCAAGTTAGCATCAGCAGCGGATTCAACGGCGATTTCTTTGCCAATATCCCGTTCTATATCGGTATCGGTTCAAGAATCTTCAGAAGAATGAACTAAATTGCTAAACTATGGCAAAATAAGAACATTATCCTAAAAAAACTGTGGGTGTAACCATGCAGAGTCGAACTACCAACACCAGCAAAACCAGCCAAAATAACACCTCTGCCCCACAGTCAAACCCCTTCCAAACCAGGCCATTTGAAAGCGATACCCTCAAAAAATCACAACCTCCAACCACAGACATAGACCTAGAAACAGAAAACGAACAAGGGAAATCCTATGGACTGGACTTGAAAAATTTTCCCATATTCCCACCCGAACCACCAAACCAACCAAATATACAACCTAAATTAACCATAGGGCAACCCAACGATAAATATGAACAAGAAGCAGAAAACGTTGCCACAGAAGTAGTTAATAAAATCCACACACCACCCTCTACATCAAACATAGATCACCCTATTCAAACACAAAGAAAAAGAAATCCCACCCATCAAACATTTGATAGAGAAGTAGTAGGAATAAGTGTAAAGAGAAAAGTAAGTACACCTACATTTCAAAAAAATCAAAATCTCCCTGATATAGGACAACAGAATATTCAAACCAAAAGAAATCCTACTCATCAAACATTCGATAGAGAAGTAGTAGGGATGAGGGTAGATAGAAGAGTAAATAAACCCACATTTCAAGAAAATCAAAATCTTCCTGATATAGGACAACAGAATATTCAAACAAAAAGAAATCCTACTCATCAAACATTCGATAGAGAAGTAGTAGGGATAAGAGTAGATAGAAAAGTAAATAAACCTACATTTCAAGAAAATAAAAATATTCCTGATATAGAACAACAGAATATCCAACGCGAATCAGAAAATACGCAAACATCAAATAATCACAATATAGAAGATAGTATTCAAAGTAAAAAAGGCAGTGGACAAGAAATAGCGGCTGATGTCAGAGAGCCTATGGAACAGGCATTTGGGGCTAATTTTACTAGTGTGAGAGTGCATACAGATGGTGAATCAGATCAGTTAAATCAATCATTGAATGCCAAGGCATTTGCTACAGGACAAGATGTATTTTTTAGACAAGGGGCGTATAATCCTACAAGTAGAGATGGACAACATTTGTTAGCTCATGAATTGACTCATGTAGTGCAACAGAATGGGAATACAGTTCAACCAAAATCATTAACTAAAATTGCCAGAAAAGAGAATAAAGACAACAATAATAACTCCCAGAAAATAGCAGAAACAGAAAATAAACAGTCAGCAGAAATTACCCCAAAAACTGCTAAAAGCTCACCTGTAAATACACCTCAACAACCTGCTACTCAACCTAATAATTCACCAGCACCAGAAACTGCTAAGAATCAAAATCAACAAGTAGGTATTCAAGAAAAAGAAAACAAACCTCAAAACAATCAAAAACAAGTAACATCAGCAGCAGGAACAACTGGAAATACAGGAAATAGTAGTGGTGCAAACAGTGGGAATAGTAATAGTAACACAACCACTAATACAGGAGAAAAAGCACCCACATCACCACAACAAGATCCTGCTTTCCAAGAAGTAGTAAATAAAGCCAAAGGTGTAGGAACAAAATCAAAAGAACACGAACCAGCAGCCACAAAATCAAAAGAAGCTCAAGATGCTGCTCAATCTCCAGAAGCAGAACTAAAAGGAAAAGCACAAGATCAAAAAGTTGCAGAATTGGAGGGACAACAACCAGGAACATTTAACGCTACAGCATTCAAAAATCAACTTTTGAATAAAATTAAAGAGATTACCCCAAAAACAGAAGACGAAGCTAAAGAATTTAAAAATAATAATAAAATTGATCAAGTTAAAAATGAAGTTTCTTCTCAAGTTAAAGATGAAAAAGAAAATGCTGCTAACCCCATAGAAGATAAAGTTAAAGAACAACCAGATACTAGTAGTGTTACACCAAAAGAAGTTAAGCCTTTAGCAGCACCACAACCAGGACAACCAACTACAGATATTGGTAGTAAAAATGCTGCTCCCAAACCAAAAACTAATTCAGAAGTTTCTGCACCATTGCAACAAAATAGTCAAGAAATTGACCAAAAAATGGCAGAAGCAAAAATTACCGATGAACAATTAGCAAAATCTAATGAACCGCAATTTTTAACCACGCTAGAAGCTAAAAAAGAGGCGAAAACCCATTCAGCAACAGCACCACAAGAATATCGTCAAAAAGAACAAGGAGTTATTAATAAAGCTGAGGGAGAAGCACAGAATTTAAGTCAAACTGGACTTCAAGGAATGCACGGTGAGAAAGAAAATATTCTCACGCAAGTAATAGGAAAACAGGAAGAAACTAAAGGTCAAGATGAGGGTAAAAGAGGAGAAATTGGTACTCACATCAATGGTATTTATGAAAATACTAAAACTGAAGTTGATAAATGTTTATCTGACTTAGAAACAAATGTTAATAGTAAATTTGATAATGCGTCTAACGCTGCTAAAACCGCATTTGAGAACTATGTCGGGCAGAAAATGGATGCTTACAAACAAGAAAGATATGGTGAATGGTATGATGTAAGTGGGTGGGGTAATAGAGCATCTGATTTCTTCACAGGTTTACCACCAGAAGTAAATAAATTCTTTGAAGATGGCAGAGAATTATATATTAATGAAATGGATACGGCTTTAACAGAAATTGCTAATTTAGTAGCAGATAAACTGAATGAAGCCAAACAAAAAATTGCTGATGGAAAACAAAAAATTCAAGAATATGTAACTAGCTTACCGGAAAATTTACAAGAAATTGGTAAAGAAGCAGCAGAGAATATTCAAAGCAAATTTGATGAATTGGCACAATCTGTAGATAATAAACAAAATGAGTTAATTGATTCTTTGGCTAATAAATATCAAGAGAATCTCCAAGCAGTTGATGCAAAGATTCAGGAAATGAAAGAAGCAAATAAGGGATTCTTAACTAAAGCCAAAGAAGGCATTCAAGGAGTATGGGAAACTATTCAAAAAATTAAAGAAATGTTTATGACTACATTAGCTAAAGTTGCTAGTGTAATTGATAAAATTCTCTCAGATCCTATAGAATTCTTAGGTAATTTAATTAATGGGGTTAAACAAGGTTTTAATAATTTTACAACAAATATTGTTACTCACCTACAAACAGGTTTAATTACTTGGTTAACAGGTGCTTTAGGTGGAATGGGTCTGCAATTACCAGAAGATATCTTTAGTTTGCCAGGAATCTTAAGTTTAGTCATGCAAGTATTAGGACTAAATTGGGGTTACATTCGCGGTAAAGGGGTGAAATTATTAGGTGAACCCGTAGTTGGAGCAATGGAACAAGGTTCAGAGTTATTCCCCATGTTAATGAATGGTGATTATGTGGGAATGTGGGAACATCTAAAAGAAGATTTTAATGATTTAAAAGAATCAGTAATTGAGCAAATTAAAGAGATGGTAATTACTCAGGTAATTACTGCTGGTGTGAAGTGGATTATTGGATTATTAAATCCAGCATCGGCATTTGTGAAAGCAGCAATGGCAATTTATGATATTGTCATGTTCTTTATTAATCGTGGTAGTCAAATCATGGATTTGGTGAATGCGATTACAGATGCAATAGCGGCTATTGCTAATGGTGCAATTGATGGTGCTGCGAAGTTGGTAGAAAATGCTTTAGCTAAGTCTTTACCCGTGGTAATTGGGTTCTTAGCTTCCTTGTTAGGAATTGGGGATTTGGCGAAGAAGGTACAAGATATTATTGGTAAGATTCGCCAGAGAATTGATCAGGCTATTGATAAGTTGCTGCTGAAGGCCAAGAAATTATTCAAAGGAGCAGTTAAGAAAGGTAAAGAAAAAGTAGCTGCAATCACAGAATGGTGGAAAGCCAAAAAGAAATTTAAAGCTCAAGATGGTGAAAATCATACACTATTCTTCAATGGTGAAAATAATTCCGCTAAATTAATGATAGCCAGTACGCCTAAAGTGCTAGATAGCTATTTAGCTGATCTCAAAGCTAAAAATGCAAAAATATCTGATGATAATATTAAGAATGATAATAATAAGAAATTGCAATCAATAGAAGTAAGTGCAAGCAAAATTGATAAATTAAAATCTGATAAATCTATAGGGAAGGGAGTTGGAGAAGAAATATCAACAGAATTAGCCAGCATTGCGAGTAATCTTGCAAGTATTGAGTTATTAGATGAAGGAGTACCCCCATCTCAAATCAAATGGACAACGCAGGGTGAAGATGGTAAATCTATGATAGCTGAACCTCTAAGTTTAGATCCAGGTGGTTTTCAAGGTAGTGAGCCTTATGATGAGTCAGCTTTATGGAAAAAAGTTTCTGTAAGGAATAATAGTACAACTACTATATACATAAGAGGGCATCTTCTTAATCATCATGTACATGGACCTGGTAGTAAGCAGAACTTGACACCCATCACAGGTGCTTTAAATAGTAAAATGGAACGGGAAGTGGAAAGCACTGTGAAAAATAAAGTTTTAGGGGAGAAAAAAGTAGTTAGTTATCATGTTGAGGTTGATTATGGAGGACATTCAAGCAGGACAAATATACCGGATGAAGCTAAATTAGCTAAATCTATGAAATTTCAACTTCATGAGATGAAAGCAGAACCAGGAAAAGATCCTAAACAGCAATCGAGTTGGAAAAAAGCAAATCCAATCAGTATCACTCCATCAATGAATCATGACTTACCTCCTGACTTGTCTGTAGGTAAGTTACCTTCTGTAGATTTTGGTAATGCACCAGTAAGTGACGTTGTGAAAAATATCACAGCAATAGAAGGTATAGGTGAAAAACCAGCAAGGGCAATTGGCGATTTGATAGAAAATAACCGTAAACGTGGTAGAAATGATATTGAAGAAAAAGAACTTATGCATGTAGTTCCTGGTCTAGGAAAGACAAAACTGGATAAAATTAAAAAGCAGAAATTCACATAAAATGTGATAGTTTTATTGTAGGTATCAAAAAATAGATTTTAATTGGGAGAATAATTTATTATGAGTAATACAGAACAACAATCTAGTACAAACACAAGTGAAAATAAAGGCTTACAAGCACTAAAAACTTTAGGAAACTTTTTAGATATAGACGGATGGAATCCTCAATATCTTGAAGATAAACAGGCTTATAAAATCAATTTTGAGAGTGAACATGGTAGAGGACTAGCTTATGCTCAAATTTTCACAGATATAGAGCAATTCTTATTCTATGTCATGATGCCATTTAAAATTCCTGAAGAATCACGAAATACTATAGCTGAATTTATAACCAGGGCAAATTATGGGTTACGTGTAGGCAATTTTGAAATGGATTATGAAGATGGAGAAGTCCGTTACAAAACTTGCATAGATTTTGGTGGGGAAACTTTAACCAATGGCTATATCAAAAACACTATGTATCCAGGATTAAAAACAATGGAACGATATTTACCAGGATTTTTAAGTATAGTTTATGGTGGCAAAACTCCTGAAGAAGCAATCTCAGTATTAGAGGAATAATATTTATTAAATACATCCCATGAGCTTATACAATAAAAATGATTTAGTCTTAGAAGAGTTAATATTATTTACTACTTCTAACTCTTCTTTTACTATAAATCAAGTCAACTTAGCATTACTAAAACAAGACGATAAAATCATCGAATGTTGTCTTAAATTCCCCATCAATTATGAACTTTACCAACAAATAGAACAACAAAATCTCTTTAACCTCAAACCAGAAGTAAAAAGTCCCATCACAGGAGGAAAATTTCTCCCTGAAATAGAAATTAACCTAGAAATTACCCTCAAACCTGACATACTCCCACAATTACTAGAAACCACAAACAACCCTGAAGAAATTGCCAATTATTTAGTAAATCTCAGTCAACAACAATCAGAAAATAAAGACATTCATCCCCTATTACAAACAGAAAATTGGCTATGTTTATCTGTAAAACAAACTCAAAATAACAAAGAAATTGGCTATAATACATTTTGGTATTACGTCAATCCTAGCGTTATTAATAATCCTGATACTACCAGTGAACAAGTATCTGAAGGAATAGTTAATTTTGTCAAAGAATGGACACAAGTAAACTTAGCAACAGCTACCCAAAATTTCACCAATGATATCCTTACAGATATTGGTAACATCTTTCAAGATTTCAGTAACGAGATTTTTTTAGAACCAGGTAAACAAGATACTATTCAGAATAATCCAGAAACTCTTTTTGATAGCATCATTAACTTTTTTGATCAAGATGATTGGTCTTATGTCAAAATAGAAGATAATACTGCTTTACGGTTAGCATTTGAAGGAGATAATGGGAGATGGAACTGCTACGCTAAAGCTAGAGAAGAACAAAAGCAATTTATATTTTATTCAATTTGTCCTGTACAAATACCAGAAGATAAGAGATTAACCATTTCTGAATTTATCACCAGAGCAAATTATGGCATGATTAATGGTAATTTTGAATTAGATTTTAATGATGGAGAAATTCGCTACAAAACCAGCATAGATGTAGATGGAGATAAACTGAGTTTTGCCTTAATTAAAAATCTAGTTTATGCTAATGTCATCATGATGGATGAATACCTACCAGGAATTATAAATGTAATTGAAAGTGATATTTCTCCTGAGTTAGCTATTAATCCAATAGAACAAAATCAAGAAATTAATCAATCATCAGATGAAATTGAACAGTTACCATTAATTATAGCTGTTGATGAACAAAAAGAGGATATTAAAACCCAAAATAGAAACCCCTATATACTAGCAATATTAACACCAGAAGAAATTGCCCAATTTCATCACGCTTTACAAGTAATGCCTCCTTATCAA
>NZ_VILD01000004.1:79476-84196 GCF_009712085.1 Anabaena sp. UHCC 0253
GAGCAAATTATGGCATGATTAATGGTAATTTTGAATTAGATTTTAATGATGGAGAAATTCGCTACAAAACCAGCATAGATGTAGATGGAGATAAACTGAGTTTTGCCTTAATTAAAAATCTAGTTTATGCTAATGTCATCATGATGGATGAATACCTACCAGGAATTATAAATGTAATTGAAAGTGATATTTCTCCTGAGTTAGCTATTAATCCAATAGAACAAAATCAAGAAATTAATCAATCATCAGATGAAATTGAACAGTTACCATTAATTATAGCTGTTGATGAACAAAAAGAGGATATTAAAACCCAAAATAGAAACCCCTATATACTAGCAATATTAACACCAGAAGAAATTGCCCAATTTCATCACGCTTTACAAGTAATGCCTCCTTATCAACATAAACAAACTGATGCTATATTGGCAAAACTAAAAAAAGAACTTATTTCCAGATTAGGGGAATTAGGAGAAACAATATTTATTCAAGCAAATATCTTTTTCAAAGAAATAACAATATCCGCAAAAAATATTAAATTGATTCAAAGATATTCAGGAATAGCGGGAAGAATACAGTCACTCTTAGAAAAATTACAGAATTTGAGCCAAAAGGATGACGAACTACCTATAAATGCTCCTGATTTAAAAGCAATTTCCGATTTAAAAACATTATTTAATAGTGTTGAACAACGGTTACAAGAATTACCAAGTGATGCACTAATTGGTAATAAAGAAGTAGAATTATTGGTAGAAATTGAAGACTTGAGAGCAAATTTAGTTCGCAGAGAGAAGTTGTTATAAGTAATATTAGTAAATCAATGGTGATGGATAGGATTACAGATTTTGTAACTGATAAATGCCATTATAGATTCAGTAACAGCGGCTTCCCTGTCCGTAGACATCGCTAGTGAAGCAGTAGGACAAGCAACTGAAGCCATAGAAAATGCCCAGGGATATATTTAATAAATTGAAAGAAATTAGCTTCCTCCAGACTCCGAGAAATACTGATGCAAAGATAGATTTTCGGGCGATCGCTACCATCACCGCAAGCATCACATTGCAGTTATACATAGTAATAAAATAGTCGAACTAGAATAAAAAAAGCAGATTTTTGCCCATTCTCAAGATTTCTTACACCTTTACGAGCAAGAGTTTAGTTAAAATAATTTTCATAACAGAATACCCAAATTATTGCTAAACTATGGCAAAATAAGAACAATATCCTGAAAAAACTGTGGGTGTAATCATGCAGAGTCGAACTACAAAAACCAGCCAAAATAATACCTCTGCACCACAGTCAAACCCCTTCCAAACCAGGCCATTTGAAAGCGATACCCTCAAAAAATCACAACCACCAAGTACAGACATAGACCTAGAAACAGAAAACGAACCAGGGAAATCCTATGGACTGGACTTGAAAAATGTTCCCACTATTCCCACCCGAACCACCAACCCAACCAAATATACAACCTAAATTAGGTATATGGCAACCCAACGATAAATATGAACAAGAAGCAGAAAACGTTGCCACAGAAGTAGTTAATAAAATCCACACACCACCCTCTACATCAACAATAGATCACCCTATTCAAACACAAAGAAAAAGAAATCCCACCCATCAAACATTTGATAGAGAAGTAGTAGG
This sequence comes from Anabaena sp. UHCC 0253, assembly GCF_009712085.1. NCBI lineage: Bacteria > Bacillati > Cyanobacteriota > Cyanophyceae > Nostocales > Nostocaceae > Anabaena > Anabaena sp. UHCC 0253. Next base: position 81,121 of record NZ_VILD01000004.1, read on the forward strand.
AATAAGTGTAAAGAGAAAAGTAAGTACACCTACATTTCAAAAAAATCAAAATCTCCCTGATATAGGACAACAGAATATTCAAACAAAAAGAAATCCTACTCATCAAACATTCGATAGAGAAGTAGTAGGGATGAGGGTAGATAGAAGAGTAAATAAACCCACATTTCAAGAAAATCAAAATCTTCCTGATATAGGACAACAGAATATTCAACGCGAATCAGAAAATACGCAAACATCAAATAATCACAATATAGAAGATAGTATTCAAAGTAAAAAAGGCAGTGGACAAGAAATAGCGGCTGATGTCAGAGAGCCTATGGAACAGGCATTTGGGGCTGATTTTAGTAGTGTGAGAGTGCATACAGATAGCAAATCAGATCAACTAAATCAATCATTGAATGCTAAGGCATTTGCCACAGGACAAGATGTATTTTTTAGACAGGGAGCGTATAATCCTACAAGTAGAGATGGGCAACATTTATTAGCTCATGAATTGACTCATGTAGTGCAGCAAAATGGGAATACAGTTCAACCAAAATCATTAACTAAAATTGCTCGGAAAGAAAATAAAATTGAATCCAAGATTGCCGAAAATCCTCCAGAACAAAAAGAAGAAGATAATGAATCACAGGTAGAAAAATCAACTTCACAAACATCATCCACTTTAGATGAAAATACCGCCAAAACCTCTCAAACAGTAACAGCAAAGTCAAATAAAGCCAGTTCTGAAAATGTAGCAACTGCCAAAGGAAGTAATGAAACTGTTGAAAATGCGGATACCCCAGTAGGTGAACAAGAAAAAGCCAGTACCACAACAGAACCCAGCAAACAACTAGCGGCTGCTGGTGCAACAGACACCACCAACAACTCCAGTAATAACCAAACCACAAGCATCAGTGGATCTGCCAGTACAGCTATAGCAGGAGGTGGAGCAAAAGCTCCCGCTTCAGCAGAACAAGATCCTGATTTTCAAGCAGTAGTAGGTAAATCTCAGACAGTAGCTGGACAACATAAGCAACATGATCCAGCCCAGTCCAAATCTCAACAAGCCCAAGCCGCAGCCCAACCTCCTAGCAATGAAGTAGAAAGTAAAGCCCAAGGTAATCATGTTGGCGACATGGGGCAAACAGAAACCCCACCATTTGATGCAGCCGGTTTCAAAGCCAAATTGATGGAGCGCATTGCGGAAATGGCTCCTAAAACATTGGAAGAAGCTGATGACTTTAAGAAAAACAATAAACTTGATTCCATGAAAGGGGAATTAAGTGGAACAGTCAAAGAAGAACAGAAAAACTCCCAAGGTTCACTAGAAGAAAAAACCAAAGAACCACCAAGCACTAATGGTATAGAAGCCAAACAAGTCACACCACTACCACCACCAGAACCAGGAACAGCACCATCAAATATTGGCGCAGATAAAGCAGCACCTAAACCAAAAACACAAAGTGAAGTAGAAGCACCACTACAACAAGACAGTAAAAAACTTGACCAACAAATGGCGGAAGCCAAAGTAACAGATGAGCAATTAGCAAATTCCAACGAACCAGAATTTCAAGGTGCATTAGCCAGCAAAAAACAAGCCCAAACCAGCGCAGAAAAAGCAGGTCCAGAATATCGTCAACAAGAGCAAAACTTAATAACTACAGCCAAAGCTACGGCTGAATCTACAGCACAACAGCATTTACAACAAATGCAAACTGTGAAAACACAAAATTTAACTCAGGTATCAAGTGAGCAAATAGGAACAAAAGGCAAAGATGAAGAAGCAAGAACGAAAATAGCAGGTGATATTAATAAAATCTATGAAGCTACGAAAACAAAAGTAGAACAAACACTTAGTGGACTAGATAGTAAAGTACAACAAGCCTTTGATACAGGAGCAGCAAACGCCAAGAAAACCTTTGAGGATTACGTTGGTAAGCGCATGGACGATTATAAAAATGATCGCTATGGCGGCATTTTAGGACCAGGGAAATGGTTGTGGGACAAATTGTTTGGTATGCCCAGTGAAGTTAACGCCTTCTATCAAGAAGGAAGACAACTGTACATCAACCAGATGGATGGTGTAATTAATAATGTCGTAAGTATTGTCAGTCAAGGATTAACCCAAGCGAAAGCAGAAATCGCTAATGGAAAACAAGAAATACAGCAATATGTCCAAAAACTCCCCCAAGAATTACAAGCAGTTGGACAAGAAGCCGCAACAGAGATTCAAGGCAAATTTGATGAATTACAACAGAATGTTGACGATAAACAAGGCGAATTAATTGAGAGTCTCGCCCAAAAATATCAAGAAAATTTGCAAGCGATAGATGCCCGCATTGAAGAAATGAAGGAGGCAAATAAAGGTTTTATTCAAAAAGCTTTCGACTTCATCGTGGGAGTCATCAAGACGATTATTGAGCTAACCCAAATGCTCTTGCAAGTGCTAGCGCGAGTTGCTGGCGTAATTGGGCAAATCCTCAAAGACCCGATTGGTTTCTTGACTAATTTGATTCAGGCGGTGAAGCAAGGCTTCCTCAACTTCATGAAGAATATCGGGAAGCACCTCCAGCAAGGATTAATTGGCTGGCTGACAGGCACAATGGCAGAAGCTGGTATTCAAATGCCAGAAAACTTAGACATCAAAGGGATCTTTAGCCTAGCAATGCAGATTTTGGGCTTCACCTATGAAGCAATTCGCGCCCAAGCCGTGAAAAAATTGGGTGAAGAAAAGGTCAGTCGGTTGGAACAAACTGTTGATGTATTTCAAGTCTTAGCCAGTGAGGGAGTGGCGGGGATATGGGACTTTGTCCAAGAGAAAATGGATTCCCAAACATTTAATCCATCAGGAAAACTCACCGAAGCTGATATTAAAGCCAACGATTTGACAATTCGGAATATTCGTCTTTGGGATCAAGAACCATTATTAAAAACCAACAGACAACTACAACAAATTCGCCCTTATTATAAATTTCCTGATGCTGATGTTGATAGATATCAAATAAAAAATAGCCTGACACAAGACACAACAGAAAAACAACAAGTCCTAATTGCCGCCAGAGAATTAAATTATCCAGATGTCCCTCTCCAAGCA
>NZ_VILD01000004.1:84221-89468 GCF_009712085.1 Anabaena sp. UHCC 0253
ACTAATTTGATTCAGGCGGTGAAGCAAGGCTTCCTCAACTTCATGAAGAATATCGGGAAGCACCTCCAGCAAGGATTAATTGGCTGGCTGACAGGCACAATGGCAGAAGCTGGTATTCAAATGCCAGAAAACTTAGACATCAAAGGGATCTTTAGCCTAGCAATGCAGATTTTGGGCTTCACCTATGAAGCAATTCGCGCCCAAGCCGTGAAAAAATTGGGTGAAGAAAAGGTCAGTCGGTTGGAACAAACTGTTGATGTATTTCAAGTCTTAGCCAGTGAGGGAGTGGCGGGGATATGGGACTTTGTCCAAGAGAAAATGGGCGACCTCAACGCCTTGGTGATCGAACCCATCAAGAACTTTATCATTGAAAAGGTGATTACAGCCGGAGTTGAGTGGGTTATCGGCTTGTTAATACCGGGTGCAGGCTTCATTAAAGCTGCTAAGGGGATTTATGAGATTGTCAAATTCTTTATTGAACGCGCCCAGCAGATTGCCGATTTAATTAATGCGATACTGGATGCCATTGGTGCGATCGCTAGTGGTGCGATCGATCAAGCAATCAAAGGTGTTGAAAATGCCCTTGCTAAATCTTTACCAGTCGTCATCAGTTTCCTAGCAAGTCTTTTGGGCTTAGATGGAATTGCCGGCAAGATTCAGGCAATCTTCCAGAAGTTGCGGAAACCGATGGAAAAAGCAGTTGATTGGGTAATTGATAAGGGTGCGAAGGCGTTTAATAAAGTTGGCAACAAGGTTAAGAATAGCAAGTTGGGTAAGAAGGCCGGAAAACTGAAAGATTCGGCGAAGGAAAAATATAAAGCCGGTAAGCGGTGGGTTGAGGATAAGAAGGAAGCTGCCCACAATTGGGTTGACGGCAAGAAAAAATCAGTCAAGGATAAGTTTGACAAGTTTGGCAATAAAGTCAAAGATAAGTTTGGGTTTGCCAAAGATAAGGATAGTAAGGAGAAGCAAGGCAAAGATCACAAGACCGATGAGCGCACAATGGAGCAAAAGAAAGCTGACGTTCACAAAGCTGTGGTCGATGCTGAGAAGATAATGGAGCAAAAGGGTGCTACGCCAGATAGCATTAAGGCAAAATTACCAGCTATCCAATCACAGTACAAATTAACTGCGATCAATCTAGTAAAAGAGAAAAGCAACAAATACCATATAGAAGCAAAGATTAACCCTAAAGAAAATTCAGATTCCATTTCTCTAGGGGATGGTGAAAGAAAACCTGCAACAATCAAGAAGATATTCTTTGCATCTAAGGAGAATCAAAAACAGACCCCAGAGGGTGAAGCTTGGTATGGTGACTGGTTATTAAAAAAATTGAATAGTTTTGCACCAGGTTTAGACGATAGCAAACTAAAAACGAGAAAAAATACTATTAGAAGCATCAGAGGTGACGATAATACATGGACAGAGCTGCAAGGTGCTATTTATGCTCCGTTCATAGAAGACAATCGCCAAGCTATCCAGACTCTTCAAGGAGAAATGGATGATTGTAAGTATTTACTGAGTCTTGAAAGGGGAGGAGCATTCCTAGCTGATCAGTTAACAAAAGGAAAAAATCTTCCTAGTAAAAAAATTGAAAAAAGAACTCTAAGCGAAGAGGAAGCTCAAGCTCTCAACACGAAAACAGATGCTCACAAAGTTCAACAGCAGTACGATCTAAAAGAAGGTATTAAGCAACTGATGAGCGGTAAGGAAAATGAAAATATCACCATAGCTATCGCAGAGACTCTAGTAGGTGGTGGCTCTAGAGATGCGTTGATCAAAACCGTGAAAGAGATACTAGAGAGTGGCGAATATCCTAATCTTAAATTTAAACTTCTTCTGCTACAACAAACAATACATACAGAAGATGAAGGACAAGGTATAGTACGGCAAGGATTAACTAAAGTTAGTGGGATAACGGAAGCGAATCGAATACAAATTGTTACTGGATCGACAAAATATATTCTTGGAGAAGATGTGGGTTATCAATTGGCTAAGAGTGGCGGTAATTCAAATAAACCAGTAATTGTGTTTCAAGGAACTAAAGAAACGCTAGTTGCTTACCAAATAACTCCAGAAAATAATACAACAGCAAGAGATATAATTACAGACCTGAATGCAGGAGCCTACACTGGCCTTCTGCCAGGGATATTATAAGATCCCATGATGGAAAAGGAAAAACACACCTTTATTCTTTAATAAGCGGTGAGAGTTTGGACAAATTTTTCTTGGTCGTAGTCAGTAATAATCCATGTCCTAGTACTAGGAGATAATTTTGCTCCCCACTGGCCATTATCGCAGTACAGATCAACCTCAGCCCAAGTCCCGATAGATTCATCAATAGCACAGCAAGCAGCTAAAGGATCGTGAAATTTTTTGCCAGCAGGTTTCTTTTTCAAATAGGCATCCATCCCTTTCCAAATGTAGGCAAGAGCCTTGCTTTTGTCTTTTACTGCCTCGAAATGCTTGTGCATCTCTTGGTCATAGTAAACTTTATGGCAGACGTTTTTAGACACAAAACGTCTAATACCAATACCTGAATACTCTAAAGCTGCTAACGCCGATTTTGAATCTCCATTCAGGTTATAGCTAGGACAAGTGACCATCCCCTTGAACTTCTCCAACTGCTGTTCAGGAGGAATCACACCTTGACCAGCAAATCCCCCTTGGGTAACTAAACGACCTAGTTTCAACACTTCTCCCCCTGGTATTGAACTAAGGGTTATGGCAGCACCAAGGTTCTTAAGAGGCGCACCCGTAATCAGGGTTGTGTTCTCGTCACAGCAACGCAGCAGAACCTCACCTCCCGGTTCAGCATCGTAGGAGGGAGGTATGTTTCCATAGACTTTGTAGTGCCATCCAGAGACGCACTGCTTTCCATGCTCAAGATTATAAGCTCCCACGGGGATATTCAAACCAAACCATTGCGTGAGTGCGTGTCGAACTAATCCAATTTGATCGGGTGTACCAGGAGTGACGGTTACTGCCTTAAGGTTAACCTGGGGATGTCCAATTAAAAAGAGTAGAGTTAGGAAGTCATCAGGATCGCTGGTTTCCATGTCCCAAACTACATTAATCACCCTTACCTCTATGTGCTTTAAACATCAACTCTTATGTAATCTAACTCTTCCATTAACCGATCAAAGTCTATTGGGTTGTTTTCAACAGGTTGTACTAAGGCATAAACGAAAGGAAATTTGCTTTTTGTAACTTCTTCAAATTTATATTCTATTAATTTTTCCTCAACATCAATTGTATTTTCTATTAAAAGTAGTTGATAACCCATTATTTTATTAGTATCATAAAGCGGTTTGATATTTTCCTTTGTCTTTTGAATAGTTCCTTTGCAATTTACTAAATTCCCAATAGAATTAAAATGAACATATTCATGGGCTAATTCATTATTCATTTTATTTTGACTCTCTGTTTTTCACGGCTATCTAAATCCTTACTATAGGAGTAGTATTTGATTTGGAAAAAAGATACATACGTAGGGTGTGTTATCGGCGAGAGTACGGCACCATCCTCAAGGGTTTGGTGCGTTACAAACTGCATTCTAACACACCTACAATACCTAATTTTGTTCAAAAATCAAATATGATTCCTATATCTTTAATATTAACCAAAAATTCTTAAACAGGATGACCAATAACTTTGAACATCTCCAGTTAAACGGAGACTTAACCCTACATGACTCCTCCCAAACACCCCTAATAGTTTGCGCGATCGCTATTGACCAAGTATTAGCCCTGTTCTGTCAGATTGGGAAAATGCAATACCTGAAAGGTTTACGGGGCTTGGGTTTTGACATTTTATGCAGCAATTTTATTTTTTAATACATAAAAAAGCGCCAAACCTTGATGAAATAAGAGTTACAAAAGATGGATTCGATTATTGTTTTCCGAGAGTGACAAAACAGGGTTAGCGGCTGATGCCCTTGGATGTAGTTTAGGGCGATAGTAAGATTTTGGGAAGTGCGATCGCGCTTGACACCAATCCAATTGATAATGGTGCAATCAGCGCAAAACCAAAAGCGTTGCCTACGGCGGCTCCTTTGGAGCATCGCTCGATCCTGGCTTGGCAGTGGGATAATGTGTAGAGCGATCGCACTGAAACCCGATTTATTAGCGAAACATATTCCACTAACTCAGGTGAGCAATACTCACTAACTAAGCCTGCCATAAGAATTCCAGTGCTTCTCAAAAGTGCGATCTCTAGCTCGATTGTTTACCACAGAATATGTTTACAACAGATAGTTTTGTCACCGCTCAAGCTAAATATTTAGCTGAAGACATGATTGAGTCCGATATTGAGGGTATTGTTGAAAAAGGGCAGGATTATGAGGCTTATTTACAAGAAAGAGGAGTTTTTTGACTGAATATGACTACTTATACTGAAAACCATCAACTTAAAAATGAATTGATATTACATGATAGCTTCCTATCCTCTATAAGTATCAATAATGTTTCTCTAAACTTCATCAAACAAGATGATCAAATCATCGAATGTCGTCTCACATTCCCAGTAAACCTAGAACTCTACCAACGCATTGACAAAGATGCTCTATTCAATCTTAAACCAGAAATACGCAGCCCTTTTATTGGCGGTAAATTCCTCTTGGGAACTGATATTACCATCGAAATCACACTCCAACCTGACTTACTCCCACAACTACTAGAAAATGCTAATAACATTGAAGAAGCAGCTACATATATTTTAAAACTTAGTCAACATTTCGACTTCGCTCAATGCCAGCAATCAGAAAATCAAGAAAATATCAACCCTTTATTAAATACCGAAAATTGGCTATGTTTATCAGTTAAACAAACTCAAGATAACAAAGAAATTGGTTATAACACCTTTTGGAATTACGTCAATCCTAATACTATCAATAATCCTGATAAAATTAGTGAAGGAATAGTTAATTTTTTCCAAGAATGGACACAAACCAATTTATCAACAACAGGAATTATAAATAATAGTATTAGTGATATTTTCAAGAATTTCACTGATGAGATTTTTGGAGAAACAAATAATAATACTCAAACAATGCTAACAACAATAATTAACTTTTTCATAGAAGATGATTGGACATTTACCAAAATAGAAGGAGAAACTAGTTTCAGACTAGGTTTTCAAGGAGATAATGGGAGATGGAATTGCTACGCTAAAGTCAGAGAAGAACAAAAACAATTTGTATTTTATTCTATTTGTCCTGTACAAATACCAGAAGATAAAAGATTAACC
>NZ_VILD01000004.1:89493-259175 GCF_009712085.1 Anabaena sp. UHCC 0253
TGTAATCGCATTTTTTGAAAAGATGATTGGCAATTTCGGAAAATTGATGATGAAGATTCTTTACTTTTGGCTTTTGAGGGCGATAATGGGAGATGGAATTGCTACGCCAAAGTTAGAGAAGAACAAAAACAATTTGTATTTTATTCCATTTGTCCTGTACAAATATCAGAAGATAAAAGATTAACCATTTCTGAATTTATCACCAGGGCAAATTATGGCATGATTAATGGTAACTTTGAAATGGATTTTAATGATGGAGAAATTCGTTATAAAACTAGTATAGATGTAGATGGAGATCAACTGAGTTCTGCACTAATTAAAAATATAGTTTATGCCAATGTCACCATGATGGATGAATATTTACCAGGAATTATAAATGTAATTGAAAGTGATATTTCTCCTGAATTAGCTATTAATAAAATAGAACAAAATCAAGAGATTAACCAATCATTAGATCAAGTTGAACAGTTACCATTGATTATAGCTGTTGATGAACAAAAAGAGGATCTTAAAACCCAAGAGAGAACTCCATATATACTAACAATATTAACACCAGAAGAAATTGCCCAATTTCATCACGCATTACAAGTAATGCCTCCTTATCAACATAAACAAACTAATGCTATATTGGAGAACCTTAAAAAAGAACTTATTTCCAGATTAGGGGAATTAGGAGAAACAATATTTATTCAAGCAAATATCTTTTTCAAAGAAATAACAATATCCGCAAAAAATATTAAATTGATTCAAAGATATTCAGGAATAGCGGGAAAAATACAGTCACTAGTAGAAAAATTACAGAATTTGAGCCAAAAATATGATGAATTACCTATAAATGCTCCTGAATTAAAAGCAATTTCCGATTTACAAACATTATTTAATAGTGTTGAACAACGGTTACAAGAATTACCAACTGATGCACTAATTGGTAATAAAGAAGTAGAATTATTGGTAGAAATTGAAGACTTGAGAGCAAATTTAGTTCGCCGAGAGAAGTTGTTATAAGTAATGTTAGTAAATCAATGGTGATGGATAGGATTACAGATTTTGTAACTGATAAATGCCATTATAGATTCAGTAACAGCGATCGCTACCCTCACCGAAAGCATCGCATTGCAGTTATGCACATTCGATAGAGAAGTAGTAGGGATAAGGGTAGAGAGAAAAGTAAATAAACCTACATTTCAAGAAATTCAAAATCTTCCTGATATAGGACAACAGAATATTCAAACAAAAAGAAATCCTACTCATCAACCATTCGACAGAGAAGTAGTAGGGATAAGAATAGTTATATAATCCGTAAATTACCCAGGGGGAATATGACTGACTGTTTTATACATACTTTTCCAGGTGAACAGATTAGACTTGTAAATAATCCTCTGGAAGACCTGGATGACTTGCAACTGGCAACTTTAGGTGTTGAATTTATTCAAGAATTTTACTCATTTATACAACCCCTCTCTGCTGATTTGATGGTTGTTTTCCGAGATACTGATTGGTCTGCTATGAGTAATATAGCGCCATTACTTCCACACTGGTATATTCAAGCTTTATCTGCACCTAGCAACATAATTTTAGGAGCAGGATTTACTAATCCCGATCCACAAGTTTCTCAAGCTCCCCAACTTTCGCCAGAGATTTTATTCAACTGGATAAAAACTGCATTGGAGCAAGACTGCACAAATCCTGATTATAGAATTACTTGGCGAATTATCCATATTTACGCAACTCGAACACGTCTATTTAATGAACAAGAATTTCAAGCAAGACAGTCATTGTTGTTAAATTCCAATGCTGGAGAACTGAATATTCCTATCGAGAGATTAGAGGATGGCTTGTGGGTTTCAGGGCCTGTCAAAGAAACATCCATTGAACCTCCTGTCACCTTTGCACTAAGTCAGGAATATGGAGGTTTGTCTGCTGACATGATGATTCATTGGTCTTTATGGACACAGCCTGGTCAGCCTGAACAAATAGCACTTCAAGATGCTATATCTCGCTTGTTAAATAAAGGTTGGGAAAAAGCCTAGATTTCCGTAAATCCAAGTCGCTAAACAGATTTTGTAACTAATACCATTATCCAAGCAGGAATAGAGTTTGTGCTGAGTATGTTAACCCCAGCATCTGCATTTGTGAAAGCCTGTAAAATGATTATTGATGTTGTCAAATTCTTTATGGAACGCGCTCAACAAATAGCTGATTTGATAAATGCCATTATAGATTCAGTAACAGCGGCTTCGCTGTCCGTAGACATCGCTAGTAGCAATAGGAAAAGCAACTCAAGCCATAGAAAATGCCCAGGGATATCTTTAATAAATTGAAAGAAATTAGCTTCCTCCAGACTCCTACAAATACTGATGCAAAGATAAGATTTTTGTTAAGCTTCCTGGAAAATTAAAATTTGAGTAACTTTTAAGACAGAAAAAAGTAGTGAATATTACGAATTGTATGTAATTAAGACCAATATCGCCGACGAATAGGAACGAAAATAAGTGTTCAAGAAAGTGGTCATCATTGGATGTTTAACCCTATTGTTGCTGATAGGGTTATTGACAGGAAATGCTTCTGCACAAACTTCAATTCCTGGACCTGCTCCTGATCCAGGAGATACAGCATTTATGCTCATATCATCAGCCATGGTATTGTTGATGACACCGGGGTTAGCATTTTTCTATGGTGGATTTGTGCGATCGCAGAATATTCTCAACACATTAATGATGAGTTTTGTGTTGATGGCGATTGTCGGAGTAACCTGGATTCTCTGGGGTTACAGTTTTTCCTTCTCACCGGGTAACTCGATCATCGGTAGTTGGCATTGGATGTTTGGGAATGTGGGTTTAGAAACTCAAGGCTATTTACCCCACATGGCTTATGAAGATGCCCTCAAAGCCGCAGATCCTACCTATGCTGATGTCACTTCCTATGCTAAGACAATTCCCCATCAAGCATTCATGATCTATCATGCCATGTTTGCAATTATCGCCCCAGCCTTAATTTCGGGAGCGATCGCCGAACGGATGAGTTTCCGTGCCTATTGTCTATTTGTGCTGCTGTGGTCAACCTTCATCTACACACCCCTAGCGCACATGGTTTGGGCAAAAGGAGGATTTTTAAGTTTATATGGCGGACTAGGCGCTCTAGACTTTGCTGGGGGTACAGTCTTGCATATTAGTTCCGGTGTTTCGGCACTAGTCGCAGCCATTGTCCTCGGACCCAGAAAAAATTATCCCAATCGTCTTAGCCCCCCTCACAATGTCCCCTTTATTTTGTTAGGTGCTGGCTTACTTTGGTTTGGCTGGTTTGGCTTTAACTCTGGAAGTGCCTTATCTGCTGGCACAGTAGCCACAGTAGCCTTTGTTGCCACTAATACATCAGCCGCGGCTGGGGCATTAATGTGGTTGATTTTAGAAGCCCAATTAAGGGGAAAACCTACTGCTGTAGGCGCAGCCACGGGTGCTGTAGCTGGTTTAGTTGGTATCAGCCCAGCCGCAGGATTTGTCACACCTCTAGGAGCAATGTTAATAGGTTTCATGACTGCTTGTGTCTGCTTCTTTGCTGTCAGTTTCAAGCATAAGTTACGGATTGATGATGCCTTAGATACCTACCCTATACATGGCGTTGGTGGGACTGTAGGTGCGATTTTCACAGCCATCTTTGCCACAACTCAAGTTAATCCCGGAGGTAAAGATGGTTTACTGCGTGGTAACTTTAGTGAATTATTTGTAGAACTAATAGCGATCGCTCTAGCCTATATTGTAGCCGGATTGGGAACTTGGATCATTCTCAAAATTATTAGTGCTACAGTCGGTTTACGAGTTCCAGAGCAAACAGAAAATCAAGGTTTGGATATCCACGAACACGGTGAAGAAGGTTATAACTCCGACTTCGCTGATCGCATTTCTCATAAGTAGTCAGTAGGGAGCAGGGGGGCAGGGAGCAGGGGAGTAGGGGAGCAGGGGAGTAGGGGAGCAGGGGAGCAGGGGAGCAGAGGAGCAGGGGAGCAGGAGAAATAATTCTTACCAATCACCAACCCTTCGGCTACGCTCAGGGCAAGTCACCAATCACCAATGACAACTGACAATTACCCATGACCAGATTTACAATTAATTCAATATCGGTAATGTTTCCTAGTCGTGTCTAATCGTGTAAAAACCTTTCCTTTCTGGGGATTCTTAGCATTGTTAACTAACATCATCCTAATGTTAGCGGTCATTTTATTGATTTGGCGACAGCAAAAACTAATCCCTGGATTAGAAACCACAGCTATCCCAAATCCCCCAGAACCAGTTAACCTCAACTGGAAAAATCAATATGTACCCCCAGAGTTGGGTCCTCGTCATAAACTCAGTTATCCCCAATGGTTAGACATTCTCAAACAAGAAGCGAAAGCAACTGTTGAAAAAAATCCCCAGCGATTAACTATCCTCGCAGGAGATTCTCTGAGTTTATGGTTTCCACCGGAGTTATTACCTGAGGATAGATCCTGGCTAAATCAGGGCATCTCTGGGGAAGTTAGCAATGGATTGTTACAAAGATTAGATTTTTTTGACCGCACCCAACCAGATATGATTTTAGTTATGGTGGGGATTAATGATCTAATTCGGGGACTAGGTGATCAGGAAATTTTAGGTAATTATCGGCGAATTATCAATTATCTGCAAAAAAAACACCCCCAAGCAGAAATTGTTGTGCAGTCAATTTTGCCTCATGGTGCAGAAGGAACAACTTGGGAAGGAAAAGAAAAACTCCTAGCTATTCCCAATCTGCGGATTCGTCAGTTGAATGAGGAATTGAATAATATCGCTACTGCAAAAGGTGTCAAATATCTCAATTTACATCCTTTATTCACTGATAAACAAGGTAATCTCCGTTCAGATTTTACTACCGATGGTTTACATCTGAGTCCCCCTGGTTATCTAGTTTGGCGGACTGCTTTACAAATGTATACTAACCAACAAGTAGCACCCCAGCTTCCTCAACCACAAAAGATCAACTCAGGAAATAGGATATAAATCACAATTTTCTGTATTAATCGTCTCCAAGCGCGAGAAAATCAAAAATAGTAATTTTAGTGGCTTATTTCAAATGGATACAAAAGCTTTTAAACGCAGCCTCCAACATTCAGCCAATTACAATCGTAAGGGTTTTGGTCATCAAGCGGAAGTTGCTACACAGTTACAATCTGAGTATCAGAGTAACTTAATTCAGGAAATACGCGATCGCAATTACACTCTCAAACGTGGTAATGTCACTATCCAACTAGCTCAAGCATTTGGTTTTTGTTGGGGTGTGGAACGGGCTGTAGCTATGGCCTATGAAACTCGTCAGCATTTCCCCACGGAACGCATTTGGATTACTAACGAAATTATTCACAATCCCTCTGTGAATAAACGAATGCAGGAAATGCAGGTAGAATTTATTCCCCTCATTGATAAGGTAAAAGATTTTTCTGTTGTTGGTAAAGGTGACGTGGTGATTTTACCAGCCTTTGGTGCAAGTGTTCAAGAAATGCAAATTCTCAATGATAAAGGTTGTCAAATTGTTGATACTACTTGTCCTTGGGTATCTAAAGTTTGGAACACTGTAGAAAAACACAAAAAAGGCGATTACACTTCAATTATTCACGGAAAATATAAGCATGAAGAAACCGTTGCTACCAGTTCTTTTGCTGGTAAATATTTGATTGTTTTGAATTTAAAAGAAGCAGAATATGTAATTAACTATATTCTCAATGGTGGCGATCGCGAAGAATTTTTAGCCAAGTTTGCTAAAGCTTGTTCTGCGGGATTTGATCCTGATCAAGATTTACAACGGGTAGGTATTGCTAATCAAACAACTATGCTCAAAGGTGAAACCGAACAAATCGGGAAAATGCTAGAGCGAACTATGATGCAAAAATATGGACCAACAGAGTTAAATCAGCATTTTCAAAATTTCAATACCATCTGTGATGCTACTCAAGAACGTCAAGATGCTATGTTGGAATTAGTGGAAGAGAAGGTAGATTTAATGATAGTTATTGGTGGTTTTAATTCATCAAATACTACTCAATTACAACAGATTGCTTTTGATAAAAATATTCCTTCCTATCATATTGATTGTGTGGAACGAATTCAATCAATTAAGACTATTGAACATCGGCAATTAACAGGAGATTTGGTAGTTACAGAAAACTGGCTACCGTCTGGAGAAATTAAGGTTGGTGTTACTTCTGGTGCTTCTACACCAGATAAGGTAGTTGAAGATATAATTGAGAAAATTTTCGCTCTCAAAACAACCGCAGCTTTAGTTTAATTATAGACTCCTGAAAGGGCGCAGACCCTGCGCCCCTACGGACTCCTAAAATCTTCCATTACCTTGAACAATGTGTTTCACAGTTGTCAAAGTTTCCAAACTAATAAATCCCCTTCTATGTCCTTTTTGATTTGACATTCCTAAAAATACTGCGTCTCCCCGTGAGGAGTTGCGAGCAAAACGGGGGGAAGCATTAATGTAGGTGGAGGCGCTATTTACTCCTAAGGCAAATTGACGACTTTCTTGATAGGATTCTGTGACAATGCTATCAGCATGACCACTACTATATTGATTAATCCAAGCGATCGCACTTTCTAAACTATCTACCAATTTAAACGCCACTGTTTTGGTTAAATAAGGTATTCCCCATTCTCCATCTTTTGCTAATTGCAACTGGGGAAAGGCTTCTACTAATTCCGCATCACCTCTGAGTTCAAAACCTTTTTCCTTTAAGCTACTCCACAACACTGATAAGGAAGATGGTAAAGATTGACGATGAATTAAAACTTTTTCAATCGCATTGACTGGATCTGGTTCGCTTTCATGGCTATCCATGATCATCAAGCGCACCATTTCTAAACTACTATTTAGTGACCAGTACAGGTAACAATTACCCATTGCTGATTTTAAAACTGGGCAGGTTGCTTGTCTAACTACTTGTTGAATTAAGCTAGAACGTCCGTAGGGAATAACTAAACTTAAATGCTGATCTTGAGTGACTAAATCTCGCACAGAAGCCCCATGTTCAGCGGTGATTAATTGTACACAACCTGCTGGTAAACCAACTTGAGTAATGGCTGATTGTAGTGAATTAGCGATCGCTGTATTAGAATGACTAGCTTCTGTACTCCCTTTGAGAATAATACTATTACCAGTTTTCAGGCAAAAACCAGCCGCGATCGCCCCTAAATCGGGGAAAGCCTCATAAATAAAGGCGATCACCCCTAAAGGCATTAACTGGGTATAACTTTGGGAGTCTTCCTGTTGATAATCAGCAGTTCTTACTCGTCGCAAAGGATCTGATAATTCCCCTAGTCTTTGCAGAATCTTGATTGTATTCTCCAATCTGGAGGGAGTTAGCTTCAACCAGTCCAAAATTAATTCTGGAACTGCCATTTCTCGACTTGCTTCTAGATCTAATGTATTAGCTTCGAGAATTTCATCAAAATCACATTCTATTGCTTGTGCCATTGCTAACACAGCCCGACTCCTGTCTATCCCCTTAGTAATTCCCAACTTCAATGAAGCTTGAAAAGCGCGTTCTGCACTAGTCATGGGTTCGGGGTAATCATCAATCACTTCACCTGTCATGGAGTTAACGTCTGTAAGTAAGCCAGACCATTAGTGCTGGCAGAATTGCCAACAACACTGCTACCATTGCCCACGAGAGGATGCTGGAACTAGTAGCAAACCACAGGGCTAATGGCAACCATATAATCACTAACACAAAAATAATGCTTAGTGCTATGGGTAAATAGCTTTGTCCTAAGCGAGGTTGAACTATGTGCCAGTTATTTCCTTTCCATCGCCAAGCCCGCTTATAGGGATAGGTTGTAGAAAGTTGTTCTAATACATATCCATTTTCCTCTACAACAAAAATCTGCTGGCAGCGATCGCATCCAAAGGCTTCTGTGAGAGTAATAGGAATCAATTGTCCCTTGCGACGACAAGGACAAGTATATTCCTTATTCAGGTCAATTTTATCTGGTTTTGGAGATTGCACAAGCGAGGTAAATAACTTGAGCGGTTTTTTTACATTATTCCCCAATTATTCTGAAAATCAGTATGGGGAAACCTAAAATTACTTCTAAAAGTTGATGTAGCCCGGAAAGTTTATATTACTATCCCAACTGAAAAAGCCATGACCCACTAGATTAGTAGGAACAAAAGACCGTTTAGCCCTGTTCTCATATCATAGCTTTAAATTAAAAGCGGGTGATGGGATTCGAACCCACGACATCAACCTTGGCAAGGTTGCGCTCTACCACTGAGCTACACCCGCAACTGCACAATAATCTTATTATTCCAGATTTATTATCAGTTGTCAACCCCTAAATTAAATTTTTTTGTCAGTGGTCAGTTGTCGGTGGTAAGTCGTCGGTTTTAACTGGCTAAATTTGGGCGTAGTTGACGCATTAGACTAGCCATTTCGATCGCATTCATGGCATATTCCCAACCATGATTACTTTTAATTCCGGCTCTTTCTAGAGCTTGCTGCATAGTATCTGTTGTCAAAATGCCAAAAATTACAGGTACACCTGTTTGAAAACTAGCCGCAGCAATGCCTTTAGAAACCTCAGCCGATACATAATCAAAATGTGGTGTTTGCCCTTTAATAACCGCACCAAGGCAAATTATGGCATCATACCGACCAGACATAGCCAATTGCCGAGCTACATTTGCCACTTCAAAACTACCAGGGACCCAAACGTAGTCCACTTGTTCACCTTCGGGATCAGGATCGATCCCGTGACGTTTCAAACAATCTTTACACCCTTCTACTAGTTTAAGTGTGACCAAATCATTAAATCGAGCAATGATCAATGCAAACCGCAATGACTCGGTTTGCAGAAAATTCCCTTCAAAAACTGCCATAACTGCCTCTGAATAAATTTACTCTACCTGCTTTATCAATATACTTTTCTATCTTCAAAATAGAAGAGCAGGAAAGCACAATTAGGAAAAAGTCATCGAGAAAAAAAGTTTTTTCCTTTTTGACCCTTTACCTGGGCTTTTCTGCTCCTCTAATCTGTATGTTATGTGTTAGTGGATAATTAAAGCAGTCAATTAAACCACAAAAAAGTTTAATATACCGACTAACACCACTAAAATTGCCCAAATTCCCGAACCAACCCAGAGCAGTTTTTTAGATTCTACCCAGTTTTGAGGAGTGGCGTAAACAACAGGTACACCAACTACAAGCACAAAAGAGAACAAGACTAATGATATTAAGGCGATTTGAAATACTATGGTCATTTTATTTTTCCCAACATAACGAAATCTTAGTTTTGCCCATAACTGTTACTGTATAAGCAGTCTGGGTTTTTCAGTGAACCTCATGAACTCACAAGGCATCACCTGATCAATTAATATTTTACGTCTGGTTTTTGACACTCTCAGCGTCTAAAGACGCTGAGATTCTTTAATCAATGAGCCAACTTACAATTGCTGGATTACTCCAACAAAAACAGAGGTCGATTCTCCTAAAGCGTTAATTCCGGTATGCCCTACCGTACTTGATTTTTGCATTTCATTTCTCACCAAATTTAGCTTTCCTAAACTGCAATACCGTTAGGTATGACTACGCACTCAACCAAATAAGTTAAGTTTTTACGTTGTTTAGTTATACTTAAATTCTAGAATCGTTGAAATTGTATCACATCTACTATTACCATTCGATGAATTAGGCGCAATATTTTCGCCCGTGTCGCTTATATCTCAGCACGCTTTGTGACTGAGCTTTACGCTTACCGGGTAATCTTGTATGTAACAGTTGCTCATTTCTCATCCTGCAATCTGTTATTTCTTTCGAGGATTGGGTATGGGGATTAGAGAAATGATTAAGATAGAAGTGGCATTAGCCATACTTCTGGGTGCAGTCCTTGCGCTCCTACATATATGGATTTAATTCTTTGTCATACAACTGCTGATTTTGATGCTTTAGGGGCAGCAGTGGGGTTAACTTGTCTTAAAGCAGGAAGTAAAATCGTCTTGACTGGAGGGGCCCATCCTCCTGTAAGAGATTTTTTGGCGTTACACCGAGATGAATATCCGTTGATTGAAAGACGTTCGGTAAATCCTGAAAAAATTCGTTCTTTAATGGTTGTTGATACTCAAAAGCGCGATCGCCTGGGTAAAGCTGCTGAATGGTTCGATTTACCTAATGTCCAAGAAATCATCGTTTATGATCATCATCTCGGACAAGAAGGGGATATTCCCACTACCCAATCATATATCGCCCCAGTGGGTGCTACAACTACCTTAATGGTAGAAGAATTGCAAAAAAGCCATATTTCCCTCAATTCTGCCCAAGCAACCGTTATGGCTTTGGGTATTCATGTTGATACAGGTTCATTAACATACAAACAATCTACATCTAGAGATGCTCTCGCATTAGCTTGGTTAATGCAGCAAGGGGCAAATTTATCAGTAATTTCTACTTACCGTGATCCTGGTTTATCGCCACAATTACAACAATTATTAAGTGAAGCTTTAGAAAACTTACAATATCTCTGTTTACGGGGATATACCATTGCTTGGGTGACACTGACAACAGATGGTTTTGTACCGGGTTTATCAAATTTAGCTTCCGAAATAATTGATTTAACCGAATCTGATGCTGTCCTCTTAGCGAATAAATATCCCTTGGGTGAAGATGATTGGCGCTTAACAGTAATTGGGAGAACTCAAATTCCCCATACCAATCTTAATTACTTATTCCAACCTCATGGCGGTGGTGGCCATTCCCAAGCTGCATCTCTCAACCTCCGCACTACAGATGCCCAACCAATTTTACAACAATTATTAGATGGTTTAAAAGCCCAAATTCCCCATCCTCCTACAGCTAGAGACTTAATGTCTTCTCCAGTCCGGACCATTCGTCCTGAAACCACAATAGCCGAAGCACAGCGGATTTTATTACGCTATGGACATTCAGGTTTATCTGTAGTTAATACCCAAGGTTTATTAATAGGAATTATTTCTCGACGGGATTTAGATATTGCTTTACATCATGGGTTTAGTCATGCACCAGTTAAAGGTTATATGACAACTAATTTAAAGACAATTAACCCAGATACTTCTTTACCTGAAATTGAATCTTTGATGGTGATTTATGATATTGGCAGATTACCAGTATTAGATCACGGGCAATTAGTTGGTATTGTCACCCGCACCGATGTTTTAAGAGAATTACATCAATTAACAATTCAAAATAGTGGTTCTGCTAGGCTGCCGGCAAAAAAATTCAAAACTCAAAATTCCGAACATAATTTAGGACTTAGTAGTGAATTAGAAAATCGTCTCGCGCCTCAACTTTGGCAATTACTAACTATAGCATCGCAAGAAGCAGAAAAACGAGGCTGGCATCTTTATTTAGTTGGTGGTGCAGTCCGAGATTTGCTACTATCAGAAGCGGAAACTCACGCCTTAATGATTAATGATATTGATCTAGTAGTTGATGGTTTCCATAAAACCGCAGATGTCGGTGCAGGTGTAGAATTAGCTAAAGCATTACAACCACTTTATCCTCATGCTAGATTAGAAATTCATGGCGCTTTCCAAACTGCGGCTTTATTATGGCACAAAGATCCAGAATTAGATTCATTATGGGTAGATATTGCCACAGCTAGAACGGAGTTTTATCCTTACCCAGCAGCAAATCCAGAAGTTGAAGCTAGTTCCATTCGTCAAGATTTATATCGGCGAGATTTTACTATTAATGCCATGGCATTGAGATTAACTTCTCCCCGTGCTGGAGAATTATTAGATTTTTTTGGTGGTTTTCTAGACTTACAAAATCAACAAATTCGGATTTTACACGCCAATAGTTTTATTGAAGATCCGACTCGGATTTATCGCGGAGTGCGTTTTGCTGTGCGGTTTGGATTTTACATAGAACCACAAACAGAAGCCTATATTCGTTATGCTATCAATAGTGGAGTTTATGATCGGACTAGTCAAACAAATCATAAAACTCCGGCTCTACAAACTCGTCTAAAAACCGAATTAAAATATATATTAGCAGCTTCTTATTGGCAATCAGCTTTAGAATTGCTGAATAGCTTAGGTGCTTTACAATGTATTCATCCTTCTCTCGAATTAGATACAGAACTGGCTCGACAATTAAATTTGTTAGCACGCTGTTTAGAGAAATTTGACCGCAACCAAACTTTAATAAATTGGCAACTACGTTTAGAAGTATTAATAGCTTATTTAAAACCAGAATATCGCCAAAAAGTAGCGAAGAATCTCCAATTAGCTGATGATAGTATCGCCAGATTACAGAAATTATCTCAAATTCAGTCTGAGGTGATGACATTATTGCCGACTTTTGAAAAACCTAGTCAAACTGTCTATTTACTCAAGAAGTATGATTTGCAAACTTTAATCTTAATTGCTTTACAAAGTCCCAGGAAAATTAGAAGACGCATTTGGCAATATTTAACTAACTGGGGAAATATTCAACCGCTGTTAAATGGGAATGATTTAAAAGAATTGGGTTATAAACCTAGTCCTCAATATAAGCAAATGCTTGATGATTTATTAAGTGCTACAGTAGATAGTTTGATTAAGAATAAAGTTGAAGCAAGAGAATTTTTAGCCAAGCATTATCCTCGGTAATTTAGCGACTAGAAGTCGCGGCTACACAGACAAAACCCATCTTCATGGGTTTCAAATTCTGGCGTTGCTGATTAAGAGTATGATTTTGTTATGCCTACGGCACGCTGCGCGAACACGCAGAGGCGCAGAGTCTACAGAGAGTAAGAGTTTGAAATCATTGATTTTTGAATTTCATACCCTAATTCAGCAACGCCCAAATTCTCATTCGTTAGTCACCAGTGCGGTGAATGAAACAATTGTCAATTATCAATTGATAAGATTTTGCCCAAAATGACTGAACACAAGCAACTCCAGTTGGATAATTTGCTAGAATTACGCATTGATTTTGGGAGTTTGATTAATGGCAATAATTTTAGAGATAAATAGTATGAATTTACTATCATGGCAACTACTACAAGCAGGAGTACCTGCTGAGGCAGTTACTAGCCAAGTTGATATGCTGCAAGGACTTATCCAGGCGTTTATTTTAGGGATTGTGCAAGGGATTACAGAGTTTTTACCCATTAGTAGCACTGCACATTTATTAATTGTTACCAAGATATTTGGGTGGAAAGAACTTGGTTCTAAAGATTTTGTTGATGCTATTCAGTTTGGTAGTGTGATTGCTATTTTATGGTATTTTTGGTCTGTGATTTCTAGTTTAGTTAAAGGTGCAATTAAAGCCTTTAAAGATAAAGACTGGGAAAGTGAAGATTGGAAAATTGTTGTGGGGATTACTGTGGGGACAATCCCGGCTTTAAGCATTGGTTTCTTGTTTAAAGATGTCATTCCTGAAAGTGCATTAATTATTGCTATAATGTCAATTGTTATGTCAATTTTGCTAGGTTTAGCCGAGAAAATTGGGACTCGCAAACGAGGTTTCGATACGTTAGAAATTAGAGATGGTATTTTGGTAGGATTAGGACAAACTCTAGCTTTACTTCCTGGAGTTTCTCGTTCTGGTGCAACTTTAACTACTGGGTTATTTCTAGGATTAGAAAGAGAAGCAGCAGCGAAATTTTCATTTCTGCTAGGGTTTCCAACTTTGACGATCGCTACTTTATACAAAAGTCTGAAAATCTTCCAAATGTTTCAATCTCAACAGTTACCAAATAATATTGTCATCCTACTAATTGTTGGCATCATTTCCACCTTTATTTTTTCCTATTTATCAATTGCCTTTTTAATCAAATATTTACAAACTAAAAACACATTTGTTTTTGTTTGGTATAGATTGGCTTTTGGTATTTCCATTTTATTAGCGATCGCCAGCGGTTGGCAAGGATAACCCTGTTATGTAAGAATTCAGGAATCAGGAGTCAGGAGTCAGAATATTCCCTATTCCCTGTTCCCTGTTCCCTGCGATGCACTGAGCTTGTCGAAGTGTTCCCTGTTCCCTGTTCCCTGTTCCCTGACTCATGACTACCATTCAACCTGCTAAAATTACTAAGGTGCTTCCTGACTCAATTGCTTCCGAAATTGGCTTTGAAGCCGGGGATGCGATTGTGGCTATTAATGGCACACAACCCCGTGATTTAATTGATTATCAGTTTTTATGCGCTGATGAAATTTTGGAATTAGAAGTTTTAGATACGACTGGAAAAACTCATCATGTAGAAATTGAAAAAGATTATGATGAGGATTTAGGATTAGAATTTTCTACAGCTTTATTTGATGGTTTAATTCAGTGTAATAACCGTTGTCCTTTTTGCTTTATTGATCAACAACCACCGGGAAAACGTTCTAGTTTATATTTAAAAGACGATGATTATCGCCTAAGTTTTTTGTATGGTTCTTACCTAACTCTTACAAATTTGACAGCAAGAGAATGGCAAAGAATTGAACAAATGCGGTTATCTCCTCTGTATGTTTCTGTGCATTCCACAGAACCAGATGTGAGAATTAGACTTTTGAAAAATCCTCGTGGTGGAGAAATTATTTCCCAAATTCGTTGGTTTCAAGAACGAAGATTACAAATTCATGCTCAAGTCGTGGTTTGTCCAGGAATAAATGATGGTGAACATCTAGAAAGGACATTACAAGATTTAACATCTTTTCATACTGGTGAATTACCAACAGTAGCATCAGTAGCAGTTGTTCCCGTGGGTTTAACGCGGTTTCGTCCCCAGGAAGATGAGTTAATTCCCGTGACTAAAGAAAAAGCACAAGAGGTAATTTGTCAAGTTAAATTACTCTCTCAACAATTTCGGAAAAAATATGGTTCTAATGTGGTGTGGTTAGCTGATGAATGGTTTTTAATTGCAGGGGAAGAACTACCAACAGAAGCTGAATATGAAGAGTATCCACAAATTGATAATGGTGTTGGTTCAATTCGTTTATTTATTAAACAATTTACCCAAACTGCAACTGAGTTATTACCACCAAAAATTACACAGCCCCGCAGATTAACTTGGGTTGTTGGTAATGCAGTGGAAACAGCATTTCAACCACTTGTACAACAATTAAATACTGTAGCAGGATTAGAAGTAAAAATACAAGCTTTCTCTAGTGATTATTGGGGACAAAGTATCAGTGTCACGGGTTTATTAACAGGACATGATTTACTTTTAAACTTAAAAGGGCAAGATTTAGGAGAGGGAATTTTATTACCTAGTGTTATGCTTAAACATGGGGAATTGGTATTTCTAGATGATATGACGGTTGAGGAAGTATCTAAAAAATTGAATGTCAGTATTTTCCCAGTAGCGGGAGTAGAGGAATTAATAAATACTTGTATACAATAGGATTGATAATTGACAACTAACAACATTACGGGCGAAGCATTCGGTGTAAGGGCGTTCGAGAAGCGTGCTGGAAGCATCAGCATTCGGAAGATAAATTATCGGTTTTTTCCCAAGTTTACTTTCCGAATGCTTCGCCCTTACGACAACTGACAACTGACAACTGACTAATGAATAACAAAACAGTCGGATTTATTATTTTAAATATTAACCTTTTCCTGTTTAATATCTTGGGAATATTACCTGCAAAAGCTACCAATAATACTCCTGTATTTAGTGTAGTGAATAGCCAAAATAATCCTGAACAGTGGAGGGGAATTAGTAACCGTTTACAGAAACTAGGTGTGAACTATTGTGTCATTTCTTTGAGTAACGTCAAAAATAAGGCTGATTGGGGTAAACCACAGGTATTATTTTTGCCAAACGTAGAGGTATTGACAACAGAACAAGCGATCGCTTTAGATCAATGGGTAAGTCAAGGTGGTTACTTAATAGCTACTGGACCAGTTGGTAATTTATCCACCCCCGGAGTTCGTCAATTATTACGAAAACTGCTGGGAGGGGCTTGGGGATTTAGCTTAAATACTGCGGAAAATTTACAACCCACAAACACGACTATTCCCAATTGGGTAAATCAATCAGAACTTTTTGGGATAGTTCGAGGTGGTGTCATTATTCCTAATAATTCTCCTAGTCAAACTGCTGTAGTTTGGAACTCAAAAGATCGTCCATTAGCAATATTAACAACAGAAAAATCTACCTTATTAGGTTGGCGTTGGGGAACAGATACTGTCGCCCCAGAGGGGTTAGATATTGCTTGGTTAAAAGCCTCTTTGAATCGGCATTTAAAATTACCAGTTAATAGTAAACTAAAAATTGCGAATCCTGCACCAAATTGTCAGCCAGCAACTATAAATACACAAAATCAACCACAAACTCCCACTTCTCCAGTCCAACCTAAAACTATATCCCAAAATGTCCAAGATCCAATTAATCAACTAGAACAAAACGTGCGTTTAGATGTTATACCTAATTCTAACTTACCGATTGATCAAAAAGAAGCGATCGCTCTGCAAACAGAATTAGAAAATCTCATTAGCCGTGTAGAAAGCGCCCATATAGCAGCCTCAGTTACTAATTTGTCTAGAGTAACTAATTCTCAAATCAAAAAAATAGAACCTAGAAAAACAGCGCCATCAAACTTAGAAAAAACCTTGATCAAAGCCAGGAATTCCGTCAAGTATCTCCCCTTATTAATTGAACAGAAAAACTATGCAAAGGCGCGGCAATTATGGTTGCAAACAAAATCTGATTTGTGGCAACAATTTCCGATTAATCAACAATTAGCCCAACCAGAAATCCGTTCAGTTTGGTTAGACAGAGGCACAATTGTTAAAGCTGGAAACGAAGCCGAATTAGCCAAAATTTTTGATAAACTAGCACAATCTGGGATTAACACCATCTTTCTAGAAACAATCAATGCTAGTTATCCTATTTATCCCAGTCAAATAGCACCCCAACAAAACCCTCTCATTCGTGATTGGGACCCTCTCGCCAGCGCCGTCAAATTAGCCCATGCTAGGGGAATGGAGTTACACGCTTGGGTGTGGGTATTTGCAGCCGGAAATAGCGCCCATAATAAACTTATTAATGCTAGTCCTGATTATTTGGGTCCCGTACTTGCAGCAAATCCTGATTGGGCTAACTATGATAACAAAGGTAACATTATTCCCATTGGTCAGACCAAACCTTTTTTCGATCCAGCCAATCCTCAAGTCCGGGAATATTTACTGAAACTATATACAGAAATTGCTACTCGCTATCAGGTAGATGGTATCCATCTAGATTACATTCGTTACCCTTTTCAAGACCCTTTTGTAGGTCGTACCTATGGCTATGGTAAAGCCGCAAGAGAGCAATTTCAACAACAGACGGGGATAGATCCTTTAGATATTTCCCCCAGTCAGCGGGAATTGTGGCAAAAATGGACAGCATTTCGGACTCAACAGGTTGATAGCTTTGTGTCCGAACTATCAAAGACGTTGCGACAAAAGCGGAAAAATCTGATTCTGTCAGTAGCCGTTTTTCCCTTACCAGAATATGAACGAATGCAAAAGATTCAACAGCATTGGGAAGTATGGGCAAGACGGGGAGATATAGATTTAATTGTGCCAATGACTTATGCTTTGG
Organism: Anabaena sp. UHCC 0253; assembly: GCF_009712085.1. NCBI lineage: Bacteria > Bacillati > Cyanobacteriota > Cyanophyceae > Nostocales > Nostocaceae > Anabaena > Anabaena sp. UHCC 0253. The sequence continues at coordinate 107,040 of NZ_VILD01000004.1, forward strand.
ATACGCCGCGGTTTCAACGATTAGCCCAACCCTGGATTAGTTCGACAAAATTAGGTGCTACCCTATTAGTCCCCGGAATCCGTTTACTGTCTTTACCAAGCATAGGTGCATTTGATCAACTGCAACTGATTCGAGATTTACCAGTCAGTGGTTATGCCTTGTTTGCAGCCGAAAACTTTAATTATGAACTTGAGCAAATATTTAATAGTACCCAAGGGAGAAAAAATGACCCTATACCCCAGCGTCAACCTTTTCGCACTGCGGCTTCTCGTTATGCAGCGTTGCAAACAGAATGGCAGATAGTCCAAAATAATGGTCAATTATCCATGTCTGCGATCGCTAATACTGAGTTTAATAACCGAGCTAAAGAATTACAAATAGCTTTAAATCAACTGGCAAATGCCCCTACCGCCATTAATTTAATTACAGCTAGAAAGACTTTAACCCGTTTCCAGTCACAATTTCCCACCTGGATACAAGCAGAAAATTCTTCCAATCCTTATCAAATTAAAGTTTGGCAAAACCGTCTTTTGACCATAGAACGATTAATACGTTACGGTGAAAGAAGAGTGAATCTGCGTCGGCAGACTAGTACCAGTGTGAATTAAAAATTAATAATTGTAGCAACTGCCAAGGTGGTTAGGACATTAACTAATGATAAAACAAAAAACAGAAACAGACTTCCCACCCTGTCACGTGCTATAAAAATGAACATAATTTGGTCTGATCTCAAAACCTGGATAGAGAATTTTTGTCTACGATTTTCTAAGTCTAAATTTATACCTTTGTTAAGGAATAGTGATGTTTCTATAGATAGTGAAAAACGCTTTTGCTTTCTAGCCGAATCTATCCCCCAACAAGTCTGGATTGCTGATATTGATGGCAGTATTGAGTATGTCAATCAAAGAACCCTAAATTACTTTTGCTGTACCAAAGCAGAGATTCTGGGCTGGCAATGGTTAGAAATGGTACATCCCGACGATGTATCAACAACTCTGACTGCTTGGAATTATGCCTTAGTAACAGGCACAAATTATGAAATTGAATTTCGTCTTTACGACAAAGCTTCCCAATCCTACCGTTGGCATTTAGGACGGGCTGTACCTTGGAAAAATCAGCAAGGTAACATTATCAATTGGTTTGGAACAAATACAGATATTCATGACCGATTATCAGCAGAAATTTCCTTGCAAAATAGTGAACGTCGGTATAAAACTATTACCGCAATATCACCAGTAGGAATATTTCATACAGATGCTTTAGGCAATTGCCGTTATGTTAATGACCGTTGGTGCGAAATTACTGGTATCAACAGAGAAACAGCCCTGAATATGAGTTGGATTAATACTATTCACCCAGAGGACCGAGAACGAGTTGAAGCCGAGTGGTATCATGCTCTTACACAAAAGCGGCCATTCCGTTCCAAATACCGTTTTCAGCGTTCTCACGGAGAAGTAACTTGGGTTGTAGGTCAGGCTGTAACAGAGATAGACACAGGAGAAAAAGTTATTGCCCATGTCGGGACTATCACTGATATTAGTGATTATAAACAAGTTGAGGAAGCTTTAGCTGAACGGTTGCGATTAGCTGATTTGCAAGCTGATATAGATGCTATTTTAACCCGATCAGAAAGTTTGGAAGCGATGCTGCGCGGTTGTACGGACATTTTAGTTCAACATCTTGATGTTGCTTTTGCTCGAATTTGGATACTCAATCAAAAAAATAATATCTTAGAATTACAAGTCAGTTCGGGAATGTATACCCATATTGATGGATTTCATAGTCGCATACCTGTGGGTAGATTAAAAGTTGGTTTAATTGCTCAAGAGGGTAAACCTTATTTTACGAACTCTGTACCAAATGATCCGCAAATTAGTGATCAAGAATGGGTAAAAAGAGAGGGAATAATGGCTTTTGCTGGTTATCCCTTAATTCTTGAAGGTGAAACTATAGGAGTAATTGCTATATTTTGTTGTCAAAAAATTAGCGAACTTATTTTTAATGCTTTGTCTATTTTAGCAGATGAAATAGCCTTGGGTATTCAACGGAAAAAAACTGAAATTGCCCTGAAAGAAAGTGAAGAACGTTTTCGCAATTTAGTCGAAACTAGCAATGATTGGATTTGGGAAGTTGATCAAAATGCTGTTTATACCTATGTAAGTCCCAAGGTTTACAATATTTTAGGTTATGAAATCAAAGAAATGCTGGGTAAAATTCCTTTTGATTTTATGTCATCAGCACAAGCAGAAAATATCAATAATGATTTTGCAGAAATTTTTATCTCACCACGACCTTTTCAATGTTTGGAAAATTTGCAAATTCATAAAAATGGTTATCAAGTTATACTAGAAACTAGTGGAGTTCCTATTTTTAATGTTGCAGGACAATTCTGTGGTTATCGTGGCACAAGTCGAGATATCACCCTTCAGAAACAGGAAGCAGCCAAGTTAAAAGAAACTCAGCAGTGGCTTCAGGCAATTTTAGATAATTCTCCGACAGTGATCTATGTCCTAGATCCTGAAAATAGATTTATTTTAGTTAATCGGCAATTTAAAATCCTATTTAATCTGACTCAAGAGGATATTGTTGGTAAACATTTGAATGATATTTTTCCTGTTGATGTTGTCAATCGGTTTGCTGAGTATAATTTTCAGGTATTATCATCTGGTATTCCTCAAGAAAGGGAGGAAATTGTGCCTTTAGCAGATGGAATCCATACATATTTATCTGTTAAGTTTCCTTTGAAAGATGTTAATGGTATTTCCTATGCTTTATGTGGAATTTCTACAGATATTACGGAGCGAAAACGATCAGCAGAATATTTCCGGTTATTAATTGAAAGTGTTAAAGATTATGCAATTTATATGCTAGATCCTCAAGGACGGGTAATGAGTTGGAATTCTGGTGCAGAATGTATTACTGGATATACAGCATCAGAAATTATTGGCAAAGATTTCTCCTGTTTTTTCCCTCCAGAAGATATTTTGAATTCTCTCCCCCGTCAACAATTAAATAGAACAGCTATAGAGGGACGTTGCGAATGTGAAAGTATTTTTGTTCGCAAGGATAATTCTCAGTTTTGGGCAAATTGTATTTTAACGGCTTTGTATGATGATTTTGGTAACTTACGTGGTTTCTCAAAAGTGACCCGTGATATTACAGAACGCAAGTTAGCAGAAAAGTCTTTATTGCGGTTACAAAAGGCGATAGAAAGTACAAGTGATGCTATCAGTATTGCCGATATTACTGGAAAAGCAATTTATGTTAATCCCGCTTTTACGGAAATATTTGATTATACATTTACTGAGTTAAATGAACAGGGCGGATTATCAGCTAATTTTAAAATTCAGGAAGTATTTCAAACAGTATTTAGCACTGTCCAAAAAGGTGATTCTTGGCGTGGGGAAGTGACAATGGAAACCCGGAATGGTCAGGCTGTACAAATTCATTTATGCACAGATGCGATTAAAGATGCTACAGATACAATAGTTTCTTTTGTCAGTATATATACAGATATTACCCAACGAAAATTAATAGAAGAAGATTTGCGATTAAGTAACCGAGCGATCGCTGCTAATAGTAATGGTATTATCATCGTTGATGTGACTACTGTCCATAAACCGATTATTTATGTTAATCCTGCTTTTGAAAAGATGACAGGATACTTAGCCGCAGAGGTCATTGGTCAGAGTTTTCCTTTATTCACTGATATTCATATCAATCAATCTAGTTTAACACAACTCACTGCTGCCATAGAAACAGGACAAGATTGCACAGTTATTTTACGTAATTCATCTCAAAATGGTAACTTATTTTGGCATGAATTAAATATTTCTCCTGTTTATGATCATCATCATCTGATTACTCACTATATTGGTATTCAAACAGATATCACTGAACGTAAACAAGCAGAAATAGCATTACTTGTCAGTCAACAACGATTGCAATATTTACTCCATTCCAGTCCCGCTGTCATCTATACCTGCAAAGCTTATGGTGATTATGGTGTTACCTTCATGAGTGAAAATGTTAAATCCATTATGGGTTATGAAGCTAGTGAATTTGTAGCAGAATCTGATTTTTGGTATAGTCATATCCACGCAGAAGATAGAGAATATGTAATTACCGAAATGTCAACCACCGTACAAAGACAAGGTGAGTACATTCTAGAATATCGCTTTTTACATCAAGATGGTGTTTACCGTTGGGTATATGATCAAGGTAAAGTAGTATTAGATCAATCTGCTAATCCCATCGAAATAGTTGGTTATTGGGCTGATATTACAAATCGTAAACAATTGGAACAAGAACTAATAGTAGCACTTGAGAAGGAAAAAGAACTAAATGAACTAAAATCCCGTTTTATCTCCATGACTTCCCATGAATTTCGCACACCTTTAAGTACAATCCTTTCTTCCTCTGAGTTGTTAGAACACTACCGCCACCGCTGGACCGAAGAAAAACAACTAACTCATCTTCGTCGTATTCAAATGGCTGTTCAACGCATGGCAGAAATGTTAAATGATGTTTTAGTCATTGGCAAAGCGGAAGTAGGTAAATTAGAATATAAACCTATTTATATTGATTTGGTTGCTTATTGTCATCAATTGCTAGAAGATGTAAAATCCCATGGAAATAATCACAAAATCATTGATTTTAATTGTCAATATCAATCTATCCCCTGTTACATGGATGAAAAATTACTTAGTCACATTCTAACTAATCTCCTTTCTAACGCTATTAAATATTCACTTCATGCCGATATTGTTAAATTCACCCTTATTTGTCAAGAGGGAAAAGTAATATTTGAAATTGAAGATCAAGGAATTGGCATTCCGGAAGCAGATATCTCTAGATTGTTTGAATCTTTCTATCGTGCTGGTAATGTTGGTAATATCCTGGGGACTGGACTAGGACTAGCAATTGTCAAAAAATGTGTTGATATTTATCAAGGGGAAATTTCCTTCACCAGTCAAGTTAATGTTGGTACTAAGTTTACTGTTACTCTGCCTTTAAATTAAAAAAATCATCGTAAAATGAGGTGAATCATGCCGAAAATTTTAGTTATTGAAGATGAAGAATCAGTGCGGGAGAATCTACTAGATTTACTAGAAGCTGAAAATTTTGAAACTGTTGTCGCTGCTAATGGCAAAATAGGTTTAAATATGGCTATGTCGGAACAGCCAGATTTAATTTTATGTGATATGATGATGCCAGAATTGGATGGCTATGGTGTATTAACAGCTTTACGTCAAGATCCTTTGACAGCCACTGTTCCTTTTATTTTTTTGACTGCTAAATCAGCTAAGTCTGATTTTCGCCAAGGGATGAATATGGGCGCTGATGATTATCTCACTAAGCCCTTTACTAGGAATGAATTATTAAGTGCTATTCTCAATAAATTAGAGAAATATGCAAATCTCAGGAAGCATTTATCAGCTATTGCTAATAAGTTAACCCCAAGAATGCAGATAGTTATAGAAAATTTACACCAAACAATTAAAGAAAAAAATTTTGCAGGTTTTGAGATTAACTATCAACCAATTGTTGATATTAATACTGGGAGAATTACATCAGCAGAAAGTCTATTACGTTGGCAAAGTACAGAATTAGGAAGAGTTTCACCACAAGAGTTTATTCCTTTAGCCGAGTCGAATGGGTTAATTATTGATATTGGTAAATGGGTTTTAAATACAGTTTGTCAGCAAATGCGAATCTGGCAAGATGCAGGTATTTATGATTTAACCATAGCTGTAAATCTATCGGCAATTGAATTTAATCAACCAGAGTTGATTACTAAAATTATGTATTTAATATCTAGCAATAATATTCAACCAAATTGCCTAGAACTGGAATTAACAGAAACAATGATTATGGAAGATGTTAATGGGGCAATTGAGGCTATGAATACATTGCGTTCTCTAGGAGTGAAAATCGCCATTGATGATTTTGGTGTTGGTAATAATTCTTTGATTTCTCTGAAACAATTACCAATAGATACACTCAAGATTGACCGCGATTTTGTCCAAAATATTAATACGGATTACCGGAAATCTGCAATTACAAAAAACTTAATTCGGTTGGGGCATGAACTTAATCTTAAAATTATTGCTGAAGGAGTAGAAACTGAAGAAGAATTAGCATTTTTACGAGAAAACAATTGTGATTCTATTCAGGGCTTTATCTGTAGCCCAGCTTTACCTGCGCTAGAATTTTATAAGTTGTTAATTACGAATAAATCTTTATCTATTTAAGGAGTTAGTTGTCAGTTGTTAGTTGTCAGTTGTCAGTTGTTAGTTGTCAGTTGTCAGTTGTCAGTTGTCAGTTGTCAGTTGTCAGTTGTCAGTAGAAAGAAAATCACCAATTCCCAATTCCCAATCACCAATCACCAATCACCAATCACCAATCACCAATCACCAATTCCCAATCACCAATTATAAAATGGAAACTAAATCTAATTCGAGTATAAATTCATCCCATACAGGCGATCGCTATTGGGGCTATGTGGAAGTTATAGAAGAGGGCGCAAATTATCGCATCAGTCGCGTAGAAATTAAGCCTAGACACGGCATAAAATCACAAATCCATTATCATCGTCATGAACATTGGGTAGTGGTTTCTGGCGTGGCTAAAGTGACTTGTGGTGATGAGGAAATATTACTCAATCACAATCAATCAACCTATGTACCAGCAGCAACACTGCATAAAGTAGAAAACCCTGGTACGATTCCTTTAGTAATTCTAGAAATTCAAAATGGAGAATATTTAGGTGAAGATGATATAGAACGTCCAGCGGAGGTTAACGAGTAATTTTAAACAAGTTAAAATTTGCCAATGAATAATGCTTCCTTCAACTGGTTTGCCAAAAAATTAGCAAAATTGCAACTAAGAACCTTCTTAATAGTGCCGTTTGTTTTGCAAACGATGGGGATAGTCACATTAGTAGGCTACTTGTCATACCGCAGCGGACAGGAATCTGTAGAGAAGCTGGCTGATCAGTTGATAACAGAAGTAGGCGATCGCACTGATCAACATTTAGATAGTTATTTAGGAAAAGCCCAGGAAATCAATCGTATAAATGTAGATGCTTTCGAGTCCGGAATCTTAGACTTAAATGATTTTAATCAACTAGGCAAATATTTTTATCGTCAGGTGCGATCGCTCAATTTTACATACATCAATTTTGGTAGTCAAAAAGGAGAATTTATTGGTGCTGGTTATGGCATAGATAATAAACTAGGAATTGCCGAAATTCCCCTATCTGACATCAGCAAAATCCGCTCCTACTCAGTAGATGATCAAGGTAATCGGCTAAAGTTAGAATATGAAGCTAAAAACCCACAAACTAATCATACTGCTTGGTATTTAGATGCCGTCAAAGCTGGTAAACCGATCTGGAGTTCTATTTACACTTGGGGAGATTTACCTGATTATATCAGTATTTCCGCCAGTACACCTGTCTATGACCAGCAGAAAAATTTGTTAGGTGTATTCGGTATTGATTTGGAACTCTCGCAAATTAGTCAATTTCTGAAAATACTGGATCAGAGAAGATCAAATCACATCTTTATTATCGAGCAATCAGGGCTAATTGTTGCTAGTTCTGAGGATGAATCCCCTACTCCCATCATCAATGGTAAAGCAACAAGACTCACAGCCTTAAATAGCCGTGAACCGATGATCCGCGATGTGACGCAGGATTTAATACAGCGGTTTGGCAGTTTGCAAGCTATTTCTCAGCCACAAAGTTTCCGCCCTGCTTTAGAACAAAAACCCTTTGTCAGAGTCACACCCTACCGCGACGATTACGGCTTAAATTGGCTCGTAGTGACCGTAATTCCCGAAACGGAATTTATGGCAGAAATTCATCGGAATGCCCATAGAACCATTTTAATTTGTGGTTTGGCGTTGATAATTGCTATTGGCACAGGTAGCTTCACTGCATACTGGATAGCTCAACCGATTTTAAGGCTAATTCAAGCTAGTCAAGCAATGGCCAAAGGAAATTGGCAAGAGTCTTTATCTGAGGATATAGCGGACGTAGAAATAGCCGAATTGAAGGTTTTAGCAACGTCTTTTAACCAAATGTCGGCTCAAGTGAAAAAAGCCTTTCAGGAATCCGAAACAAAATTTTCAACCATTTTTCACACAACTCCTAGCCCCGTTTGGATTGCTACCTTAGCAGAAGGAAGATTTTTAAATGTAAACGAAAGTTTTTGCCAGTTTTGGGGAGATACTCCAGAAAATATCATCGGCAAAACCTGCATTGAATTAGGATTGTGGTTAAATTTAGAAGATTTGCACCACTTCAGACAAACCCTAATTAATCAAAGAAAATTTCTGAATTTTCAAGTAAATATTTGCACCTCCTCTCAACAAATTAAAACTGTTCTCATCTCTGCTCAGGTAGAATGGTTGGATGGGCAAGATTGTATTATTGGTGTGATTAGGGATATTACTGATCTCCATAATGAGCTTAGGTTACGCCAACAAGCCGAACAAACTTTATTAGAAAGTGAACACCGATTTAGAAGTTTATTTGAAAATTCCCCCGTTGCTTATCAGTCTCTCGATGAACAGGGATGTTTTATTGATGTCAACTCGCAATTGTGTGACTTATTGGGATACACCCAAACAGAATTAATTGGTCGAAGTTTTGGGGAATTTTGGTCACAGAAGACACAATCTTATTTTCCCGAAGCATTTGGATATCTCAAGTGTAATAGATATGCAAATGCAGAATTGTACCTAACCAAAAAGGATGGTAGTGAAATATTTGTTCTCCTGGAAGGTCGCGTTCAGCAGGATGTAGATGGTAAATTTGTGAGAACACATTGCGTTATCTACAATATCACCGAACGCAAGTACATGGAGGAGGCATTACAGTATAACCAGAATTTATTAGAAACATTAGCATCTAATATTCCGGGAACAATGTATACCCTTGTCCAGCATTCTGATCAATCTTTGACTTTTGAATATGTCAGTGTGGGTTGCCGATATCTTTTAGAATTAGAACCAGAACAAATTTTAGAAAACGCTAATCTTTGTTGTGAACAAATTCATCCTGATGATCTAGTTGGATATAATCTTGCTGCTGCCATTAGTGCCAAAAATCTCCAGCCATTGTTTTACGAGTGGCGAATAATTACACCTTCGGGCAAACTGAAATGGGTGCAAGCAAACTCTCGTCCAGAACTGCGAGAGAATGGTGATATTATTTGGCATGGTGTTTTGCTCAATATCACTAAGCGGAAACAGGCAGAAGCCGCGCTGAAAGAGAGTCAGCATTTCATTGAACAAATTACGGAACTAACACCAAACTTACTTTATATTTACGATCATATTGAACAGCAAAATGTTTATATGAATCGCTCTGTGGGGGAAATATTGGGTTATTCTGCGGCACAAATTCAGGAAATGGGAGCTAATTTGTTTCCTATGATTTGTCATCCTGATGATTTGAATCTGGTCTATAATTCCATACAACAGCTTTATCGTTTGCAAGATGGTGAGTTCGTGGATACAGAGTATCGAGTCAGAAATGCTCAAGGACAATGGCGTTGGCTTTATAGTCGAGATATGGTGTTTTCTAGAACTGGGGATGGTAGGGTAAGGCAAAATTTAGGAACATCCCAAGATATTACTGATCGTAAACAAACAGAGTTAGAACTCAGAAAAAGTCGAGATTTCAAAGAAGCTATTTATAATGAATCTACCGATGGAATTTTTCTGGTTGATGTTCCTGATCCATTGATTCTGGATTGCAATAATCGCGCTGTGGAAATGTTTGAAGTTGCCAGCAAAGAAGATTTAATTGGCACTAAAGGGCAGACTTTGCAAAAACAGCAATTTACTGATGATGAATTGGTGATGATTAATGAAGATGTAGCCAATTTGGGTTTTTGGAGTCGAGAAATAGAATATATTACTAAAAAAGGTCGGAATTTCTGGGGCAATCTGGCAGTAAAACGCATTAATATCGCGGGTAAAGTTATTGATTTGGTGCGAGTTACAGATATCAGCAACCGTAAGAAAATAGAATTAGCGTTGCTGAAAAGTGAGAAGCGGTTAAAAGAGATTTCTGCATCTTCTCCAGGAGTAATTTATATTACAGTTAGAAGATTAGACGGCTCTTGGTATTACGAATATATGAGTCGTGCATTTGAAGATATTCATGAAATTTCTGTGGAACAAATACTAGAAAATCCTGATCTTTGCTTTGAGCAGTTCCATCCTGATGATTTGGCTGGTTATGGAGAAGCGGTGACTTATAGTATGAAAACTATGTCTCCTTTTAATTATGAGTGGCGCATTATTACCCCTTCTGGAAAAATTAAGTGGATAAAAGCTAGTTCTAGACCAGAACTGCGGGAAAATGGAGAGATTGCATATTATGGTATTGTGTTAGATGTGAGCGAACGCAAAGTAGCTGAATTAGCTTTAGAGGCAGCGGAATATAACCTCAGATTAGCAAATCAAGAATTGGAAAAACAGGTACATACTGATGGTTTAACGCAAATAGCCAATCGCCGCTGTTTTGATAGTCGGTTAGAGCAAGAATGGCAACGACTCTACCGAGAACAGCAACCTCTATCTTTACTTTTATTTGATGTTGATTATTTTAAACTTTATAACGATACCTATGGTCATCAAATGGGGGATGAATGCTTGATTAAAATCGCTGAATCCGCACAGCAGGTGATGTACCGGGCAACAGATTTGGTAGCTCGTTATGGGGGGGAAGAATTTGTGGTGATTTTACCTAATACTGATGTTGAAAGTGCGATCGCTGTTGCTGAACGAATTCACGCTGCAATTCAAGATTTAGCAATTCCTCACCGAGCTTCTGAAGCACGGGATACAGTAACTATTAGTTTGGGTATGACTAGTATCATACCTACTTCTGAATCATCACCAGCTACTCTCATTGAACAAGCAGATCAAGCACTCTACCGCGCCAAACAACAGGGACGGAATCAGTCGGTTATTTTCTGCAGATAACTCAAGTTGCTGGTTATTTTTGGTGATTGGTGATTGGTGATTGGTGATTGGTGATTGGTGATTGGTTAGGACTTACGCACAAGTCACGGAAGAATGAACCACGAAGACACGAAGGACACGAAGGGAAGAGGGTTTCAGAGATATTTTGCGTAAGTCATATTAATTTTTAATTGTTTAAAACCATCCGTCTTGTTCGAGGGTTTCGATTAATTGCAAACCGCGAGGATCGCCTACTCCTAGAAGTGCGGCTTTAGTATCGGCTCTGACTCCTAAATCTTTATCTTCAGCAAAGGCTTGTATTAATGCGTCAATGGCTGTGGCATAGATGACGTTAGACGGGAGTTCTTTACAAAGCTGGCCGATTGTCCAAGCGGAGTTACTTCGCACGGCAGCGATGGGATCTTGCACTAGGGCTTCGATGAGGGCAGGAATCGCGCCAACGATGGCTTCATAGCCTACTTCTGTCATCTGTGCTAGGGCGCTGGCTGCCCAAAGACGGACGGCGGAAATATCGGTTCTGAGGGCATCTGTGAGGGGTGCTAAGGAACGGCGATCGCGGCAATTTCCTAAAGCCCAAACGACTCCTTTGCGAACATAACCATTCCAATCGCGGTTAAGTTGAATAATTAATGGTTCTACAGCTTCTTTCGAGGGGTTGCGTCCAATTCCATAGGCGGCACTGACTCGCACTAGGGGACAGTTATCTGTTAATAGATGAATTAGATGGGGTGTTGCTCGTTCATCTTGAAGATCACAAAAAGCACGCGCTGCTAACATCCGCTGCTGGGGCTGAGGATTTTCTAAAAGTACCAGCATTAAATCTGGATCAGGTTTTTCCACTGCTGACTCGTCAGTCAGTGGTTCTATGTGATCTAGAGGGCTTTCTAGCTCCCCTTCGGCATCGAGTAGGCTTAATTCGTATTCGTCGTACATCATGATTTCACTGTAATCCCTGGTAGGGATCAACATATCAACCCCTGTCAACTGATAATTGTCAATTGTCAATTGTCAATTGTCAATTGTCTAGAGTGATTTTACCATCCAGAGGGATTGTTCTTGATAACCGAGTTGATGATAAAGATTTAATGCGGGTGTGTTGGATAGAAATACTTGGAGGCCGATTTGGCGATCGCCTTTTTGTTTAGCCCAATTTTCTATATAATCCATCAATGCTTTACCAATGCCTCTCCGGCGATGTTCTGGGATCACGTAAAGGAGAAAAATATGCGGATGGCGATCGCCTCTAACCTGATCTATGGCATTTCCCACCCAAAGACAAGCTACGGGGGAAAATGTCTCTCCTTTGCTCCCTACACCCTGCTCCTTTGCTTCTTCATCTACCCACCATAAGGGAGTATCACGAGAAAAGTATTGCTCTACGGTATGAGCAAGGTGGGAAAAATCTTGATCAGGAAACTGTTCTTGGTAAGTCCGCTGCATGAACTTTACCAAGAGGGCTTTATTAACAGTAGAACCTTTGCGGATTGTATAGCCGGGGATTAATACATTCAAAATTTCAGATTGGGGAAATAAAATTACTGTTTACCCAATTACTAATTATCATCCCAATAGGTGCAGGTGCAGCCATATCGGCAGGTAGAAAAATCCGGGCGCTGACAGCAACTAAGGCAAAGGCAAATATGAGAATTGCGATAAAAGGGGCAATATATTGACGAAGAATAGCCATGTTGTTGATTGTAAATAAATAGCAACAGTATTGATTCTAGCGAACTACGGAAAATAGGATAGGGACGGTTAAATAATTGACAATTGACAATTGACAATTGACAACGAACAACTGACCAATTTTTCTATGATTGCTGATCTCGATCTAATTCATCTAAAACTCTTTCACAGTACCAATTTTCTGGCATTCCTGGATAGTTTTGCTTGGCTTGTTCAATTAATCTTTCAGCCGCTGCCACGTCTCCAGATAATCTAGCAATTAGACGATTTTTGAGGTAATTGCCAGTTACTTCTTCGTCTACTGGGGTGGGTATGCTGGGATTAACTGTTTGTAGTGGTTCTCGTCGCAGTTGCCAAAATAAGACGTAATAGAGTGTGCCGAAAATCAGTACCAGGCTAATTGTTCCTAGAAGGGTAAGGAAATTAAAAGCCAGGTTTTGCAGAACTAACTGCGAAAGGACATAGCCTAGTAAAAGACCTGTAACTATCAGAACAAATGTACCGACAAGAATAACTACTTGGGTCCCCATATATCCTCTTCTTCTTCAAGTCCTGGTCTAGTTACTGCCATTGGTTTAGAATTCCAAGGGGCAAACAGTGGTAACAGGAGAAGTCCCGGTACAGCAGCAAAAATACTAATTATGAAAAATAATGGCCAACCTGTACTTTTTGCTAAAGAACCTGCTGGCGCAACTAGAATATCACGACTTACGGCCATAAAACTAGAAAGTAAAGCATACTGAGTTGCGGAATAACGCTGATTACACATATTCATCAAGAAGGCAACAAAGGCTGCTGTCCCTAAACCAGCACAAAAGTTTTCTATGTTGATTGTCAGTACAAGAACCTGATAATTTTTACCAACTTGTGCAAGGATAAGATAGGCTAGGTTGCTGATTGCTTGTAAACCACCAAATACCCAAAGTGAGCGATTCAGTCCAATTTTACTCAAAAATGCGCCACCTGCCAATGTTCCCACTATTGTGGCTATTAATCCCATTCCGCCTTGGATTGCCCCAATGTCGGTTTGTGTGAAGCCGGTTTGGAGTAAAAACGGCGTGGACATATTATTGACAAAGGAATCGCCGAGTTTATAGAGAACTATAAATAACAGAGTGAGTATGGCTTGCATTACTCCTTGACGTTGGAAAAATTCTCCAAAGGGCAGAATCACAGCGGCTGTTAAGGAGTCTGGGGGACGGATTTCTTTTGGTTCTGGTGCAAAGAGGGTGGCAATAATCCCTAATGCCATGCCGACTGACATTAGTAAATATACTGATGACCAAGCTATTCTATCGGCAAGAATCAGGGCTAATGAACCGGTCAGGAGGAGGGCGATACGATAGCCAAGGACGAATACTGCTGCACCTGCACCCATTTCTAGGGGTTCGAGAACGTCGGTACGGTAAGCATCAGCGGCGATGTCTTGGGTGGCGCTGAGGAAGGCAATAACTACGGCGTTGATGGCTAGGAATTGCAGGGCTTGTTTGGGTTGCTGTAAGGCCATGCAGGCGATCGCTATTAGTAACCCAATTTGAATTGTAATTAACCAACCCCGTCTTCTGCCTAAAAATGGCAATGTAAACCAGTCTAACAGCGGCGACCACAGAAATTTTAAGGAATATGGCACACCTACGAGGCTAAATAAGCCGATGGCGGTTAAATCTACTTTTTCAACGGTCATCCAAGCTTGTAAGGTCTTGCTGGTCAAAAATAGGGGCAACCCAGATGAAAATCCGAGTAGGATCAAGGCTGCCATTTTCTGACTACCGAAAACTCGCAGTAGGGATTTGACTGGATTCATTTTTTATAGTCATTAAGGATATTTGCAGTCATCTGGCTATACTGGCTAGAGATTGCAAAATCAGGATTGTACTTTGTTTGTGGCGATCGCAATTAAATCTTCAATTTTCTTGATATTCTGATCTCCTGCTAGGTAGCCAATACCACGATGTAAGTGTAAGCGAAATTGGGTAATTAGGGTTTCTCTATCGGTATCTAAGCCGTCGTTGTAACAGCGTTGTTTGAGGGCTAAAAGCAATATATCGGCTATTTCTCCACCAAAAACCCGCCATGTCAGTTCGACGTTGCTATCTTGGGGGATAGGTACGGGGGAGGGTGGGGTGATTTCTGCGAGGGAACGACAAAACGCCCACCGACATAATATGTTCCATTGTTCTATTTTTGTACTGCGTTTGAGTTTGAGTAGTTGTTCTTTGGCTGTTTGGGAAAGTTTGATTCTTTCTATTGGTGATTCCATGTATTTTGGTGATTGGTGATTACATTATTTGTGATGATGAGGAATTGTATCTAATTTTGAATGGGATCTTCTGGAGGTGGATGACGATTAATAGCTTTATCAGCAGCGCGAATATTGATAATTCTTTCTCTATTTAAATCTAGTATTGCTATGGTTGCTTTTCCTGTAGGTGTCAAACCAATAATTATTAATCCATTTTTTGACCAAATAAAATGTTCGTTCCATAAGCTTTTTCTAGGGTTGAATAATGCAACTTGATTACCGGAGTCAGGATCTATTGCTGTGAGATTATTTGATTTTCTGCGATTACAATGAAAACAGGCTAATGCTAAATTATCTATAGTATTTTTGCCATCTTTACTTAATGGAATTACATGATCTACTGTAAATAGTACATATTGCCATTTTTCTGAGGCGTGACAATATTCGCATAATTCTAATGCGCGTTGACGTACTTGCTGCTGAATTGAATCTGTTATTTTCCGAGTTGACACTTTTATATAGTTTGGTGGTTTTGATTATGAGCAAAATTACGGACTATGCGATTTAGAAAACTGAGATAATCATCTATTTCTTCATAACTATCTAATTCTTGTTCTTCTTCTGGTGTCAGTTGAGAATTTTGTTGTTGCAAGAGTAATGTTTCAATGCGATTCTGGACATTACTAGAAGCACGAAAGATAGGTGTTCCTTCTTGTAACTCGATTCTGATAGCACCTTCTAAGGGTAAGGTAGCAGGTAAATTATGTAAGGTTGGTAGTAAGGGAATTGTCATATTTAACTCTGTGAAATACTAAATGATATTTTACCAAAAATAACCGGGTTTTATTGTGGTTTCTCTTTTACCGGAGTTGTATTGGAGGAGGTATTCGCGGGCTATGGCTTCGGTTTCTTGCAGGTTTTGATATTCTTTTTTTGCTATTTCGGTGTCGGTGGAAAGGAGGATTACTTGATGACTGGCTGAGGGGAAGTATCTTTCTACTAGGTTGTTACGGTGGGAGGAGTCTAGTCTTCCTAGAGGGGTGTCTATGGCGACGGGTAAGCGTCTTCCTGATACTTTGGCTAATCCCCACAAAAATGCGATCGCTAATAGTTGTTTTTCACCGGCGGAAAGGCGATGTTTGGGAACTGGTTTACCGTTTAAATCATATAATGATAAGCCGAAGGTTTTGCTATCAATAGCTATGCGATGTACTAAATCTGATTTATGTAATAAATACAGAAAACAGTTTTTTACTTCTTCTTCTAATTTATTAAGTTTTCTCAGGGTTAATCTTTCTCGAAACACTTTTAATGTTTGTTGAACTTTTAAGGCTGAATCAATAATGTGTTCGCTATTTTGATATTTGAGATTTTCTACTGTATATTCATTTAGTTCTTGTCTCAATCTTTTAGTTTCTGTTTCTAATTCTATCAGTTTTTGAGTCATTATATCTGACTGAGATTTAAGTTTATTAAATTCAGTTTGTGCTTCTTTTACTGCTTTTTGTAGTTTTGTATATTCTTCCGGTGCAGCCGCTGTTTGTACTTGTCTTTCTAAGGTGAGGATTTCTTCTTCATAATTAGTTAGTTCATCTAATTGTTTTTGGGCTGTACTTTTGGTAGTTTGCAAACGATAAGTTATATTGTCAAGTAAACTTAAACTTTCTTCATCTCCATTTAACCAGTTATTTTCTGTTGATAAGTTATTGGTATATAAGTTATTGATATCTTCAGCTAAAAAAGATTGAATATTAGTAACTTTATTAGTTTCTAGATTTAATTGTTGTAGCCAATTTAATAATCTTTCATCTCTGGCTATTAAGACATCTTTAGCTAATTGGATTTGTTGAGTTTTTAGTTCTTTTTCTCCCTGTCTTTGGACTTGCGATAACAAAGGACTAATTAAGGCTAATGGTAAAACATCAGCAGCTAGTTCACATAAGGATTCACGAACGTTATTACCAAGTTTGATTTTATCTTCTTTTTGTTGTTCTAATTGGCTACGTTCAGCGGCGATTTTACCACCTTCATTCACAAATCTATCTAAAGCTTCTTCATGAATTTTTTCTAATTCTTCAACTTCAATATTCAAATTCGCTAACTTTATCTGATTATTTTCGTATTCTGCCTGTTTTTCATGGAGTCGGGTTTCAATTTCTTCTAATTTTGCTAAATCTTTTGTATCTGCAAATTCTCGTTTTTTGCGATTTACTAATATTTCTAAATCAATTGCTAATTTATCTGCTAATTCTAAACCCAAAAGTCCGTTAATCGCATCAACAACTATAGGGGGCGGGATTTCCTGTTCTGCAAGTTCTTTAACTTGTTCACCGTCGAAGAGAAATAAATTGGAAATACCTATAGGTAAGATATTTTCTATATATTCATCCCAAATATTTACTAATGAATCAATTGGCCATGTTTCATCATCTCCTAATATTCCTAAATGGTCTTTTCCGTCTTTGGGATTTTTTTCCCAAGTCCGCACAACTCGATATTTGATTGGTCTATCTTCTTCGATATGTTCAAAAACTAATTCAATTCTGGTTTTTTCTGTAGGGGTACTTTTACTATTTACACATTGGGTTAAAAAGTCACTATAACTCAGATTTCCCCTTGTTGAACATTGGGCGCGTTGTCCATATAATGCGAGGCGAATGGCATCCATTAGGGTGGTTTTTCCGCCGCCATTCATTCCCCCAAACAAGATAATTGGACGGGCGTTATCTTCGTCAATTTGGGGGTTGAGGTTGATGATTTGTTTTCCAGCATAAGGACCGAAGTTTTGCAGGACTAATTCTAGGAAGATCATGATACAATTTTGGATTTTAGATTTAAGATTTTGGATTGATATTGTTCTCTATCGGATGATTAGAGGAAGGGTAAAGATATTACTTTCTTCTCAGCCGAAGAATATAGATTAAATGAACCACGTTCGCGGAGCGTCCCGAAGGGATAGGAGCGAAGAACACGAAGAAGGAAGAAGGAAGAAAGAAGAAGGAAGAAGATAATTAATTTTTATCTGGGAAGGGAGTATTCTATTCATCTGGGTTCTTTTGTGCATATTTGAAGTTAGCCCACGTTTGTGGTTTACTTTCTTGTTTTTCGGGGGTATCTCCTAAGCTTAATTGCTGGAATTTTTCCCGAATTGTGGCAACATCACCATCTAATGCTGCTTGTCTTAAATCCCTTTTTAAATGGGCATTTGCGATCGCTTTTTCTGGAGAACGGGAACTTGTATCAAAGCATTTTTCTAGGCTTTCGTAGATACCTACACGGCGGATTTTTTTCTTGAATTGTCTTTCTGTATCTAATAATCTGGCCATTAATTCTAGGTGCATTCCGTCACCGTCACATATTTCTTCTAATACTCCCCATTCGTCGCTACCAAGTATGCTATGGTCAGCACCAGGACGGGGATCTTTAAATACTTCTCCTGTTACTTCTTCGTATATGCGGGGAACGCTATCATCAAATTCGTGTTTTTCTTCTAACCATATTCGGCGAATTTCACTTAATTCTGCTTGAGAAATTAGGGTAATATCGCGCATATTTTCGGGCGCATTTTGTCGCATTTCTGTTTGCGCTGTCAATAATTTTCTTAGCCAATATTCTCGCCAATATTTTGTATAAGGACCATGTATAGGTTCAACAGATGTTTCACCATTTACATTACGTTCAAATAATTGAACTTCTCCCCGTAACCGACGAAAATCTCTTTTTTCGCGGTCACGGTCAACATCTAATTCAGCACGAAAATCAACTAATGGTTGTAACCATTCTTTTTCTTCATCATTTTGAATCATTGCTTGCATAGATTTATCACTATTAACCAATGTGCAAACCCAGCAACCAAAGCGAGAACTACCACAGCTAGGAGTAGAAGTATCAACAACTAAAGGACATTCATTATCTGCTGTTGCACCCCTATACATAGAAAATAAATCTTTATTGCTATATCCCCAAGGGTTTTCCCATTGCATTAAATATAGCCAAACTTCATCAGTCCGCCAATCTTCAATAGGTGTGTAAAGTAGAGAATTTATTAAATTAGGATGAGGACAAAGGCGTTCTCTGACTCGACCTAATTCACGTTTTTCCATAATCAAACCGCGAGTTATGCTTTCAGTTTTGCGAGTTCCTAAAATAACTATTGTTTCACCATTAGCTCTCACAACATCACGAATAAAAAGATTAGAAGGTTCTATTTTTAATCGTCCGGTACACCAACGGAATTTATTGCGCGGTGCTGGGTAGCCTTTACCAATTAAACCTGCCCAATATGTTTGTTTAGTTTCTGGTTGTAACAAATGAGGTTGTATTGGCATTTGTTGTTCTTGAGCAGCTACTTCCATTTGTTTTAATGAATTTTTTACCCAAGCAGAAACATAGGGATTTTCTACCCCTGTATCTGTCGTAATTACATGAATTGGTTTAGTTCGTTTTTTCTGGTGGAAGTCCAGAAATTGCATTCCACACAAGTTGTAAAGTAGCACTGCTATCTTTTCCACCGGAATAGCCTACTACCCAAGGTATCTGGTCTAAACAATACAATTCTTGAATTTCTGTAGAGAGAACTTGGATATACTCCACTAACTCTGCTACAGTACGATTCGGCTGATTTTTATTTTCTGGCTGTTGGGCTGTAGTCATTTTTCCCCACCTATGTATATATGGACTTAGACTCAATACTTCCCTGCGGGGGAAATTATCTGGTATATAAATAAACCTAGCTACGAGTGCAACATATTTTTAAAAATTGCATCCCTAGTATCCATTTTTTTTGACAATAAAGCAAGAGTTAGTTACTAAGTTTTCAAAAAGCAATATGAATAATAGTACAAACACACTAAATGATCAACTCGCTAACGAGTATTTAGAACGGGAAAATAAGGATAAACAGGTATTAGCTTTGCTGCTAGACAGGTTTTTAGAGAAGAAAGACCAAATTCTTGTCCAAAAGACTGAAATGGGTGGAACTGAGGCTTATGTAGGTTCTGTGACATTGGAATGGTTCGCGGGACGGGTACATTTTGCGTCTGGTTTACCCCTGCTGCAAAAAAAGTACAACCCAGACACAGAGAATATTGAAATTGACGCTGATAGTATTGATGAAATTCAACAACGTCCTGTTGATTGGTCGCGTCAAGCACCGTTAGTGCAGTATTTAGCAGCAAGAAAAAACCATAAATTTCCGGCTGTTTTGGTGGTAATTAATCAACCTTGGGTAGATAACCCCAAAGCAGCGGAGTGGGATAGTCAAGGAAGGGCTAAAAAAGCGACTACTGATTTTATACCTTTAGATAAAGATGGTAAAGTTGGTTTACTGAATATTTCTGAAGAAAATGTGACAATTTATGCTTTAGATGGTCAGCATAGATTAATGGGTGTCCAAGGTTTAATGGAGTTAATTAAATCTGGTAAACTCCAACGTTATAAAAAAGATAAAACTGCTGATGAAAGTTTTATTACTCTATCTGATTTAATCGAGAAATATCAAGTAGAACCTGCTTATTTACAAAATTTGCGTCAAGAAAAGATTGGGATTGAATTTATTTGTGCGGTGAATACTGGGGAAACTCATACAGAAGCAAAACGACGGGTAAGATCAATTTTTGTTCATGTGAATTTGATGGCTGCACCTTTAACTAAAGGTCAGTTAGCACAATTAAATGAAGATGATGGTTTTGCTATTGTAGCGCGAAAAATTGCGGTGACACATCCACTTTTAGAACAAAAACCAAATCGTAATCCCCGTGTTAATTGGAATAGTGCCACAGTCGCTGCTAATTCTACAGTTTTAACGACGCTGCAAGCCTTACAAGATATGTCTGAAAGGTATTTGGGGCAAAAGTTCCCCCATTGGAAACCTTTGGAAAAAGGGTTAATTCCCATGCGTCCAGAAAATGAAGAAATTCAGGAAGGAATTGCCGATTTTAAGCTACTTTTTGATAATTTAGCTAATCTTCCCAGTTATAAAATATTGGAACATGAAGAAACAACTGCTTTGCGTCGCTTCTATTTTGAAAAAGATGGTGGTGAGGGAAATATGTTATTTCGTCCAGTTTCTCAAGTTGCTTTAGCACAAGCTTTGGGAACTTTGGTATTTAAAAAAGGTTTTGCTTTGACGGATATTTTTAAGAAGTTGGAGAAATTTGACCGTCAAGGGGGTTTTAGTAGTATGGAATATCCTCAATCTTTATGGTATGGGGTTTTATATGACCCCAATAAAAAGCGGGTGCAGGTAGTAGGAAAAGATTTAGCTGTGAAGTTATTTATTTATATGTTGGGAGGAATGACTGAAAAAATGGAAGTTACTGCTTTACGTAAAGCTTTAGCTAATGCTAGGACGACAGAAGAACAAACTATAGGTTTTGATGGAAAGTTGGTCAAACCACAGGAGGTAGGGCTACCAGTTATTTTATAATAATGGCTAATTATGGCTGAAATATATGATAACGATGCCATTGTAAGGCTTCAATATCTGGAAAATATTTCTCTACTTTCGGTAATATGAGTATTTCCCCATGAAATTCCGTTATTGTTCTAGCATGGGGAGATACTTCTTCTAATTCTTTACTAACGATAATTTTGTATTTATCATCAACAGCAAACCAACCTCTATCAAAAGCCCAATGATGATTTTTACAAAGTGCTATGCCGTTATGTATTCTACTGTCATAGAAAGCAGAAAATGGCTTTATATGTGCGCCGTCAACAATATTTTGATTACCAGTTTTAGTAACTTTCAACCCACAAAAAGCGCATTGACAATCATATACAGAAACAACCGCTTTTCTAAAAAAAGCATTTCTAATTAGGGTTTTTTTTAAACTCCATTTAGGGTTGTTAGGTAAATTTTCAATATTATCTAGTTTTTCTACTTCTGGATAATCTTGAAAAGTCTGATTAATTTGTAGAAATTCCTCAATTTCATCTTCATTATCCGAGAAAAAAGCAGCTACAAGTGCATCAATTAATTCTTTTCGAGAAGATTCATTTTCTAAATAATTAAATAATTCACGGTCTAAATATGCGTATTCAACAGCTAATTTTAATTTGTTAGTTGTTTTTGGTTGTAAATTATTAAAACCTGCTTTTATTTGTACGTGCCAAAATCCCTCATTTTGCAGATGAAAAAATGGGTAGTGTAAACCCCCTTGATAAGATTGTGAGCCAATTACATCCCAATATTTATTAAAAGTTTGAATTAATTCATCTGAAACAAAAATTTGATTATTGGTAATAACTCCTCTCATAATCAAATCAATTACGGTTAAAAGTAATATTGGTTTATATTGAGCATTACCACGTTTTCGGCTATTACTTACTTTCAAGCTAGAGAATTTTTCACAATAAAAACGAAGATTATTCATGTTTAACTACTTTAGAAAATGGATCATTTTAAAAATCTACTTAAATTAAATTCTTCCTCTATGTTATTTTCTGGATAATCTCTTGCAGTAATTAAAATTACTAGAAGTTGTGCTGCATAATCAACAACTCCGCGCAATTCACTTTGTAATATTTCTAATCCACCATTAGCATACTCTTCAAATATTTGAGTCCGTTTATCCTCATATTCATCTTCCCTAGACGCAAGTATTTGGATATCACTGGTCTCAACAATTCCTAATAATTTTATAATTT
This sequence comes from Anabaena sp. UHCC 0253, assembly GCF_009712085.1. Lineage (NCBI taxonomy): Bacteria > Bacillati > Cyanobacteriota > Cyanophyceae > Nostocales > Nostocaceae > Anabaena > Anabaena sp. UHCC 0253. The sequence goes on from NZ_VILD01000004.1 coordinate 129,622, forward strand.
TGTCATATCCAAGTGAAGCAAAATTGTCTTGTGGAATTGGAGAAGGATCTCTTTTTGTGGTATCTCCTAGAGGAACGCTTTTTTTATACTTTACGCCTAATGCTGCTGCAAATATCATCACCTCCACATAAGTCTGGAAAGGTCCCGGTGTTTCCTTAGACGCTAGTAACGATTTCACCAACTCAGCCTTATCTTGAGCAATTTTGATTCTATTTGCAGCCATAATTATAAAATCTACACCCTAAATATATTAAACCAAACCTAACTTACTAATACCATACTCTTATGCTCCTCTTTGCGCCTCTGCGCCTCTGCGTGAGAAAAAAATCAAAAAACATCCTCATAAACCAGAGAAAGAGGAAAAGTAAAATCAACACTAACTAAATGTACCTCATCACCCTCAACAAAAGGATGCAACTCCCATAAACCCTTCTCATTTAAGCGAAAACAATCCAAACCGATTTTATCAGCACTAATTAAAACATATTCCTGTAAAGATTCAATCCGTCTATATAGCTGAAACTTTCCCCCCCTATCATAAGCTTCCGTACTCGGAGAAAGCACTTCAACAATTAAACTAGGAAATTGAATAAACTTAATTGCTTTACCAGCAATATATTGAGGAGGTACAGCATAAATATTTAACGCTCGACACATTAAAGCAGCAACTTCACCTCTAGTAGCAGTTGCTTGAGGTTTTAACTTTTTGACATCAGGATAATTAACAACAATACTATTAATAGTTCCCGCAGCTATAGAACTTTGAGCATAATTAGGAATTAAATTAGCATCTTCAAAATAACGTTGTAATATCTGCGCTGGGTTAGAGACAGAAGCATAATTTTTTCCCCCAGCAACAACACCAATAATTTGCGCTCTGGGAATTGCTTGATTAGGTTGAAAAATATTTCCTGGATAACCAGAGAAAAAACCCTTTTGATAAGCAGAATTAATTGCTTTATATCCCCAATAATTAAGAGATACATCCTTAAATATTACCGCATTGCGTTTCACCGACGCATTAGGAAAAGCATTCAACATTAAAACCGCAGCTTCCGCGCGGGTAACAATTGCATTAGGACGAAAACTACCATCAGGATAACCAGAAAGTAACCTCCTTTCTCCTAACTCTTGAATACAATCTTTACCCCAATAATTTTGAGTATCAGAAAAAGCCAAAACACGAACAGGAAAAAAACTTAAACCAACCACCAACAAACAACTTCTAAATAACATTCTTCCTTTGCGTCCTTTGGGATTCTGTGTGAGATATATCAACTAAAAATTCCTAACAACCAACGATTCACTTCACCATCATCTTGAGTTAAACTCTTCTGAATAGCTTCCTTAACAATAGCGATTTGCAAACCTGGTAAAACCTTTGACTCCTCAATTCTTCTACTTCCTCCGTCAATAATTTCAAAAGCAATAATATCATGATTATTAGCATCCATTACCCAATATTCCTTTACACCCAAACGTTCATAGAGTAACCGCTTAAAACCCAAATCATCATTAATAGAAGAAGCAGCAACTTCCACAACTAGAGTCGGTGCTGCTAAATCATTAATATTCACAGGAGAATTATTCAAAGGAGGGAATTTTATTTTCTCACCAATATAAAAAGCTAAATCAGGTTGACATTCTCCTTCATTCATTCTGCGAAAACTGGTATTTACCCAACCTTTAATTTTAATATTTTTCAATGTCGCATAAAAATTCACAACATTGGCCACAACATTATTATTGTTTCCATGAATTGAACCAACAGGTGACATTTCTACCCTCATATAATTTTGATAAAAATAAAATCTTCCTTGCTGATAATCAGAATGTTCAACAAATTCTAGAAACTCATCCCAACTTACCTTTACCCAACTATCAGTAACCAAACTCAAAGAACTAACAACCATTTCTTTCTTCCTTTGCGCCTTTGCGTGAGACATTCTAACCTCGTTCCACTTCCACAATTTCCGTATATTCAAAACCATTCAAACTCTGTCTTACCAAAGCATATCTTTCCCTACCCAACTCAATAAAATCCTGTTCACAATTAGGCTTAGAAGAATAATAAACCAACACATATTCCTTACCAATCTTATCAGCAATTTCCTCCTCAACCTCCACCCGCCATTGCGTCTTAGTCACCAAAACAACCAACTGATTTGCTAACTTAGGAATAGTTCTAGCAATGTGACGACGAGAATTAGCATCTAAACTTCCAAAAGGAGAATCCATAACAATTGGAAAAGTGCTACTATCAGGAACCATCATCATTTTCCGCTTCTCACTCCAGTCTCGCACCTTATCAATAATACTAGCGATAAAAGATAAACTGAGAACTTGATTTTCACCCGTCGAAGCTGCGACTGGTGCTTCAATTCCCGTCGTATTTTCCACCAAACTCAACTCATACTTTTCGCTAATTTTGGGAACATAAGGAGTAAAAGAAATATCCGAGAAAATTTCCTGTACCCGCTGTTCTAATTGCAGACGAAACTGATTTTCTTGACGATTTTTAACTTCCGATAACCGTTCAATAGCATCTTGAGTAGCATTAATCCGCCGCTGTGCTAAAGATTGTTTTTCCTCATTTTGTTTTTGCTTAGATATTTGTTTTATCAAAGCATCAATAGCTGTTTTCAGGTGAGAAACTTCCTGTTGATTTGCACCATGTTCTCGATTCAACTCATCAATTTTCGCTTCAATTTCATCAAGACGTTTTTGTAAACTACTAATTTCCTCATTCGGATCTTTTCGTAATTGTTCTTGAATAGTTGCTAATTCCAGTTCAACTTGACTGAGATTTTCCCTTAACTGTTGAATTCGTACTTGTTCCCTATCCGCTTCTTCCCAAAAAGCAACTGCTTGTTTATCAATTTCATCAACTTGTGCGCTCATTCTAATTGCGGTTTCTTCCACAGTCGAAGAACCTGCTTTTTTCATCAAATTCTTCACATGAAAATGAGTATGCGTTCCTTCCCTTAAATCTGCGCCACAAATACAACGCCCACTAGTGAGTAAATCATTCACAAATTCCCGTGAAATTCCCGCAGTCAATTCACCCTTTTGTTTTAAATCTGTGAATATTTCCCGAAACTTAGTCGTAGTTTCTGACAACAAAACAGTATAACCCCGTGCGGAAATAACCTTTTTCAAATTCTCCCGTGTTTTCTTCAACTCCTCCCGTAAACTATCTTTTTGAGATTCTAAACTTTGCTTTCTTTCCTGTAATTCCTTAACAGCACTCAATTCTCGTAACTTATTACCAACTTCCTTTTTAAAAGTTTGTTGATATTCCAACTCTTGATTTATTTCCGTTTGACGTTTATTGATATTGTCAATTTCTAATTCTTGCTTTTCTTGCTGAGTCAATAACTGTTTAGTTTCCGCATCACCAATATGTTTTAACTCAGTTTCCAACGACTTCTTAGCATCTTTCAAGTGTTTAATAGAAAGTTCAATCACTTCTACACCTAAAAAAGTTCTAATTGCTTCAGAAATTTCCGCCTTATTATCAGAACGAACAATTTCCTCAATCCGTTCACCGTCAAAGAAAAAATATTGATGTAAACTTGCTGGTAAAATCTGAGTAATAATTTCCTCCGCTTGCTGAAGAGGAAAATACCATTTTCCATCATCTCCAGCAACTTGAATTTTCAACTGAGTTTTCCCAGCTTCAATCACATCACTTTCATTTTTATAAACCCGACAACCACGAGTAGCACGATAACGATTACTTTCATGTTCCCAACCAACTTCCACCCAACATTCCACAGGTTGACTAGGTTGAGATTCCGCAATGGCACGTTTATTTACTAACTGTTCAGTTGACGCAAAAGCCGCACTAAATTTTTCATATAAAACCCAAGTAAACGCATTCAAAATACTAGTTTTACCTGCGCCATTACTACCATAAATCATCGTCGTATTACGAACATCTCCACCAGCTAAAATTATCTCCGGAGTTTTCCCATAAAAAGAACGAAAATTACATAATTTAATAGAAGTTAGCTTCATTGCACCGCTTCCTTCACAATAGTGAGAATATCATCATTAATATGACCCTTACTTTTCCGATCTAATCTGCTTTTCTCCAGTCTCCATACCTTCTCAATAATTTGCTTTACCTCCGGTGGTGCGCTAGTAATTGGTTCTTGAACATCATCAATATTTGCTTCTGGAATCATTTCAAAATAGCAATAGATTTATTTTCCATTTTAACCATTTCTGATACTATAAATATAACCCACACAAAAATTCTCTAAAACCCTTCTTCCTTCTTTTCTTCCTTCGCTTCCTTCGTCCCTTCGTGGTTCATTTCTCATAATTCCTACATAAATACAAGTATTAAATTATATTTAAGTAGAAAAAAAATTTCTTTTTTTGAGGTTTTGGGGGTTGACTTGCGCCGCTAGGGATGATATTCTGATAATGGGAATGCGTGCTTTCATAAAAATTTTATCACCACTCCATTATATTAATATAGCACATCGCCGGCGATGTTGCAAGCCAAACCCCGAAAAAAAATTCGCCCCAGACACAAAACTGAGAAATTGTGTAGAATTGCTGTGTGTAACGTTGAATCTGGATAATGAATTTTAATTTACAAGCACCTTTTGTACCTACGGGTGATCAACCGCAAGCGATCGCTCAACTTTCTGCTAGTATTCAAAAAGGAAATCATTATCAAACATTACTGGGTGCGACAGGAACAGGAAAGACATTTTCCATAGCCGCAGTCATAGAAAAAGTCGGTAAACCAACCCTAGTATTAGCACATAATAAAACATTAGCAGCCCAGTTGTGTAACGAACTGCGGGAGTTTTTTCCTAATAATGCAGTTGAGTATTTTGTCAGTTATTACGATTACTATCAACCCGAAGCATACCTACCTGTTACTGATACTTATATAGAAAAAACATCAGCAATTAATGAAGAAATAGATATGCTACGACATTCCGCCACCCGGTCCTTATTTGAACGTCGGGATGTGATTGTTGTCGCTTCCATTAGTTGTATTTATGGGTTAGGAATGCCGGCGGAATACCTCAAAGCTGCAATTCGTTTACAACTGGGAATGGAAATTGATCCACGTCAAGTTCTACGAGATTTAACAGCAGTCCAATATACCCGCAACGACATCGAAATGGGGAGGGGGAAATTCCGAGTTCGGGGTGATGTTTTAGAAATTTCTCCTGCTTACGAAGATAGAATTATTCGTGTAGAATTCTTTGGTGATGAAATTGATGCAATTAGATATGTAGATCCTGTTAGCGGTGAAATTCTCAACAGTTTAGAAGCAGTAAATATCTACCCAGCCCGTCACTTTGTTACCCCCAAAGAAAGAGTAGAACTAGCTTGTGAAGATATAGCCACAGAATTAAAATACCAACAATCAACATTAGAATCAATGGGTAAATTAGTTGAAGCGCAACGCATTGATCAACGCACCCGTTATGATTTGGAAATGTTACGAGAGGTGGGATATTGTAACGGCGTAGAAAATTATTCCCGTCATTTAGCAGGAAGAGAAGCAGGAGAACCACCAGAATGTTTAGTTGATTATTTTCCTAAAGATTGGTTATTAGTTATAGATGAATCTCATGTTAGTGTTCCCCAATTGCGAGGAATGTATAACGGAGATCAAGCTAGGAAAAAAGTATTAATAGATCATGGTTTTCGGCTTCCCAGTGCGGCGGATAATCGTCCTTTAAAAGCCGAAGAATTTTGGCAAAAAGTCAATCAATGTATTTTCGTTTCTGCGACTCCAGGAAATTGGGAATTAGAGATTTCCGAAGAGAATATTATTGAACAAGTAATTAGACCAACAGGAGTAATTGATCCAGAAATATTTGTGCGTCCCACGGAAGGACAAATTGATGATTTATTAGGAGAAATAAAAGATCGAGTTGACCGTCAAGAAAGAACTTTAGTTACCACATTAACTAAACGTATGGCGGAAGATTTGACCGAATATTTAGAAGAAAGGGGAATTCGGATTAGATATCTGCATTCAGAAATTAATTCAATTCAACGGATTGAGATATTACAAGATTTACGAAATGGTGTTTTTGATGTGTTAGTTGGTGTAAACCTCCTCAGAGAAGGTTTAGATTTACCCGAAGTTTCTTTAGTGGCGATTATGGACGCGGATAAAGAAGGATTTTTACGAACTGAACGTTCTTTAATTCAAACTATCGGAAGGGCGGCGCGTCACATTAGAGGAAAAGCAATTTTATATGCTGATAAACTCACAGGGAGTATGATTAAAGCCATTGATGAAACTGATAGAAGAAGGGGAATTCAAACTGCTTATAACAAACTGCATGGAATTACACCACAACCAATTATTAAAAAACAAAGTAATTCGATTTTATCATTTTTAGATGCTTCCCGACGATTAAATGCCACTGATTTAAAAATGGTTGATGAACATTTAGATGAATTATCGTTGGAAGATATTCCAGAGTTAATTGTACTGTTAGAGAAACAGATGAAAGAAGCAGCGAAGAAGATGGAATTTGAAGAAGCTGCAAAATTACGCGATCGCATTAAACATCTGCGAGATAAAATGTTGGGTAGATAAACTAAATTTATAATTAACGCCTTACTAACTTCTTTTGCATAGCAGCATCTTGAATAACATATTTATTGCTAGTAAACACCTGAATACCTGGAACAACACTATAATCCATATCATCAGTAATAATCTTAACTGTTCCTGCTCCTGCTTTGCTAATAGCTTCAAGCATCAGCAAATCATAACCATCAACTGCTTGAGTGGTAAATCGGTTAATAGCAGCATCAGTTGTTGCGTCATCTACTGTTAAATCAATAGGAATTGCAATTTTTTTGATTCGTCGCCAAGTAAACTGAACTTCAGCGACTACATTAGCTCTTTCTGTTGGATAATCATGACGGTATTTCTTAAAGTGTAAATATCCATTAGATTGAACATAAATATCATATTCTGTTTTCTCAATAATATGAGCAAGTTCAGCTAAAGTGAGTCCAGAATAAGTAAGAGTAGCTCCATTTTGGCGTGTTTTGTTGATATAGTTGGGATAATCTGTAATTTGGTAACGTTTAGCCGTAAATGCAGCATTTGTATAAGTTTGCCAAAACCAGATGTTGGTATCTACAAAGAAAATGTCACTTTGCTGTGGTATGTCAGTTGTGATATCTATGATATCAGCTTGAATAATTGCCATACCTCAAAAACTTGCAGCCATATCTGTTATCACCGTATCCACAGCATTACGATATTTTTCATCAGAGTAATAACGTTTAGCTCTAGTCATTACGTGATTAATAACATCCCAACCATCAGCATTGAGAGAGGTAAATTCAAGTAATTGATTCAACTTTTCAGATGGAATATCTTTCAACAATTGACCAAATGCAAAATTCACAAATGGAGATGCAAAAATCTTCACTCCTGCAAAATCTAATTCCACTGTTTCATCACTTAGTAAACATGGATGAATCTGATCATATAACCTTTGTCCACCATCAGGAGTTATGGCATACTCACCAACTATATCGTAAACTTTATACATCATGTCCTTATCTCCCTCTCTCTAGAGCTTCAGCTTCTTGAGTTTAGGAACTTCTGAAGCTAAACAATAGTATTTTTCATCACATCGAAAAGCTATATTGACTAGCGTTCCTGAAAAGTTAGTACAAATGTTTTCGTATTTAACTCTATTATCCCCTATATTGACATAGCTGTCATTACTGAAAATCATCAGATTTCCATGATTTTTTTGGACAAATTCTTGTAGGATGTGTAAACCTTCACCCTGTCGGACACCTCGCTGCTTGGTGCTATTTCCTGGCTTAAATGCCCACTCTAGAGCCTCAATAGATGTCATTGCTGCATTTTCGGGTAAAGTACGAACACTATTAGAAATACCAATCCCAAAGTCAACCACCGTTAACTGAAGAGTACCTGAAGTAGTGTAATGTTGACCGCAGCTAAATACACCTATGGGAGAATTGCTATGTTCAAAGGCATTAAAGTATATTTCTACAACTTTACCTGCGATCGCATTCTGTAATCCAGAACTGATATTAACCCAACCTTTACCCAGCCATTTATATCCTAAGTAGTCAGCAATGGCTATAGGGTCGTGTTGAGTATCACTTCGATAAGGTACGGAGTTACCATCCCAAGGTTTCTGATTGTAGCCAAAATCATAGAGGAATCCATTTTGAGCCAAATTCACACGGATTTTCTCTATAAGCGTATCCCATAGGAACTTGACCTTCCCACCCCTGTATTCAAATAGACGAACTATTCCGCCTAAAAAGGCAACGCCAATGTGTCCTAAGAATGTGCAATAGTGGAAATCAATTATCAATTCTAAGCAATCTTCAGGGAGTTGCAATATCTCATACCAGTCTTTCAAAAGCATCTCTACATGGCGCGGATAGTCTCTTATTGTATCCACATACAAAACTGGTGGTTGATTTTCGGTAATTATTAATGACAAAACAACTCCAAATAATTATGATTCTCTAGAATTTTGACCATTAGATGTCAATAATACTAGATGTCATAACCTCATTGGTTATTTTTGGCTAGAGTAGTATATTTTTATCCTTCGCATTAAACATCTTCGAGATAAAATGTTAGGAAGATAGATAATATATATCAAAGGTGATTATTCTGTAACTTTTCCTCTAGTCAACTTAATTTGTCCACGCTTGTTTTTACTATCGAGACGTTTTCTTTGAGAATTGCGACTTGGTTTAGTTCGTTTGCGTTTTCGTGGTAAAACAGACACACTTTTGACTAGTTCCTGAAGTCGTCTGAAAGCCTCCTCCTTATTCTGTTCTTGACTGCGGTATTCCTGCGCTTTAATCACCACAACTCCCTCAATAGTAATGCGGTGATCTTTCAATTTCAAAAGCCTTTCCTTATAGATTTCTGGTAACGACGAAGCCCCAATATCAAAGCGCAAATGAATAGCAGTAGCCACCTTATTAACATTTTGACCACCTGCACCCTGAGAACGAATTGCACTAATTTCAATATCGCTATCAGGAATAATTACAGTATTAGAAATTTCTATCATAGTAATTTAGATCCATAGCTCATAATATTAACATACAGCAGTTTTAACTCTTGAATTCTCTTTGCGCCTCTGCGCCTCTGCGTGAGACATCAAAATTTCCATCCCCGCAAATGCTTATGAACCACCGCTAAATACCACATATAATCATCAAGTTTGTAATCATCAGCAGCCTTAACAATATATTCCCGCGCTAACTCCAAATTACCCTCAACCTCATAATATAAACCCAAATAAAGATGACTGTAGAACTTACCCTTTAAACCTGCCAACTTTCCCACATTCAAAACATCATCTTTTGAACAATTACCAGCAAAGAAATCATATATAGATAGCATAATTTTCCGAGGATCATTTTTCACAAGTAATAGAGAATTACGAGCTTCTTCAACACCTGATAACTTCGCCATACAAAGATATCGCCAAACAGTTTCCTCCACATCTTGAGCATTAACAGTCAAATCAATCTCAAACTGTTTTGCACCCTCAGCAAATCGTTCAGCATAATAATAAGATAAACCCCGTTGCCAAAGATAAGGAGTAATTTGAACATCTAACCTTTCAGCAGTATCAAAATCTTGAATTGATTCCTCAATTTTTGCCAACTTAAAATAAACCATGCCTCGACGAATATAAGCACTAGCATTATTTGGCTGCTTACTAATAGAATTGTTCCACTGCTGGAGTTGATTTTCTAGAGAATTGGTAAAAAACATATTGGTAATTGGTGATTGGTAGAAGGCTTAATTAATCTACTTTTTTAATTTTTAATTTTTAACTCCACCCTGCGGTACTAGCTTATAATTACCAATGGGCTGATGCTCTGTACTCGTAAATTAAAGGGGAATAGATGACAATTAAGCGGTTGCTGTTACTGGGGCTAACATTGTTAGCGATAATGTTGTCAGGGTTATCTTTATTGAATAGCTGGCAAAAACCTCAATTCCAAAGTCGTCTAGAATTATATCAGACTAATATTATCTTACAAGCCCAAGCATGGCAACCAGAAGATAGCAGCGACAAAAATATTCAAACGATTCAAGAATCTATTCTGGGTGCAAATCCTCAGATGAGCGCGACAAAGCAATATAAAGAAGCGAGTGAATCTGTCCAAACCAGTTTAAAGACAACTAAGGAAAAATTAGTAAAACTGCAATCGTCAGCACCTACTCCTGTTTTATCTCTCTCTGTAGAGGAAAAAAGGTTACAAAAATCTATCCAGCAACAACAAAAATTGTTAGCAGAATTAGATTTGCGTCTAGGGATTTTGCAAACACAGCAACAGGAAATAGACAATGCTATTAAAACTTGGAGTCAATTACCACAATACTCAAATATCAACCCCAAATATCAAGAAACCGCTGAAGTATTAAGTGGAATGTGGAGTAACCCTCCGCGTCTATTTCCCAAAGCTGAACAACTAATTCAACAAAACTTAGATAGTTGGTTTCGTTCAACGGCGTTAGAGAAATTATATCAACTCCAACAACGTCAAGAAGCTTTATCATCTCTAAAAATTGCCCAACAAGAAGCAGCAACTCAAGCATTATTAAAATTAGCTATAATTGCTACTATCCCCACCTTAACAGCCTTGCTAGGTACAATTATACTGATTTTCTTATTGCTTCAAAGGTTATTTAAAGGTCGAGAATCACTATTAGCAAGAAATGGCGATTTAGTTTGGTCAACTCCTTGGAATTGGGAAATAATTATCCAGGTTTTCGTCCTTGGCTTTTTCTTAATGGGGCAATTATTTATCCCCGAAATATTATCTATTTTGCCGATTCCGCGGGGGACAGGTAATGCCAGAATTGAGGCTTTTGTCGTTTTAGTTAGTTATCTGTTAGTGGCTTTTGGTTCTTTGTCAGTTCTGTATTTTTCCATTAGACGGTTTTTCCCCCTTCCTGAAAACTGGTTTCGCTGCAAATTCTTCAGTAATTGGTTTTTTTGGGGACTGGGTGGCTATTGTGCAGCTTTACCCATTGTGGTGATAGTATCCTTGATTAATCAAAAATTATGGCAAGGACAAGGTGGCAGTAATCCACTATTGCAAATGGCACTAGAAAGCCGGGATAATACAGCATTGGGGATATTTTTCTTTACCGCAGCCGTGGCCGCACCATTTTTTGAAGAATTCCTATTTAGGGGCTTTTTATTACCATCCCTGACTCGTTATACATCCGTTTGGGGAGCAATTTTCGCCAGTAGTTTGTTATTTGCGGCTGCTCACCTCAGTTTAGCGGAAATACTACCTTTGACAGCATTGGGAATGGTATTAGGAGTAGTTTACACGCGATCGCGCAATTTACTCGCCCCCATGCTCCTCCACAGTCTTTGGAATAGTGGCACATTAATCAGTTTGTTTCTTTTAGGTAGTAATAATTAGGGCGTTTATTCCTAGTTGTAGAGACGTTCCATGGAACGTCTCTACGATCTTTTTTGGAAATGTCTATTAAATGCTAGACAAAAATAGGCTTATAACTATCTAGTTATAGGTTAAATTATCTTGAAATAACTTTTAAAAAAATCCTCCGGATATCTCCAAAATAGATATGTAGAAAAATCTATATTGTTATATCTTTGTTTGCCATTTTCAGAATTATTCATACCTTGAAAATTGCAAATATGCTACACAATATTTTCTGCCAAATTGGCTACATTTTATCTAAAAATTTGATATTTTTACGCTCATTCTTGAGGAGCATTTCATCATTATCTAAATCATAGCTAGTCAAAGCCCAGTGATGTTTGATAGCACAGCTTGATGTCAAACATGGTTTGATCTGTATTTTCCTATTCCTTAAATTTTATAATTCATCTATCAAGGAGCATAACTAAATATGAGTAATCTCAACCCCTCTCATACCACCAAACAACTATTAGCCGGCTATGCTGGAATTATCTTTGGTGGATTTGGACTGCATAAGTTTATTTTGGGTTATCCATCCGAAGGTTTTATTATGTTAGTAATTTCTGTAGTTGGTGGCTCTTTCACCTACGGTTTTGCATTAATAGTTATGCAACTCATCGGTTTAATTGAAGCCATGATTTATTTAAATAAACCCCATGAAGAATTCGTTAATACCTATTTTGTTAATAAACAAGGTTGGTTTTAAAAGATTTGATATGCACATTTTTAAGCAAAAACAGATACACTGGCTCATTTTGGTGATGATGAGTATGGGATATTTTAGTGTTGTATCAAATTGGGAAATAACTTTTTTTTACAAAAGCCTAATTTTGATGTTGCCTATACAATTAACTGCTATAATTTACACTACGAGAATAAAATTATAATTCTTGTGGTAGCGATGATTTGAATGTCAACTATTCTTGGTTTGTTGGGTTATGGCTTCGCCACACTTCGTGAACGTTCCTTAACCCAAGCTACGTGATTTCATTGTTTTGAGCTTAACTGACAAGTATTGAGACGTGAGGGATCTCAAGAAACTTAATATTCTTTCACTTGGTCAAAGTTGCAGATTTCGCCTAACCTCAAAGTAGAGACGCTGATTGTCAAGCCTCTAAATAACAAAAGCAAATCTCAAAACTGACCATGCAACTGATCCCAAAAACTGAAATAGTCCCAGAATCCGCCCTTCCCCAAACAGTATTGAACTTAGAGAAAATTATTTTAGATGTTGGGGGAATGAAGTGTGCAGGATGTGTAAAAGCAGTAGAAAAACAACTAACTCAGCATCCAGGAGTCAAAAGTGTTTGTGTCAACCTAGCAACAGAAGTTGCTGTAGTAGAGACAGAAATTGGTACTGTAGATGCAAATGCACTAGCACAGGGATTAACAGCCACAGGATTTCCTAGCCAATTGCGGACTGCTAAACGTGCGGGTGAGCAATCTGCAAACTCTAATCTCGAAGCCAGACATCGCCAAGAAATGGAGGCGACAATTAGACAGTTGCTAATTGCTAGTTTACTACTGGTACTATCAGGAATTGGACATTTTGGTAATATTGGTAGCTCCATTTTCCCGATTTTAAATGACATCTGGTTTCATTGTGGACTAGCAACGATCGCGATCATTATTCCCGGTAGACCAATTTTAGTAGAAGGTTGGCAAGGTTGGCGACGAGGTGCGCCGAATATGAATACTCTCATCGGCTTGGGAACACTCACAGCTTATACTGCAAGTTTGGTGGCGCTGTTGTTTCCCCAAATGGGTTGGGAGTGCTTTTTTGATGAACCCGTGATGATGTTGGGTTTTATTCTTTTGGGTAGAACTTTAGAAAAACAGGCTAGAGGACGCGCAGCCACAGCATTTCGGCAATTGTTAGCCCTTGCACCCCAAACAGCCAGATTGATTATTAACCCAGAATCGGAAAAATTAATCGCTGGCGCAAATATTATGGAAATTCCCGCGGAACAAGTGCGCGTGGGGGAATGGTTGCAGGTGCTACCAGGGGATAAAGTGCCGGTGGATGGGGAAATTCGCTTTGGCCAAACTACCATAGATGAGGCGATGCTGACTGGGGAAGCAGTCCCTGTATTGAAGCAACTAGGAGATCCTGTCATCGGTGGGACTTTGAACCAATCAGGAGCGATCGCAATTCAAGCTACTCGCACTGGTGATGATACAACTCTAGCTCAAATCGTGGCTTTGGTAGAAGCTGCTCAAACTCGTAAAGCCCCAGTTCAAAAATTAGCTGATACGGTAGCTGGTTATTTTACCTACGGTGTCTTAACAGCCGCTGGTTTAACATTTGCATTTTGGTATTTGTTGGGAACTCACATCTGGCCAGAAGTTACCATGTCCGGTGGGATGGAAATGGCTCACAATATGGGACATAATCCCCAACATTTATTACCTCAAAGTCAATATTCCTCCTTTTTAATTAGTTTAAAATTAGCGATCGCTGTCATGGTAGTTGCTTGTCCCTGTGCTTTAGGATTAGCTACCCCTACCGCTATCTTGGTGGGGACGGGTATGGGTGCAGAAAAAGGACTATTAATCAAAGGTGGTGATGTTTTAGAAAAAGTCCACAAACTAGATACTGTAGTTTTTGATAAAACCGGCACTCTCACCACAGGTAAACCCACGGTAACTGATTGTGTAGTTGTAGCAGAATCAGCTTTACCATTATCCTTAATTCAACTAGCCGCAGCAGTGGAAAGTGGTACTTATCATCCCCTGGCTACAGCTATTCAACAGGAAGCTAAACGACAAGAGTTAACTATTCCCCATGCTGTAGACTTCCACACAGAACCAGGAATGGGTGTATCTGCTGTCGTCACCGGCAAAAATGTCCTGCTAGGTAATTGGGAATGGTTAAATTATCACCAAATTAAGATTAGTGAAACCGCAGAACAACAAGGACAACAATTAGCCACAGCCGGAAAAACAGTAATTGGTGTAGCTGTAGATGGAACTTTAACCGGATTAATTGCCGTTAGTGATACCCTCAGACCAGATGCTAAAACCGCAGTAGACAAACTCCGACAAATGGGTTTGCGGGTGATGATCCTCAGTGGTGATAGATTAGAAGCAGTCAAAGCGATCGCCCAACAACTCGGTATAGATAACGCCGATATCATGGCTGGTATCCCCCCATCCCAAAAAGCTACTACCATTCAATCTCTTCAGTCTGGGACAGCCAAATCAATCGTAGCTATGGTAGGAGATGGCATTAATGATGCCCCAGCCCTATCCCAAGCAGATGTAGGCATAGCTTTACACTCTGGTACAGATGTAGCAATAGAAACTGCGGAAATTATCTTGATGCGAAATTCTATTACTGATGTTGTAAAATCTATTCAGCTAAGTCGCGCTACTTTCAATACTATCCGCCAAAATTTATTTTGGGCTTTTGCCTATAATACGATAGGTATTCCTCTAGCGGCTGGTGTATTATTACCTAGCTGGGGTTTTGTCCTCAGTCCCTCCAGCGCCGCAGCATTAATGGCTTTTAGCTCTGTTAGTGTTGTGACTAACTCAATTTTATTAAGGAGGTTTTTCCTATAGTGAATTGTTTTTCTTGTCTGTTGTAACTAGTAGTAATTGCCGAAAAATATACTCAACTAATATATATGATTGATCAAAGTGCAAGCAATTTTAGTAGTCTATCAATGGCATCCCCAAATAATGAAAACCATCTACTAATCATTGAAGACGACCAAGGAAGGAAAGAGTTTTCTTTAGAAAATCCCGTCTATTCTATTGGTAGAGATCGTGATTGTAATATTCGTTTGTTCTCACAGTTTGTTTCCCGTCACCATGCCACATTAGTGAGATTACCACGCCCAAAAAACAGTCAGCGGTACTATTATCGCATTGTAGATGGTAATGCCAAAGGAAAACCCAGTTCTAACGGTTTGATGATTAATGGGCGGAAAATCCCAGCCCATGACCTCCAAAATGAAGATGAAGTAATTTTTGGACCTCAAGTTCGTGCCATTTATTATCTGCTCAAAAATACCGAGCGTTTTTCGTCAACTGATGCTAGTGAGTACGACATTACATTAATTAATCCTGGCATGACTGAAGATTTTGAAGATTGATAAAATGTTGATTAAATTAGGTCCTAGACAACGAGCAAATGAAAATAGCAATTAGCGGTGCAACCGGATTTGTAGGTAGTCGGTTAGTAGAAAGACTACACACAGCAGGTCATAGAATCTTAGTTTTAACTCGAAATACTACCTCTGCCCAAAAAGTTTTTCCCTCCCAACGGTTTCCTAATTTAGAAGTTGTTTCCTATACTCCTACTGTGTCCGGTGCTTGGCAAGATGCTATAGCAGGTTGTGATGGAGTAGTTAATTTAGCCGGAGAACCCATTGCTGAGGAACGTTGGACACCAGAACGGAAGCAGGAAATCCTCAACAGTCGCAAACTGGGAACACAAAAAATTGTCGAAGCGATCGCTAAAGCGAATCCTCAACCCGGTGTCTTAGTCAACACTTCGGCTATTGGTTACTATGGAACTAATGAAACTACCACTTTTGATGAAGATAGTCCTTCTGGTAACGATTTTCTAGCTCAAGTCTGCCGGGAATGGGAAGGGGAAGCTAACAAGGTCAAAGATGCCAATGTGCGGTTAGTGATTTTACGCTTTGGTATCGTTCTAGGTAATGAGGGCGCTTTGGGAAAAATGATTACTCCCTTTAAACTCTTTGCCGGTGGTCCAATTGGCAGCGGCCGACAGTGGTTTTCATGGATTCATTTAGACGATATTGTGAGTTTAATTATCCAAGCTTTAACTAATCCCACAATGGAAGGAGTATATAATGCCACTGCTCCTCAGCCAGTCCGCATGAATGAGTTAAGTACAACTATGGGTAGAGTCATGAATCGTCCTTCTTGGTTGCCAGTTCCTGGATTTGCCATAGAAGCTCTATTAGGAGATGGGGCAAAGGTAGTATTAGAAGGACAAAAGGTTATCCCCAAACGCACTTTAGAGTCCGGTTTTCAGTATCAATATCCTCAGCTAGAATCAGCACTAACGCAGATTCTCACGTCATCTTAAATCCTATGACATCGGAGTAGATTTAGTAAGTTTCTTAGAAACCCAGCTAATAATTCCACTCAGTAAAGCACCACCCATAAGGATACCAATGGCTGGGTTAAATAATGGTATCCAAAGTTTATGCCATAAATCTAAACCGAGATTAATTCCGGAAGCATCACCAATTACAGCGATAACAAGCCACGCAAAACCTAAAATAACTAGGAAAACATCAGCAACTAAGATGAAGTTGAGCCAGTTTAATAATTTGTCTTTCATTTTTATTGGTAATTGGTGATTGGTGATTGGTGACTTGCCCTGAGCGTAGCCGAAGGGTTGGTGATTGGTGATTGGTGATTGGTGATTGGTGATTGGTGATTGGTGATTGGTGATTGGTGATTGGTGATTGGTGATTGGTGATTGGTGATTGGTAATTGGTGATTACTCTTGCCTGTTCCCTGTTCCCTGTTCCCTGTTCCCTATTCCCTAATTACTCTTCAAATAACCATTTTTTGACTTTGGTTAAATTTTTCCAATCGGGTTTTCTGGTTAAACCATCTTCAATACTATTCTTAATTTCTTCTTGCCATTCTTCATTGACAAACATCAATTGTTGTGCAAAGTCAATATGTTCCCGCAAACCTTTTTGACCTGTTTCTAGCATTGCTAAAGCTAGATTAATTCTCCCTTGTGGGTCTTGAGGGTTGAGTTTCACAGCTTTATTAGCAGCTTTAAAAGCCAATTGACCTTTGTTATCAAGGAGATAGAGCCAAGCTAGACAAATCCAAGCTGAACTGGCTTTAGGAGAGCGATCGCATACTTCTTTAAATACAGGAATGAGAGATTCTACAGATTCTCCAGCTTTGTATCGTTCTAAACCTGTATCAAACAAGGAATCAATTGTATTAGTCATGTGTCCTAAATCAGTTATTAATTGTCAATTGTCAATTGTCAATTATTAGTTGTGATGAGCAACCAATAACTGACAAACTTTTCTCAAGTATTATACGCCGAAAGATTTACCGCAACCACAAGTTTGGGCAGCGTTGGGGTTAGTAAATTGGAAACCACCACCAATCATGGCATCACTATAATCCAGCATTAAACCGTAAAGGTAAAGTAGACTTTTGCGATCGCTAATAATTTTGAAGCCATCATAATCAAAAACCTCATCATCAGGGGTGATTTTGCTGATATCCTCAAAATCCATCATGTAAGACATTCCCGAACAACCACCTTGTCTGACTCCTACTCGCAAACATAAATCTTGTCCTTGTTTATCTTGAAGAGACTTAACTTGACGCAATGCACTGTGTGATAACTGAATGCCGCGTTGTTGAGTTTGCATAGCTTGTGTCATGAATTTTTAACTCCTGAACTGATTTTATCAATACCCCATTAGGCATTTGATTACCTCTGGGCTGCTATGAATGTTTTTGTCTTCATTTTAGCGACATTAGGACGGCAAAAATGAATGAGTTGATGGGAAGATGGAAAATAAAGGAGCAGAATAGGAATTTTTCTCTAACATCTGCAAGCAGAGCATCGCATAAGCCATACTCCTATTTCTTGCCACCTATGAATTCTTTGTCAGCAAGCAAGGATTTTTATTCTAGAATTGAGAGACTCGGTGTGTTTAAAGATTAGCCATATTGGGAATTTCAGCCCATGAGTAGTCTAAATCAACAACCACTCTTGATCTGAAACCAGGAAAACCTACTTCTCGTTAGCCTTTCTCAAACGTCTAATTCTCAATTTTGTTTTGATTCACTTACTCTATGACAAGTTTTAATCGCTCTACCAGTCGTCGGTTGCAGAAATTAACCCGGATTCCTTCTGTATGGGAGGGCGATCGCCGTCCATTGTCATCACCACACGCCCAATTCACAGATTCGGAAACCAAGGGAGAATGTATTCTCTGGGTGGATGCCTCCGAAGGTATTGTTAGAGCTATGGATATGGTAGATCCCAGCACCGGACCTGAAGCAATTGTTCGCACCTTAATGCAAGCAATAGAACATCCACAAACTCCCGCCAAACCCGGTAAACCCCAAAGAATTGTCGTCAGAGACCGAGAAATTCAGTTTTATCTGCGCGGTGTATTACAAGACTTAGATATCGCCATTGACTACTTCCCCGAATTACCCCTAATTGACGAACTGTTTCGCTCTTTTGCAGAAGTCATAGACAACCAAATTCCCGACTTACCACCAAAGTACGCCAAACTTCTCCATGATAAAGCCTTTGAAGTCTGGCAAGCTGCTCCTTGGGAATTTTTGGAAGAACAGCAAATTTTGTCAATAGAGATCAATAAATGGGATGTAGAAAAACTCTATGCCTCAGTCATGGGAATGTTAGGAATTGAATATGGAATTTTATTTTATCGTTCCGAAGATTCTCTTAAACGCTTTCGTGCTGCTGTTCTCTCCGATGAAGAGAATCTAAATCAAGACTTGGAAGAAGCTTTCCTCAAACAAGATTGTTTATTTCTCACTTTTGATTCCTCGAACGATAGTGAAGATGATGATCTGGGAAATTTGGCAGATATGCCACTTTCAGAAATTCAACCTACTTTCGGTAATATTCACCCTCTAGAAGGGTTACGTTCTGTTTTATACGAAGAAGAAGCACTTCTCACTTTTGCAGCATTAGAAAGTTTACTGCGGTTTCTCCGTGACCATCATCGGCAATTATATGATGAAGATTTCCCCCCCCTGAGCCGACGCTATCGGATTTCTTTACCAGAACTCGATCAAAATCGTCAATCTGTATCTGTCACTGTTTCTACCATGACAGAATTGACAGCAGAATTAGAAGAACTGGCTGGTTTGGATGATGATGATGATGATGATGATGATTCCATATTCCAAGCCATCAGAGACGACTTAATCCCAGAGGACGCGTTTATGAGTTTGGGTGTGTTGTCTTGGGAAACATTAAATTACCTCCGTCAAGGCGATAATTATCAAGCCGCAGGTGAATTTGCACAAATAGGTGACGGGTTACCAATAATTATCATTCAAACCTCTCGCCCTAAAGCTAAGGCTATTATTGAAAATATTCAAGAGAACGGAGGATTAAACGCAATTTGTTTTCATAATATAGCTGATCCCTTCGATGACGATGATTATGACTTGGGTTTATTACAAACACACAATCATGAATTATTTTTGTTTGGGCAATTTTTAGATGATGACCCAGTGCATATAGAAGCAAGGAAAAAGTGGCATCAGCGATGTCAAAATACCAATGGCTATTGCGGTTTAATTATTGCTAAAGGACTGACAGGGGCTTCTCGTGGCAATCCCCAATTAAAAGATATGATGGCTTTATTGGAAGCCCATTCACTGTCACCAGAAGAATTGAGCTTAAAATAGTTGACTAAATAAATAGGTATGCCTAAAATTTATAAATTAAATTAGTAGGATATCTATAATCTACACATTGATAGGTCGAATCAATGCCCCTGAGCTTCAAAACACAATTAATCCCCAAGAAAAAGGAATTTACAGCATCTAAGCAAAGTTTTTAAGATTGTCAATGATTGACAAATTGAAGATTTTTAATAAAATTAGTGTTTTTGTTACTTTCTTTAAAGTTTCATTCTCGCCTTGTGTCATCAAAATTTCTGAATAAAGTTAATATACAGCTAAGTGCATGATAATGACAAATAAAAAATGGGCCGTTAAACGGATAACAGTTAATCTAGCAACACAAGAAGCGGAAAAACTAGAAAAATATTGCCAGCAAACAGGTAGACCGGCAACAGATGTAATTCGGGAACTAATTAGAAGTTTACCCCAAGGGGAAGAGGTGACAGGCAATTGATAATTGACAATTGACAATTGACAATTAAGAGCAAATTCCCGCATCAATTCAGTTACAATTTGTAAAGAAACTGAAGAAGGAACGAGGGAATGCGCGTTGCAATTGTGGGTGCGGGACTAGCTGGTTTAGCAACTGCTGTAGATTTAGTAGATGCGGGCTGTGAGGTAGAAATTTTCGAGTCTCGTCCGTTTGTGGGTGGTAAAGTCGGCAGTTGGGTAGATGGTGATGGCAATCATATTGAAATGGGGCTGCACGTCTTTTTTGGCTGCTACTACAATCTCTTTGAATTAATGGAGAAAGTGGGAGCGGGAGAAAATTTACGTTTGAAGGAACATAGCCATACTTTTATTAATAAAGGTGGGCGCACTGGGGCGTTAGATTTTCGCTTTTTCACAGGTGCGCCCTTTAATGGTTTAAAGGCGTTTTTCACCACTTCCCAACTTTCTTTACAAGATAAATTCCAAAATGCGATCGCTCTCGGTACTAGCCCCATAGTTCAAGGTTTAATAGACTTTGACGGGGCTATGAAAACTATCCGCAAATTAGATAAAATCAGCTTTTCCGACTGGTTTTATAGTCACGGAGGCAGCAAAGGTAGTATTAAACGTCTATGGAATCCTATAGCTTACGCCCTGGGATTTATAGATTGCGATCATATTTCTGCCCGTTGTATGTTGACAATTTTCCAGTTTTTTGCAGTTAGAACTGAAGCTTCAATTCTGCGAATGCTGGAAGGTTCACCCCATGAATATTTACACAAACCGATTGTCAAATACTTAGAAGAAAGAGGCACTAAAATATATACCCGTCGTCAAGTCCGGGAAATACAGTTTACTGAATCTGGTGAAGAAACCCAAGTTACAGGTATATTAGTTTCCCAAGGTGATACAGAAGAAGTGATCACTGCTGATGCTTATCTTTGTGCTTGTGATGTTCCCGGAATTCAGCGTGTTTTACCCCCAGATTGGCGCAAATGGCCTGAATTTGATAATATTTATAAACTTGATGCTGTCCCAGTCGCTACAGTACAGCTACGATTTGATGGTTGGGTGACAGAATTGGAAGATGACCAAAAACGTAAACAGTTAAATCATGCAGTGGGAATAGATAATTTGTTATATACCGCTGATGCTGATTTTTCCTGTTTCGCTGATTTGGCTTTGACTAGTCCAGCAGATTATTATCGTCCGGGAGAGGGTTCATTATTACAATTGGTATTGACACCGGGAGATCCTTTTATTAAACAGAGTAATGAAGCGATCGCCCAGCACGTCCTTAAACAAGTCCATGAACTATTTCCTTCATCCAGAGATTTAAACATGACTTGGTACAATGTCGTCAAACTGGCTCAGTCCTTGTACAGAGAAGCCCCAGGAATGGATGCGTACCGTCCTGACCAAAAAACACCTATACCTAACTTTTTCCTAGCCGGAAGTTATACTCAACAAGATTATATTGACAGTATGGAAGGTGCAACAATCTCTGGACGACGTGCAGCTAAAGTGATTCTGGAAAATGTCAAGAAATAGGTGACAGTTAATAGGTGACAGGGAACAGGTGACAGGTGACAGTTAAGAGTTAATAGGGAATAGGTGATAGGGAATAATGATTTAATTACATTTAATTACCAATCATCTATTACCAATCTAAAATCTAAAATCTAAAATCTAATGAGTGATTGGTTAGAACATAGTGTACAAGTTGAAGTTGAAGTTCCCATAGATTTAGTCTGGGGACTTTGGTCAGATTTAGAGCAAATGCCTAAGTGGATGAAATGGATTGATTCGGTAAAAATCTTGCCAGATGATCCTGAGATATCTCTATGGAAATTAAGTACAGGTGGTTGGGATTTTAGTTGGAAATCGCGCATTCTCAAAATTGTTCCTAACCAAATTATCCAATGGGAATCAGTTGATGGTTTACCAAATCAAGGTGCAATTCGCTTTTATGATCGTAATACTAGCAGCGTTGTTAAAATGACCGTTTCCTATGCTATTCCCGGCTTTATTGGTAAACTCATGGATAATTTGTTTCTAGGAAAGGTAGTAGAGTCCACAATTCAAGCAGACTTGGAACGGTTTAAGGAATACGCTTTGAATGTGAAACCTGATTGATATATGATACAGCAGATTTCAGGTAAATGAGGTACAACTTTGAGGAACAAAGCCTTATGCTAAGAGACTTTTAAGCCTGTACCCTGCTGTAAAACAAGCAGTAAGAAGTTTGAATCTAAAACTTTGGCTGATTACTGCTTTTCAAAATTTATTATTCTGACTCAGTCATTATTTCCATAAATAAAATTGTATGCTCCAATTAAATTTATTTAACTCACCTACAAGTTTAATAGAAACACAAAAATTACCTGCTAATAAAAAATTATCTACTAATATATTTACTAATAATTACCCAATTCATAGATGGTACAATTTCATAGCTGGATTTTCTCCTGAATTTGTGAAGTTTTGCATACAAGAGGCTAAACTGAATAGTGATGATGATATTGTAATTGATCCTTTTTCTGGACTAGGTACTACACTGGTTGAGGCGAATTTTCAGAATTTTCAGTCAATAGGATTTGAAGCCCATCCTTTTTTTTATGATATATCACAAGCAAAACTATTTCCTCTATCAGATATACAACAGGTAAAATATTTAGAAAATCTATTATTATCAATTCAATCTTATACTGGCAGTTTTGCAGAAATATGGAGTAAAGACGCTTTAAAGTTTTTAACTAAACTGGTATCAGAAGAGAATTTGGGTTTGTTAGCAAGTTGTCTAGAAATAGAAAACGTAATTCCTCAGGAACATAAATCATTATTTCGTTTAATATTATCTAAAGTGCTGGAAAAGACTTCCTTAGCTCAAACTGATGGTATTTATAAAGCTCCCACAACTTTAAAAAAATCTATATCTTTTAATGACTCCGTTTCTATTGTCTGCCAACAAATATGTGAAGATATTGAAGATTTACAAGATAATTTTACTCCCAAAGCAAAATTAAATTTTGGCAGTTCAGAAAATATGAAATCTGTAGAAAATGAAAGTTGTTCAATTTGTATAACTTCTCCACCTTATTTAAACAACTTTGATTTTGCAGAAATGACACGGATGGAATTATACTTCTGGCGTTATGCTGGTTCATGGAGGGAAATCACAGAAAAAGTTCGTCGGCGTTTAATTGTTAATACTACAACAGCACCTACAGACTTAAAACGAAATCAAGAACTATTCTCTTCGGAATTATCAACAAATTTAAAGTTAAAATATTTAGATTGTATAATAGAAAATTTAATCAATGAGAGAAAAATTAGACCTGGCAAAAAAGATTATTATTTATTAATATATCCCTACTTTGCCCAAATGCAAAACGTTATTAGAGAATTATATAGAATACTTCGATCTGGTAGTAATCTTCATTTAATTGTTTCCGATGCAGCATTATATGGAGTTTACATTCCTACTCATGAAATATTGAGTCAATTAATGATAGAAAACGGATTTAATATTATCAATATAGAGAATATGAGAACACGGGGTGAAAGGTGGATTCTGAAAAAAAGAACAGGTTCAAATAAATTAGGGGAGTATCATATTCATGCAAAACGAATTTAACTCAGATTTAGAGATTGATAATACTAACGATATTGATGAAAGTAGCGGTACGCTATACGCTATTGCTATGGATTTCATGAAAGGTTATATAGATGTTTATTTAAGTTTAGTAAATGAAACAAAGGGATTCGCTTTAGTTGAAGCTAAAGATGCTCAAGATTATGAACAAAAACTAATAATCTTAACCGGAATTAATAGCAATCTTGATCCGAAAAATGCAACCGCAATTGATGTAGTGCAAGAATGGCAAAGACGACAAGCAATAATCTTTGATGTGGAAGCATCAATAACTAAAGGTGTTTATATCAAAATGCGAGAAGTAGGACAAAGTCTTATTAATGAACTTCGTATAGCCTCAAATAATTTTCAAGTATTTGAGGCTGATTATATACATAATAATCCGAGAATGCTACCAATTTTTCAGAGACTAATTAATGTTAGAAGTAAATCTGAATTAAAGAAAAGAATTGGTAGTGTTTCCGATAATGCTATATCAAAGCCAGCAGCAAAAAGATTATCAGATATTCTTAGCAGTAAAACAACTAATCAAAATATAGAAGATCAGGAAATTTTGCAAGGTTTAGAAACAACATTAGAAGGTATTGTGCGTGATTTAGTAGGTAGAGTATTACTCGAAAGTATTGTAGCTACAGCATTGGATGAAGCTAATGTTCCTTACAAACGAGAGAAAGAATACAAGTATTTAGAAGGAGTTATCTATAATTTTAGATCAGATTTTGTTGTACCTGATGAAAATGAACCTAAAGCATTTATAGAAGTGAGAAAGTCATCATCTAGACACGCATCTTTATATGCTAAAGATAAAATGTTCTCAGCTATTAATTGGAAAGGTAAAAATAAAGAGATTTTGGCTATATTGATTGTAGATGGAGAATGGACGGCTGAAACATTGCGAATTATGGCAAATGTTTTTGATTATGTTGTCCCTATCAAAGCCGTTGCTTCGGTGGCTAATTCTATAGCTGAGTATTTGCAAGGAGATCAATCAAAATTGAAATGGGTGATTGATTTTTCCATTAAACCAGCACAGGAAAAAGTTAAGGTTGAGGAAGAATAAATGCTTTTGCTTCCAGCTTTGCTATCACTTCATTTAAATTATCGGCGTTGCTGATTAAGAGTATGATTTTGTTATGCCTACGGCACGCTGCGCGAACACGCAGAGGCGCAGAGTCTACAGAGAGTAAGAGTTTGAAATCATTGATTTTTGAATTTCATACCCTAATTCAGCAACGCCAAATTATCTTCAGTTAGTCTGCGGAGGTAAGTAGGTGAACAGAAAAATTTAAAGGTATGTGAAGAAAAGTAAAATCGTCCAAAACTCTCTTCCTGTTCCCTCTCCCAAATATACAATTTATTTTGTACGACTACTTAAATATGATTTCACCTGAATAAATCAAGTCAAAATTGCACCACCCATTAACCGCTCATACCGATACTTTAACTCATCCTGCATTAATGGCCAACGCGCCAAACTTGCATCCATATCAATCACTTTTTCCGCTGCTTGTCGCGCTAACAGCAAAATATCCTCATCTTCCACCAAACTAGCTAAAGTAAAATCCGCTACACCAGATTGGCGAGTTCCCAACACTTCACCAGGACCGCGAAACCGCATATCCATTTCTGAGATAAAAAACCCATCTTGGGACTGTTCCAATACCTTCAACCGTTGTTGAGCATCAGGACTTCTTGTACTACTCATTAATAAACAATAAGATTGCGCTGCACCCCGCCCCACACGTCCCCGTAATTGGTGCAGTTGTGATAAACCAAATCTTTCCGCGTGTTCAATTAACATTACCGTGGCATTAGGCACGTCTACCCCCACCTCAATCACAGTCGTAGAAACGATAATTTGGGTTTCATTATCACGGAATTTATTAATTGCTTCCTCTTTTTCTGCTGAAGTCATGCGTCCATGCAATAACCCAACTTGAAAATCTGGAAACACACTTTCTTGTAACTTTTGATGTTCATCTACAGCCGAACGCAAATCTAATTTTTCCGACTCTTCTACCAAAGGCAAAACAACATAAACTTGCCTACCTTGAGCAACTTCTCGACGGATTAAATCATAAGCTTTAGGTCGTTCTTGTCCGCTTAACATTGTGGTTTGAATTTGTTGCCTTCCTGGTGGTAATTCATCAATTTGACTAACATCTAAATCCCCATGTACAGTTAATGCTAAAGTCCGAGGAATAGGTGTAGCTGTCATAGTTAAAACATGAGGTTGTTCGCCTTTTTGCTGTAGCTTTGCTCTTTGTTCTACCCCAAAACGATGCTGTTCATCTATGACAACTAAACCCAAACGTTGAAAGTTGACTTTATCTTGAATTAAAGCATGAGTTCCCACTAATAAAGGTAATTCACCTGTTTCTAATTGAGAATGAATTTCTCTCCTTTTGGCTATTTTTGTTGAACCTGTTAATAATTCAACAGGCAAATGGAGTAAATTAAACCAACTAACTAATTTACGATAATGCTGTTCTGCTAATACTTCAGTAGGTGCCATTAATGCCGCTTGATAACCTGATTGAATTGCCGCCAAAATAGCAACAACAGCAACAACAGTTTTCCCCGAACCAACATCACCCTGAACTAAGCGATTCATAGCTACTGGTTTTTGTAAATCGGTAAGAATTTCATTAATAACTCGTTGCTGTGCGCCAGTGAGTTTGAAAGGAAGAATTTCATGGAAATTTTCTAATAGCTGTCCTTGAGGTGCAAGTATGGCGCTAGTTTGGATTTCTCTGGCTTTTTTCTGGCGTTGCAATAAACCAAGTTGCAGGTAAAAAAATTCATCAAATACTAAACGACGACGGGCAATTTTTAAAGAGTCACTATCTTTGGGAAAATGAATATTCGGAATGGCATCTTTCAATTCCATCAAAGCATATTTTTCCCGCAAACCTTTAGGTAAAGGATCTTTTAAATTCACCGCTGCTGTTAAAGCCGTTATCATTGCCTGTCTGACTGTATTGGCCATTACACCCTCAGTCAGCGGATAAATAGGAACAACTCGCCCAATAGTTAAAGAATCAATGGTATCTCCTGGATCTGCCAAAACTTCTAATTCTGGGTTATCCAAAGTTAAACCATATTTACTTCCTTTTACCAACCCACAAGCCGCTAACATACTACCCACAGGATAGCGGCGTTTTAAACTTTCCTGCCAACCACGACTACTAAACCGCGCACCTGCGTAAAAACGGCTAACTTTAATTTGTCCTGTATTATCTTTAAGGATTAATTCTAATATTGATAACTTCTTATTTTTAGGACTGGTGAAAAAATTAAATCTTTTGACTGCTGCTATGATTGTTACTGTTTCCCCTCCTTCCAACTCACTAATATTCACCTGACGGGCATAATCAATATGATCACGGGGATAGTAAAATAGTAAATCACGCACGGTATATAAAGCCAACCGTGCTAAATTCTCCGCTTTTCTAATGCCAATTTCTGGTAAATCACTAAGTTTTTGATCAATTTTAGGAGCTAATCTTTTACTAATTTCGGCAACAATGGGAGTTGTGGGATGTTGATTTTTAGATTCATAATTTATTTTGGGTGTTTCTTCCTCTAATTCTTGTTGAAGTTGATTTAGATATCTTCTAACTTCTGCTACTAAATGTTGCCTTTCTTCTAATATTAAATTTGGATAACTAGCAAATTGCATTGCTATTTCTTGCCAACGATAACGTTCTTTTGGCGGTAAAGCAGTGGGAAATTTACCAAAAATCAAACACAGAAATTCACTAAAGCGATATTGCTTTCCTACTAAATCTACAAAGCCATGTTCAGACTCAAATGCTAAGGCTTTATGTAATCTTATCCAATCAGGTGTTTCATTAGTCATTATCATCTATCTCCAATACAAGTAAATTTACGTAAAAACTTAAAATAAGTATTTTAAAGCACAAAAATAGTTAACATAGTTGCTAGAAAAAGGATAAACAAATATTATCCTGTCATGCGGCTTGACAACAAATAGAAAGTATAGTAATTTCATGATAATTGTCGGTTTTAATGGGGAGCAGCCATTAAACGTAAGGGGGAAAGTCCAGTGTAAATCTGGCGCTGTCCCGCAACTGTAATGAGATGAATGTCTCTAAGTCAGAATGCCCGCCGCAGGTAAAAAGAAAACTCTCATCCATCTGCGTGGTACAGATGAATAACATCATGAATATCTCCATCAAAATTAATCAGTTTGGCTTTAAAGCAATTCTACATATTGTCTATTGTAAAACTTTACTGATTTTATAGGTATATATAGACAAAAATAGTCGAAACTCCACAAGAGAGTCTCTAAAAACTTTTGACTCTTGATAAAACGAAATGAAGAATGCGGTTAATAATTCTTTATTGACACAAATCTAGCTATTAGACATTTGGCGTTGCTGATAGCCATATTGAAGTATGAAATTGGAAAATCAAAAATTGCAAATTCTTACTCTCTGAGACTGGAGCGCCTCTGCGTGAGGTAAAATCATATTATTTAGGACTTACGCAATAACTCTCTGAAACTCTTATTTTTCCGTGTCCTCTGCGTCCTCTGCGGTTTGTTTCTTCATGATTTTGCATAAGTCCTGTTCTTAATCAGCAACGCCAGACATTAGTAACCATACCGCAGAAAAGTATCATATCTGCGTTTCTGACTAATTCCTAAACATTTATAAATCAATGCTGAATCAAAAACATACTCTATTTGTCTGCACAACTTGTGGTGGAAAATGGCAAGACGGTAAGCAAGTTGGTGAAAGTAGTGGACAAAAACTGCTACAACAGCTTCAAGAACTGGCACAAGATAGCGAACTCCACAATAAATTCTGCATTCAGGGGGTTGAATGTATGAGTGCTTGTAGTCATTCTTGCGTCATTGCTTTGACAGCGGAAGGAAAATCAACCTATCTCTTTGGTGATTTACCAGTAGATGGAAGTACATCTGCAATAATAGAATGTGCAAATAAATACTATGCTAAAACGGATGGTTTGTTACCCTGGTCAGAACGACCAGAACCTTTAAAAAAAGGCATTTTAGCAAAAATTCCGGCACTAAATTAGTGGGCGCAATTGAACATCACTTGTAGTTAATTTCTTGGTTAATATCGGTCTAAAAAGAATATTCAGTTTTGTATAATCTTTGTCACCAGATGTCTGTTGCTATTTTTGATTTTCTGTGTGAGAATGATTATTATTCTTTAAATATGCCGCGGCTTCTTTCTTGATAGATTGTCGCAGTTTTTTTCTGATGTGTAATTTAGTTAATTACCATTTTGTTTATGAAAAAGACTGCAACTTTGTCTTGTTTAAATTTTTAGTTATACAGGGGTTTAGATCAAAAATGTCTACCAATTTAGTTGCGAAACTAGGAATTCAAATTATTGCGTCTAGTGTGACTATAATTTTGGGTATGTTATGTGAAAATCACAAAGTTATAGCAATAGAAATTCCCCAACACGAAGGTTCTGCAAAAGATTTACAACCAGTCGCAGCAGAAATTACTCAAAATACACCAACAATGACGGAAGAAGAAGCTGATATTGAAATAAATGTTATTGAGAAGCTATTAAATGAACCTGTTTTTTCACCCTTTCGTCAGGAAGGAACAGTGAAAGATTCTACCCGGCCAATTTATGTAATTACGGGTGAAGAAATGGAAGCACAAGGTGCGAGAACCGTCAGAGAAGCACTTAAATTTCTGCCTGGTATATTAGGTGATGGTACTGTAGGAACAGAAGTTAATGCTTTAAGTGGTCAATTTATTCGTGGTTCTAATACTGGTCAAGTATTAATATTACTTGATGGTAGACCAATTAATAATGCAGGAAGTGGTGGTTTTGATCTTTCTGAATTTACAACTAATAATATTCAAAGAGTTGAAGTATTACCAGGAGGAGGTTCAACTCTTTATGGTTCTGATGCAATTGGGGGAGTAATTAATATTATTACCCGTCGTCCTACAGAGAAAATTACCACAGAGGCAAAAGTCAATATTGGTGCTTATGGACTCAATCAACAGAGTATTCAAAATAGCGGTAAAAAGGGTGATATTTCTTGGGTTGTAGGTTATAACCGTACCCAAGCTGAAAATAATTATCCTTTTTCTATTCCTGAAGCTAATTTTTCAGGAACTCGAAAAAATAATGATGCGCTTTATAACAATTTTAATGTCAAATTAGAAGCAGATTTAGGAAAACGAAATACTCTCAGTTTCTCGACTTTATACTTAAATAAAGAACAAGGAACACCAGGAGGATTTCCAATTCCTTTTCCAGTCAATGGACAAGGTTTTTTTAATTCGCTGACAGATAAAAATCGCAAATACACAGATCAAGTTTTAACTGATTTAACCTGGAATTCAAAATTAGGAGGTGGGGATGATTCTTTATTAACAGCTAGAGTTTATGGTGATTTTTTGAACACTCGTTTTGATCCTAGTGGTTCAAGTCGCTTTGAGACTAACCAAACTGCCTACGGAATTCAAACTACACATAGTTGGAACTTTGCTAAAAATCAAAGTGTAGTTTATGGCTTTGATTATCGGACTGTTAATGTCCGGAATACTTCTTTTAGTTATGCTACTAACATAGAAAGATTGAACTATGATAATGATATTAATCAAGGAGCATTGTTTGGCAAATATGAAGTAGCATTAATCCCTAATTTGACTGTTAATTTAGGTTTACGCCAAGACTTTAGTAGCTTGGTAAATGGTTCAGTTACGTCTCCTTCTGTGGGGACAAAATATGCTGTTTCTGATTCAACTACTTTAAGGGCAAATTATATCAAAAATTTCCGAGTTCCTACTATTGCTAATTTATTTAATGTCAACCCTAGCAATATAGGCAACCCTGAACTTAAACCAGAAAGAGGTGATAGTTTTGATATTGGTATTGACCAAAAACTTGGTAATATTGGTTTAGTAAGATTAACCTTTTTCAAAAATAGTGTATCAGATACAATTGCCTTTAAGAGACTGACACCACCAGTAAATGGTAATACAGGAACTTGGGAAAATATCGGACTGGTGGAAACTACGGGAATTGAGGCTACTTTGAATTTGCAACTTGCCAAAAACATTTATACTTTCGTTAATTACACGGCAAATGATCCACGTATTTTGAAAAGTTCTAATGCGGCGGAAATTGACAAAGAATTGCGCTTTG
Organism: Anabaena sp. UHCC 0253; assembly: GCF_009712085.1. Lineage (NCBI taxonomy): Bacteria > Bacillati > Cyanobacteriota > Cyanophyceae > Nostocales > Nostocaceae > Anabaena > Anabaena sp. UHCC 0253. The sequence continues at coordinate 160,789 of NZ_VILD01000004.1, forward strand.
CTGGTGCAGATAAATTAAATTTGGGAGTTTCTTATGAAAATCCTCAAGGTTTGTATTTGGGTTTATTAATGAATTCCTTAAATGGATATCCTACTAATAATACAAATACAGAATTTTTATCTGGTTATACGACTTTTGATTTTAAACTGCGTGTACCTTTAAGTGATAAACTGGTAGTTACAGGTAGTTTAGAAAATCTCTTTAATCAGCGTTATCAGTTGTTTCCTGGTTTTCCTGACGGAGGTAGAGGTTTTCAAGTTGGTTTGAGTTCTACGTTTTAGTATTTTTAGAACTTATTAACCATAAGTAATGAATAAATGAACCACGAAGACACAAAGAACACGAAGAAAAGATAGTTTTGAAGGAGGGTTTTTTATGGCTGATTTTAATTGTTGGGTAACACCAGTAAATGAAAAAACAATTGAAGCTACGGGGAATAATTGGCAAATTGAATATGAGTTTTTTGATTGTCAAGGTGATGTTCTGGCTTGTTTAGTTTATACTTTATTTCAGGAAAATTGGCATCAAGTTGGTTTGGGACATTTGGAACAAGGTAGTGTTTTAGAGTTGGAGTTTCATGAAGCACCTAAAAAATGTGTTCTCTATGATGGATATTTAACTGTTATTACTAGAGATTGGCATTTTCATTTATGTATTGAGGAAACTTTAGGTGGTCCTAATGCTGAAACTTCTATTGAAGTAAGACAGCAACGGTTGATTAGTAAGGGTGCATTTTATAGAAGAATAAATCCCGAAGGTGAACCGAGAAGTTGGGGTATTCAATTTTGGAATGGTGCTGGTGAAAAAGCCATGACGATATTTTTACCTAATCCTTATGTGGAAGATGAAAATTTGCTTCCTGAAGGGAAGGGAGATTTTAGAAAGTTGGATTTTTATCAGGAACTTAGAGATATTTATGTATTAGGTAAAAAGCCAATTCCTTTTACTAAAAATCCTCTCAAATGTGCCTATATTGCAGTTTGTACTTCTGGACGTTGTTATCCTTCTCGAAAATGGCAACCTACTTTTGAGGCTTTAAAGGCTGCTGTTGAAAAAGCGGAATTAGATTTGGAAGTGAGAACAAGTGGTTGTTTACAAGTTTGTAAGTTAGGACCTGTTGTTTATCATTCTACTGATAGAACTTGGTATAGTCGTGTTAAACCGGAAGTTGCAGAAAGAATTGTACAGGAACATTTGGTTGAGGGGAATAAGGTTGTTGAATATATATATCCTTAGTTTGTATTTGGGTAGGGTTATTTTTTCACGCAGAGGCGCAGAGGCGCAAAGAGAAATATGGAAGATGGTTTTTGGGAAGTATAAGGTTATTATTTTTTTATGTCAGTTGGTTTTAGTTGCTGTTTTGGTTGTTTCTTGTCAGGGTTCTCAGAATAGTCTGGTTGTTAGTTCTCCTAATAATGGTTGTGTTCAAAGTTATGATTCTAATGTTGATTATTTTCCCAATAAGGTTAAGGTTACTCATGCTATCGGCTTTGTAGTTGAATATTATCAAAACTATAAGGTTGTGACGATTAAAAATCCTTGGAAAGATGCTAAAACAGGTTTTAAATATGTTTTGGTTCAATGCGGTACACCGATACCACCAGGGTTTGAGAAGTCCCAAGTATTTACTACACCTGTAAGTTCTGTGATTTCTCTTTCTACAACTCATTTACCACATTTTTCTAGGTTAAATGTTGTTGATAAGTTAATCGGTGTTAGTGATATTAAGCAAGTAACTACACCAGAATTTATTGACAGAATCAAGGCTGGTAAGGTTGTATCTGTGGGGAATAATTCTACTGTGAATGTGGAGAAAGTTTTAGAACTTAATCCTGATTTAGTTACCACTTTTGGTACTGGAAATCAACAAACTGATAGTTTTCCTAAGTTGTTGGAAGCTGGGTTAAAGGTGGCGATAAATGCTGAATATATGGAAGATACTCCACTGGGGAGAAGTGAATGGTTAAAATTTACTGCTTTATTTTTTAATAAGGAGGAAGAGGCGGAAAAGATATTTGCTGAAATTGCTAAGAAATACGAAGATATTGCTAGTAAAGTGAAAGCTGTTAAAAATCGGCCAACTGTGTTTGTAGGATTCAATTTTAAAGGGACTTGGTATACACCAGGTGGTAATAGTTATGTGGCTAAATATCTAGCCGACGCAGGCGCAAATTATCTCTGGGGTGAGGATAAATCTTCTGGTAGTTTACCTATATCTTTTGAGGCTGTTTTTGAAAGGGCTGCTAATGCTGATTATTGGTTGAATCTTAGACAATCTTGGCTGAGTTTAAAAGATGTTGTGACTGAAGATAATCGTTATGGTGATTTTCATGCTTTCAAAAAAGGAAATCTCTATAATAATAATGCTCGCCTTAGTCCCAATGGTGGTAATGACTACTGGCAAAGTGGCATTAGTAACCCTGATGTGGTTTTATCTGATTTAATTAAAATATTTCATCCAGAAATATTACCTAATTATACCCTATTTTACTATCAAAAAGTGAATAAATAATGTTAATTAAAAAGCATGAGGTTATTAATAGATTTTTACTTAGGAAATTTATTAGTAAGAAATATTTGATTTTTTCAATTTTACTAATATGTTTAATTTTGGCATTCTTGCTAGATTTAGGTTTTGGGGCTGTGAATATTCCCATTCATGAAGTTATGAATATCTTGCTGGGACAAGAAGCAGAAAAAACAACATGGACAAATATTATTCTCAAATTTCGTTTACCTAAAGCCTTAACTGCAACGTTAGCTGGTGCAGCTTTAGGGGTAAGTGGCTTGCAAATGCAAACTCTATTTAAAAATCCTTTAGCAGGTCCTTTTGTATTAGGAATTAGTTCTGGTGCAAGTTTAGGAGTAGCGTTGGTTTTACTGACAGCAAGTGTGACTGTACCGACGTTATTAACTGATTTAGGAATAATTGGTGATTTTAGTTTAGTTATAGCGGCAAGTTTTGGTGGAGCATCAGTATTAGGGTTGATGTTAGTTGTTTCTCGTCGTGTGCAAGACACAATGACGCTGTTAATTTTAGGTTTATTATTTGGATATGCGACAAGCGCAATAGTCAGTATTTTGTTGCAATTTAGTTCAAAAGAACGGATTCAAAGTTATATAATGTGGACTTTTGGCAGTTTCTCTGGGGTAACTTGGCAACAATTAGCTATTTTAGCTCCAGTTATTTGTGTAGGTTTATTAATTGCTGTGCTGCAATCAAAATCTTTAAATGCACTTTTATTAGGTGAATCTTATGCACGCAGTTTAGGGCTAACAGTACAAAAAACCAGATTTTCTGTGATTAGCAGTGCGTCAATATTAGCAGGCGCGATTACTGCTTTTTGTGGTCCGATAGCATTTTTAGGTGTGGCAATTCCTCATCTTTGCCGTAGTTTTTTTAATACTTCAGATCATCGGATATTAATCCCTAGTGTCATAATTATGGGGGCAATTTTAGCTTTATTTGCTGATTTGTTTTCCCAAATTCTGATAAATCAAATGGTTTTACCTTTAAATGCTATTACGGCTTTAATTGGAACTCCTGTTGTTACTTGGGTAATTCTCAAACGTAATTCAAAAAAATCTTTCCCTTCATGAGTAATTCAATTCTGACAACTCATAATTTGACTATTGGTTATCAGACTTCCCAGAAAACTATTCGGAATGTTGCATCTCATATTTCTACAACTTTGCAAACAGGAGAATTAGTTTGTCTACTTGGTCCTAATGGTGCTGGTAAGTCTACTTTATTGCGAACTCTGGCGGGAATGCAGCCACCAATTGCTGGAGAAGTTAAACTTTTAGAAGATGATATTTATAAGTTACCACCACAGGAACTAGCAAGACGTTTAAGTTTGGTATTGACTGAAAAAATTGATGTGGGAATGTTATCAGCTTATGCTTTGGTAACTATGGGCAGATATCCTTATACTGACTGGTGGGGAAAGTTATCATCTGAAGATGAAAATATTATTAATTGGGCGATAAAATCTGTGGGGGCGGTAAATTTAGCCCAAAGGAATGTGAGTGAATTAAGTGATGGTGAACGACAAAAAATCATGATTGCTCGGGCTTTGGCGCAGTCACCTATCGTGATGTTATTGGATGAACCAACAGCTTTTTTAGATTTACCACGACGGGTGGAAATTATGCAATTGTTACGTCAATTAGCAAGGGATACAAATCAAGCGATTCTGCTTTCTACCCATGATTTAGATTTAGCTTTGCGCCTTGCTGATAAAATTTGGCTGTTAGGGATTAATGGTATTCTCCATGTTGGCGCACCAGAAGATTTGATATTAAGTGGTGCATTTGCTGATACTTTCCGCAGTGAGGGGGTGGAATTTAATATTTTTTCTGGGGAATTTAATCTGCATATACCATACAAAGGGGAAGTTAATTTAATAGGTGAAGGTGTTACTGCTATTTGGACAATTCGTGCTTTAGAAAGAGTAGGATTTACAGTTTTACAAGGTGGTAAATCTGCACAAATTACAGTAGAAGTTATTTCTAGTCCTCAAGAGGTTTTTTGGAAAGTCAGGAAATACAAAACTGTGTCTACACATTATTCTTTATATGAACTCATGAAATTTCTGAATTTTTGATTTGGTATTTTTAATTTCCTAAAGGTTACTAATCCTCGAACCAACTGGCACGCCAAGCAGCTTCAGCTTCCGCAATTTTAAGTTCTCGCTGCTTTTTTTGATAGTCTCGTCCTAGTTTATTAAGTTGCATTAAGAGATGACGAATTCCTTTTCGCTCTGACAATAGTTTTGCGTCAGCAAATTCTATTTCTCCTAGTCGTAAGTGAATAGCCATAATTTGAGTGAGGCTAGAATCTTCGGAGTCTTCTTCATCACTAATTTCTATAACTAAGTTTAATAGATTCGGAGGGCTAGGTATCATATTACTAGAAGATTCTGCGGATTCTATGGCGGCGGCAGCAGCGGCTATGATCGGTTCTGGTAGTTTTTTGGGTAAAACTCCTGTTTTTTGGATTAGAATATTAGCCATCTGGGAGACTTTTTTGAGAGTTTCTTGAATCTCTGCTTCTAAATCTTGTTGCCATTCTGCTACTTCTATGGGGTTAGAAGGATTTATTGTTTGAGGCTGTTCTTCGTTTTCTTCTTCTTCCTCTTCTGCAATTTCTATAACTGTTTCTATTTGGGTAACTTCTAAGGGTTGAATATAACTAATCAATTGTTTAGCGGCTTGTTGACTGATTTTCCGAAGGCCTTGTTGTAATTTTTGCCGCTGATTTAGTGATAAGTTGAGAAATTCATCAGGATATCCTTGGGTACACAGGTAATAACTGGCTAAAATTAATTGTTTTTGTAAGCATGATCCTAAGATATTTATATATTTAGCATAAGCTAAGTGGAGTTCTTGAGCGATCGCTCTAATCCCCTCTTCTAATGCAGTAATATCTTGTTCTATTCTTTCAATTGCTCTGGCCATAACTTTCAGCTTGTCTGTTGTCTTAATACAAATATAGGGAATTTTGCCAAAATAATCATCATTTCAATAAAATACAGGCCAGCGTGTTACGCATGACCTGTAATAAAAATAGTTATGAGTCAAAAATCCATACTCTGTAGCCAACTATCAAATATATATTCTTAACAACTGACTACCGACTACTGACAATTAACTAATAACAAAATTACTTAGCACCAATTTGTGCCGCCACTTCATCAGCAAAGCTCATTTCTTTCTTTTCAATGCCTTCACCGAGTATATAGCGTACAAAGCGACTAATTTGGATCTCTTCACCCACTTTGGATTTTACTTGTTTTACCAAGTCTTCCACAGAAATACTTTGGTCGCGGATGTAAGGTTGATCAAGTAAAGTCATTTCTTTAAGACGCTTGTCAATTCTGCCTTGAACAATCTTTTCTTTGATGTTTTCAGGTTTATTTCCCAAGTCTTCCTTGCCCATTTCAATGTCTTTTTCTTTTTGGACAGTTTCGGCAGGAATTTGCGATATACTGACATACCCGACATTAGGACAAGCGGCTACTTGCATTGCTGCATTTTTAGCCAAGCTTTGGAATTCTTCATTAGTAGCGGCTGAAGCACTTTGAGCAGTCAATTCTACTAATACGCCCACTCTGCCACCAGTGTGAATGTAGCTGTCTACTACTCCTGATGTGTTAGCAAGAGAGAAATTGACAAAGCGCCGCACTTGAATATTTTCACCAAGGGTAGCAATGGTTTCTTTGATGAATTGATCAACGGTGACGCTGGACTTTTCAATATAGGGTTGAGTCAATAAAGACTCTACACTATCAGCAGTTGCTGCTTGTTGTGCCAGATTTTTAACTAAGGCTTTAAAAGCTTCATTGCGGGCAACAAAGTCTGTTTGGCAGTTGACTTCTATAAGTACACCTACCTGACCATCAGGCTGAACGTAGGTGTCTACTAGACCTTCTGCGGCGATGCGATCGCTCCCCTTATCTGCCTTGGCAATCCCTTTTTGCCGTAGCCAGGTCATGGATGCTTCGATATCGCCATCATTTTCTTTCAGCGCCTTTTTGCAGTCCATCATGCCAGCACCGGTTTTTTGGCGTAGCTCTTGGACGAGTTTTGCAGATATTTCCGCCATGTTGCCTCAATTCCTAACTTGACAGATACAACTATATATTCAAGAGTTTTAGATTAACAAGAATACAGAAGTATGGCTAACGCCATACTCATGTTTAAATCCTGATCATCTTCTCATCTTTCTATCCTTCCTGAGCGCAGATGCTTATTCTTCGCCTTGTGCGTCAGTGCTATCACTTTCATCGTATTCGTAATCTTCGTCAGCGTAATCTTCGTAATCTTCTTCCGCTTCTAGCTGACCATGACGACCTTCGTAAATCGCATCTGCTAATTTGCCGACAATCAATTTAATGGATCTGATTGCGTCGTCGTTAGCGGGGATGGGGATATCTACAACATCTGGGTCACAGTTTGTATCTAACATAGACACAATGGGAATACCCAATTTCTCGCATTCTTGAACTGCGTTATATTCCCGCTTCTGGTCAACAATAACCACAATGTCGGGGACTTTCCTCATGTTTTTAATACCGCCCAAGTATTTTTGCAGCTTCGCCATTTCCCGACGCAGCATGGAGGCTTCTTTTTTTGGTAATAAATCCAGTGCGCCGGTTTCTTCTCTCCGTTCTAAATCTTTGAGACGATCTGCTCTGGTTTTAATTGTTGCCCAGTTGGTGAGCATTCCACCCAACCAACGTTGGTTAATGTAGTGAGAACCACAACGAAGGGCTTCTTGAGCGATAATTCCGGCTGCTTGGCGCTTAGTCCCCACAAACAAGAATTTTTTACCTTGCTCGGATTGAGTTCGCATATAATTATATGCGTTATCCATCAATTGGGCTGTTTGCACCAAGTCAATAATATGTACACCATTTCGTGAGGTGTAGATATATGGAGACATTTTTGGGTTCCAGCGTCGGGTCTGATGACCGAAGTGAACTCCTGACTCCATCATTTGAGCCAATGAAACTACTGGCATATTTTGTTACTCCTATTCGGGTTAAACCTCCACCCAGGTGCATTTCTGAAATTCAAGAAACACCCGAATTCCTGGATGTGCGGAATTTTTGACAACTATACTAGGGTAACACAAATATATTCACTTTCCCGGTGAAAATTGATAATTAATCCTCGGTATAGTTCGCTCATATTGGCCAATCAGCGATCGCAGCATCTGTAAGTTCTTGAAGTTCTTCATCTTGTGTATATAATTCGGCGTATAGTTGTGCGGATTGTTCTAATTGTTGCCGTTCTATTTCTTGGTGCAACTTATCTAGAGCTAAACGTACAATCGAGCTTTTATCTTTGAAGCCCATTGCCTTGAACTGTTCTAAAAAATCAATATGGGACTGTTCTAAGGTAAATTTTGCTGAAATCATAACGATTGAGATTAAGACCCTATATTAAGAACTATTTTACGCCCCTGATATCAGAACTTGCAATTTAGATGTTGATAGCTATTGACGCATCATGATCACAATTCTCCCTCCACCCGGTTCTCTGTTCCCCTTCTTTGGTAATAATGGAAATTGCGAATCTGTGGAGATAGAGAAGAAAATGACTAAGTTAAGGGTGGGTTTGCTGTTTGGTGGGCGTTCTGGAGAACATGAGGTTTCTATAATTTCTGCACGGGCGATCGCTCAAGCCCTAAGTTTAAAAGAAAATGCTGATAAATACGAAATTTTGCCCTTCTACATCCAAAAAGATGGTGTTTGGCAATCAGGACTTGTAGCACAGCAGGTTTTAGAATCTGGTGTTCCCCAACAACAGTCAACTGTAACTCCCAATTTATGGCAATTTCCACCGCAAGCTGCACAAGTTGAGCTTTGGTTTCCCATTCTTCATGGACCAAATGGAGAAGACGGAACAATTCAAGGCTTATTAACTTTAATGCAAGTTCCTTTTGTTGGTTCTGGGGTATTAGGTTCAGCAACAGGAATGGATAAAATTGCCATGAAAACGGCCTTTGCCCAAGTAGGACTACCTCAAGTAAAATATAAAGCTGTCACCAGGGCGCAAGTTTGGTCAAACGCTTGTGTATTTCCGAAACTTTGTGATGAAATCGAAGCAACATTAGACTATCCCTGTTTTGTCAAACCTGCTAATCTAGGTTCATCAGTGGGAATTGCTAAAGTGCGATCGCGTCAAGAATTAGAAACAGCTTTAGATAATGCAGCTACCTATGACAGAAGGATTATTGTGGAAGCCGGAGTTGTCGCTAGAGAAGTTGAATGCGCCGTTTTAGGTAACGACAACCCTCAAGCCTCTGTCATTGGTGAAATTACCTTTGATAGTGATTTTTACGATTACGAAACTAAATACACCCAAGGAAAAGCCGATTTATTCATTCCGGCAAATTTACCAGCAGTCGTAGCACAGCAAATTCAAGACATGGCTTTACAAGCTTTTGCTGCTGTTGATGCTGCTGGTTTAGCCAGAGTAGACTTTTTCTATGTCGAAGCTACCGGAGAAATTTTCATCAATGAAATTAACACCTTACCAGGCTTTACTTCCACAAGTATGTATCCCCAACTTTGGGCTAATACTGGTATAGCTTTTGCCCAACTAGTAGATCAATTGATTCAACTAGCCATTGAAAGACATTCTCCTATAGATTAACGAATTTGGGATTAGAAAAATGGGGAGAATTTTTGTTTCTCCTCTTATCAAAATGATGATTTGTGATTGGTGTGATTGATGTAATGGATAATGAACAAGAGTTACAAAAAAAGATCGATGCTAGAAAAACTTCAGGAAATATTTTCAAAAGATATCCTGGAATTTGGTTTTTGAGTTTATTCCTAATTCCGATAGGAGTTACTATCTTCGCCTACTATCAACTGATTTATATTGGCTACGTACCACAGAAACAACAGGAAGAAACCCCATTTATACCTGTTCAATCAACCATATCCACATTTTCCGATAGTAGTAATCCCATACCTATATGGTTGGTAATTTCAGTCATTTTCTGCTGTGCTACAGGTTCTTTTGTCATTTTCTACCTGCTACAAAATTCTAGAAATGTCCAAAAATCTCATCAACGCATTCGCCACAGTCAAAAATTGAACTTCCAAAACCGCAATAAACCCCCTAATTGCCCCTCTCCACCCACTGACAAAGAAAACTTGCTCATAATTTTGCCACCGGAAAAAATCTATCCTCTCAATACCAACACAGCATCTTTCCGAAACTTACTGAACATATACACCGGTTTCTAGTCTGCTATTGCCTATTCCCTCAAAAATTCTGTACTTCATCAGCATAAGAACTGCCATATAGCAAATCACTACATTGATTGTTGCTATATCAACATAGTTCTACACCACAAGATTCACAATTTTTCTAAAAACTGGGAAAATAAAACTTTCAATAAAATGCCAATATGGCAACCAAGTTTTAATTACCTAAGTTACATTAGTCCAAGATAAACGACTTCAAGGGTGTGGTGATCAGGGACTACTACATATTAATTTTCTTTGGAGATATCTGGATTTATGCTCACACTTATTAAGCATAAGAAAAACAATTTAGCAATAATTAATTGACTCAATTAAGAGTCAATAAAAATAACAAAAATCAGGTTTAACATTTGCTGCAATTGGAATATGATCTGTGTATAGATACTGTCGTTAATTCTACGTCAACCCCCCTAAATAAATGGCAGTATTCAGATATATTCCTAACCGCTACAGCAGCAAATGTAGAGTGGGAGATTTAAGGCGCTTGGTATGCCTCCTCCCACTCTCTTTATTATTTTATAACTCTAATATGTAGATACCCTGTTCTTTGACGAATACTTTAATAAACAAAATGTATTATATTTCGCTTTAATGAAATTAAACAAAAATATTAATTTTTGCTGAGAATTGTTTAAACTAGATATATTTATGCAACTTTGGTCAATTATTGGGGAATAATAAATAACAAAGTTTATTAGATTTACGGATTATAAAATCACCATGAAACTGCAATCATTGACAAAGACGTTAACAACTGGTGTGATGTCTGGAGTGAGTTTCGCTATAGCATTAGGTACTAATGCTTCTTTGCATCAACCCAGCTATGCCCAAACACGGGGCTTTTATTGCGATCGCTCAACTGGTGTACCTGTGACAGTGTACCAAAATTCTCAAGGCACTACTGAGCCTTGGATTAGGTGGATTTCCAATCATTTTCGATACTCTGGTTACGATCCTCTAACTCGCTGTCAAGAAGTCAGTGGCAGATTAGAAACCTATCGTCGTAATAAACAACTCAAGTTTATCACCGTCGGGAGAATGAACAGACAAAATGTGGTTTGCACCGCTAGTCAAGTTAACGGACGTTGTGAAGGATTAATATTTACCCTCAAACGCGGTCAGGATGCAGTAAAAACACTTACTAATCTCCTGGCATGGCGTGAAGGGCAAGCGGGTACGCCATCCCTCAGTGAAAGTGGTGCAGCACCTTATATAGATGTGAGTGGAAGGTTAGGAGAAGAAGCAGACAGCACTATACAACCTACCACACCCACCAATGTTCAGCCGACACCATCCCAACCCAGTTCAGGACGTAGTGGAGAATTTAATTAAATGACCCCCTGTGGGTGGAAAAAAGTCACTAATTGGCTACAAGTGGGACTGATAAGTAGTTTAGCCATTGATCCATTCTATGTTTTTGATGGGTACAATGCTATTGCCCAAACAGTCCCTACCTACTCAATAGCTCAAACCCAAAAAGGAAATATTCAAAGATTGGCACAACAAACCACTGTGCGAATCCTCACTCCTAATGCTTCTGGTTCTGGTGTAATTATTCAGCGTCAAGGACAAATTTATACAGTTCTGACTAACTGGCACGTTGTCGCTTTCAGTGATCAGCATACAATTATGACACCAGATGGTCAGCCTTATATTCCCGTATCGCGCCAACTTAAACAACTGGGTAATACTGATTTAGCTATTACTAAATTTCGCAGTAATTCCTCATATCAAGTGGCAAGTATCATTAATCAACCTGTATTAATGGGAGAACCTGTATTTGCGGCTGGTTTTCCCATGTATCAGGAACAGAGTTTAGCCACGACTTTTGACCAAGGCATTAGGGGATTTAGATTTACCAGTGGTCAGGTCTCAGTGCTACCACCGAAATCTCTCGCTCAAGGTTATCGCTTAGGCTACACCAATAATATTGCTGTAGGCATGAGTGGCGGTCCGATTTTTAATGCCAGTGGTTTGCTAATTGGCATTAATGGACGGGTGAAAAATCGTGATCCAGATTTTGGTGTTTATGCCTTTGAAGATGGTACAGAACCATCACCGGAATTGTTAGGACAAATAGTTAATTCTAGTTGGGGAATTCCCATTAGTAGCTATTTGGAATTTCAGACCTTCCCCCGATCACAGCAACCTGTTTTATTACCGGAAACAACAGAAAATAATGTGCAGTTAAATCCTCCCATTCCTCTGTTGCGGAAACAGGAAAGTACAGTTTATCCAGTTATATTACCGGAAAAATCATTAGGGGAAGTTAGATCTACTTTATCGGAATAGGGCGAAGCATTCGTACAAAAAATCAATGATTTTAGTCACAGGTTATCGCTTTATCGGAATAGGGCGAAGCATTCGTACAGAAAATCAATGGTTTTAGTGACAGTTTATCGCTTTATCGGAATAGGGCGAAGCATTCGTACAGAAAATCAATGGTTTTAGTGACAGTTTATCGCTTTATCGGAATAGGGCGAAGCATTCGTACAGAAAATCAATGGTTTTAGTGACAGTTTATCGCTTTATCGGAATAGGGCGAAGCATTCGTACAGAAAATCAATGGTTTTAGTGACAGTTTATCGCTTTATCGGAATAGGGCGAAGCATTCGTACAGAAAATCAATGGTTTTAGTGACAGTTTATCGCCCGAATGCTTCGCCCCTACGGTGGTTTGTATAAAATAAAATTTTCACTTGAAAGGAGTTGTTTATGAGTTTTGGTTTTTCTCGATTTAATTCTCTTCCTGGTTTTATTACAGGAACAGCAGTAGTAGCAGCAATCGTAATTAGTCAACCAGCATCTGCTAAAACTGCAAAAGAAGTGGCTCAAATTGCTGTACCAACAACAGTAAGAATTGACAGTTCCGCAGGTGCAAATGCGGGTGGTTCTGGGGTCATAATTGCCAAAAATGGTAATACTTATACGGTGTTAACTGCTAATCATGTAGTTGCATCTCAAGCCCAAGAATACAACATTTATACCAGCAAAAAGAAAACTCATGCTGTTACCTCAGTGCAGAGTTTGCAGAAAACTGAAAATAGTCCAGATTTAGCAATTGTTAAATTTGAAAGTTCAGAGGAATATCCTGTTGCACCAATTAGCAATTCTGATGAAGCAGGAATTGGTACAGGTGTTTATATTTCTGGTTATCCGATGTCAATTGAAGACAGTAATGAACGAGAATATGAGTTTACAAATGGACAAATTACCAGTCGTCCTGATAGCAGACCTCAAGGTTATACCATGCGTTATGGTGCTTTGACTCGGAGAGGGATGAGTGGTGGTCCAGTGTTTGATGTGAGTGGTCGTGTGATAGGAATTCACGGACAAGGCGATCGCGACGGTGTGGTAAAAAATGAGTCTGCTTCCGGTGGACAAACAGAAGTTAAAACTGGTTTTAATGCAGCAGTTCCTATTAATACTTTCAAAGAACTAATTTCTCAAGCTGGAGTTAAGGTTGCTTTCAAGGAAGATAATTCTCAAGCTGAAAATGTGGAAGCCATTAGACCTTCAAAGGCTGAAGTAAAAAGCTGGGAACAGGAATTTGCGGCGGGGATACTTAAGAATTTGATTGAACAGAATATTCCCCGAATTCTTCCTCGTTTTCGATTTTAATTTGTAGGGCAATTACATTTGTTATTTGGGTGTAATTGCCTTTCTTAATTTCTTTATTTGTCCGAATAACTTTTAAAGATTGAGAGGTTTATCATGCGTCAGATTCGTCTTTTTGCTGTGGGAATTGCAAGTTTTGCTGTTGCTTTAATTGCTGCTTTTTTGTCTCCAGGTACATGGTTGAATAGAGCGATCGCATCTGCTATGTGTACGGTTTTCAGTTTCAATTCGGCTATGTGTACAGTAGATTTAGCGCGATCGTCTGAGCGAGTAGTGGCAGCAACTCCCCCAGCTATGGAAAGGACGATATTTGAAGGTTTGGGGGATGTGTTAGCACAGCGAGATCCAAATGAATTTGGTGATGATCAGCCGACAACTTCGCCACCTGTAAGTAATCCACAAGCGCCATCGTTTCCGCAAGATCCTGGTCCTAATCAACCTCTACGTCGTCCTGATTTTGATGATTTTAACTCTAACTACTCAACTCAGAATAATTCAAGCAATTACCCCTTTGTTGGTACATGGCTGTATACTGCGTATGCCTCTACATCTAGAGTTGAACCCTTTTATGTAGATTTTGTACAAATTAAACACTCAGGTGAGGAATATACAACCTTTCTATGTAAGGGTAAATGCAATATTCAAAACTTGATGATTGATAATCAGAACCACATTTTAAAAGAATATGGATTAGCCGCAGATTATCAAAACTTCAGTATTGAAATTGCAGAAACTACAAACCACAAGATAATAGTAGGAGAAATTGTAGAAAAAGCCACAGCAAAAAAAATGTATTTTATTTTAAGAAAATTGTTGCAGAAAGGGATTAAATCTCAACAAAAATCTTATAAAAAAGATTTGTTTTTTAATCCAAGATTATCTAAAATAACACCCATGAAAATATTGCCGCACAATGAATATAAAATGGCTTCTCTAGTAAGATGGGTTCAAAAAAGTATAGGTTCTTCTTTTACGGATATTATGAAAAATAATTTTACGACTTGATTCTACTGATATATATGATGTACAAAATGATGCACAAAAATTATTCGACACAGATAATTTTCGATCATCAAATCAATCAGGAGTTTCTGCTAGTAGTGGAGCAAATAATAATTTTGGAGGACAAGGAAGAAATCGCCAAGGTAATAATCAGAACCCAAAGAAGAACGAAAATTCCGCCTTGGAAAGAATAGGGTCAGACATTAGTAATGCCGAGCAGTCTCCACAACAAGGACGAGAAATAGGGATGCGAAGTATAAATTTTTTAGCTGCTGCTGTATTTGCTCTAGGTACTGCCCTGAGTTTTCTTTTTCAAACACCTGCTAATGCTAGTAATGTTAGCACTGAAACTAGAACAATAAATAACAGAAACCAGAGCAAACCTCAACCTAAACCTTCAACAAGTTCTGGTCCGCCTCCAGGAATCAGAACTGGAGATAAATGCCCTGCGGAATATTTACCACCCCCAGGGGAGTGTGGTGGTTGTTTATATGGTCAGTGGGTTCCTATATGTGGCTACCCTTACTAATTATTTCAAATAAATATTTGGTCAGGAGTTTTCTTCAGTCAATTAAAACTTATAGCGATCGCCATTTGTCCGATTTTCAATCAAGCGATCGCACCACATTATCCTGTAGGGGTGAAGCATTCGCATGAGAAAAATATCGAACAAACAGATAACCAATATTGGCGAATGCTTCACCCTTCCCCATAACCCTGACCCTATGAAAAGGAATTTAATTTATGTCCTATAATCCCAACATTCACCACCGCCGTTCCATCCGATTAAAAGGATACGACTATTCTCAACAGGGAGCATATTTTGTCACCATTTGCACCTATCAACGTAATTGTTTATTTGGTGAAATTGTAGATGATGAAATGAAATTAAATACAAATGGCGAGATAACAAGGGGTTCTTGGTTATCTATTCCTCGGCATTTTCAAAATGTAGGGTTAGATGAATTTGTAATAATGCCCAATCATTTACATGGGATTATTATTATAGCGGAGGAGGGCGAAGCATTGGCAATTTCAAATGATCAAAATCAGCAAAAATTGTCTAGCCAATGCTTCGCCCCTACAACCCCTACAACTCCTACAGGTGAAAAAATTAAAATTAATGGGACGAAACCACAATCTTTGGCGGCAATAATTCAAAATTATAAATCTGTTTCTACACGCCAAATTAATCGCATTAATAAAGATAAAGGAAATGTGATTTGGCAACGTAATTATCATGAACATATTATTCGTAGCGAGGAAGCATTAAATAATATCCGTCAGTACATTGTCAATAATCCTATAAATTGGCTAGATGATGAGGAAAATCCTGCGAATTTTCAGATAATGCAAGTATTATCTCATAAAAAATAAATCAGATTTATTTAACAAAAATTGGTATCTTGTAAGAATTCCAAAATTGCTGCATTCACCACATCAGCAGAACCTGTGGAAGCATCATGATAGCAATTCTGTAAAATTTGTAAGCGAGAATTGGGAAGATGATGATGTAATTTTTCTCCATGACTAAGAGGAAACCAACTATCTTGATCACCCCATAATACCAAAGTTGGACATTCAATATTTTTGAGATTTTTTTGAATATTACTGAGCATATTGGGCTGATTTATTCGTAAATTTTCTATTTCTCTAGCCGCGATTTGTAAATCTTCCGCAACTTTTACTAAAGTTCCAGGAATTTCAATAAATGGATAAGTAATCCAATAAATATCTTCTTCTGTTAACAACGAGGGATCATATAACACCTTACGTCTTTCTGTTCCCATAACTTCTTTAACTAAAGGTGAAAACCAATATGCTAGACGTAAGTAATCAATTAGGTGTATTATTTCTATTGGTGTTTGAGCAAGTAAACCCATAGCCCAGTGAGGTAAAGTTTCTGCAAAAATAGGTGCGTTAATTACCACTAAACGGCTGATTAAGTGAGGATTTTTACCTGCCAATCCTAGAGAAATCAATGCACCTATAGATTCTGCCACAATTATGGGTGGTTCATCACATAAAGCTTGAATAATGCGTTTTAATTCAATGATTTGATGTCCATTTTCTTCTCGACGGTGAATAGGTTTTTCGGAAAATCCGAAACCTTTAGCATCACAACAAATCACCCGGAAATGTTGAGACAATGGTTCAATACTATGCCGCCAATTATAACTCCAGCTACCTAAACCATGTAATAAAATTAGGGGTTTACCTTTACCTTTTTCACCATAAGCTATTTTTATGGGATAGCCTTGAGAATCATGAATAAGGATATTTTGCCGCCCTTGAGGAAAATTATCTTGCCACCAATCTTGCATGATTTTATCAATAAATTATTTAACTACTAGTGAAGACTTGCCATAATACTCTTATTAATATCACAGGAATGGCGATCAAGACAATAGCAAGAAGAAATAATCCGGCACTAAAAACCAGGATAAAGGACGTATCAGCTTTGTGATTTTGTTGAGGAGATTTTAAGGAATCTTCTAATAAAATAATATTATAATTATTAGCTTTCCATGCAAAATCAAACAAGTCTCCTAGCATGGGTATTGCCCCAACCAAGGAATCAACAATCACATTCATTACCATGCGTCCTAATGTGGCTCTAGATACGCCTAGTTGTGCAGCTTCAATGATAATATAAAAAGAAAGTATTAGCCCTAAAGCATCACCGCCTATGGGTAGTAATCCAATTATTGGATCTAAACCAATTCCTACTTGTGTTCCGGGAATGGTAATTATATTATCTAATAGTTTACTCAGTTGGCGTAGACGTTTTAATCTGGGTGCATAACCATCATTTGTGATGGAAACTTGTTCAGGGGAATTAGGCATTTTTAATTATTTCCGATTGCTGGGTGATCAACTGCCTTATTGTCTCATTTCTCTAACTCAATTTTTTCATCTTTGTCTAGAAAATTTGTATCTATTACCGCAGTGTGGAATTAAAAATATGCTTTTTTAATTCTTAATTTTTAACTGTTTATGTCTTCACCAACAGTGACATTTAATTGATGTCCGACAAGAAGCACAAAAGCACTCATCCATAACCATAACATTAAGACAATGACAGCCCCAATAGCACCATAGGCTTTATTATAATTGCCAAAATTGGTAACATAGAGGCGAAATAGTCCAGAAACAATAGCCCAAAAAATTGCTGCTAAAATTGCTCCGGGGATGATTGGTGTATTTGCTTTCAATTGGCTTGGTCCATAGTGATAGACAAAGGCAAAAGCGGTGGCAACTATACCTAATGCTAAAGGCCAAAGTAAAAATTGCCAAAGATGCAATAGAAAAATTAAATAATTATTCCCAGCTACAACAATTCCCAAGAGTAAATCACTGATAAATACTAAAAAAGAAGCTACCATTAATAGTAGGATAGTCCCGATAGTTAAGCCCAGTGAGATTAGTTTTGCGTGCCAAAAAGGGCGCATTTTTTTGGGATGAGTTTGCTGAATTTGATCTAAGGCTGTCATGGCTGTACTAACTGCACCAGAAGCAGCCCAAAGAGCGATCGCAAAACTTAGAGAAAATAAACTACTATTTTTAGAGTTGGCAATTTCTTCAGTCGCAAAATCACTGATTAATATCCAAGCGTCTTGGGGGACAATTTGGCTCAGTTGCATAGCTAGTTGAATAAATGTATTTCGCAGAGATTCTGCAAATAGACCAATTGCTGTTAACAATGCCAAAATAGCTGGAAATAGCGATAACATGGCATTAAAGGCTATTTCGGCCGCCAGTCCTAAAAGTCTTCGTTCCATAGTCCTGGCAAAGGTTTTCTTCACTATGCGCCCATTGAGGTGACGAAAGAACCTAATCAAATGGAAATTGAACATATTGCGACTCTGGCAGAGTTTTTGTATTAGTTGATTTAGTAAGTATATGGTAGGGTAAGTTTGAGTTTCCCATTCGCTTGAGATTCCGCTCCTGTTTGCATATTGATCCGAGCATCACTTATTTGCCATTTTGATTGTAGGTATGTTGTCATAGCTTGCGATCGCTCTTGTATTATATCTTGTGTTTCTGTTATTTCCTGGTTAACTGTCACTTCTAAATTTAAATTAGGATGTTGCTGTAAAATTTGAGCAGCACTGTCTAAAATCTTGGCACTAGCTGGTGTTATTACTGATTTATTTTTTTCAAAAGAGATCATCCCCAAAGAAGTTGGTTTTCTCTCCATTTTTACTTTCGCCGACTGATAATTAAGCTGATTTCTAATATTATCGGCTATCAGCATTTGAGCATCTTTATCAATTTCTCTTTCACTCAAATAAAATAACCGAATCTTTAATGGTTCAACGGAATTAGTAATTAATTCATAATCAATCAATTTTGCTGGCGGGGGAAGTTGAATATCGGCTAAGGAAGATTGGACTTCTTGCAGAAAATTGGCTTGTAAATCAGCAATATTTAGAACTACTTCAACTGGTTTATTACTCTTTTCTTCCGCAAATTGGCGGATAACGTCATTTGATGTTGTTGGCACTTCAATCAATTTTAACCCCAATAATTCTGGTGATTTCTGTAACCGATCAGCTAACATTTGAATATAACTCTTTTGTTCTTCATTCGTGTATTGTTTACTTGTGAATATCTGAAGTTGAATGATTAATTTGTTACTTTGCTGGATAGTAGAAATATTACTGAGATAAGACCTGGTTTCACCATTTGAAAAAGTCGCAAATGTCTTTTGCCATACTTCGGCTGCTTCTCTACGAATTTGATTTTCCTTTTGCTGCAAAACAATTTCTCGCCTCAGTTGGATAAAAGATTGATTGAGTGGAAAAATAATTACAGCAATGGTACTAAAAATTAATACAAATCTTCCTGGCAAACTACCAATTTTTTTCAGCTTATTGTATGCAGTTAATTTCTCTAAAATCCTTTGCATTCGCATACTTTCTTGATCTGTTGTTCGCCATTCTCTAACTTTTGATTTCACATCATGACTATCAATATGTAGACAAAGAAAAACCAGCATGGCTGAAAAAGTAATCGCCACTAAGTTGGTAAAAAATAGCAATCCACCACCACTAGCTACCTGTAAACCTTTAGCATAATCTAGACTAATTGCTACACCAATACCATAGCCAACAACACATAAAGGTGGCATCAAAGCTACTGCAATAGCCACACCAGGAATAGAAGTAGCTATCCCTTTTGGTTCTTGACAAATTGCTACTGAACCTACTGCACCGGAAAATAAAGCCACTACCAAATCTAAGATATTAGGACGAATCCTACCTGCAATCTCCGCAGTTATTTCCTTAAATGGTAGTAATGAGACAAGTAATACTGCAAAAGTAATGGCGACTAAACAGCTGATAACCAGATTTAACAGCGCCCGCATAGCTAAGATTACATCACCCGCAGCTAAGGCTAGTCCATTAGCCAAAATACCCCCCCATTAATGGAGAAATCAGCATTGCACCAATAATTACCGCTGGACTGTTCAGCGCTAATCCCAGAGTAGCTATACCGGCTGCAAACAAAACCTGAATCCAATAACTAATATCTCCTAGTGTTACTGATCTGCATATATCCAGGTATACTTGTTCCTTACGGGCTTGACTAACTCCCAAGTTGTTCGCAAACTTATCTCTAAACATATTTTAAGTGGTGATTAGATCCAATGATTAGTGAAAATAAACAGCACTAATTTTTTCTAGTTTACTATTCTATTGGTTGTATTAAACCCATCTCCTAAAAAACCTGATATGACTCAAGATTTAACACAAAAGTGGTTAGCTGAAATTCAGTCTCTGACACAACAGATGACACAATTTCAGCGTGAGCGAGATGAAGCTTGGGAAAGTTCGCAAAAATGGCGACAGCTTTATAATACAGAAGCGGAACAACGACGGATAGATACGAAGAAGCACGAAGAAGCTATAGTAGCAATAAAATCTGAAGTACAAAAATTTTCAGGTATCAATACTGAACCAGGTAGTGACAACACGACAGCGATTCAGCAACAAATTGCTCAATTTAGTTCTATCGAAGAGTTACAAATCCAATTATTAGAAGTTATTCAAGAACGTGATTGTCTATTACAAGCTTTAAAACTTGAGCAAGAAAACCACGCTCAAACCCGGAAAAGTCTAACTACGGCTTTAGGGGATGCTATTGACAGTTTAGCACGTTCAAGAACAGAGAAGAAGGATACAGAGGGTTAATTAACCGTAGTTAATAGGCAAGATGCGATAGAAAAGTTGTCTATAATAAGAACAAAAGAGGTGAAATTATGCAATTTGTTTCAGACACGGAAGCCAACCAAGCTTTTGCAGTTATTATGTCTATTGAAGATTATCAACGAATAACTCGGATTAATATTCAAGAATTTCAACAATTTAGAGAAAGTATTGGACGTAAAGCTCAAGAACGTGGTTTAACTGAAGACAAGTTGAATGAGCTTTTAAGTAACGATCAATAATATCTTAAATTTGGTAGTAATATGTACTAAGCGAATGGAATTATATTTATGGTTCAAACTACTAAAGCACCAGTCAATTATTTTTCCTTTGAAGATTACTATACCTATGATGATGGCACTGGAAATCGCTATGAATTAGTGGATGGAGAATTAGTTTTAATGCCACCAGAATCAATTTTTAACTCTGATATATCAATGCGATTATTGTTGGAATTGGGTAAAATAGTCCCTCTTCATTTATTACGATATAAAGAAATTATGATTGAGGTAAGTGGGCGTAGAGCTAAGGTAAGAATCCCTGATTTATTAATCTTGGGTGAAGAATGTCGCACTGCTTTAGAAACTACGAAAGGAGGAACAATTACCCATGATATGCCACCACCATTAATAGCAATAGAGGTGGTATCACCTGGTACTGAAAATGAAGTCCGAGACTATCGTTTCAAGCGTTCTGAGTATGCAGCTAGGGGAATTGCTGAATATTGGATTGTCGATCCTGTACGGAACAAAATTACGGTTTTATCTTTAGTAGAAGGCTTTTATGAAGAATTTATCTATACAGGTGATGATTTGATTAAAAGTGAAGTATTTCCAGAAATTGAGATGAAGGTAAGTGATATTCTCGTTCAATAGATAGCAATTAAGTAGGTTGGCGTTAAAAATTGTCGTTGGGGCAAGGGAACACTTCGGCTTCGCTCAGTGCATCGCAGGGAACAGGGAACAGGAAGAGAGTTTTGGGCGATTTTACTTTTCTTCACATACCTTTAAATTTTTCTGCTCACCTACTTAAAAATATGGTGTTGCTGAATTGAGGTATGAAATTCCTAAATTGAACCTTTAAAACTCTTACCTTTGCGTCTTTGCGCCTTTGCGTGAGACTAAAATTCATACCCTTAATCAGCAACGCCAAAAATATTAGATATCTGGTGAAAATTAAATATGCGTAACCTGAAACCCTTGTTAGGGACAATTCATGAATTGTCCCTACACCTTGTTCACCAGATGTCTATTCAAACCCCATTGCTTCAGCAACAGCTTTGATATCTGCGGGAATACCCTGTTTAAAATGACTGTGACTGTGTTTAATGGCTGTATCTGGGTCTTTCAAACCATTACCAGTGAGGACACAAACTACAGTTGCACCTGTGGGAACTTCGTCTTTTACCTGTAACAAGCCGGCTACAGAAGCAGCACTAGCAGGTTCACAGAAAATTCCTTCTGATGAGGCTAAAAGTCGGTAAGCGTCGAGAATTTCCTCATCAGTGACAGCCCGGAAACTGCCTTGACTGGCTGTTTGGGCAGCGATCGCTTTATCCCAACTAGCAGGATTACCAATCCGAATTGCTGTGGCTAAAGTCTCAGGATGTGCCACCGGTTGACCATATACCAAAGGTGCAGCACCAGCGGCTTGAAAACCCATCATTTTTGGGAGGCGATCGCATTTACCGTCTTGATGGTATTGACAAAAACCCATCCAATATGCTGTGATATTTCCCGCATTTCCCACCGGAATACATAACCAGTCGGGCGCATTCCCTAAAACATCAACGACTTCAAAAGCGCCAGTTTTTTGCCCTTCTAAGCGGTAGGGGTTGACAGAATTCACCAACGTGATGGGATAGTTATCTGCCATTTCCCGGACAATTTCTAGGGCGCGGTCAAAATTTCCTTGAATAGCCAGGACTTCAGCCCCATACAGTAATGCTTGCGCTAATTTACCTAAAGCTACGTAACCGTCGGGAATCAACACAAAGGGGCGCATCCCCCCGCGTTTGGCATAGGCAGCGGCGGCGGCGGAAGTATTACCAGTGCTGGCACATATTACAGCCTTAGCACCTGCTTCTGCTGCTTTAGAAATTGCCATTGTCATCCCCCGGTCTTTGAAGCTACCAGTGGGGTTTAGACCATCATATTTAACATACACCTTGACCTGTCTGCCAATACGTTCGGCGATCGCTGGCACGGGAATCAAAGGTGTGTTACCTTCCAACAAAGTCACCACAGGGGTTTTTTCGCTGACAGGCAAGTATTCACGATAGGCTTCTATCAGCCCTGGCCACGGTTGGCAATGAGATTTAGCAGCAGACAGGCTCAAAGTCACGGGATTCAAAACTTCTTAATTAAGGATTTGGGATTGGGAATGCTTTGGGTATAAGTATCCCACTTTTTCAGTCTCTTGTTAGTTCTGGAACACCGTCATCATGATCGGAGTCCCTTATGACTACATTTGTAACCTATTAGAGTATATGATGAAAACTATACAATATCTTAACAAAGATTAAGATAAGTATATTATACTATCTCTAACGGTGTGAGTTAAGTTTGTAATGCAAACAACTATGTCTACTATGTCATCCAGTGTTTCCGAATGCGAATCCCACGCTAACTTAGTCAAGAAGTTAACGAAGGCTTACTATCGAGACGATCAGCAAGTTAAATTTATGGACTTGCAAGCAGAGGTAGATTCCCTTTTAGAGCAATTGCAAAATCTCAGAAGTGAAAAAGATCAAGAAAAGTTAATAACATTTCAATAGACCTACCTCAAAATCATGTAGAGACGTTGCATGGAACGTCTCTGCCAGGTTATGGAAAATGCACATTTAACTCGATTTGTCAATTACCTACACTATTCGGATAGTGTAGGCTTTTGTGTTTGACACTTTTTGATACTATGACCATATTTTGATGTATTGGTAATATAATCCAACACTTTGAACTTAGCATTACCGCTAATACGCATCACTACTTTGTCAAGTTATGCTGCTTTTATAGTCATAGCCGCTGACATACCAAAACCTATTATTCCTCAATTAAATTTTAGATAATTATGAATAATATTTTACCAATAGGAACTTTGCTAAGAGATCGTTACAAAATTATCGATCTTTTATCTAATCATACAGGTTTTGGCATTACTTATAAAATCAAAGATGCTAATCACCCAAATCAACCAATTCGGATTTTAAAACAACTCAAAAAACCTACAGCATCTAAATTAGATATTGAAAATTTGCCAATTCAGCAACAAGAAGAGATATTAAATCAATATTGGCAAGAATATCTAAGGCTTTTCAGAATCGAAACCCAAGCATTAGGTAAACTGGGAGAAGAACATAAACAAATTCCCACAATTTATGAACGATTTGAAGAAGGAGGAGAGGAATTTTATGTACAAGAATATATTGAAGGACATTCTTTAAATCAAGAAGTTAGACAAAACAAAAAATTATCAGAACAAAAAACTATAAATTTGTTAATTGAGATTTTGGAAGTTTTTGAATATATTCAAAATAATCCTGATTATTCAATTATTCATCGAGATATAAAACCAGATAATATTATTCGCAGAAGTAGCGATACTAAATTAGTAGTTATTGATTTTGGTTTAGCAAAAGAAGTCACTGTTCCTGGCACAAAATTAGGTTCAATTTTGGGAGGAACAAAAGGATATATTGCACCAGAAATATTATTAGGGACAGTATCTTTTGCAAGTGATATTTATTCTATTGGTATGATTGGAGTGTTTGCTATCACTGGAGAAGATCCTTCTTATACACCTTTATTAGCTGAAAATTGGCAAACAAAAGCAAATGTAAATCCAGAATTTGCTGATATTTTAAATAAAATGATTTGTGAGGATTATCAAAAACGCTTCCAAAATGCCAAAGCAGCCTTACAAGCATTCACAGGAAATCAACCAAGTCCACCAACTCCACCACCTCCTTTTCCCTGGAAATTAATTCTTGGCACAATTTCAGGAATTATCCTCATTATCGGTGTAGTTATGGCTGTAATTTCCATATTACCCAAATCTAATAATCAACTAATAGCTGATGGTAAAGCCAAATCAGGACAACTAACATCATCAGATCAAAAAGAATTATCCAGTGATAAAACTTATGATGTTTATACGTTTAAAAGTGATAAAAGACAATATTTAACAGTGCAAATAATCAGCAATGATTTTCAACCACAACTCACTATTCTCAAACCAGATGATAAATACTTTAATCCTGTACCCAATGTAGGAATAAAAGATAATGATTTCACTGCTTCTATTATATTAGAACCGGGTACTTATCAATTTAAAATTACATCAACAGAAGCAGCAAGTGGTAATTATGTAATTAAAGCTTGGGTGACAGATAAGTAATTAGTGATAAAATCCCCATATTCATCCTATTTTCATCCTGTACATCCTTTAATCCTGGACATTATCTCGACTTCGCGGTAGTTGAGCGGAGTCGAAACTCGATAACCACCTGATTCAGACAATAATCCAGTATCAACACAATCCCAATTATGAAAAGTTATCAGTGGCTATTATTTCCGACTCTGCTCATTTTAAACCTCACATTAACAGGGTGTCCAGAACCTGAAAAGGTTGTTTTCTCCTGTGAAACAAACAGTAATGAAGAATCTGTTACTAAGGTTAAATACCAAGACAAAACGCGAGATTTAATAGTGTGGAAACGCACCGAATTTGTAAAAGCTGGTTTCCCTCCACAACGGAGATGTCAAGAAGTCACACCAAAATTACAAACTGCTTATAATAATGGAACTTTGAAAAGTTTAACTTGGGGTTATACGGAAGCGGAAAATAATCCTAATAAAAGATTTAAATCTTTATGTACCCCCACAGGAAAAGATTGTCATACTTTGATTTTAACATTATTAGAATCAGATGATCCTGATGTGGAATTAAAAGCTTTTACTGCGGTGTTGAATGGTGACGCTTCCCAAGCATATCAAAATTCTTCTTGTGCGGTGAAAAATGGTAGTAATTTAACTTGTACTGTTGATATTTTCAAGGTGTTTAATAAATAAGGAGAAATAAAACCTATGTTAGCAGCAATGAGTGAAGAAGCCAGAACAATGGCAGAATGGAAAGATGAAGGTTTAAAACAGGGAACTCATCTAGGAATGAGATTAGCAGAGAGAATAGGAATTAAACAAGAAACAGAACTAGGAATTAATCTAGGTGTTAAATTAGGAATGGAAATAGGAATAGAGATAGGAGTGAAATTTTTACTAATACGACAGTTAAATAAACGCTTAGGTACAATTCCCCGACTGTTATCAATTCGACTTCAGGAATTATCAACAGATAATGTACAAGAATTGGGAGAAGAATTTTTAGATTTTTCAACTTTGGAAGATTTGGAAAAATGGGTAGATAAAAAAGACAATAAATCTAGAAATTACCAAGAGATGATAAAATCTCAAGAGAATGAAGCGAGAAAACTTATTATGCGACTATTAAACCGTCGCTTTGGTACAGTTCCTCAAGAGTTAGTACCAAAAATTGAACAGTTATCTAGAGAGCAAATAGAAACATTAGCGGAAGATTTGTTAGATTTTTCTGTGTTGCAAGATTTAGAAAACTGGTTGCAACAACATCAATCTAATCAATAAAAAACCTCTCCCTAACCCTCTCCTCTTAGGAGAGGGAACTGGAAAATTTTAAGCTTCTATTACAGGTAATTTTTTAATATGAAGAATATCTTATTTAGGAAAAGTTATCAATGGTTATTGTTGCTTAGTCTATTCATTTTAAATATCACATTAACAGGATGTATCAAAAGCGAAAAAATTATTTTCTCTTGTGAACAAGATACTAATGATAACTATGTAACTAAAGTTAGATACCAAGACAAAATACGAGATTTAATTGTGTGGAAACGCACCGACTTTGTAAAAGCTAGTTTTCCTCCACAAAGGAGATGTGAAGAAGTCACACCAAAATTGCAAACTGCTTATGATAATGGAACTTTGAAACATTTAACTTGGGGTTATGTACAAGATGAAAATGATTATAATAAAAGATTTAAGTCTTTATGTACCACCACAGGAAAAGATTGTCATACTTTGATTTTAACACTCTTAGAATCAGATGATCCTGATATGGAACTAAAAAATTTACGGCTGTCTTTTATGATTATTCTAAACCACACCTTAGTATTTCTCCATGTAAAAGACCAAACGACATGGGTATGAATTTAACTTGTGATGTGAATGTGTTACAATTATTTGATGATAATTAACATCGAACAATAAAATTTAAAGCCTCTCTCCTTGTAGGAGAGAGGTTTGGAGAGAGGTCAAACATTTACCAAATACCAGGATTACCATCTATGAAATTATCTAAAAACCTCTATAAATTATCCCATCTCTGCTTATTCTTCCTCCTCCTATTTCCCGCTTCTCCGATTATTATCACAGGTTGCAGTTCTTCCCTATTCGCACGCAAACCAGGGACATTATCAGAATCAGAATTAAAGAATATCTTAAAAGAAATTACCGTAAAAGTTATAGTTGATGACAGAGAAACCGCATCAGGAACAATTATCAAAAAACAAAACGGTTTTTATACTGTTCTCACTAATGCTCACGTGATAGAAAATGCTAAATCTGTGAAAGTTGTGACTCCAGATAATCAAGTTCATGAAGTGGAATTTTCTAAATTAGATAGACAAGATAATAAAAAAGATGATTTATATGATTTAGCTAAGTTGACTTTTAGCAGTGAAACCACTTATTTATTTGCTGGTTTAGGAGAAGAGGATATTAAACTAGGGGAAAAGGTTTTTGCTGGAGGATATGTTAAAGGGAATTTGCAAACTACCAAAGGTACAGCGAAATTATTTTTAAATCAGCCGTTAATTAAAGGACAGCAAATAGCTTATAATAATGATATTCAACAGGGGATGAGTGGAGGAGCAATTATTAATGAAAAAGGTTATTTGGTGGGGATAAATAGTAAACTTGCCCACCCGGTTTTACAAACAGATTTTCGCTATTTACAAGGTGAACAACCGGATGAGAATACTTTCAATGAATGGGGTAATTATAGTTGGGGTATTGCGGTTAATTTGGTAGATGAAGCTGCACCTGATTTAGCTTTGTTTCCTGAGAGGGTAATTAGGAAAATTGGGGGTATTCCGGCTAAGGTTTTAGATATTGCTAAACAGTCTTCGGTGCAGATTAAAAAAGCTGATGGTGGTATTGGTAGCGGGGTAATTATTGCTAAGGATAATGATATTTATTATGTGTTAACTGCTGCTCATGTGGTGGAAAATAAACAGGAGTATCAAGTTGTTGCACCTGATAAACAAGTATATAAGGTGGATAATCAGACTATTCGCACTAGAAAGGGACTTGATATGGCTGTTATCCAGTTTCGTAGTTCTCAGGTTTATCAAGTTGCTACTTTGGGGGATTATAAGTTAAAAGAGCAGTATGTTTTTCTTTATGGTTGGAAGGGGGAAGAATCAAATCATCCTTCTTTGTTTAGTGTGGGAAAAATGCTAGATGCAGAGAGAAGAGAGATTTGGGCGCAACCTAGAGGATATGAATTAGCATATACTAATGAAGGATATCCTGGAATGAGTGGGGGAGGAATTTGGGATACAGAAGGGCGATTAGTTGGTATTCATAATGCTTCAGTAACAGATGTTTTAGGATATAGTTTAGGTTTGTCTATCCAAAGATTTATTTTTTACCAAAAACAGGTTTTATGGAAATTGCCTGAAAATAAATTAAATCTATCCAAGAAAAATCCTTTATCAAAAGATGTAAATTCAATAAACATTCCTAAACCTTCTACACCTGAACTCACACAGGTAACTGATAAAGAATGGCTAAATTATGGTGTTAAATTATGGAGAATAGGAGAGAAAGAGGAAGCAATGATATCCATGACAAAGGCAATAGAGAAAAATACAGACTTATGGGAAGCATTGTACAATGTTGCCTTCATTGGATTTGAAAAGATAAAATACGATGATATGCTAAATATTATGTATGAAGAAATCAAAAGGAATGTGACTCAGAGAAAGCAGAATGATGATACTCTAAAATATGACGATACTCTAAAAATTATTAATTATTCAATCAGAAAAACTAACAATAAAAGAAAAAATGATTCAATTTTATATATTGATATAATAAATTATGCAATAAAGAAGAAACCTACATTTTATCAATCATACTTGGTTAAAGGTTTAATGCTAGAGAGATTAAAAGAATATCAAAATGCTTTATCCACTTTGTCTGTAGGAATAGAAGAAGCAAAAACAGAGAAAAAGGAAAATTTTTTGCTTTACGCGCTTCGCGGACAGATATTTCTTCAATTACAGCAATATGATAAAGCGATTAATGACTATAATCAATCTATTGACATCTATCCCCAAAATACAAATGCTTACAATAGTCGCGGAATCGCTTATAGTAAGCAAGGAAAGACGGATTTAGCTATTGATGATTATACCCAAGCCATTACTATTGATCCTCAATTTGTAGAAGCTTACACTAATCGTGGAGCCACTTATAATCAGCAAGGAAAGATAGACTTAGCTATTGCCGATTTTACGGACGCAATTGCTATTGAGCCTATATTTGCAAAGGCTTACTATAATCGCGGTGTTGTTTATCTTGAGCAGGAAAAGGTGGATCTAGCTATTGATGATTATACCCAAGCCATTACCATTGATCCTCAATTTATAGAAGCTTACTATAATCGTGGTGTTGCTTATGAGAAACAAGGAAAAACAGATTTAGCTATTGCTGATTATACTCAAGCCATTACCATTAATTCTCAATTTACGCAAGCTTACCATAATCGTGGAGTTAGTTATGGGTTAAAAGGTAATAAACAACAAGCGATTAAAGATTTAGAAACTGCTAAACAACTTTATAAACAACAAGGTAATACCGAAGAATACCAAAAAGTACAGGAAATTAAATTATAACTTATATTCTCATCCCTGAATTGACATTCTATTCTCTACCAATGCGTTAAACTAATCAAAAACAACCAAACTAACACCACAACAACTAGCTGCTTCTGCCAACCGAGAATCAAGAGTTGCTAATGGTAAAATTAACCGCAAAGCCAATAATAGATAAGCAGCATCATCAGCAGCTAAACCTTCCCATCTTGCTAGTTTCTAAGTTATGAAATATTAGATTAGGATTGGTGTGTTTGCATATAATCTCTCAATAAATCATTGATTTGATTTTGATAAGATTCTCCCTGAGATTTAAACCACTCAATCACGTCTTTATCAATATTTAACATTATTGGTTCTTTTTTTGGTATATATTTTGTACGACGATGGACTGTTGCTTTGGCAAATTGAGAGGGGGTAATCTCTGGACAGTCGGAAAAATCAATATCTTCGTCTTCCATTGTCTCTAATCTTTGCCAATCAGTTAGCGATTTGTTCAAAATAGGTTCGTTGTTCATATTTGGTGGCTTTTCTAGCTGATATAATTCTGATGATATCCTCACGTTCAGTATAGACAATAACTATCACCCATCCTTGAAGAAGTCCTAAAGCAATAAATCTTTGTTCATTATAGTTAAAGCGATCATCTTCTATAATAACATTGTCATTTTCAAAAATAATTACGGCATCTACAAAATCAATACCATGTTTACGAATATTATTTAACCGTTTGTTTTCATCCCATTCAAATTGTAACGCCATAATTTATTGATTAATGCCATTATAAATTAGAGTTATAAATAGCCATCATAAACCCAATTGATTATATTAGGAATAATGAAAACTATGGAAATCAATAATATCATGGATGATACAGAAATTAAAATCAAAGGCATCAAAGCACTATATGAATCTCTTGGTTCATCAGCAGCTATGCGTTTCTTAACATTGCTACACAAAACCCCTACTGATTATGTAGAAATCTCAAAAACGATATATCAATATCAAAGTATTGAGGAAATTTTTGCTAGAGCAAAACAAAATTGGCAAGATTAATTATATCAATAGTTTATAGGGGTTTAGCAATCCTAAATCCCTACCTTTTATGTTATAATAGAGTACAAAAAAAGAGTCCTTTATCAGATTATTCAAAAATATGAAAGGATATATCCAAAATCAAACAATTATTCTCCAAGACAGTTTACCCGATACCTTACAAAATGGTGATGAAGTGGAAATTGTCATCATTCCCCACATATAATATTAAACATTTTCTGAATATTGAAGGTTTAAACCCTATGATACCAGATAATATTTTATCAAAAATAAGACTATGAACAAAACACCAATTAATCAGCAAGATGATTTTGATGCTGATGATTTATTACCAGAGTATAATTTCGATTATAGTAAAGCTCGTCCTAATCGTTTTGCTACCACCTCAGAAAATAAAATTACTGTAATTCTTGATCCTGATGTTGCTCAAGTTTTTCAAACTTCAGAAGCAGTGAATCGTGCTTTACGTTGTTTGTTATCTGCTATTCCTGAAAAATAAAGCCATTACAGCATTGAATATGATTGATATTCTGTAAGAGTTTAGCAATCCTAAACCCCTATTATTAATGTTAAAATAAACCTAGATGTAAACCTCAATAACAAGACCTATGAAAACTCACAGTTTTACAGTGATTGTTTACAAAGAAGATGATATGTATATCGCTGAATGTCCAGAAGTTGGTACAGTAGATCAAGGAGAAACAATAGAACAAGCAATAATAGGTTTAAAAGAAGCAACACGACTTTATTTAGAAGAATTTCCTTTACCAGAAACCTCTCCTAGATATGTGACTAGCATAGAGGTTACTTGTGCCTAAATTACCACGAATTTCTAGTAAAGAAGCAATTCGGACTTTAGAACGTCTGGGATTTTATCAAATTAGACAAACAGGTAGTCATGTAATCATGAAAAAACAAACAATTAATGGTGAAGTTGGTTGTGTTGTTCCACTACATCCAGAATTAAAAGTAGGTACATTAAGCGGTATTCTTAAACAAGCACAAGTCACACCTGAAGAATTTATAGAAAATCTCTAAAAAGTATATCTCTAATTTAGACAAAGAAAAGATTGATGAACTATTAGCACCTACAAAAATATAAGATTTCTGTTGAAAAATGCCTAAAAAAATTAGAGAATTAAAAAGTTTACTCAAAAAAGCTGGGTTTATTAATCGTTCAGCAAAAGGAAGTCATACCCGGTGGTATCATCCTTTATTACCTAGTGATCCGATTACCATATCTGGTAAAGATGGAGATGATGCTAAACTATATATAGAAAAAGAAGTTACCGAAAAATTAGCTAAATTAAAATCAATTCAAGAAGAGGATTCAGCAGAATGAATTTACCTTACACCATAATTATTCAATGGAGTAGTGAAGATAAATGTTATTTAGTTCATTTACCAGAATTTCCTACTCAAAAATATCATACTCATGGTGATACTTATGAGGAAGCTGTTAAAAATGCTCAGGAAGTTATAGAAATGCTAATTGCCGAATATCAAGAAGATGGTAAAACTTTACCTCTAGTTAAATCTTTAGAACAATTAACCAATGTGGCTTGATTAATTTATCATCAAAAAAACCATGCGTAAACAAACTATTCAATATACATCACCATTAGATGCTTTATTTGCCGTTACTAAACGACTAAGTATATATGAAAATCAACAAAACATGGATTCTGAAGAATTTTTCCATCAATATGTTCAATAATTTGCCAAACTAAATTAAGATTCACCTTTAAATAATCATGAATTAAAACATCTCGTAAACCCGCCATTTGTTGCCAAGGAACATCAGAATATTTACTTCTCAACTCAGGTGATAATCTTTTTGTTGCTTCCCCAATGATTTCAAAATTGCGAATTACAGCATCTTGAATCATTTTGGTTTGCATAAATTCCTCTTTACCCGCTTTCGTATATTCTTCTATTCGTTCAATACATTCTTGAATATTACTTAAATATAAACGCTCATCTTTCATAACGGTACAGCCTCACTTAATACTTTATCTCTAATTAATTCATGTAAATTGCCAGGTTCAGCAATATCTACTTTTCGTCCTAGCAATGCTGCTAAATCCTGCATTAAGGCAATATAATCAAATAAACTACTTTGCGGTTTTAATTCTACTAAAAAATCTACATCACTATCTGGTGTTGCTTCACCTCTAGCAACTGAACCAAAAACCCTCATATTATAAGCACCATATTTAGTGGCAATTTTTAATATTTCTTCTCGAAATGGTAGTAATAATTCTTCAATTCCCATAAACCATAAGTTATTTTAAAAACATTAACCGTCTCTATTTTATTAGATTGGACAGTATTTTGTCAATTTCAGACAACAATAAATTATACTAACAATATTACCTCAACTCCTTGAAAAATATGAAAAGATACATCCAAAATCAAACTATTATTCTCCAAGACAGTTTACCCGACACTTTAAAAAATGGTGATGAAGTGGAAATTGTCATCATTCCCATCAAAAAACGTAAGTATCATTTTCCTACATTTAAACTGGATATCAAAGAAGAATATTTAGACAGAGAAAAGATTTATGGACTACGAACACCCAGTAAAATATAAGATTGCTGTATCGCTATACCTAAAATATGCTAAAATATCTTTTAGTATGACCTTTAATTAATTATTATGAATGAACTATTAACTCGTATTACACAAATACCTGGTCAATGTGGAGGTCGTCCTTGCATTCGGGGAATGAGAATTAGAGTTAGCGACATTTTAGAAATGTTAGCAGAAAATGTCAGTGTAAATGAAATTTTAGAAGACTTTCCCGATTTAGAACTAGAAGATATTCAAGCTTGTCTGATATTTGCTGCAAGACGTACTGATTTTGTTAGATTAACAGCATGAAAATTTGGATTGATGCACAGTTACCTCCAACATTAGCAGATTGGATTATAAATACTTTTACTATCGAAGCATTTTCATTAAAAGAAATTGGTTTACGTGATGCTAAAGATATTGATATTTTTGAAGCTGCAAAAATAGCTAATGTGATAATTATGACAAAAGACAGTGATTTTGTTGACCTGGTTTGTCGGTTGGGTACACCTCCGCAAATTATTTGGTTAACTTGTGGAAATGTGACTAATCGTAATTTGCGTCAACTTCTGAATTTCACTTTAGATGATGCGTTGGAAAAATTACGCCAAGGAGAAATGATTGTAGAAATCAATAAATCTTGATCCTGATGAAGAATAAAGTGAGCTTTACTGTAAGGGTAAAGCATAACGCTAAACCCCTACAAAATCTAACTACAACTTTGTCCCACACTCACCACAAAAATTATGACTGGGGAGGTTTTGTGTCCCACAATTGCTGCAAGAAATTGATTCAACAGCGGTTCTGGGTATAGGCTTAGGCAAACCAACCATTTGCGAATTATTCTTACCCGGAGCTACCATGGGATAGCAGTTTTCATCTCTGGTAACGTGGACATTCACAATCACTGGTCCATTGTGCGCGAGCATTTCGGCAATTTTATCTGCCAATTCTTCCCGCTTGGTAATTACCATCCCCTTGATGCCATAAGCCTGTGCTAGAAGCTCAATATCAGGCATTCCGACTTCCATGTTAGAAGATGAATAACGCTGTCCGTAGAAGGCTTCTTGCCACTGTCGCACCATGCCTTGCCAACCGTTATTTAAGATTAAAGTCTTGACATTAATGCCATATTGTGCTAATGTTCCCAACTCCTGCAAGCACATTTGGAAACTGGCATCACCACTGATACAGATCACCTCATCATCAGGGAATGCTACCTTTACACCCATAGCCGCAGGGACACCAAAACCCATTGTTCCTAAACCGGCACTAGAAATCCAGCGTCTTGGTCCATTTTTGAGGAATTGGGCTGCCCACATTTGATGTTGACCCACATCTGTGGTGTAAAATGCTTGGGGGGCTTGAGTACCGACTTCCACAATTACCTCTTGGGGGGAAATGCTGTCGGCATGATGGGGGACAATTAAA
The DNA here is from genome assembly GCF_009712085.1 of Anabaena sp. UHCC 0253. Classification (NCBI taxonomy): domain Bacteria; kingdom Bacillati; phylum Cyanobacteriota; class Cyanophyceae; order Nostocales; family Nostocaceae; genus Anabaena; species Anabaena sp. UHCC 0253. The sequence goes on from NZ_VILD01000004.1 coordinate 195,443, forward strand.
GGATAATCTTGCCGCCAACTGTTAATTAAGTTTAACCATTCTTGGTTTTGGTTAGGTGTGGCTTTGGTATTTGCGTCTTTACATCGCCGTAATAGGTCTTTTAAGACGTTTTTAACATCACCAACAATGGGAACTTCGGGAACACGGTTTTTACCGACTTCTGCGGGGTCAATATCAATATGAATGACTTTAGCTAAAGAGGCAAATTCATCTAATTTACCTGTAACTCGGTCATCGAATCTAGCACCAACGCAAATTAATAAATCGCAATCTGTAACGGCAAAGTTGGCATAAGCTGTACCGTGCATTCCCAACATTCCCAAGGAAAGGGGATGATGTTCGTCAAATGCACCGATACCCATTAAGGTAGTGGTGACAGGGAGATTAAATAATTCTGCTAGTTGTTTAATTTCTTCGTGGGCATTAGCAGCGATCGCTCCTCCCCCAACATACAACAATGGGCGGCGACTTTCCTGAATTAATTGAATGGCTGCATTAATTTGGCGGGGATTTCCCTTCACCGTGGGACGATATCCCGGTAATTTAATTGAACCTGGTTCTACAGGGACATAATCAAATTCTTCCAAAGCTACATCTTTGGGAACATCAATTAAAACGGGTCCGGGTCTACCAGTGCTGGCAATATGAAAAGCTTCAGCGACAATCCGCGCCATATCTTTAGCATCACGGACTACATAAGAATGCTTGACAATGGGTAAGGTAATCCCGTAAATATCTGTTTCTTGGAAAGCATCTGTCCCAATAGAAGCCCTGGGGACTTGTCCCGTGACTACAATCATGGGAATAGAATCCATGTAGGCTGTAGCAATACCTGTAACTAAGTTAGTTGCCCCAGGACCAGAAGTACCAAAGCATACTCCTACTTTACCAGTCGCACGGGCGTAGCCATCAGCGGCGTGAGATGCACCTTGCTCATGTCTGACTAAGATATGCTGAACCGTACCCGTTGCTTCTATTTTATAGAGGTCATCATAAATCGGGAGAATTGCACCACCGGGATAACCAAAAATATGCTCAACACCATGACGGAGGAGACTATCTATCAAAGCAAAACCGCCAGATGCCCGTTGGGGTGCGGTAACTGACGATTTAGAAACAGGAGACTGCTGATTATTTTCAGATTTTGGGAGACTGATTTGAGAAGAAGATCGCACGGTTAACCTCAAAATATAGCTAAAATTAACGCTTAAATTCTGTCTTTAAGACTTCATTTTAATTTAAAAATTCTCACAATTGTAGGGAAAGCTTCGTTTATTAGCATTGAGAATAGACTATAGATTGTACAGTTTTTAGATCACATCTTGCAATACTCTGCGAGTATTTTGCCAAGACCAAAAACCGACAGCCCCAACAACTATACTCATTCCCAATAACACTGCCGATAAACCAAAGCCATTAACTAGCTTTGTTGTAATTAATAAAGGTGCAGTGAGAGCGATATTAATAGCATGATTTTGAAAACCAAAAACCTTACCGTGCATTTCTGGTGGTGTTTGTTGCTGAATTAAAGTTTGCATTGGCACGTTGACAAAAGCTGCACCCACACCTAAGAAAATACAGAGTCCTAATGCTACGGGTTGATTATTCACAAAAATGAACAAACCCAAGGAAAATGCCATCATCAAAAACCCAATTAAAGGTAAAGGTTTGTGATGAAATCTATGTCCAGAATGTCCCAAAATAGCCGCACCTATCACCATACCGACTCCAGCCGCAGCCACGAAAGAGCTAAATTCTTCTGGTGCTAAGTTTAATCTTGCTGCCATACCAATTGCTAATTCTATCAATGCAGCAAACACGCAATATAATGTCACAATTTGCAACATCGCATTCCACACTAGGCGATTTCTTTTGAGGTAGCGCAGTCCTTGTAAAAATTCAGCCCAGGGATTAATTGCTGGTGTAGTTTTATCAGTATCTCTGTGTTCTTGAAAATGAATCGGCATCATAATCAAGGCAGAAAGTATATATAAACAGCCAACTACCAATTCTTTACCAAAGCCTTTGTTAAAGCTTTCCACCCAGTTTAACATGGGATTAGCCACGGCATTACCTATAATTAATGCTGCCATCATTGTGCTGCTAAATAAGGCATTGGCAGCCATTAAACTCTCTCTTTTTACCAACAGCGGAATTGAAGCTTGTTCTGCTGGGGCAAAAAACTGGGTGATGGTGGATATGCTAAAGGTGAAGAGTAACAGAATGGCAAATTCTCGTGGTAAGAAGGGAATTAACAGCATTAATACCCCACGCACTGCGTCTGAACCTACCATAACCAGTTTTTTTGGTACACGGTCAACGATAACACCACCAGCCGAGCCAAACAACATGGCTGGAACGGTAAATGCCATATACAAATAAAAGCGTCCGTCTCCTGCTACATTATCAGTAGGTAAGTAGAGTTGGAGTAAGGCAATCATTAAGACAAAGAATACCTTATCTGCCAGTTGGGAAACAAGTTGACCAATCCATAGGAGCATAAAACCCCGGTTTTTGAGCAGTGCTGTAAAACCGTTATTAACAGTGGTAGGTTCAGTGGGAAACATCAGATACTTGGGAATGGGGAATAAATAATCACTATTTCTCTTTATAACGTTCTAATAGACGATTGAGAAATTCAGATGCACTCAGGTAGTTTTTGGGTGGAGAGAAGCCAACAGAAGGGTTTACCCATTGGCCTTGGACAGATTGGGGGGAGTGCCACATTGATAAATGGTCAACTGCTGGCTCGGCGTAAAAGTTATTTTCTCCTAAACCAAGATAAGCTGAAGTCCAGTGAGTAAAATAATCATGACTTAAACGATGAATAGGGAAGTTACCCGCAAGAGGGACTCCCCAACCATCAATAGCAATAAAGGCTTGAACATGACCTCCCAAAAGTTGCCACCCTGTAGCCGCACCTATACCTCCAACTACACCAGCACTAAAGCAAATGAATATAACAGGCGATTCTAACTTATTACCGAGGCGATAGCTAGGCGCTCCGAAGGAATCGCACAAAAAATGTAAAATATGAAATGTTGATAAAGTTAAATAACCTTGTCCTGGATAAATCAGTATATCTACTGCCTTTGTATGGTCTTTATTTAAGCATCTTTGAATAAAGCGGACCGTTAATTCTGGTTCATGAATTCCCGGACAAATAATTATAGGCATTTACTTTTGACGAAGTTATGATCTTTTGTCAGTTGTCAGTTGTCAGTTGTCAGTTGTCAGTTGTCAGTTGTCAGTTGTCAGTTGTCAGTTGTCAGTTGTCAGTTGTTAAGAAGTTTTTCCTGCTCCCCCGCTCCCCTACTCCCCTGCTCCCTTGCTCCCTTGCTCCCCTGCTCCCCTGCTCCCCTGCTCCCCCGCTCCCCTGCTCCCTACGTTGCTTCAACGACTATTTTAAACACCTACTTACCACCGTAGAAGAAGGCAATTTCTTTTTCTTTCAAAGGGGCAAAACCAGCATCAACCAGTTTTTGATCAAGTTCAGTTTGGGGAATATGTTTAGCACCAATGCGGACAATACGAGAACGCATAGTATTAGATACACCGCTACGTTGTCTATTGCCTTCTAATCCCATAACTTCTTCATACAAGTCTAACTTAGCTATGGGAATAGGAGAACCATCAAAATCAATACCGCGATCAATTGCTCTATCGATCGCACCAGCACCTGTGGTAGTTTCAGTAGTCATGGCAACTTATTTTCAAAGATATGGAAATATTTTACCAGGGAAGAGGCAGGGAGAGGAATTTTACCAATGGCTAGATTTACGAGTGATTAACCCACCGACAAATGCCCCTAAAATTGTCCCTGTCCATAGTCCCGTTGTGCTACCTTGCCAACTTGCTCCCGGAGTTACTAAAAAACTGCACATTTCTTTTAATCCCCAAGCCTGGTTTTGACATTTTTGGCTATGGAGAATAACGGTAATTTGTCCAGCTATTAAACTACCAAAAAAACCGGAAGAAAGTGCTAAAAAGGTACAAATAAGAATGCGTTTTTTGATCATATTAATTAGGAAACAGGGAACAGGAGGAAACAGGGAACAGGGATCAGGAAACAGAGAGATATTTATTAAACTTCTTGTCTTCTTTTTACTGTCACCTGTCACCTGTAACCTGTCACCTTCCATCAACCTGTATTTCTCATGCCGGCGGCAATTCCGTTAATGGTTAATAATGCTCCTCTGAGTAATTCTCCTTTGCTGTAACGAGAGTGAATTACGCCTGTTGTGGGGGCATTTTTGGATTGACGTAGACGTTTGAGCAGGGAAACTTGGATAAATCCTAAAGGCACAATTGTTCCGTTTCGTAGTTGTACAGAACGCTGTAATACTGGATCACCATCTAAGAGTTTTTCATGTCCAGTGATTTTTAGAACTAAATCTCTAGTTAGAAAGAATTCGCTGGAAATTTGTCCAAACACATTCTCAAATCTAGGTTTGTCTTCAGGGTTAGACAATTCATCAACATAATGACGTGCCATTTCCATGTCTACTTTTGCTAAAGTCATTTCGGCTTTAGAAATTACCATTTTGAAGAATGGCCATTTGAGGTAGAAATAGCGGAGTAATTTCAAATGTTGTTCTGGTTCTTCATCCAGAAATTTTTGTAAAGCTGTACCAATTCCATACCAAGAAGGTAGTAAAAAGCGGGTTTGTGTCCAACTAAATACCCAAGGAATTGCTCGCAGACCACTTAAATCTTTTTTACCAGATGGACGACGGGCTGGACGTGAACTAATTTGCAATTGGCTGATTTCTTCTATGGGGGTGACTTGATGAAAGAAGTCAATGAAATCAGGTTGCTCATAAATTAGGTTACGATAGTGCTGACGCGACGCATGAGCTAACTCTTCCATAATCTCGTTCCAAGGTTCAATATCATCAAACCCTGTTCCTAGTAAACTGGCTTGAATTACTGCTGTAGTGATGGTTTCCAGGTGATACAAAGCCAAGTCTAACAAGGAATATTTAGAAGCTAAAACTTCCCCTTGTTCGGTAATTTTAATCCGGCCACTAATACTATGACCTGGTTGCGCTAAAATCGCTTCATAAGCAGGACCGCCACCACGTCCCACAGAACCGCCTCGTCCGTGGAAAATCCGCAGATTTACACCGTAACCTTCGGCAATTTTTTGGAGTGATTTTTGGGCTTTATGAATTTCCCAGTTACTACTTAAAAAACCAGAGTCTTTATTACTATCAGAATATCCCAGCATGACTTCTTGTAAGTTGGGATTGAGGATAGAAATGGATGGTGGTGCTTGTTCATCACTGAGCGAAGCCGAAGTGTCCATGGCTGCATAACCACCTGCTAACATTGCCCGATATAAAGGCAGTTCAAACAGTTGACGCATCACGCCTCTAGAGCGTTGTAAATCTTCTACTGTTTCAAACAAAGGAACGACGCGAATTGTTCCTACTGCAATCACAGGATCAAATAAACTCGATTCTTTGGCTAGGAGTAAAACTTCTAGTACGTCGCTGACTTCACGGCACATACTAATAATATAAGTTTGACAGATGTTGATGCCAAATTCTTGTTGGAGCGATCGCAAAATTCGGAAAGTTTCAATTACATCATTGGTTTTTTCCGAAAATGGTAATTCAGCGGGAATCAATGGCCTGCGAGTTTGCAATTCTCCTGTTAACCAAGCTATTCTTTGTTCTTCTGATAGTTCGTTGTAGGGTTGGGGTAAAATCTGCAAATATTCGAGAATTTCATTCAACGCATCAGCATGACGGGATGATTCTTGACGAATATCTAATTGGGTAAGATTAAAGTCAAATATTTCGACTTGACAAATCAGATTTTCCAATTCTCGACAACTTAAACCTGTTTCTGTTAAGTTGCGTTGAATTAACAATAATTCTGTTAAGAATTCCGAACCCGAACGGTACATGGGTGCATCTTCATTCTGTGGCGTTTCCCGATTATACAAAGACAAATTGCGATCGCGGGTATTTTCTAGCCGTCTGAGAATATAAGATAATTTGAGACGATAGGGTTCTTGGCGAAAACGCAACGCCAAAGCATCATAAACATCACTTAATTGAGATTGATCTAACTCTAAAGATTCTAGTAAATCTGGGAGAACATCACTCCAGTGCATAGATACACTCAATAATGTCACTAGCTCTTTGATTGACTTAATATACCGCTCTAACACCATTTTCCGCTGATAACAAGCGGTTTTCCAAGTTACTTCCGGTGTCACTGATGGATTACCATCTCGATCTGAACCTACCCAAGAACCAAAGGAGCAAAAATTTGTACTTGGTGGTTGTAACCAGGGAAAGGTTTCCCCCAGAGAATATTTGAAGCGTTTATATAGTTGCGTAATTCCATCAAATAATACTTCTTGGAAGTAGTGAAGAGCATAATCTACTTCATCTAAAACTGTCGGTTTAAATTGATGAAGTTCATCAGTGCGCCACCAGAGGCGAATTTCTTCCAGTAATCTTTCCTTAATTTCTAATGTTTCCCAAGGATAGCTACCAGCGCGGGTTTGTGCTTCATCCATTTTTTGTAAAAGATGTACCACCTGACGCTGTTTATCTCGGATAGTATGACGGACAATTTCTGTAGGGTGAGCCGTGAAAACTAACCGGATATCTAGTTGAGAAATGAGGCGTTGAATTTGTTGAGGCGGAACATTCAACTGAAATAATAGGGGAAATAAAGCTGCAAAAGTCCCTTTCTGTGCAGTTTCTGCTGTCAGTAAGTCGCTACCTATTTCTTTCGTAATCGGTAGATCTTCTTCTCGTTGGTTAGTGGCATAAATGATACTAGGGAAAACCCCCCTGATCAGGTTGATCAGCGTAGCGGTTTAATTGCTGCTTTTGTTCATATTCCTGCTCAACAATGTTAATCAACTGAAAATATAGAGCAAAAGCACGTGCAGCGCGAATTGCTTCATTGATATTCAATTGTTCGATTAGTTCAACTGCTGATGCGGCCTGGTCATTTGTAGCTTGTCCTTCTGGCGAACATAGATCCCTAAGTTGGCGTAAAAGCTCCACCATGTTTTGCCCGCATTCTTGCCGGAGGACGGTTTCCCACAAATCTTCTACTACCTGTAGACGATGACGTAAGAATAATTCCGAGTGCAGCACCGGAAAATCAATATTTTCAGCTTTCATACTTTTCATAATACTCATAAAGATACTCAAAACGCCTCATTCACTTTATTTGAGCATCTAATATCAAGCTGTTAGCTTTTTTAGACGATACTCACAAGTTACTCATTTTAACTTTTAACTGCTTTTGATTCATTTTGAGTAGGAAGACCCAATTAAATACAAGATACGAAATAAATTAAAAAATCTTTTTCGTTCTTGCGTTCTACCTGAATCATCATGAATTATTTTGATGCACTTAGGTATTCTTTCCAATAGTATTACTATTTCCGAAATGCCTACTAGCTATTTTAGAATAAAGCTCACCTATTCCCGCAAGGAGGCTCACACTGTATGCAAAGCATCAGTGTAGGTAGTTTACTCAATGCTAGACCGGAGAAAACACAAAAGAAGACAATGTTAATTGTTATGTAGGAAGTATGGCTGATACTACACTGCGCGATTAGAAGTTAAGTATGGATGCAGGAATTGTGGAGTAGGGCTTGTGTCACCTAGCACCCATGTAATTAGTAATTACTCCCGATTACCTATTTCCTCATATAGTGGGACGACTATCTTGTTCCCCGTCCCGGATCAGAGTTAAACTTCCTGATTAGAGTGATATAAGCTTCTAGGGGATCTGAGAAGCTAGATATTGGTGTGATAGGAGTGAAAAGCAATGTTAAGTGGTAAGCAAACCCCCATTTTTGCTGATTCTCAGGAGAGTGATACTTATGCCTGGTTTTCTCAGCGGGCTTGGGTAGAAATTGATTTAGGGGCGTTGTCTAATAATGTCAGGCAGTTGGTAAAATTTTTATCACCAAGTACCCAATTAATGGCTGTTGTCAAAGCAGATGCCTATGGACATGGGGCGCTAACAGTTGCAAAAACTGTTTTAGCCGCGGGTGCTAGTTGGTTGGGTGTAGCGACAGTTCCTGAAGGTATACAGTTACGGGAAGGTGGCATTAAATCCCCAATTTTAATTTTAGGGGCAACTCATACAATAGAACAAATTCAGGCGATCGCCCATTGGCAACTTCAGCCTACATTATGTAGTCCTAAGCAAGCTTTAGAATTTTCTAATACATTAGAAACTATTAACTATAATTCTCCCCTACCTGTACACATTAAATTAGATACAGGAATGTCTAGATTGGGTACAAATTGGCAACAAGCAGCAGAGTTTGTCCAGTTGATACAGGGATTACCCCATTTGGATATTGCTAGTATTTATTCCCATTTTGCCACCGCAGATAGTCCAGATCCGACAATCATGCAAGAACAGCATAGACGATTTGAGGAAGCGATCGCTCAAATCAAAGCTAGAGGCATCAAAATTCCCAGTTTACATTTAGCTAACTCAGCCGCTACCCTCGCAAATCCAAAATTACACTATGACATGGTACGAGCAGGTTTAGCTATTTACGGACTCTATCCTGCACCCCATTTAAAAAATAAAATTCAACTGCAACCTGTTTTACAACTCAAAGCGCGAGTTACCCAAGTTAAAACAGTGGAAGCAGGAACTGGAATTAGCTACGGACATCATTTTATAACTTCTCAAGAAATGCGTGTTGCTGTCGTAGGTATTGGTTATGCAGACGGAGTTCCCCGGAATCTTTCTGACAAAATGCAAGTATTAATCCGTGGTAAGCGTGTTCCGCAAATTGGCGCAATTACCATGGATCAAATCATGTTAGATGTCAGTTCTATCCCCGATTTGCAAGAAGGAGAAATAGTCACCTTACTGGGAGAACAAGGAAAAGAACAAATATCCGCAGATGATTGGGCAAAGCAGTTAAACACCATTTCTTGGGAAATTCTCTGCGGCTTCAAGCACCGTCTACCGCGTGTAGCTATCATGTAGAAGATGGGGAATATGGGGAAAAATCAACAATACCCCATCCCTATAATTTGAAAATTTGAAAATTTGACTTTTTTACCTATTGCCATAACTAATTTATTATGCTAACATAAGTAATTAATGCGGATATGGCGAAATTGGCAGACGCGCTAGATTTAGGTTCTAGTTCCGAAAGGAGTGAAGGTTCAAGTCCTTTTATCCGCACTTTTAATGAATAGTTTAGTTGAAAAAGCACTGAGCAAGATCGGATTTTGCCAGTGCTTTGGCGTAATTTTAAGAACTTTTACTAATTGGTTAAGGGGCTGCTCGGAGATTAATATGTAACGAAAAGTAAAATCTCCCTGTTGCCTTGTCATGCCAACCTACTTAGATATTATATTCATTTTTACATAAATACATAGATATTCCTGGAATGTGGATTAAAAATAAATTACACACCATGTATAAATTGAACAGTAAAAATGAGTAAATAAAGAATTTGTAGCAAATCAAAACCTATGATTTGATAATCTTGAATTAACCTGTTAATCTTGAGTTTTACCTGAAAATAGAAGACAAGGGTATGACTTAGATCAGGCTATCAAAATAAATTAGATATGGTTTTATACCATACTGAATGGAAGAACGACTATAGACACAAGAGATTTACCTTGATCAATTGTGACATCTGATGAATACATTCAGATTCATCAATCAGAAACTCATCTTTTGTACTAATTGTTATCCGTCAATCTATGCTTTATCCTAAAACTTGAGTAATTTAAAATACATAAATAATTACTGAGCAGAGTTGGACTAATCAACAGTTGCAATTGATACTGAAAACAGAAAATAAAACTTAGTGATTAATTTATTTTCATAAAAATAACATTTAACCATGCAAAAACTACAAATTGATTTTAGTCATCAAGCCATATATAACAGTAGAGAAGATAGCTATCTGAAATTTCAACTTAATCAACAAACTGGTGCAGTTTTATCTATTTACACATACTCAAGAAGCAATAGTTGTCCCGGTTACATCAGTTACAGCTATTCCAAATATGCCAGCTTGTATATTAGGATTAATGAATTGGCGTAGTCATATAATTTGGGTAGTTGATTTACCCAAGATGTTTAATTTAGAATGTCTTGATCATCGGTTGCGTCAGTATAATATCATTGTTATTCAAATAAAATCAATGATTTTAGGGTTAGTTGTCCAAGAGATTAAAGGAACAACAAAGTTTAGTTCTGATGATATTGGTTCTCCTATAGGACAAGTAGCATCTAGTTTAGTACCTTATTTATGTGGATGTGTAGTGCAGCAAGAAGAAATATTATTAGTATTAGATGCAGCGCATATTTTAGAGTCAGGGATTATTCGTATTGACTAAAATTTAATCCCCAGAGAAATGGGTTTAAATAGTTTAATTTTATAGATGTAGTGTGAGGAATGTATGTTGAATAAAACTGATCTCAAACAAAGTAGTGATTCTCAAAATAAAGCATCTTTGATTTCTACAGAAAAAGTTATTGATAGTAAAATAAAAAACTCTCGTCATGATCAAGCTTGGGAACATGGAGTGCAATATTTACGACAATTCAAATTGACAACAAAAGCCGTAATTTTATCCATAGCCATTGGTACATTACCAGTATTGGGGATTGGAGCGATCGCTTATATTTTTGGTGGTAGACTAATTACTAAGCAAATTATTACATCTCAAGAAACTACAGCCATTAGCTTCAGTGATAGTATTAATAGTTTAATTGGACAACACTATGGAGATATTCAGGTATTGTCTAATTTAGCCTTGTTGAATAAAAATAACCTAGAAAAAAAAGCAGAACTAGGAAAATCTAACAACATTGATATCAGTAAGATTAATCTAGGCACACAAGCAGCCTTAAATCGCTTAATGAAAGCTAGTAAATTGTATGATAGTGTGGCTGTTTTTGATCTCCAGGGAGAAGTAATTATTCAATCAGCCGGAGCATCTTTAAAGCCAGAAAAAAAACGTATCTATTTTCAAGAAGTAATTAAACAAAATAGTCCTATTATTAGTCAGCCAGAAATAGTTAAAAATATAGGTGCAGTAATTTATATGGCTGCACCAATCAAGGATACAGTTAACGGTAAAACTATTGGAATAGTCAGAACAAGATTACCTTTGAAAGCTTTAGAAGCAGTAGTTAGAGATTATATAGAGGATACTTATAAATATTATTTTCTAGATGAAAAAGGAAGAATTATAATAAGTTCCCATGAGGATTTATTCAATCAAGAAGCAATAGATGTATATCCTCATCTAGTTAATGTTTTGAGTGCTAAAAATATTGATACATTTACCGAAATTGCCAAAGATACTGAAAAGCAGCAACTAATTAGTTATATACCATTCCGAACAATATCAGATTTACCAGATATAAATTGGCAGTTAATTCTGGCAAAAGATACAAAAATTGCCTTTAAACCACAAAGAGAATTTTTGACATTAATTGCTAGTACAACACCACTAATTGCATTGTTAATGACATTATTTATAGCTTGGTTAAGCCAACGGGTAAATAGCAAAATTGTTAATAAAACCATAGCAGAAAATAATGACAATCAAGAACAACTATATCGGAGTGTAGTCAATAAACAAGAGTATCAACAAAGAGAAATTGAAGGATTACATTTACTGCTAGATATTACCAAAAAAATTCGGCTAAATCTTCAGCCTGAATATATTTATCAAACAGCAATTGCCGAAGTTAGACAGATTTTACAAGCAGATAGAGTAATAATTTATAAACTACATCGTAAAACGCACACTGGAAAAATAATTGCTGAATCAGTAATTGGTGATTGGCAAAAAATGTTGGGAATATATAATAATTCCCATTGGCGAGAACTTTACGAAAATGGTAAATTAGAAGTAATATCAAATATTGAACAATCACCGACTTTAACTGCTAGTTACATTGAGTGGCTACAGCAATATTCTGTGCAAAGTAGTTTAACTATACCGATTTTGATTCATGGAGAAATTCAAAGTTTTCTAATTGCTCATTATTGCCATAGTTCCCATATTTGGCAACCTCAAGAAATTGATTTATTGACACAAATTGCTGTACAAATTGGCTATGCTATAGAACAATCTCATCTCATGAGAGAGATAAAAAAATTAAAAGCCAATAATAAACTAAATACTCATCAAGATACTGTAGAAATACAAGAATTCCAAAATATTCTTCAGCAAATTGTCTACCAAATCCAACAAGCTGTGAGTGAAGTCAATTTATCTCTTCATAAATTCACAACAGAAGCAATCATAGAACCGGAGGCAATGAACTATAGTTTAGAAACAATTGACAATATGACTAATGCTATTCAATCTATAGCTGATATAGCACAGCAAGCTGTCACTATTGTTAATAATGCCAATGATACAGCAACTAAAACAGGAGAAGCAATGGATTTAACATTGCAAAATATTTCCTTTGTGCAAGAAACAGTTGGTGAAATCACTAAAAAAATCAGACGCTTAGGAGAATCTTCTCAACAGATTTCTCGTGTGGTTTCTGTAATTAATCAAATTGCTATGCAAACAAATTTATTAGCAATTAATGCCGGAATTGAAGCTGCAAGAGCCGGAGAAGAGGGACAAGGTTTTGCAGTAGTAGCTGAAGAAGTAGGAGAATTAGCGGCTAGAAGTGCAGCCGCAACTCAAGAAATTGAGGAAATAATTGCCAAAATTCAACGAGAAACAGGGGAAGTATTACAAGCAATGACAATGGGAAATAATCAAGTTGTTGCTAGTAGTCATAGTATCGAAAATGCCAAGCTGAGTTTACAGCAAATTGTGGAAATATCACAACAAATGGATCATTTAGTACAGTCAATTTTTATTGCTACGACATCTCAAGTACAAACTTCACAAACGGTAAGTCAAACTATTAAAGATATTTCCCATATTTCCGCTCGTAGCAGTGATAATTCCCGCCAAATTTCCCAATCTTTACAAAAAGCAGTAGATATTTCCCAGGAGTTGAAAGAGACTGTAGATACTTTTCCCGCTAATTGATATTTTAATTTGTAAGGACTCATAACTAATGACTAAAGATAAAGAATTAGAAATCCAGATGCAATTTCTGGAAGAAGCAACTGATTATTTGAATACATTAGAAGGGATTTTACTAGAAATTGACACTAGTAAACGGATTGAATTAGAAAATATTAATGCTGCTATGCGAGCCGCCCATTCTATTAAAGGTGGAGCAGCAATGATGGGATTTCGCGTTTTAAGTGATTTGGCTCATCGTTTGGAAGATGCTTTTAAAGTTCTCAAAACTCAAAAAAATCACGTAGAAATAGATACGCATTTGCAAAGTTTATTGCTATCGGGGATTGATTGGCTAAGGCAGATTGTGGAATTACTTGCCAAAGGAAATGATCTGGATCAGAGTTGGTTAAGAACATTATGCTATCCGATTTTTGATGAACTTTATGATCGTTTAGGTGAGCCTGCTCCAGAAGATATTACAACATTACTATCGTCAGAAGATGGACAAGAATTTATTCCCTTATTATTTGAAACAGAAGTTGAAGACTATTTAAAACGTCTGGAATCTCGATTAAAAAACAGTAATAAATCAGGGTTAAGAGCAGAAGTGCTAGTAATGGCAACAGAGTTAGGTGGTTTAGGAGAAATGCTCAAATTACCAGCATTTACTCAGCTATGTGCATCAATTAGCCATTACTTAGAAACTTGCCCTGAACGTTGTGTAGAAATTTCTGATTTAGCTTTGCAAGCATGGAGGCGATCGCAAGCTTTAGTATTGAGTAATCAACGGGGGAATTTACCAACAAAAATTGATTTTGCTGAAGATTCTCCTCAACCCATTATGGGAGAAAATCAAGAAAATAATATATTGAGAAAAACGAATATTCCGGATTTTCAACTTTTAGAAAATGTCGAATTATCTCCTGATGTCAACAATATTGATTCTCTTGATAGAGAGATAATTCTCAATTCGGAAAATTCATCCGTAGATTATAAATATACAGAACATAAAACTGATATTAATTCAGCTATTAAAGAAAGTCACGAAAATACAGTTAGAGTTCCTAGTAAACATTTAGAAAAAATTGATGATTTATTTGGGGAAGTTATCATTCAAAGAAATGGGCTGAATGTGCAAATGGAAAGATTACGGAAATTGGTTCGTAGTCTGAGTCAACGAGTCCAAATTCTTGATCAAGAAAACCAAGAACTGCGGACAGCTTATGCAAAAATGATGACTTATAATCATCAGCTTGAAGAGTCAGAAATTAATACCTTAGAACAAGATTGCTATCAAAAATTAAATTTGTTATCTCAAGATGTCATGGAAACTATTGTCCAAGTTGCCGAAGTTACCAGTGATATTCAATTGAGTGTTGATGATACAGATCAAATAGCGCGGAAACTAAATAAAACTTCTAAACAGTTGCAAAGACAATTAACTCAGGTGAGGATGCGTCCTTTCTCGGATTTGGTGGAGCGTTTTCCTAGAGCTATTAGAGATTTGAATGTGGAATATGGAAAAAATGTCCAGTTGAAAATTGAAGGTGGTAATACCTTAATTGAAAGAAGTATTTTGGAAGCTTTAAATGAGCCTCTAATGCACTTATTACGTAATGCTTTTGATCATGGTATTGAAGATCCTGCTACTCGTCAAGCTCAAGGAAAACCAGAACAAGGGTTGATTGAAATGAAGGCGGCTTATCATAGTAATCGGACGATTATTACTATTCGTGATGATGGGAGAGGGATTTCTTTAGAAAAAATTCGTCACCGGGCTTTAACAATGGGTTTGGATGATGCTTTATTAGCAAGTGCTAGTGATGATGAATTACTATCATTAATTTTTGAACCAGGGTTTAGTACCTCAGAACAGGTAACAGCTTTATCTGGCCGGGGAGTGGGAATGGATATAGTTCGTAATAACCTCAAACTAGCGCGAGGTGATGTTAATGTTGATACCCAATCCGGGGTGGGAACAATGGTGACTTTATCAGTACCATTTACATTATCAGTAGCGCGAGTTTTATTAGTAGAAAGCGATCGCTTACTGTTAGCATTTTCAACAGATGTAGTAGAGGAAATTTTCTTACTAGATCAAGATCATATCTTCTTTCAGGATGGGAAAGAATTTATTAATTGGCAAGATACTCAATTACCATTACTGCGTCTAAATCGTTATTTTGAGTTTAATTGCTCCCGCTACAATAGCTTGGAATTAGAAACTCTACCCGTAATTAATGCGACGAGTGTATTAATAGTTAAACATGATCATCAACAAGTTGCCGTCCAAGTAGAACGCTGTTGGGGTGAACAGGAAGTTGCTATTCGTCAAGTAGAAGGTAATATTCCTCTACCTAGTGGTTTTAATAATTGTACAATTCTTGGTAATGGCCGGGTAGTTCCCCTCGTTAACACTAACGATTTAGTATCATGGGTGACAACTGGTGAACGTCCTCAAGTTAGTAATAAGTTACCGACAACGAGATTACAAACTGCTTTCCTAAAACCGCCCAAAGTACCAACTCCTCCCCAACCTAGCCGCCAAAAAGGGATGATTTTGATCGTTGATGACTCAATTAATGTGCGGCGTTACTTAGCCCTCACCCTCGAAAAAGGTGGGTATCAAGTAGAACAAGCGAAAGATGGTCAAGATGCTTTGGAAAAACTGGAAAGTGGTTTACAAGTGCAAGCAGTAATCTGTGATATTGAAATGCCACGTATTGATGGTTATACCTTCTTGGAGCGCATCAACACTAATGCAGAGTTCAGAAATATTCCTGTAGCGATGTTGACTTCCCGCAGTAGCAGCAAACACCGTGAATTAGCAATGCAACTAGGAGCAAAAGCTTATTTTTCTAAGCCGTACAATGAGCAAGAATTATTACGGAAATTAGAGGAGATAATTTTCCAAGTCGCAGAAACAGCATAGATTTAGCTCCACCACCGCACCACCTTTGACTGCATTCACCTAACTCCACACTCGATGCTTGCCCAAAAGCTGAGTTACCCAGATTTCTATGCAGATTAAATCAGAGGGAAATATCAAGATTAGTTTTTACCCAATCTACAAAATCTACAAATGTCATTTCTTCAGTTAAAAATAGCTGATTTTTATCATCTTGATGTAAATGAGGAATATATTCATTTGCGTATTGTTTACCAATACGACCATATTTCAAACGAATAGCACGAGGATCGGGACTATTATCAAAACCAGCTTCAACCCAATCACCTCGCAAAACATAGTATCTATATTTTCTTAGTTCATCACTGAATAATTCTGTAATTAAAATCCGATATTCTCCATACTGTCCTTCTAAACGCAGGATGGAACGTTTTGGAGTAGTATCTATTGTATAATTAACTTGCTGAAAATTAACTTCAGCGATTTTTACTATGTCAGTAAAATAGTCTGTAATTTTTGTATCCAATCTTCAACTCCTTGATGACAGAATTCCCAGTCAGCTAAATCAATCTCCCATGTTTTACTTACTAAATTTTCTACTTGTTTGATAAAGTCTTCATCTTCATATATTTGCTGACAAAATGTAGAATAATCTAGCTGATATTTTTCTTGATACTTAATATCTCGTTGACGAAGTTCGGCAATTTTTAAGGCTATCTTATCAAGAGTATATTGTTTAAGAGCCAAATCCATTGATTCTTGTAAATCTCCTAGTGCAGATAAAACTTCAATGTATTCATCTTTAATTGATACTGTTACCATAATCTTTACCTATTTTGTATATAAAATCCTACTGAAATCACCGTAGCGATGCCTACTAGCCAGGCATCGCGGATTTTAGATTTGTGATTTATCCGTAATCTAAAATCTAAAATCCAGCAAGCGATTTAACGGTTTACTGCTGCTGCTTCCCGTGCTGCTGCCGCTTGATCTGGGTGAATACCTAAGCGTGTTAGGTTAATTCGACCCTTATTGTCAATTTCTCGCACTTTGACAATCACCTCATCACCAACAGCTACTTCATCTTCAACCTTGCCAACTCTGTAGTCAGCGAGTTGAGAAATGTGAATCATCCCTTCTTTACCGGGCAAGAATTCCACAAAAGCACCAATAGGTATAATCCGAGTCACACGACCGATGTAAACATCTCCTTCATGGAGCTTACGAGTCATGCCCTGAACGATGTTCCGCGCTCTCTTGGCCTTATTTTCATCAACTGCGGAAATGGTAACAGTACCATCGTCTTGGATGTCAATTTTTGCACCAGTCTCTTCAGTAATACCCTTAATGGTTTTACCACCAGGTCCAATAACCAGACCAATCATGTCAGGATCAATCTTGATCGTTAACAAGCGTGGGGCATAGGGTGAAGTTTCTTCTCTGGGTGTGTCAATAGTCTGGAGCATTTTTTCCAGAATATGTAACCGCGCAGGTTTGGCTTGGTTGACAGCTTGGGCAATTACTTCTAAAGGCAAACCAGATATTTTCATATCCATTTGCAAAGCGGTAATTCCAGTATCTGTACCGGCAACTTTGAAATCCATGTCACCTAAGAAGTCTTCAATGCCTTGAATGTCGGTAAGGATTCGCACTTCGTCCCCTTCCTTAATCAAGCCCATTGCTGCACCACTCACAGGTTTGAGAATGGGGACTCCGGCATCCATCAGGGACAGGCTAGAACCACAAACTGAACCCATTGAAGTCGAGCCGTTAGAAGAAAGCACTTCCGAGACTACGCGAATTACGTAGGGGAATTTGTCTTTGGGTGGTAATACAGGTAACAATGCCCGTTCTGCTAATGCACCATGTCCGATTTCTCGTCTACCAGGGGCGCGTAATGGTTTGGTTTCGCCTACGGAGAAGGGAGGGAAATTATAGTGATGCAGGTAACGTTTGGTTTGTTCTAGTTGCAAGTCATCGTTGAGGTTTTGGGCATCTCCAGGAGTCCCAAGGGTACAAATTGAAAGTACCTGGGTGAGTCCTCGGTTGAATAAGCCGCTTCCATGTACTCGTTTGGGTATAATCCCAACCCGACACGATATAGGACGAACTTCATCAAGTTTACGACCGTCAACACGCACATCATCTTCAACAATTTGGAGGCGCATGAAGTATTTGGTAATGCTTTTGAAGGTATTACCCAGGGCTTTAGAGTTTGCTGTAGCAGCCATGCGAATCGGATCTTCTTCCGATAAAGCAGCGATTTCAGCAGAGATACTATCTTTAACTGCATCTAAAGCAATATCACGATCAGTTTTAGTTAACTCAAATTGCGCCAAGATTTTCTTAATCTCATCACTAGCGCGATCGCGGATATAGTTTTCTAAAGTTTGATCTACTTCTGGTGGTGCTTCTTGGACAAGTTTTAGACCTAGTTCATCCAACAAATCTAGCTGGGCTTGAATTAAATCCCGAACAGCTTCGTAGCCAAAATCAATCGCCTCGATAATATCTCTTTCTGGCAACTGATTTGCACCCGCTTCCACCATGATCACACCATCTGGTGAACCGGCTACAATTAAATCCAAATCCCCCGCTTCAATTTCTGCGTAGGTAGGGTTAATAATAAAATCATCACCCACTAAACCAACCCGAACTGCGGCCATTGGTCCATTAAAAGGGATTTGGGCAATCAAGGTAGCAATTGAAGCACCCGTTACTGCTAATACATCGGGGGGAACTTGCTCATCCATTGACATGGTTAATGCCACAACTTGCAAATCATCCCGCAACCATGAAGGGAATAAAGGACGGAGTGGACGGTCAATCAGACGACTGGTAAGAATTGCCTTTTCCGGTGGACGACCTTCCCGGCGCATAATTCCTCCCGGAATTCTTCCCGCTGCATACAATCTTTCTTCGTAATCTACGGTCAGTGGCAAAAAATCAATGCCTTCCCGCGCTGCTGACCTGGTAGCTGTCACTAAAACAGTTGTATCGCCTGATTGTATCAAAACCGACCCACCTGCTTGGGGGGCTAGTAGGCCAACCGTTAGTCGAATATCCCGTCCATCAAAGGATATTGACTTTTCAAATTCTGCCATTCAGTTTTTTTCCCTTCTCTTACGCTATTCTCACTCTGTGGCAATCCTAACATTTATGGACTCTAGACGGCTTCTGTAACGAATAAACATAAAACAAAATTCCTGAAGTTACCCTGACAACAGGCTTCATATCTGGGTTTTTCATCTAAGTTCTATTTTTGCTGAACCATGTTAATAATATTAAATCAATCAATTAAGATGCAATTAACTGTATAATAATTCCCAAAAATTGTCCGATGCTTTACTCTGTCATTAAAAAGGAATGATAAAAAAACTTATGTCATTTTCTTGACAACTCTTTTCTCAGTCCTGGATCATAAATTCGTGTTTTGTTGACAAAAAAGAAAAGTATTGATCTGCTATATTAAAATTAAAAGAAACCAGTTCACCAGAACTTTCAAATTATGATCAGTATTAATATTTCTTTACCTGAGTCAATAAATTGGCAAGAATATATTCATTCAGATCCAGAAATTTTGTTAGGTAAGCCTACTGTGAAAGGAACTCGTCTTTCTGTAGAGTTTTTATTAGGATTATTTGCTGCTGGATGGTCACAACAACAAGTTTTCGATAACTATCCCACACTCACACCAGAAGGATTACGCGCAGTTTTTGCATTTTCTGCTGATTGTATGCGTGAAGAAACTTTATATACTATCCCATTATCAAATCAGGCTAGTTGATGATATTTCTCATTCATTAGGAATTATCTAATTTATTAAAAAATTCATTAAAGAATTCTTCGGCTTTTTTTCCTTTACCTTGCTGCATTTGTTCTAAGCCTAGTTTAATACCTTTTAAAGTTTCTACTAACTCAGCAGCATCTAATAGTTCTTGATAAGATTCTGCGTCTTGAACAACTAACTCGGCTTTTCCGTTGACAGTGAGAACTAAAGGATGTTTTGTTTGTTTAATCCGTTGTACAAATTCAGTGGTATTCCGTTTAAAGTCAGTAAGGGAATGTATATCTTTAGCAAGGTTAATCATGATAAATAATTAAATTAGCATCTAATTCAATGTTAATTTAACTTGGTTGTGTTTGTCAATGACATTTTGTTAATTACTTCATATAATAAATTTAAATAGTATAAATTAATGACCGTAAAAACGATATGTCACTTAACGATTTCAGAGCAGTATTTCTTCCCTATTGCCTTCAGAAACAACCGGATGGGAGATATGTAGTTCTTAATAGGCGATACAAGCCACTGGGTTTTAATACCAGAGAACATATAGAGTATGAAGACTATCCTATTTGTGTTAAATTGAAAGGTATAGGTTCAGCAACGGCAGCAAAACTATCTTGGAATTGTGATTCAAATACAGACATAATTTATCTGTACAACGATGATTGTTTTCCAACAAAAAGTTCGGAAGATATGCAAAATTATCTTAAACGCTTAGAGATATTAGCAAAACTTAAAGTTGATTCGTGAGGTAATAGTAATTAGTGTCTGCAAAAGATATATTTCACGACGCAGTAAAGAAAGCTTTACAAAAAGAGCAGTGGGTGATTACAGATGATCCACTAAAATTTAAATTTGGCAACGTCAAATTCAATATAGATTTAGGTGCTGAGAAATTAATTGCGGCTGAAAGAGAAAGTGAGAAAATAGCAGTAGAAATCAAAAGTTTTATTAATCCTTCCGCTATTACAGACTTTTATGCTGCTTTAGGTCAGTTTCTCAGCTATCGTCTGGCTTTAGAAGCTCTTGAACCAGATCGTATACTATATATGGCAATTCCATTGGAAGTTTATCGAACCTTTTTTCAGCTTGAGTTTACACAAGTCGCACTAAAAAGATATCAAGTGTTACTAGTAGTATATGAACCAGATAATGAGGTGATTGTAGAATGGATAACATAGCCAAATATCGAGAATATATTCAAAGATTACTCACAGATTACGCCAAGGATGATATTTGCACCAACGAAGTAGATGTTGAACTCATCTTTGATACAGAACGCGACCATTACCAGTGGATGAATGTTGGTTGGGAACATTTAAATCGCGTTTATATGACGGTGATTCACTTCGATATTAAAAACGGCAAAATTTGGTTACAACAGAATTTAACAGAAGAAAATCCCGCCGAAGATTTAGTAAAAATGGGTGTTCCTAGAGAAGATATCGTGTTGGGTTTACATCCTCCTTATAAACGTCCATATACAGATTATGGAAGGGCTTAGAGAATGCGGTTGTACCATCTTTTCCAACCAACCGATAAACCGCAAACTCAACCGGGGTAAAAGATGACGAAAATTAATTAAATAGGGGTCATCTTCATCTTGTAATTGATCTGTTTCTGTTGATTTAATCCCTATAAGTTAATATTTGTTGCTAACCAAGTAATTCTACCACCTTCGCGGTTGCGTCCTAGTTCTCTAATAACCTGATAGCCTTGTTCTTGGAAGCTGCTCATATTTCTAAGAAAGAATAAGTATAATAGTGTATTTTGATTTTACTATAAGTAGGGGTAGTTAAAAATCAGGCTGTAAAAGTTTTGGTTCAGGCTAAGGTTTGTTACTATTTAAGTTGGAGGGACAGATTCAGGATCTTCCGCTCTAGTTTAAGATGCGACATAAGAATCCAAGAAATAATTAGTATATTTAAACATGGCAATTTTACACGGAACTTGGGTAATAAATCATCAAACTAGCTATTTCTTTATTTGGGGAGAAACTTGGCGTTCTTCACAGGTACATACTGAAGTGTCTGCTGAGATTCCTTTACATCCATTGGCTATGACATCAGGGGAATTAAATGAATGGTTAGAAGCATCTAATTTATCAATTGCTAATTTAATTCAGCCTGCTACTAATAGTAAACAAAGAGTTCAAACTAAATCAGCAACCGAAACAAAATTACCTCTTCATTCACAAATAGTTTCTTTACCAACTAATTTTTTAAAAAATAATAAATCAAAACAAATAGCTATTTCTCCAGCACATTCTGTCAGCGTTGGTATAGACTCCTCCTCTTCACAATACTTACATCCTTGGAAAATTGATGGTTTTTGTCTTCCTCCAGCATTAGCAATTAAATTTCTTTCATCTTTACCCCTAAGTGAAACTGATAGTAAAGCAGCTTTATTAGGAGCAGATATTCGTTTTTGGGTACATATCTACCGCTGGCATTTAGATTTAATTTCTCGTTGTAAATTTTTACCAACAATTGAGAAACAAGATAGTAATTTAATAGCGAAGTGGCAGGTAATTTTAGATAGTGCTGTAGATGTCACTAGGTTAGAAAAATTCGCATCACAAATACCATTAGCTTGTCGCACATATCAACAAAATACCGAAAATATAGCAACTGATTTACTGTTAGCACCTCAAGAAATAATATTATCATTTCTCAACATAATTACAGATCATCAATTGCGGTTAATGGTTGGTTTTCAATCTTCCCTTGAACCAAGAATGATGATGTCTTTACCAACTGCATTACAGCAATGGTTACAAGGATTAATTAATGAAAATAATACAATTGATGTAACAGGAGGAGAACGTCTAGAAGCCACATTAAAAGCTTGGACTTTACCCTTACAATATCAACTCACAGGCAAAGCATTATTTAGAACTTGTTTTCAATTACTTCCTCCAGAAAATGAAGAACCAAATTGGATTTTAAAATATTTTCTTCAAGCCGCAGATAATTCAGAATTTTTAATAGACGCAGCCACAATTTGGCATCAACCTGTAGAAAAATTAGTCTATCAAAATCGCACAATTGAACAACCCCAAGAAACATTTTTGCGAGGTTTGGGTTTAGCTTCTCGGTTGTATCCAATAATTACCCCCAGTTTAGAAAGTGAATCTCCCGAATTTTGTCACCTGACACCCATGCAAGCTTATGAATTTATCAAAGCTGTAACTTGGAGATTTGAAGATAGCGGTTTAGGTGTAATTTTACCTCCTAGTTTAGCTAATAGAGAAGGTTGGGCAAACCGCTTAGGTTTAAAAATTAGTGCCGAAACTCCGAAACAAAAATCTGGACGTTTGGGTTTACAAAGTTTATTAAACTTCCAATGGAAATTAGCAATTGGTGGACAAACAATTTCTAAAACTGAATTTGATAAACTGGTAAAATTAAATAGTCCTTTGGTAGAAATTAACGGTGAATGGGTAGAATTGCGTCCTCAAGATATTAAAACTGCTCAAACCTTTTTTACTTCCCGCAAAGAAGAAATGTCACTTTCCTTAGAAGATGCTTTACGCATTAGTAAAGGAGACACCCAAGTAATTGAAAAATTACCTGTTGTCAGTTTTGAAGCTTCTGGTGCATTAGAAGAATTAATCGGGGCATTAACTAATAATCAAGAAATTCAACCTTTAACTACACCTCAAAGTTTTCGAGGAGAATTACGTCCTTATCAAGAAAGAGGTGCGGGTTGGTTAGCTTTTCTAGAACGTTGGGGTTTAGGTGCTTGTCTTGCAGATGATATGGGATTAGGTAAAACCATCCAATTCATCGCTTTTTTGCTTCATCTTAAAGAAGAAAATGTATTAGAAAAACCAACTTTATTAGTTTGTCCGACTTCGGTTATGGGCAATTGGCAAAAAGAAGTCAAAAAATTTGCCCCGACTCTCAAAGTTTTAGAATATCATGGTGATAAACGTCCTAAAGATAAAGCATTTACAGAAGCAGTCAATAAACACGATATAGTAATTACTAGCTATTCACTCATTCACCGGGATATTAAATTATTAAAAACAGTTGAATGGCAAATAATTGTTTTAGACGAAGCCCAAAATGTCAAAAATTCAGAAGCAAAACAATCACAAGCAGTCCGACATTTAGAAACAACATTTCGGATTGCTTTAACAGGAACACCTTTAGAAAATAGATTACAAGAATTATGGTCTATTTTAGATTTCCTTAATCCTGGTTATTTAGGTAATAAACAATTTTTCCAAAGACGATTTGCCATGCCGATTGAAAAGTATGGTGATGCTGCTTCTTTAAATCAATTACGTTCCTTAGTTCAACCTTTTATTTTGCGTCGGTTAAAAAGTGATAAAGACATTATTCAAGACTTGCCAGAAAAGCAAGAAATGACTGTTTTGTGCGGATTGACTTCTGAACAAGCTACATTATATCAAAAATTAGTAGATGAATCTTTAGTAGAAATTGAATCTGCGGAAGGATTACAACGTCGGGGGATGATTTTAGGATTATTAGTGAAGCTAAAACAAATCTGTAATCATCCGTCTCAATATTTGAAATTAGCAAGTTTAGAAAAACATAATTCAGCTAAATTACAACGACTAGAGGAAATGTTAGATGAGGTGATATCAGAAGGCGATCGCGCTTTAATTTTCACACAATTTGCTGAATGGGGTAAGTTACTCAAACCGCATTTAGAAAAACAGTTAGGGAGGGAAATACTCTTTTTATATGGAAGTACCAGCAAAAAACAAAGAGAAGAAATGATTGATAGATTCCAACATGATCCCCAAGGACCACCAATTATGATTTTATCTTTAAAAGCTGGTGGTGTAGGCTTAAATTTAACTAGGGCAAATCATGTATTTCACTTTGATAGATGGTGGAATCCCGCAGTTGAGAATCAAGCTACAGACCGAGTATTTAGAATTGGTCAAACCCGCAATGTTCAAGTTCATAAATTTGTTTGTACTGGAACTTTAGAAGAAAAAATTAATGACATGATTGAAAGCAAAAAACAATTAGCTGAACAAGTTGTAGGTGCGGGTGAAGATTGGTTAACAGAAATGGATACAGACCAACTTCGTAATTTATTAATATTAGATCGGAATGCAGTTATTGAAGAAGATGAAGTTTAAAAGATCACAAAGTAGTGACAATTACATTGCTGATGATGTATATTCCCTAGTAAATCCTAACTTAGATAACAATATGAGAGAAAATATAGACCATGACCGCTTGTTCAAAGAACTAATATCAACCTTTTTTATAGAATTTATAGAATTGTTCTTTCCTCAAGTGTTGGAATATATAGACCACGAATCAATTACATTCTTAGACAAAGAAATTTTTACTGATGTCACCGCTGGAGACAAATATGAAACTGACTTGATAGCCAAAGTTAAATTTTTAGGTCAACCTTCTTATTTTGTGATTCATATTGAAGCAGAATCAGGTGCAAGAGCGAAATTCAATCAAAGAATGTTTCGTTATTTTGCCAGATTAGATGAAAAATTGGACTTACCAATATATCCGATAGTTATATTTTCCTACGACTCACCCAAAACCGTAGCCGTAAATAACTATCAAATCAACTTTCCTGATTTTGAAGTGCTAAAATTTAATTATCAAGTAGTGCAACTCAATCAACTCAACTGGCGAGACTTTTTAATTCGTCAAAATCCAGTTGCATCTGCTTTGATGTCAAAAATGAGTATAGCACCAGAAGATAGGCCAAAAGTCAAAGCGGAATGTTTAAGGTTATTAGTCACCTTAAAATTAAATCCAGCTAAAATGCAATTAATATCAGGTTTCATTGACACATATCTGAGATTGAATAAACTAGAAAAAGAGAAATTTCAAACAGAAATAGGGACATTAATAACAGAGGAAAAGGAGGAAGTTATGCAAATTGTCACCAGTTGGATGGAAGAAGGAATTGAAAGAGGAATTGAAAGAGGAATTGAAAGAGAAAAAAATTTAATTCTTCGTCAAATTAATAGAAAACTTGGACAAATTAATCTAGAGTTGGAAACCAAAATTAGAAGTTTAAATATAGAAATCATTGAAGCTTTAGCAGAGGCAATATTTGATTTAGATACTGTGGAAGATTTGCAAAATTGGTTAGATAATCTTTGATATATGAGTAATGAAACCTTACAAGCGAGTCGGGAATGGTGGTCACAAAGGTGGCTAGATTTACTGGATTCTTACAGATTTAAAAAGCGATTAGAACGGGCAAGAAATTATTCTCGACAGGGAAATGTTCTGAGTATTAAATTCAAAGGTGCAAAGGTATTAGCGAAGGTACAGGGGAGTGAAATAGAACCTTACAAAGTTTCTCTCTCGCTTGATGCTTTTAGTGATGAAGAATGGGGTTATGTTGTGGAAACAATGTCCCAAAAGGCGCTTTTTGCTGCTAAATTACTGGCAGGGGAAATGCCACACAATATTGAAGACGTTTTTATCAGTAACGGTTTATCATTATTTCCCTTTACGCTGGGTGATGTTCACAGTAAATGTTCTTGTCCTGATAAAGCCGTTCCTTGTAAACATATAGGTGCAGTATATTATCAATTAGGCGATCGCTTTAGTGAAGATCCTTTTGTATTATTTCAATTACGTGGACGTACCAAAGAGCAAATTATCAGCGATTTACGCCAATTACGCAGCACTAAAAATGTAGAAAATATCCAGGAAACAGCGGAAATTCAAGCAGAAATTTCTGAACATCAATATCCTGTTAAAATAGATGATTTTTGGCAATATAATGAGCCATTAGAATCGTCTTTAGTGGTAATTTCACCTGCTGTAAGTGAAACAGTATTAGACATATTAGGAACAATCCCTTTAGCAAAAGATGAGGAAAATACAACTAAATCACCAGCAAGTGAATTAGTGATGAAATATTTGCAAACAGTTTATCAAGATGTCAGTCAAAAAGCTTTCTTAGCAGCGATGAATGTGGGAGGAAGTTAGTCAAGTATTTGCTATTTTATTTTCATACAAATAGCAACAATTACATTTTAATTTAATACTTACTTATTGGTTCAGGGAGAAAGGCAAAGAAACAACCTTTAACCTTTACCCAAATCAACTTAACTAATTGTCAAATTTCAAGTCTTGCTCTAATTGCACTGCTTCATTTAATAATGAATTAGTGAAGTTAATACTTTTTAAGTAAGTTTCACAAGCTGCAACTGGTACTGTCAATATATCGCTCCAGTCTTGTTCTGCTTTGTGAAAACCTTGAATTTTTAAGCTATTTGCCGAAGATAAATCCCCACATATTATCCCTAATTCTTGGATTGGTGATATTATTAATAATTCATCAACTAACCCATAATAATAATCTCTAACTGTTAGCAAATAGTCATAAATATGACGTGATAATCGGTTGCCAACTCGTCGAGCTAAATTACAAGTTAGTGCGGGAACAATATGCCACGTTTCAGCTAAAAAATCTTGTTTAAATCCAGATATTTGCGAAGGAATTAGCAAATCAACATCACTAAGAAAATCTATTTCTTCTGATAGCAACATCACAGAAACAATCAGCCATTGATCATTTGTATCCATGAGTGGTTCAGGTTCTTTAACAATCATTACATAACGTGGTGGTGAGTTGCCAGCTAAAAAATTTTGTGCTAAGAACGAGTAAAAAGTCTGTTGTTCTTCATCTGAGAACTTGAGGGGACTTTGTACTAAGCGACTCACTTCCCAAATTTCTCCGGGTTGTGGGGTTAACATATTACACCATTACCTACTTAAAATTTAGATTCACTCAAGTTTACACCCATATCTTTAGTTTCCCAACAGAAATGAGTGATCAACTGGCTTATATTATTTAACGTATGAACGCTTGCAAATATCAGGATTTTCTTTAATTTTGATGAGAAGGTGACATTGTATTAACTTACCATTGCTTTGTTGAGCGATCGTATTCTCTCTTTTGCTGACGAGTTTCTGGCAATTGATGCTTGACATCTTCAACTTTAAACAATTCTAATGACTCGGCAATCCGTGCTAAAAGTTCCTGCCATCGCTTGGATATTTCACTCTGACTAACTCTTAATTCACCAGCTAGTTGAGTCTGTGTTTTTCCATCAATTTTACCTTGCCATAATTTGAGATAATTTTGGCGCGGATAGCGTTGTTCTAGTTGATAAATTGCCTCGATCGCTTTAAAAATTAAATCTGCCCGTTCTGCTGCTTCTAAGATGTTAAATTCATCAGAAATAGTATCTAAGAGAGTGATATCTGTGCCAGGAATGTTGCAATCTAAACTTTGGCAGTTTCGCAGATTTTCTTGACGAATAAAATCAATGATCGCATATCGAGCTACAGTCGCAGCCCAGCGATAAAATTTTTCTAATCCTCCTTCTCTGAATTTTCCAGATTGAAGGCACTGGAAGACTTTTAAATGGGCAGTCTGAATAGCATCTTCCCAAGAGATACTTGTACCCCTAGTATATTTGCGAGCAATTTTTTCTAATCTCTGAAGATAGTTTGAGTCAAGAAAAATCTCTGAAGAATAAGACCATGATTTTTGAACTGGTAACATACAATACATCCTGGTTTAATAAGCTAATATTTAAAATTCGCAAATTACTGAATAAAAGGATTATTTTTGTGACAATTGGAGCGTAAATCAAACTTAATTGAATAACGCCATCACCAACAAATTTGTAAATTCAGTATTTATAGTTTTTTAAACTAAGGGGATATAAAGACTGTTAATTAACACCATATAAATTTATGGGTTTTAAACCAAATCTTTCTTCCCTAAATTTTTCCCCTACACTGCATATCTCACAACAACCTCGTAGATGGGTTGCGGTTTCTTTCACGTTAGGGCTTGGTCATCATCAAATATTCAATCATTGCATTTAGCAAGATAATGCTTCACTGAATATTTTTCTTTCGATTCTTCCTATTTAAGTCCCAAGGCCAAGATAGCTAACATCGTCTAAACAGTAGAGATGATATTTATACTTTTTTTATTACTTCAGATAGAGGAAAAATATAAATTATATGATTATTCGGAAATGCGCTCCAAGAAATTTTCTAATTTCAGAATATTTTGCGTCGAGTATTCGTTATAGAAAGTAGGAACAGTTGATCATCTAGTTCATATTTACTCTTCTGTTAAGTAAGGAAAAACATCATGCAAGTTATCAAACACGCTAAATTGTTTAGCACAATCTCTGATGAAGACGCGGCTGATATTAATGGTGGAAATCTCTCATCTGCTGCGAATTATACTACTGTAGCTAAGGAATTTGGTATTGGAGGTTCTGATCTTCTGAACACTACATTACTGTTTACAATTGGCGCAATAAAAGTTGAAAAGTCAGGAGGTTCAGGCTCAGGTTCAGGCTCAGGTTCAGGAGAGTCTGGTGAGGAATAAGTAGGTAGATGCTAATCAACCCAACTATGTAACGAACTGTAAATTACCCAAAACTCTTGGGATTGCTGCGTTCCACTCCGTTCCACTCGCAATGACATAGTTATAAGTTTTCCCACCTACCTACTTAATCGTTTCGTTGCCTCTAGTTAGCTTGTTCATGAAATATGGAGAGATATGTGATCAAGTCTCTCCAACTAAGAATAAAGCGGATCTATGATTACGCTAGGCAAGCTATCATCAAGAAACAGTATTAGTTGTTCAGTCCCTCTTTATCTCTAAAATAAATTAAGTTTTGCGGCAATATTGTAGAGTGGAGGAGACTGAATAATTACTTACCTTTCTAGCTATAAATTAGCGATCAATACCTATTATTCACTTTCTCTCATATTTTTGTTACTAGTACCGCAGGACGGAATTAACAATTAAAAAAGCTTTGTGTAGATTTTTAATTGTTGGGTTATTTATGCCGTTATGTACTAGTTGGAGAATATTGTGTATTGAGTGTTTTTTCTCCTTCTCAATTCTGTGAATTCAACAGAACATATTATGCAAATCATCACTCCCACAAATAAAGAACTGTTCAGCGACATCTCTAATCAAGAATCTGCTAACATTAATGGCGGTGGTCTGCTGACTGCGGCTGCATATATTATCGTTTCAGATCTCATTCCTCAATTAGCAGGTAGTCCTGAACAGGCAAATACAGCTTTGTTATTCACAATAAATGCCATACCAGGACCAGGAGGAAACTACAATAGTCCATAATATTGTCTATATAGGAATCTTTAACTCCAGAAAAAGTAAATATTTTGATTCACTTAAATATTAGCATTCACTTACGTATACTCCCCTGGCTGAACAAATCTTGCTTATTTGTTTCTCAGGGGATTTTTATGACTATTTTGATCTCTTTCTAATTCTGTCTCGGTTACTCCTAACCCTAAAGAAAAGACTTTTATGGCTGATGCTACGCTATCAGCAAGCCTTACATATTTGCTTACTTTAAACTATCAGGATCTATACCAAGCGATCGCAAATGTGCTGCCAAAATTTGTACTTTCTCTCTTTCATCTGCTAACTGCTGTTCCGCTGCAAGAGCTTGATTTTGGATCTTTGTAGCAGCTTCTTCTGGTGTTGGTACTAACTCACCTTCAGATGTAAAATAGCGGAGCTTACCATTAGCCATGCCTAAATATAAATTCAGGACTTTACTCCAAAGCAATCCCTGTTCATTGGCGATAATTTCTTGATATTGATTTCCTACGAGTTTAAACCCCACAAATTCTAAATTTTCGGGACTAAACCAAAAATATTCTGGGGTATGAAAGCGACTTTCATAGAGAACTTTTTTGAGATTGCGGTCAACTTTTGCTGTACTATCTGACAGTAATTCAATAATCAAATCGGGATAACGTCCGTCTTCTTCCCACACAACCCAAGAAGTGCGGGGACGTTTTTCTGTATCTTTGACTAAGAAGAAATCTGGACCCCTAAATTCTCGATTTTTTAACTGTTGACGACTAAAATAAATAGTTAGATTTGCACCAATAAAGAAATCATTTTGATCACGCCATAACCATTCCAAGCTAGTTACTAGCATTAGTAACTGCATATAATGTAAAGAACTTTCCATTTCCGGCTCATCACTTAACAACTGAGTCGCGTCGGGCATTTGTTGTTCTAGCTGTTGGGCTGTAACAAACATAAGAGTATACCTACTTGCTTACTGATTTAATTTTAAGCGATGAGCAATGAAAACTGAGTACCAGATTCCGCTACACTGAGATTTGGATTATTGCATTGTAACTAGATCATGGAAATTGGACAGAAGGTTAAAGTAATTCGTTTGCGCGATCGCGTATCCTCTACTATCGCTCAAAAACTTGGAAAAGTTGGTATTATCGAAGGCTACAAAGTCACTGACGGGGCTGGAATCGGTGTGGTGGTCAAGTTTGACGACAAATCCTCCACCTGGTTTTTTGAAGATGAAATCAAACCAGCTTAGTCAAAACAACTTATAGCAGAGGCTAAGAAGATTGGTTGAGTGCTAAGTTGTAATTGAAAAGATAGGTGATAATTGGAAATTGAGTAATGGCCTTGATACTGACATTTTTGGGCAAAAACGGCATAGCTCGCAGTAAAATAGCGATCGCCGCAGCCATTAGTTTGGCAACACAAGGCAAACGGGTACTCCTAGCAGGACTAGCAGATCCAACATTGCCAATTCTACTCAATACTGCTCTGACTCCTGACCCCCAGGAAATCTCTCCCAATCTGCAAGCAGTACAGTTTCAAGCATCTGTACTGCTCGAACGTAACTGGGACGAAGTGAAAAAATTGGAGGCTCAATACCTCCGTACACCTATTTTTAAAGAGGTTTATGGGCAAGAACTGGTAGCATTACCAGGGATGGACAACGCCCTGGCTCTCAATGCTATTCGTGAATATGATGCCAGTGGCAAATATGACGCGATTATCTATGATGGTACAGGTGACGCTTCCAGCTTGCGAATGTTGGGAATGCCAGAATCTTTAAGTTGGTATGTAAGGCGATTCCGGCAATTGTTTGTTAACTCCGATTTAGGGAAAACAATTACAGAATCTCCCTTTCTTCAACCTTTAATTGGTAGTCTTTTCAATATTAATTGGACTGCTGATAATTTTGCCCAACCGACTAACCAAGTTAATAATTTTCTTGAAGAAGGTAAAGCTGCTTTAGCTAATCCCCAGCGTGTTGCCGCTTTTTTGGTGACAACTTCAGATCCCATTGATGTTGCAAATTCCCGCTATTTGTGGGGAAGCGCCCAACAAATTGGTTTAACTATTGGTGGAGCAATCTTAGTTGCTGGTGGAGAAAATATCAGTTTATCTGAGGAATTTGCACCTCTACCTGTGAGCATAGTTCCTGATGTCTCCAATGGTGAATGGCAACCTCTCATAGATGCTTTACCCAACTTTGTTGAGCAAGCATTACAAGCTAACCAACCAATTGAAATTGACGTACATAATCGCCAAGTACGCTTATTTTTACCTGGTTTTGACAAAAAGCAAGTCAAACTCACCCAGTACGGTCCAGAAGTCACAGTAGAAGCCGGAGATCAAAGACGTAATATCTTCCTCCCCCCGGCTCTCAGTGGTAAACCTGTTACTGGCGCAAAGTTTCAAAATAGTTATTTGATAATTTCGTTTTAGGTGATTGGTAATTGGCAATTATCAATTGTCAATTATCAATTGTCAATTATCCATTACACCTTATGCCTGAATCAACTCCCATTAATCCAAATCCTCAGCCGAATGAGGTTGTAGAATCTACAAATCCAGAAGTTACAATCACAGAAGACCGCAATGCGAAAACTCGGCAATTGCTGGGAATGAAAGGTGCAAGTGCGGGAGAAACTTCTATTTGGAAAATTCGCTTGCAATTGATGAAACCGATTACCTGGATTCCCCTGATTTGGGGTGTAGTCTGCGGTGCGGCTTCTTCTGGAAACTACACTTGGACTTTAGAAAATGTTTTGAAGTCTGCCCTTTGTATGTTGCTTTCGGGTCCATTATTGACTGGTTATACCCAAACCATCAATGATTATTATGACCGGGAAATTGACGCGATTAATGAACCTTATCGTCCCATACCTTCGGGGAGAATTTCTGAAAAGCAAGTAATTAGTCAATTTGTGCTTTTACTATTACTAGGATATGGTGTAGCTTATACCTTAGATTTATGGGCAGGTCATCCAGTTCCTACTGTTTTGCTGTTGTCTGTTTTTGGTAGTTTCATTGCTTATATCTATTCTGCACCACCATTGAAATTGAAACAAAATGGTTGGTTAGGAAATTATGCTTTAGGTGCAAGTTATATTGCTTTACCTTGGTGGGCTGGCCATGCTTTATTTGGAGAATTGAATTGGAAAATTGTGATTCTGACTCTATTTTACAGTTTGGCAGGTTTAGGGATTGCCATTGTCAATGATTTTAAGAGTGTGGAAGGCGATCGCCAATTAGGTTTACAATCATTACCAGTTATGTTTGGGATAAAAACTGCGGCTTTGATTTGTGTAGTCATGATTGACTTATTTCAAGGTTTGGTTGCAGGTTATTTGGTGAGTATTCATGAGAATTTATACGCAGCAATTCTCGTTTTATTAATCATTCCCCAAATCACTTTCCAGGATATGTATTTTCTCCGTGACCCCATAGCGAATGATGTCAAATATCAAGCCAGCGCCCAACCTTTTTTGGTATTGGGAATGTTGGTAACAGGTATTGCATTAGGTCATGCTGGGGTTTAAGTAAGAGGAAGGTTTCGCGCAAAGGCGCTAAGGAGCAAAGACGCAAAGGAAGAAATTCATTATTTTCTGGTTGTTGTCTAAATAGGTTAGGACTTATGTACAAGTCACGGAATAATGAACCACGTTCGCGGAGCGTCCCGAAGGGATAGACACGAAGAACACGAAGGAAAGAGAGTTTGAGAGATATTTTGCGTAAGTCCTATAGGTGAGACTTTTGTAATATATCTTTAGCTAGTGGTAATCAATGAGGGGTTAGGATTTATATTAATTTCTAACTCCTCTGTTGTATTAGTAATTGCCATGTTGAATTTTATATCTTTCCTAATTCAGGGAATACAACCATTTTTAGTGCCAATTTGTTTTGTTATAGCTTGGACTGTGATTATTCTGGTATTTTTGAATTTATGGACAGCAACAAAAGCAACTGTGAAGACTGCTCAAAAAATGCACAAAGTCCCTTGTCATAATTGCCAATTTTTCACTAATAATTACCGTCTTAAATGTACGGTAAATCCTTATGTTGCGAATACCGAAGAAGCGATTGGTTGTAAAGATTATCAATCAAATTAATTTTGGATGTGAGGATTTTTGTATTATGGAAAATAACAGATTTTGGAAAAATGCACTATGCCCAAAATTACCCTAGAAATATCAGAAGAATTATCTCAACAAATAGCACAAATAGGGATAGATACTTTACCAGAATTACTGGCTTTGAGTCTTCAACAATCACCAATACCAACACAAACTTACCAATATATCCTTAATTTTCTTGCTAGTAATCCCACTCCGCAACAAATAGCCGAATTTAAACCCACACCGGAAATGCAAGATAGGTTACGTACTTTGCTAATAAACAGCAAATCAGGTAAACTCACACCCAGGGAATTACAAGAACTGGATGAGTATGAACGCATTGAACATTTAATTGTGATGATTAAAGCTGGTAATTTATCTTGTTTGAGTAGTAGCCTGTGAGTATATCATAAATTACAAATTCATCTCTAACAAAACTTTTAAAACTCCTTTGGTTTTTGCCTTTTCAAAAGCTTCTAAACCTTGAGAAAGGGGATAATGAGCATGAATTAAAGATTGGATATCTACCTTTTCTGTTGCTAATAACTCCAAGGCTGGAACAAAGGGACCACAACGAGAACCAATTAGGGTAATTTCATCTACCACCAAAGAAGAAGCATCTAAACTGAGATTTCCTGCATAAGTGCTTTTTAAGATTAATGTCCCACGCGGACGTAAAGCCCGACGTGCAGTAGAGAATCCTTCGGGATTTCCTGTACAATCAACAGAGATATCAAAATATTTATCAGTGACGCTATCAGCTAAACCAGTTTTAATTCCTCTCGCTGCTAAATGTTCTAATTTATCTTGATGTCTTCCTACTACTAATAATTCACAACCAGTTAAAGCTAAAGTTTGAGCTATTAATTGTCCTAATTTACCATCTCCTACTACCAATACTCGATCATTTTTACATATTTGCATTTGTTCTTGAATTTCTAATGCTGCGGCTATGGGTTCAGTAAAAGTTGCAGCTTCTGTAGAAACATTTTCGGGAACAATATGCAAATTTTCAATAGGTAAAGATAGATATTCTGCAAAAGCACCATTACGGTTAACAATACCTAAAACTGTGCGATTTTCGCAATGAGTTGGTTGTCCCCGAAGACAAAAGCGACAATAACCACAAGCAGCGTTAATTTCACCAACTACTCTTTGATTAATTAACTGTTCTGGACCTTTTTCCACAACACCAACAAACTCATGGCCGATAATGCCAGTATAGGGATAATAACCTTTAATTAATTCTAAATCAGTATTACAAATCCCCGCAGACAAAACCCGCACTAAAGCCTCTCCTGGTGGTGGTTCAGGAATAGGAATATTGGTGCGTAGTTGTAATTGATTATTTTCTAACCAAAGTCCTTTCATAATGTTGTCAATTGTTAGTTATGAAAATTTCATACTTTCTAGAAACGGTGTAAATACCGGAATCAAATCGGAATTACTCACAACCATTGTCGGAAAAGAGCGATCGCTGTAATCCATTCCCGGTGATAATGGAAAAGACTCAGAATTCAGAGATACCCATGTACCTCCAGCAGCTTGAACTATTACCCACGCACCTGCAATATCCCATACCTTTGGTGTCGCTTCAATTCCTCCCAAAACTGCACCAGTTGCGACTGTAAGAAAGTTATAACTAGCAACTCCTAACATTCGCAATTTACAGGGAAAACCCGGTTGAATAATGCCGGTACTGCGAGAACAAAGATTAAAAAAGTGGTTTTTGCTGGGAGCATCACTACTTGTATGAATGGGGTGATGATTTAAAAATGCTCCCGTTGGTGTTGTTAAGCCTGATGAACCCGCCCAAAATCCATGAAAGTCTTGATTTAATGGTGGCGCGTAAACGTAGCCAAAAATGGGTGTTCCTCGATAAAGTAAACCCAGAGAAATAGACCAAATCGGAATTCCTCTTGTAAAGTTGGTTGTACCATCTAAAGGATCAATAACCCAACACCATTCTTTATCAGGAAAAGTCTGGTCACTTTCTTCACTCAAAATACCGTAACCTGAGAAAGTAGAAACAATGGCATCTCGAATTTCTTGATCTGCCCATTTATCTGATTTTGTAACTAAACTACCGTCAGCTTTTTGCGAAGCTTGAACTTGTCCAAAATCCTGCATTAATTGTTTTCCCACTCTGGTAGTGGTAGTTTCAGCAAAGTCTAAAATCGTATCCCAAAAATCGTTCATTTTTATTAGTCAGTTGTTAGTTGTCAGTTGTCAGTTGTCAGTTGTCAGTTGTTAGTTGTCAATTGTCAATTGTCAATTGTCAATTGTCAATTGTCAATTGTCAATTATTAATTAATCTAAATCACTTTCTAAAACAGAAGCTAAAGCTTGTTTAGTATTAGTTTGAAATTCTGTCACATTGACACGATTTAAAAACCAAATTGATATCAACATTCCTGTAGCTTCTAAAGCAAATACTAACCCATAGGCTAATACTAAATTATCTGGTAACAATCTGCGCCCTACATCTAAAAGAGTACCACCAATTACTGTGGCAATTCCTCTAGAAATAGACTGAGCAAGTCCCCAAGCACCAATAAATGTACCTGCGGCTTCAGCAATGGTTAAATCTAGCATTAAACTAACTGCTGCGGTGGTGACAAAACCAGTCGCTAAACCAAATAAAACTAAAGTTGATTTGAGGACAGTTGGATTTGCAGAAAATCCTGAAAAACCCAATAATAAAGCCGCAAATGCAACTAAAATACAACCTAGCTTGATAGTTCTGCGTTTACCTAACCGGGGAACAATGAAAAAACCTGTAACACCATAGGAAATTAATATACCTGTACCATAAAAAACGTTGAGTTTGGTACTTTCCGCTAAAGGCATATTAAAGACTTGTCCCGCATAAGGTTCTAAAATAGGATCTTGCATAAACAAGCTAATAGTCATCACTAATAAAAAAGTGAAAAATAAGCCTGTTTGTGGACTAGCTGTTAAGATTTTCCAAGCACCTCTTAAAGTAATACTATCTTCTCTATTTCCCATATTGGAACGATTAAAGAACCGAGAATATTTTTTTTCAACTCCCACAGTTGCGACAATTGCTAAACAAAAAACTATTCCAGGAACAATTTGAAATAATTTATTAATTGCTGCTTGTAAAGTTTCTAGGGGTGCGTCTGTGGTTAATTGCTGCAATAAGCTAGAACTAATAATTGCTCCAACTATAATCCCTACCATCAACATTGACCAAACAATACCAACAACTTGAGAACGGTTGTCTTCTTCGGAGATATCAACTAATAAAGCTGCAAATGTAGTACCACTAGCACAAATTGCTAATCCATAAACTGCGAAAACTAAACCTAAAACTGCTGTCCAACCAATTGTTTGGGTAGTCCATACCCAGGTATCTCCAATATTAGCGGCATTTAACTGCCACATTACTTGTACCGCTAAAAAGGCAGCGATCGCAAATATTCCTGCTCCTACCCATACATAAGCTGTACGATGATAACCTAACAAGGGTTTAGAATCGGACATTTGTCCAAACAAAATCCGCGTTGGTGCTACAAATGAAGGTAATGCTAACACCAAAGCCACCAATGTAGCGGGAATTGCGATTTCCTGAATCATGACTCGGTTCAGTACCCCCAAAGTCAAGATAGACATCATACTTAACCCCATTTGAAACAATCCTAGCCGGAACATGGTGAAAATGTTGACTTTTGGTAGAGTTAGAGATTGATTTGGGGTATCAAATGTATCGTCAATTGCCATAGTTACTTTTTTGTATGGGTTACAGAATTCAATTTCTAATTTACTTTAAAATTAATCAACGAAATTGACATTATTGGATTATAATCAATATATTAGACATAATTAGTAAAATATTGAATCATCTCAGATTTCATTATTTTAAAATCGCTTTTGCTAGATTGAAAGTATGAATTTGTTTCACGCCCAGACGCAGATACTCAGAGTCTGAGAGATAAAGTTTTTAACGTTTATATTGATTTTGCAAGGGATATAAAGTTTAATTCATATTTTGCAATGTATTAATTAAAAAATCAAAATATCAATTTTAATTATAA
The DNA here is from genome assembly GCF_009712085.1 of Anabaena sp. UHCC 0253. NCBI lineage: Bacteria > Bacillati > Cyanobacteriota > Cyanophyceae > Nostocales > Nostocaceae > Anabaena > Anabaena sp. UHCC 0253. Next base: position 233,482 of record NZ_VILD01000004.1, read on the forward strand.
ATTCTGGCGTTGCTGAATTGAAGTATGAAATTGAAAAATCAAAAATTCTTACTCTCTGAGACTCTGCGCCTCTGCGTGAGATAAAATCATATTTTTATAGAGAACAGCTATAAATCAAAAAAGGTGGGAATTACCCACCCTGTATTTACTCAGCAAACACACTAGCAAAAAAGTCCAAAGTCTCCTTCAAAGCCTTAATGAAAACATCAATTTCTTCACGAGTATTGTAAAAAGATAAACTTACTCGTGCAGTTCCCGCTAAACTTAAATAACGGTGTAGTGGTTGTGTACAATGATGTCCAGAACGTATGGCCACACCTTCTTGATCTAACAAAGTTGCTAAATCATTAGCGTGAACATCTTCTGCTGTAAAAGCTGCTAATGCGGCTCTACCTTCCCCTTCAGCATTAGGTTTTGGTCCGTAGATTCTGATTTGGGGTATTTGCGCTAATTGCGCGAATAAATAGGCAGTTAATTCAGCTTCATAAGCATGGATTTTATCCATACCAATATTAGTAAGATAATCTATTGCTGTCCCAAGTGCGATCGCTTCCCCAATAGCCGGAGTACCAGCTTCAAATTTATGGGGTAATTCTGCATAGGTGGAATGGTCTAAAAATACCTCTGCAATCATCTCACCACCACCGAAAAATGGCGGCATTGCTTCTAGTAATTCCAGCTTACCATATAAAAAGCCAATACCAGTGGGAGCGCACATTTTATGTCCAGAAGCTACCAACCAATCACAGTCAATTTCTTGGACATCAATAGGCATATGGGGGACACTTTGGCAAGCATCAAGTAAGAATTTCGCACCGTATCTGTGAGCAATTTCAGCTATTTCTTTGGCTGGATTTATACAACCCAAAGTATTAGAAACATGAACGATAGACACCAGTTTTGTTTTCTCAGAAATCAGAGTTTTAAACTGTTCTAAATCAAAAGTTTCTTCGGTCGTCAATTCCACAAACTTCAATATTGCGCCTGTTTTTTGGGCGACAAATTGCCAAGGAACAATATTACTATGATGTTCCATTACCGAGAGAATAATTTCATCTCCTGGCTGTAAATTGCCCATTCCCCAACTGTAAGCAACTAAGTTAATTGCTTCACTAGCATTGCGAGTGTAAACAATTTCTTGACGTGATTTCGCATTAATAAAATTAGCAACTTTATCCCGTGCGGCTTCATAAGCATCTGTTGCTTTTGCACTTAGAGAATGTGCGCCACGGTGGACATTAGAATTATATTGTTCGTAATAATCACGCCAAGCATTTAATACAACTAAAGGCTTTTGAGAAGTAGCCGCATTATCGAGATAAACCAGGGGTTTACCGTGAACTTCCTGATGTAAAATTGGGAAGTCAGCGCGAACTTTATCACCGAGAGATTTGGTAGAAGTGATGACCATTTTGTAGAAGAAGTTCAGAATAATATCTATAATTTAGAAAGTTCGTAGTTAGGACTTTAGTCCTAAAAATTATGCATTTGAGCGATAAATCGCTCACTACGAACTAGCAGAAAAACCACAATTACTTATTCGTGAGACTTGTGACAGTTCTCAACAAACTTTCTCGCAAAGAAGCAACAGGGATAAAGTTAATAATTTCCGTTGCGAAAGCATTAACTAATAACTTGCGGGCATCATTTTCATCAATACCGCGACTTTGCAGGTAGAATATTTCATTATCCTCCAACTGACTGACAGTAGCACCGTGAGCGCATTTAACATTATCAGCAGTGATTTCTAATTGAGGTTTGGTATCAATTCTCGACTTAGATGATAACAGCAAATTGCGGTTTAATTGAGATGCGTCAGTTAACTGCGCCAGTTTAGGAACAAAAACCTTACCATTAAATACACCATGAGCGCGATCGCCTATAATGCACTTATGTAACTGTTTACTCACACCATGAGGATGATTTAAAGATAAAGCACTGTGAGTATCAGCCAACTGACTATCAGCAATCACAGTCAACCCATTCAGCGTCGTTTCCGTTTGCTCACCAGTTTGCAAAATCTCCAAATTGTGACGTGATATTTTTCCACCAACCGTCACCGCATTACAATGATAACGACTATATCGCGCCTGAGTAACAGCAGTTTTTCCAACATGAAAAGCCGCTGCACCTTCCCGCACAATTCTATTGTGACTCACCTGAGCATTTTCATTTACCCAAATTTCCGTAACACCATTGGTGAAGTAAACACCCTCATTTTGTGAAAATGAAATATACTCTTCTATTAAAGTGACTTGAGAATTATTTTCAGCCACTACTAAAACACGAGGTTGGGAAATAGTCGCAAACTCACCCGAAACAGAAACAAATAGTAAATGAATGGGAGTTTCAACCACCACATTTTTACTAACCCATACTACCGCGACATCATTTAAAGCCGCAGTATTCAGAGCAGTAAAAACTTCCTTCTCACCTTCAGCTTGCGCTAAATATTCCCGAACAACCTCACCAGGTAAAATATCCAAATTACCAACAATTAAACCCGCAGGTAAATTTTCAGTATTAGATAAATGAGGTGCATAAACACCATTTACAAAAACTAAACGTTGAGAAACTTCAGGTAAAACAAAATCTTCAACAGACGTTTCATTAAACGTCCCTAAATTAAAATCTACCTTTTTTAGTGCTGATAAATCAGTAAAACGCCATTCTTCCTCGCGGGTATTGGGGATAACAGAATGACGAACCCAATTAACAGCACCGTCGCGCAAATCTTGTAACCAACCATCTGATTTTGTTGTAGTTACCCGACTTAACAAATCACTTAAAAAAGCATCTCTATCTAATAGAGACTCAGGAATAGAAGTAAGAGAAACTGGAATAGACATTACACACCCACTCCCAAAGCTTCCTCTAGAACCCAATCATAACCGCGAGATTCTAACTCCAACGCCAACTCCTTACCACCACTTCTAATAATTTGTCCCTGCGCCATAACGTGAACAAAATCAGGAACAATATAATCGAGAAGACGCTGATAGTGAGTAATCATAATTGTGGCGTTTTCAGCATTAGTTAACTGATTCACCCCATTAGCAACAATTTTCAGAGCGTCAATATCTAAACCCGAATCAGTTTCATCTAAAATAGCTAACTTTGGTTCTAAAATCGCCATTTGCAGAATTTCATTCCGCTTCTTTTCTCCACCAGAAAAACCCTCATTCACACTGCGGTTAAGAAAAGAAGAATTCATCTTCACAATATCCAACTTTTCCTCAACCAAATCATCAAAATCGAAAGCGTCAACTTCCTCCAACCCCTGAGCCTTTCTCCGAGAATTATAAGCCACCCGGAGAAAATCCAAATTACTAACACCAGGAATTTCCAGAGGATATTGAAAAGCTAAAAACACACCACCTCTAGCCCTTTCCTCCGCTCCCATTTCCAAAAGATTTTGTCCTTGGAAAACCACCTCACCACCAGTCACAGTATAAGCTGGATGTCCCGCCAAAACCTTAGAAAACGTACTTTTTCCAGAACCATTAGGTCCCATAATCGCGTGAATTTCTCCAGCCCGAACTTCCAAATTTAACCCCTTCAAAATCGGAGTTTCATCAACATTAGCCGTCAAATCCTTAACCGACAAAATCAAATCACTATTCTCAACAATCATCTTCTCTTCCTTCTTATCTTCTTTCTTCGCTTCCTTCGTGTCTTCGTGGTTCATTAAAAAAAGAACCTCAACGAAAACAGATCAACCAACACTACCTTCCAACTTCAGACTCAACAACTTATCAGCCTCAACAGCAAACTCCATAGGAAGCTGATTAAAAACATCCTTACAGAAACCGCTAATCATCATCGAAATAGCATCTTCCGAAGAAATACCACGTTGAGCAAAAAAGAACAATTGATCTTCACCAATTTTAGAAGTAGAAGCCTCATGCTCAACCTTCCCAGTATTATTCTGAACTTGAATATAAGGAAAAGTATTCGCTTGAGCATTATCACCAATTAACATCGAATCACATTGAGAATAATTTCTCGCACCCTTAGCAGTAGGATTAATCTTCACCAAACCACGGTAACTATTACTAGATTTACCAGCAGAAATTCCCTTAGAAATAATTGTACTGCGAGTATTTTTACCAACGTGAATCATCTTACTACCAGTATCGGCTTGCTGCATATTATTTGTTAATGCAACAGAGTAAAATTCACCGACGGAATTATCACCAACCAAGACGCAACTAGGATACTTCCAAGTAATAGCTGAACCTGTTTCTACTTGAGTCCAAGAAATCTTAGAATTGACACCTTGACACAAACCACGTTTAGTCACAAAGTTGTAAATTCCGCCTTTACCATTAACATCACCAGCGTACCAGTTCTGCACAGTAGAATATTTAATTTCCGCATTATCTAAAGCCACCAATTCCACAACCGCAGCGTGTAATTGGTTGCTGTCGTACATAGGTGCTGTACAACCTTCTAAATAAGAAACATAACTCCCTTCGTCGGCGACAATTAAAGTCCGTTCAAACTGTCCTGTATCACCGGAATTAATGCGGAAATAAGTTGACAATTCCATTGGACATTTTAGTCCTTTAGGAATATAAACGAAAGAACCATCACTAAATACAGCCGCATTTAAAGCTGCAAAATAATTATCAGCAATAGGAACAACGCTACCCAAATATTTTTTAATTAGTTCTGGGTGTTCTTGTAGAGCTTCCGAAAAAGAACAGAAGATTACGCCTTCTTTAGCCAGTTTTTCTTTATATGTAGTGGCGACAGAAACACTATCAAAAATCGCATCAACAGCAACATTAGTTAATCGCTTTTGTTCATTTAAAGGAATACCTAATTTAGCAAAGGTTTCCAATAAAGTGGGATCAACTTCATCTAAACTATTGAGCTTTGCTTTTTTTTGTTTCGGTGCAGAATAATAAATAATATCCTGATAATTAATAGGCGGATATTTGACATGAGGCCAAGTTGGTTCTGTCATTTTCAGCCATTGATGATAAGCGCGGAGACGATATTCCAACATGAATTCCGGCTCATTCTTTTTGGCGGAAATCAGGCGAATAACATCTTCGCTTAACCCACGAGGGATAGTATCGGCTTCAATATCGGTAACAAAGCCGTACTTGTAAGGTTGGTTGACTAAGGTGGTGACGGATGCGCTCATCGTTTCTTCTGTGTTCTCTTTAAAGGACGGCCGACGGGTTGCATGACGCTGACTCCCGTTTTGTGTTACCGATCGCTAACAGGACTGCTAGAATAGGTTTAACGACTAAAACAACTCGGCTGTTGTTTAATCTATTTTCATTGTACGATAGATTAACAACAACAATGTTGTTTAAGTCAAATTTTCAGAAAAAATTTTTTGGGACGTTTGCGAAGCGTCTAATAAAGAAGATGACGACTACACAGCAGACTTCAACGAAGCAAGATATTTTAGAGTATTTATTGAAACACTCACAAGCAACGGCTGTTGAGTTGGCTAACTCTTTTGATGTCAGTCCCCAAGCGATTCGCCGCCATTTAAAGGATTTGGAGACGGATGAACTAGTTATATACTCAGTATCAGAACAGCCGAGTATGGGCAGACCACAGCACGTTTATCACTTGAGTAGGCGAGGAAGACAACATTTACAAAAAAGCGTTAATTACTTAAATGATAGTTATGGCGATTTTGCTGTTTCTCTTCTGGACACCTTAGCGGAAACGGTGGGACGTGATCAAGTAAAATCTATTTTACGGAAACAGTGGGAACGCAAAGCCCAGGAATATCGGGAACGGGTGGGTAATGGTTCTTTGCAGGAACGAGTAGCAAATTTGGTAGAATTGCGAAAGGCTGAAGGTTTTATGGCGGAGTTTCACGCTATGGAATCAGATCCTAATGGTGCGGAGAGATTCATTTTTATGGAACATACCTGCGCTATTTCTAATGTTGCTGAATCTTTTCCTAGTGTTTGTGGTCATGAATTAGAAATGTTTGCGGCTATTTTACCTGATTGTACTGTAGAACGGACTCACTCGCTGATTCATGGTGAACATCGTTGTGGTTATTTGGTTCAAAAAAGTTAGAAGATGGGATAAAAATTATTGAACGCAGATAAACGCAGATAGACGCAGATAAAGTGTGAATTTTTGGATTTTATGGATATTTAACCAAAAAATTATTAGCACAATTTATCTAAAGTTTATCAACTAGAGATTGGCGTTTAATTTGATATTCTTCTTCTGTGATGATTCCCTCTTCAAATATTTCTTTTAATACTCTTAATCCCTTAGCTGCTTCTACAGTAAGATTTTGCGTTTTTTTAGGTTTTTCCACTATTAGTATTCTTCTTTTTGATCTTCTACTGGGATTATCTGTACGCAATTTTTCCATAAATTTAGGTACATCTATCAATTTAGGTAAATCTTCCACTTGTCTAATATTATCCCAATCAATAACTGCAACCCAAATATTCTCTTCTGGAGAATGTTTAACTATTCCTTCAATTTCTAAATCTTCGCTATAAAAAGTTAGTTTTTGACCATCTTGTAATTCAATTTTTTGACGTGCTAAATCTTCAATTGTGCCAATACAATTTAAACGTAGCCGTTCTTCTTCATCAGCATTATTAAAGTCTGCAAAAACTCTCAATTGTTTATTCAAAATTTGTTGGTTATTATTGTCCTGAGAATAGAAAGGTGTATTTTTTTATCCTTACATTTAATAGATAAAATTAACGCTTCAAAATTATCTCAATTCCCTTTTGTATTTGTATCAGTTCTTGACGCTGATTTTCTATCCAATCTTTCTCAGCTTGACGTTGTTCTGATGTTTCTTGCTGATAACGGTTTTGGATTTCTAAAAAGTCATTGTAAAATAACATTGCTTGTTCAATTGCGTCATTTATTAACCTCCACAACTCATCAAAAATAGCTACAACTATCTTTTCCAGGTTTTCAGATACTTTCTTATAGGCTTGAGTAAACTGTTCTTGACTGATTGCTAAAGCTGCTTGTTTCGCTAAATCTTGAGGAGTATTTCTTATATAATCTATCCGAATATTAACTTTATATACATAAAAATCATTACCAAATACTCTTTCTACTAAGTTCTCTAATGATTCACTAATTGAATTGATTAGATTATTTATTTTGCTTTTCTTGACTGTATCTAACTGATTGGCACATTTTTCAATAACTGGCAATCTGGGTATAAATTCATGAATGATTAACAATATGTTTTGTGATAAAATTGTTTCAATCTCACCTAGTTGTAATTGTATAGCAGAATCAAAATTTTTAATTATTTGTGATTCTCTAGCAAAATCAAAATTTTTAATTATTTGTAATTCTCTAGCAAAATCAAAAATATTTACTCCATTCTTATTTTTACTTTTATCATCTACAAAAAAATCTCTTGTTAATTTTTCAACTCTTGCTAACCAAGATTTTTTCACGACTTCTAAGGTTTCTAACTTAGATTGATTATATAAATTACTAATTCTAACAGAAAACCCACTCCAATCACCTATTTCTTCCCATATTTCCGCAGTGGGTACTACCATTATTCTTTGTTTGCTATCCCAAACATCTCTAGCATGATCTACATCACAAAAACAATTGTCAACTAAATCCTTGAGTTTCGTAGCTGACTGTTTTAATTCTGCAATACACGGTTTCACTGATTTATTAAGTTTATCTGCTGATTCCTTGATTTCCTTGGAATTATCTTCACATTTGATGATTTCTTCAGATGAATTGATCACACCTTGCAATGTTTTGTAATAGAAATTCATAATTAACTACACAAATTTACTTTTAGTCTGCTTTATACCAGTAGTGCTACTAGAGATAGTTTAACAAGGAGTCTAGTATTTTTACTACTATTTATAATATACTAAATTCAAACCTCAATTATTTTTAAGAAAAAATACGGTTTTGTGTGTAAGTAGTATAAAAGCTATACTATAAAAGAAATTTTTATCATCCCCAGTATGCTGTTTGAGTTTGTCCCTGAAATTGAAGCTGGAATTAAATCTGGTATCTATGAAGTAGTTTCAAAATCCTCTGGAGAATTACTAGGTATAGCAAGAAATAAAGCAACAGGTAAGATTGTTGCTCACGCAGTGGGTGTAATTATAGATCAATCCGCAAGTATCAATCCTCTCACTGTTCCAGTAGATGTCATTATGGGTGGGTTGCAAATGCTGCAAACCCATCGAGGATTCCAAAAAACTTACAAAATGCTGGATACTCTTCAAAACAGCGTGGGAGTTTTACAAACTACTACATCTTTAATTGGTGTTGGGGTAGTAGGAGGTACGGTGTTATCAGCAGTTAATCTATATCAGACTCTCAAATTACGCAAGCAAGTAGAATTACTACATTTAGAAGTAAAAAATGGTTTTCTTGATTTAAAGGAAACTTTAAAATATGAAGGGGAAGAAGTCAGAAAACGAATTGATGAAGTTGCAGTAGATATCAAATTTCATGCACACCAATTAATTTTAATGCAAGCTTATGGACAGTTTCAACAAGCATTGCAATCACTTAAAACAGCATTTTTAATTGAAGATTCAAATATTAGAAATAATACTTTAGGTTGGGTAATCAACACATTAAATAATTCTTTATCTAGCTATAAAAATCCGGCCATTTTATCTGACACCTGTGCTGCGGGATATCTCAGAAGAATGGAATGTGCTTGGGCAATTGAGCAAACAATAGCTTTAACATATCAATTACAACATCAATATGATGCTGTATATCATCAGCTTGATTTTCTGCAAAATCAAATTCGTAAAGATTGCCTAACTGTAATTGATAAATGTGAATCAGAAGCAGAATTAGATTTTATATTCCCAGAAATATCTTGTATTCTCAATAATGATTTAGCTGTATTATCATCTTGGCAAGATCATGTAGATTGGATTAAAAATTTACCTGCAAGTGAAAGAAAACTTTTAGCAAGTTCTGATTTGGGAAATAGTGATAGTTTGGAAACTAAAACAGATTCAGAAATTGTACAAGAACCAAAAGAATTGGTATTTTATCAAGAGTTAAAAAATAAATCTCATTATTTATCACTACGGGATCAGTTAAGGTTTATCATTGAGCCTAAATTACGTAAAGAATATGAATCTTATATAACTGAGCAAGCAACCAATTCTGGATATAATGGTTTAGTAGCTGGAAATTGGCAAGAAATAGCAGATTTAACTTTAGCTAATCTTTATTGGTATTTTCAAGATAAAAGTAAAACAGTAGGTGCATGAATCATTAAAATTGCGATCGCACAAAAATAAAGCGTATTTTAGATTTATGAGGTACGTTTATCAATTCTTCCCAATATTGGCAAATCGCTAAACCTGCAATTTAGATCCCCGACTTCTTTTATAAATTATCATTATTTACAAAAGATTAAAGTAAGAAGTCGGGGATTTGTCGTTTGTGTTATAATAAAAATCGAACATTCTTAACTTTATTAGAAAACTATCTCAATGACAAACCAAACCATGAAAAACAAAGAATTTTATGTAGTAATTGAAAGAGATGAAGATGGTATATATATTGGTGAAGTTCCTCAACTAAAAGCCTGTTATAGTCAAGGAGAAACTATTAATGAACTAATGAAAAATATTAAAGAAGTAATTGAAATGTGTTTAGAAGAACTAGAAGAGGAATCAATAACTGAATTTATTGGTGTGCAAAAAGTAGTATTATCATAACTAAATTGCCAACAATTACAGGAGAAGAACTGATTGCTGCATTAGAAAAAGCAGGTTTTTATATAGTCAGACAAAAGGGAAGTCATGTAAGAATGAAACATGAAAATAATCGAATTGTTTCTATTCCTTCTCATAGTGGTAAAACTATTGGAAAAGGTTTATTAGTAAAAATAATTCGAGATGCAGATTTAACTAAAGATGAACTGATAGAATTTTTAAATTAGTTCTTCGGCATTTTATACAGGTTGTGCAATTTGATTTAAATTAATATCCTCAATTACAGGAATATCTAACCCTAACTGTAAACATAATCACATCCAAAAATCACAAGCAGAATTTCCCTTTGCACATCCCCGCTATTGGTCTGCTTTTATTGCTCACGGATTACAATAATATGATTTAATATTAGAAAGGCAGTTTCGTAATTAAACGGATCTTTGAATTTTATGGATATCGCACCTAATCAATCATCTACCCAATTTTTATCTTCAGAAGAATCAGCCCAAGTTGACGCAGCTTTGTTATCTTCTCCGGAAAAGTTTTTAACTAGATTGACTATTTCTTCTTTGAGAATTTTACAACATATTGCCAAGGAATATGAAGTTCCTATTGAGGAGTTAACCACAAAACAAATTATTACTTGGTTTGAAATAGATGCCAAAGTTAGGCGGGAATATGGAGTTGAGGAAGCGTTTTTGAAGTGGTAGTTAATGATTCGTAATTTTTTAAATAATAAAAAAGCACTTTCCTCAAGTGCTTAATAAATTAATTGATTTTTATAGCTAGTACATAATGGCGTAAGTAAACTAACGATTAAAAATTAGGAAAAAGCTTATGTAATCTGCTTTTTTAATTTTTAATTCCGCCCTGCGGTACTAGTTATCAAGAATTGTAATTGTTAGTTCTAGAAGGGGTACGCGCACCTGCTACTGCTCCGATTAAGGAAGCAACTAAACCTAAGAGAGAACCAAAGACAAACCACCACAAAGTTCTCGAAGTTGCAGCCGCAATTTCACGGGTCTGTTCAGCAGTCAAGGCGGGTACATTCGGCGTTACCAAAGTGCCTTGTAGCTGTAGTTGATTAATAAGATCTGCTGCACTATAAGCAGCTACACCAAAAGCACCTAATACTCCATTTGCTAATAGAAAGGAGCTAAATGCTAGAGTTGTTGCCCAAAGAATTGCACCATTTAGTAGTGCTGTATCTTTGTGCATTGGACCACAAGCACGGGTTGTTATCCAACCGCCAATAAATAGGGACAATAGTAAAGCAAGTGTTGACCAAATTCCAACATTACTAATAATATTAGGGGTAATTGTTCTCGGTGCGAAGGATTCAGCAATTGTTTCTGTACCCAGGGCGCTAAAAAAGGAACTCAAGATTAGTTGAGTTGCTAAAGCTACTAACACACCAGAAATAATAGGACCCCACCGCACACGGTCCCGATATTCAGTGACTCGACTAGCTACCAAAGACTCAGGAGGACTAATTTCCTCACCTACCCGATTTACGTATGACATAGCTATTTTTCTCCCTTGCTATTGCAGCAAAGTTGCTCAGGTATTGTATATTTTTCGAGAAAAAACCCTGGTTGGGAATTTTTTCTTCTCAACGCTCTTTTTTATGCTTATGTTTAAAATTAAATCGCTAATTATGATTTTAAATATCTATCAATAGAAAGACTTGTTTACTATTTCTTTGGTCATAAATTGACTAGGTAAGCTTAATTGATAAATTAAAAAATCAGGGAAATATTAACGAATTTTGACGGCTGTCCCTGTGGCTGTAATTACTAATAAAACCCCAGATTGATCAACATTAATTGTGCCGGTGTCAACGGCGATACCAATGACAGCATCTGCGCCTAAACGTTGCGCTCTTTGTTCTAATTCTTCCATTGCTTTTCGTTGTCCTTCTTCAAATAACCGCTCGTAGCTACCGGTGCGTCCACCAACAATATCTCGAATACTCGCTAAAAAATCTCGTAAGAAATTGCTACCATAGACAACTTCTGCTGTCACAATACCTAGATATGATTGAATTACAGCGCCTTGAATAACATCAGTAGTAGTTAGAAGCATAAATTTAATAAAAAGAAGGACTAAGCCATATTTTGATTTTCAGTTTTACCTTATGCACTTGCAATCTGCTCTGGCTGTGGTAAGGTTTCTGACAATTTAAAAATAACATATATTATATAGTTAGTCATAAGTGAGATGGAAATTTATGAAATTCTGGGTCAATCAAGATATTTGCATGATTATTTGTCCTTATTGCTTGGCGAAGGTATTAATTCATTGCTATAATGGTGTGTCAAGTTATTTAATAAATTACTAATATTCTGTGAATGTGAATAAATACGCATTACAAAAAGAGATATTTTTGTTTTAATGTACAAATAAAAATAATTTAACAGACTGTAGGAAATTTTACTATGTACAAAAAAACATCATTTGTGTTAACTGTCTTATTATTAGGATGTTTTGTTACTAGTACACCTGTAGTAGCACAAACCGATGTATTAGTTGCACAAGCTAAGAATTCAGAGTTGAAAAATTTGATAGAAGAGGGAAAAAGACTGGTAGATTCTGGAGATTATAATGAAGCGATCGCTGTTTATCAAAGAGCAGCAAAGTTAGATCCCAGAAATGCCAGAATTCATGCAGGTATTGGCTATTTATATACACAACAAGGGAATTTTCCTTTAGCTTTAGCTGCTTATCGGCGAGCGATCGCTATTAATCCTAATAGTAGTGATTTTTACTATGCTGTTGGTTATATAAAAAGTAACACCAGAGATAACAAGGGCGCAAAAGAAGCTTATCGTCGTGCTATCCAATTGAATCGTAATAATATCAACGCTTATCTAGGATTAGGAGTTGCTCAAACTAGTTTAGGTGATTATAAAGCAGCTATGTGGGCTTATGAACAAGCAATTAATCTTGATAGAAATAATCCCCGTATCTATGAATTAATGGGTACAATGTTCAAGCAGCGACGACAAACTACACAAGCAAATAGTGTTCTTAGAAAAGCATTAGATTTGTATCGCCGGGGAAATGATACAGAAGGAGTAGGACGGGTACAAACAATGCTGGGACAAATAGGTGGTTAGATGTAGTTATCAAAATATCTAACTCAAATTGCTGTGATTTTATTCCACATTCCGCATTTCAATAAATAGTATGAAGTGCGGAATGTTTACTTTAGCTGAGGCTTTTAGTTAAACTATAGTGCGATCGCATTTTTAACCCAAAATCCAAATTATATTGTCCAATACATAGTGATAATTTATGTGCTAAATTAACTCTGTTCGTTCACATTATCCCTTTATTTGAAACAATATGTCAATTGCTGAGAAATTTCGTTGGGACAAAATAGACGACGAGCAATTTGAAGAACTCGTATTTACAGTTTTAAGATCAGCAAACCCACTACAAATTAAATGGCGAAAAGGACCAGGAGATAAGGGAAGAGATATCCAAGTACAGTTTCGTCGGCAAGGTGCGCTTGGAGATGAAGTTAATGAAACATATTTTGTCGAAGTAAAGCACTATCAATCAGGGGTTTCTCCTAGTGCTTTTGAAGGTTCATTAGCATGGGCATCGGCCGAGCAGCCAGATGTTATGTTGATTGTTGTTTCAAGCCATTTAACTACGCCATGTCGTGATTGGCTTGAAGCTTGGCAACGAAATAACCCTAAAATTCGGGTTCCTCCCCCTTGGGAACGAAAGGAAATCGAAAATGAAATTTTAAAAAGCTCTGATGCTAGGGAATTAGCAATATCTTTTGGGTTATTGCCGTCATTCATACATGATTTGCTTCTGCCTAATCCTGAAACGTTTCGGACAAGCGAAGATACAACTAGATTATCGATGGAGTATCGTTACTGGATTACTGAAGAGGAAGTTGAGGAAATAGGGTATGTTGTTGATCTGCTTAGTAGATTAGAATGTACGATTGTAGATGAGTGCGGCTCACACAAATATTTTGAAGATGTTTGTCTTGCTATCCCAAATTGGTCTACCTTTTTAACACTCTTACAATCACAACTTAGATTGCAGATTGCTATTAGAGATTACCTTTTTGCGTTAAACAGCGATGTTCCTGCTGACAGTATAAACAGTTTAGCCCAAAAAATTAAAGAATGTGTTGAATTAGTTCGACAAATTGGCGATGCTGCTTATCATATAGATTAAATCTTGACATCGGTAGAATAAGATATTAGGTGGCGGTAGAGAGTGCGATCGCATTTAAATATTACGCTTCCGGAGCAATCCCTAAAGCACGTAATTGTGCAGTCAATCGCTTTGCTGTGGGGATGAAATGCTATTCCTCTTTTTCCTCGATTAAGTTATAATCTATTTAAAGAAACTCAAATAAATTAAGAGAAGCTAGATTATGGTGACATTAGAAGAGGCAATTTTAACTGTTAATCAACTTCCTTTTGAACAAAGAGAAATGTTATTAGAAATTATTAAAAATCAAATGATTGAATCTCGTCGTGAAGAAATTGCTGAAGATGCAAAAAAAGCGATTTCAGCCTTTCACCGAGGAGAGTTAAAATCTCAACCTATGGAGAGTATTATTGTTGAATTACAGGCAAGTTTAACAGAAGATTAATGAGAGAATTAGTTTTAACACCTAAATTTAAACGAGCATTTCGCAAATTTGTCAAACGCGATCCTCAACTTGAGACAAAAATTATTCAAACATTAGAACTAATGCAAGAAGATGTTTTTGCTTCTCAATTAAGCACTCATTCATTACAAGGAAAATTATTAGGACTAAAAGCTTGTTCTTGTGGTTACGACTGTCGAATTTTGTTTACTTTAGAAATTGATGAAAATAATACAGAAGAAGTGATTGTTTTACTTGATATTGGTAATCATGATGAAGTTTATTAGTCTGATAGCTTATTTGGTGGTAAAAGGGTGATCGATCATCTGTCTCTACTCCCGTTAAATCCAAAATCATCATCATCATTACATTTAATTTAATATTACGCTTCTGGTTCAATTCCCAAAGCACGTAATTGTGCAGACAAACGATTTGCTCTTTCTTCACCAGTTAATAATAAATTACCTTGCAAATCCCACCACCGCAACCAGTGTAAATCCATATTCTGATATTCACCTTGCCATAAACCCAACTCAATACCTATAGGTGTAATTGAATAATGTCCCCTTTCATTTGCTGACAATAACTGATATTGTCCACCAATTAATTCATAAACTTCTACACTTGCTTTATTCACTTCATAAATGCCATAAAAAGCGGGTTTAATGACTTGTTCATAAATCCAGAATTTACCTTTCCAAGGCGTTTTATCTCGCTCTTCTGAACCATTACCAGAAACAAATTCTAACACAATTAATGGCGAAATATATTCTAACCAACGCACATAAGAACGTCGGATTTTACCATCTAGTAAAGGTGGGACATTAGGTATATAAAACCAGTCGGGAGCTAGTGCGCCAATTTTTGGTGGCTCGGTAATGCGCCAATAAATAGCACTATTTTGACCTATGATATATTGCCGATCTGGATGACGTTTATGTAATACAGACTTAATGGAATCAGTTAGTAGAATGCTTTGGGGATGTGCCTGGAAATTTTTTACAAAAGTACCGTTAGATTCTGGTAGTTGGGTATGATCTGGAAGAGAGGTTTCTGGGTAAGGGCGTAAGTCTGGATCTTCCTGGACATCAGTTATAAAAGTCATATACCCTCGCGCTGGAAGAGGTTTGTTTTAGTTTAGCAAAATTAGCAATATTAAGAGACAACTACTGAAGTTAAATATGCGTGATTTCAAAAGCCTTGTAGAGACGTTCCATGGAACATCTCTACTAAATTCATAATTTAAGCTGTTTTCCCTCTAACTAACTTTCTCCACCCCCGCTAAATCCAAAATCGGTGCAATCAAATCTTCCCGCTTCACCGCCATCAGATGCACACCCTGACACAATCCCCGCGCAATTTGCACTTGTTCAGCGGCAATTTTCATGCCTTCTTCGAGGGGATGTTTCGCTTTTGCTAATCTCTCAATAATGTGTTCAGGAATATTCACACCGGGAACAGCCTTATTAATAAATTGGGCATTTTTTGCCGATTTCAAGAGAAAAATTCCCGCTAAAATTGGTTTATTGTAACCGACGGCAATTTTATCCATGAACTTTTCTAATATTTCAAAATCAGTAATTAATTGACTTTGAAAAAATTGCGCCCCGGCTGCTATTTTCTTTTCAAACCGACTTTGCAAACCTGACCAACTTTTAGATTGGGGATCTACTGCTGCACCTGCAAATAAATCTAATGCCCCATCAGTGAGAGGTTTTTCATTAAAATCAACGCCCTGATTCATGTTTCTAATTAACTGCAATAACCGCACAGCTTCCAAATCAAAAACAGGTTTTGCATCAGGATGATCACCGGCTTTTACAGGGTCGCCAGTTAAAGCTAAAATGTTGCGGATACCCAAAGCATGAGCGCCCATTAAATCTGCTTGTATTCCGATTCTATTGCGATCGCGGCAAGCAAACTGACAAATCGGCTCAATACCATTCTGCAATAAAATTACCGAGGCTACCAACGAAGACATCCGCATTACGGCACGGCTACCATCGGTAATATTGACAGCATGAACCCTTCCCTTAAGAGTCGCTGCCATTTCGATAGTATGGGTGGGATCTCCGCCCTTGGGAGGTGCAACTTCGGCGGTAATTAAAAAGTCACCCTTTTGGGCGGCTTTGCGGAAGTTATTAAAAGCACTGGAGCTATGGGTATCCGGCATAATGTAATCCTGGTCGGTTTTCTAATAGGGTAAAACAAATTACACCTAAAAGCCTAAACCTTAAAGAGGAACGGTGAAACCCAAAGCAGCTTTCACATCTGCTAGAGTCTGATTAGCGATCGCTCTGGCTTTCTCTCCACCATCCCGCAATACAGAGTCTAAATAACCTTTATCGGTCATTACCTCCTGATATTTGTCTTGAATTGGCTTTAAAGCATGAATCGCTGTTTCTGTCAACAATGGTTTAAATTGTCCCCAACCCATATCTGCACATTCCGCTGCTACATCTTCCTTAGTTTTTCCCGACAGCAGCATATACAAAGTTAACAGGTTATGGCATTCTGGACGATCTACATCATCAAAGGTTAAACCCCTCACCAAGTCAGTTTTACAGCGTTTAATCTTCTTCGTAATCTCCTCTGGTGAATCTAAAACATTAATGCGGCTTAATTCTGAAGGATCTGATTTTGACATTTTCCGAGTTCCATCTGTCAAACTCATCACCCTTGCACCTTCTTTTCTAATTAAAGGATCTGGTAATTTTAATACTGGTGCTTTTTTCGCAAATTGATGATTAAAGCGATTGACGATATCCCGCGTTAGTTCTAAATGTTGCTTTTGATCTTCACCTACAGGCACTTTATCAGCTTGATAAAGCAGAATATCCGCCGCCATGAGTACGGGATAATCTAACAAACCAACACCGACATTTTCCCCTTGTTTAACGGCTTTTTCTTTAAACTGGATCATATCTTGCAACCAGTTCAGGGGAGTAATGCAATTTAGCAACCAGGTAAGTTCACTGTGTGCGGAAACATGAGACTGGACAAAAATACTAGAATGCTGTAAATCAATGCCACAAGCTAAATATAAAGCCGCAATGTTGTAAGTATCAGCCGCTAAAGTGGCGGGGTTATGTGGTACAGTGATGGCGTGTAAATCTACCACACAAAAGAAATTATCATACTGGTCTTGAATTTCTACCCAGTTGCGAATCGCACCTAAATAGTTTCCTAAGTGTAAGTTACCAGTTGGTTGAACTCCCGACAAAACGCGCTGCTTACCCATAATTATCCGTTAGTTATCTCTTCTTCCCCGCTTTCTCAATGGGGCAGTTACAAGACTCATTTTAGTAGTCATTGGGGATTAGTGATGGGATTAATGAAAAGTATCTTTTGTCTTTTTCCGATTTTTGCCAGACATTTATTAACAATTAATAATTTTACACACCACCTAGTCAAGCCATTATTCAGCTAAATAAGTAGGATTTATTTTGAAAAAAACTGCTAAATCTTGAGTTTGTTGTTCTGTTAATTGGCGTTTACCATTAAGAATATCTAAAACTATGGACTCACTTTCTAAGACAGAAACTAAATCTTTGGGTTGCAGATTAGATTCTTCTAGTAAAGCTTGAAGGAGTGCAATACCTTTTAGAGGAGGTATTATTTCATGTTGTTGTTCATAATCATAAACAAGAGTACCAAGAACCTGAAGATAGTCTCGATCATCTTGTGTAATATTTCTTTGATCCAAAATAGAATTAATTTGATTTTGCGTAGCAATTAATTCATCTTCATTGGTAATTGGTCGTGGCGGAAATGTGTTAATTAGCTTGATATAGTAGTTACTAGGAGTTTTTAAACCAGTTGTCATTTTTCCAATTCTCCTTATCGTATTCAGAATGAGTGAGTACAGCACGGATAAATAAAAGTTGATATTCGTAATCTATATAGGTTATCAGCCGATAATGATTACCTTTGATATTAAAAATAGTCCAATTACCCACTAAGTCTGCTGATGGAAAAATTTGTCTAACATCATTAAAAGTTTCCAATTGAGAATCAGATATGCGCTGATACCATAGTAAAAGTCCTGATTCAGCCTGGGAGTGCTTTTCCCAAAAGTCTCTAAGTATTTTTTTGCTAATAACACGCATTAAGTTAACACAACAACATTATAGCTATTTTCAGGTAAATTTACCATATATTTTGTTTCATGTTTCAGTCGCAGATAAATTTTGTTTACTACTCTGTTTCTGATCCCTACTTCACTGATTTCTTTTCTTAAAGATAAAACTAAAAGAATCTGTATCTTTAGAGAGATAAAAACTAACTAACCCAGCTTTTATAGTTCAAGACTAAATGGGTTTTGAACTTAAATAAATATAGAGGCAGATGATTGATGAAAGCCTTATTAATCTGGCCAATAATGCCTAATTCCTTCTGGTCTTACCAGGAAACCCTTAATTTGGCTAATTTGCGGGCTACAAACCCGCCATTGGGTTTAATTACGGTTGCAGCGATATTACCCAGTGATTGGGAATTCAGATTGAGCGATCGCAATATCAGTCTAGAAACAGATGCAGATTGGGAATGGTGCGATATTGTGATCATCTCTGCAATGATTATTCAAAAACAAGATTTTGGCGAATTAATTAGGAAAGGTAAAAAGTTAGGTAAAAAGGTCGCAGTAGGTGGACCATTTGCCACATCTGTGCCAGAATTTGTTTTAGAAGCAGGAGCAGATTATTTAATTTTAGATGAAGGGGAAATCACCATTCCCATGTTTTTAGAGGCGTTAGAAAAGGGTGAAGAAAAGGGAATTTTTCGCGCTACAGAAAAACCAGATGTCACCACAACTCCTTTACCCCGATTTGATTTATTAGATTTAAATGCTTATACAGCAATGACTGTGCAGTTTTCACGGGGTTGTCCATTCCAGTGTGAATTTTGCGATATTATTACGCTTTTTGGTCGCAAACCCCGGACGAAAACACCTGAACAAATTCTTGCAGAATTAGATGTATTATATCAGATGGGTTGGTGGCGTTATGTATTCATAGTTGATGATAACTTTATTGGCAATAAACGTAATGCTAAAGTCTTTTTAAGGGAATTAATTCCTTGGATGGAAAAACGTAATTATCCTTTTGCGTTATTAACAGAAGCTTCTTTGAATTTAGCGGAAGATGATGAATTATTAGAATTGATGGTAAAAGCTGGTTTTGTTCAAGTATTTATGGGGATTGAAACTCCTGATG
This sequence comes from Anabaena sp. UHCC 0253, assembly GCF_009712085.1. NCBI lineage: Bacteria > Bacillati > Cyanobacteriota > Cyanophyceae > Nostocales > Nostocaceae > Anabaena > Anabaena sp. UHCC 0253. The sequence goes on from NZ_VILD01000004.1 coordinate 253,014, forward strand.
TAGATAGTCTAATCGGCATTAATAAACCACAAAATACTCGGAATTCCTTAGTGGAATCTTGCAATAAAATTACTAAAGCCGGATTACAAATTATGTCTGGTTTTATTTTGGGATTTGATGGGGAAAAACCAGGTGCAGGTAAACGAATTCAAGAGTTTGTAGAAGAAACCTGTATTCCCCAAGCTCATCTAAATTTACTCCAAGCTTTACCCAATACGGCTATGTGGACTCGTCTGCAAAAAGAAGGACGGTTAATGGATGGATTAGGTGAATTTGTCGGTTCTCAAAAAGCTTTGATGAATTTTGTTCCGACTCGACCAATGTCGCAAATTGCTGAGGAGTTTATTGAAACTTTTTGGAATTTATATGAACCTATGCCATATCTGAAACGGACGTTTAAACATTTTATGATGATGGAAGGTTGGCGGGCTAAATATGAAAGAACTTTAACTAAACCAGAGTTCCAATTTTTAATGTCTATTTGTTGGCGACAAGGGGTATTACGTTCTACACGGTTTGTTTTTTGGCAGCAATTAATAACAATGGCAGGGCGTAAACCTCATCTATTATATGATTATTTAATTGCTTTAGGTACAGGCGAACATTTTTTCAAGTTCCGTCATGAGGTGAAGGCAGAAATAGAATCGGAATTAGCAGAATTACAGCAACAGGAACGGCAACAAAAAGCCATTAGTTTAGAGTTAGAAACTGTGAATTGATTTGGTGTTGCCTAATGGCGGTATAATTTATATTTCGCGCAAAGAGACAAAGGGGCAAAGGCGCAAAGTTGAAAATTTGGAATTTTCCAATTTCGGCGTTGCTGATAGCCTGCGTGGCGATAGCCATATTAGGGTATGAAATTCAAAAATCAATGATTTCAAACTCTTACTCTCTGTAGACTCTGCGCCTCTGCGTGAAACAAAATCATACTCTTAATCAGCAACGCCCAATATCGCTATCGCTGTTAATTTAAAGGACTTACACAACTCGGCACAGGTGAAAAGATAGAGACTTTCCATGGAAGGTCTCTAGATTCTTTTCTGGAGATGTCTACTATAATTAGAAATTGGGTGTTTTTGTGTGCTAAATGAAATTTATTGGTATTGATTTGGGCTGGAAGTCTCAACCAAGTGGACTATGCTGTTTAGAATTAAGAGATGGAAAACTGCAATTACTGGATTTAGATCGCCAAGACTCTATTGCAGATATCCTGACTTGGATTGATAAAAGTGTAAAATTAGACGAATCTGCTATTGTGGCTGTTGATGCCCCAACGCTGATACCCAATGCGACTGGAAGTCGTTTACCTGATAAACTTAGTCATAAATATTTTGGGAAATATCATGCTGGTTGCTATCCAGCCAACCAAAATTTAGCCTTTGCAGAACGGACAATTAATTTTGGTTTAGAATTAGAATCTCGTGGCTTTGCCCATGCTCCCACTATTGAACCACAAAAGCTGGGAAGATATCAAATCGAGGTTTTTCCGCACCCAGCCATAGTTAACTTATTTAATTTACAACGAATTCTCAAATATAAAAAGGGACGACTGAGCGATCGCCAATTAGAACTGATTAAACTATATAATTACATTCTAGAAGTCTTACCATCTATCTCTCCTCATCTACATCTATCTGCGTTTATCTGTGGTCAATTTCCCCATACAGGTGCAAAACTCAAAGAAACAGAAGATAAACTCGATAGCCTCATTTGCGCTTATGTAGCCGCTTACTGGTGGTATTGGGGGACACAACGCAACCTAGTATTAGGTGATGATACCACTGGCTATATTGTTATCCCACAGAGAATTTCAGAGGTTGATAGATAATTGGTGATTGGTAATTGGTGATTGGTAATTGGGAAACTTATTTCTGCTCCCCTGCTCCCCTGCTCCCCTGCTCCCTAACTCCCTTGTAGAGACGTTCCATGGAACGCCTCTACGCAATGATCTTATTCAGCCCAAGCGATTAACCTGGGTTCATAAGGACTAGAGAGGTATTGATTGCGAGGTAAAACACGCAAAGACATACCTTGCAAACCAGAAATAGTGTAAGTGATATTTGCCGTATAAACACTTAAACCTTCTGGATCAGATCCTTGGTAATCCATGACGACAGGGATAGCATTGACAATATCACCATTGGCATCAATAGAACCTTGATAGAGTTCTACTTGAACATCATCATTTTCAAAGTTGCTAAATCAACCTTAGCTTTTACCGCTACAGTTTGATTAACTTCAATATCTGATGCTGCGGATACGTCAACATCCTTGATTTTGATGTTAAACCAATGTTCCCCTAGTTTCGCTTTCCAAGCGGCTAATTCCTTGGCTGGGGCATAATTATCAACAGTGAGGGTATGATAGCGATCGCTCGCCGGGAAATAAGCCCTAACTGCATATTCTCGCACCATCCGGGCTGTATTAAAGAAAGGACAATTCAAGCGAATTGCATCCTTCATTTTTGCCACCCAAGGACGAGGTAAGCCATCACCATCACGATGATCATAGAATAAGGGAACAACTTCCTTTTCTAGTAACTCATAAAGAGCATTAGCTTCTACTTCATCTTGGTAATTGGGATCTTCGTAATTTTCCCCATGGCCAATTGCCCAACCAGTGCGGACATAATCAGCTTCATCCCACCAGCCATCAAGTACACTTAAGTTTGGTAAACCATTCATTGCGGCTTTCATGCCACTTGTACCAGAAGCTTCACGGGGACGACGGGGGGTATTTAACCAGATATCACAACCTGCTACCATCAAGCGAGCGATGTGAATATCGTAGTTAGGAACAAACACCACTTGTTTTTCTAAGTGTTGTTCATGGATAAAGTGATTAATATCCCGGATTAATTCTTTCCCCGGAATATCTTTAGGGTGGGCTTTCCCAGCAATGACAAACTGCACCTTGCGGTTTTTATTCCCTAGCAAAATCCGCTTGATTCTATCCAAATCACGCATCCATAAGGTAGCGCGTTTGTATGTGGCAAAGCGACGGGCAAAACCAATAGTTAAAACGTTAGGATCAAGAACTTCCTGGGCTTGGGCAATTTCCGAGGCCGAAGCACCGCGATCGCGTAAATGCTTCACTAAATGTTCTCGGACATACAAAACCATATCCAAGCGGCAGCGTTCATGGTTGCGCCATAATTCCTCATCAGGAATCCCATCCATTCGTTCCCACAATTGGTTATCTGGTGGTGCTGATGACCAGTTTGGACCAAGATAGCGATCGTATAATTCCTGAGTAGATTTACTCACACAACTGCGAGCATGAACCCCGTTAGTAATAGCGGTAATTGGCACTTCTTCCACAGGAACTTTTTGCCACAAACCCTGGAACATCTGCCGGGAGACAACACCATGCAATTGTGCCACACCATTGGAGAATGTCGCCATCTTCAGGGCTAAAACTGCCATACTGAAGGGGCTAGACAAATCACCAGTATTTTCTCTTCCCAAACCTAAAAATTGCTCTTTAGGTAAACCAAAGATATCTGCGTAGTAACCCAGATAATACAAAATCTTATCAGGGGCAAATAAGTCAATACCAGCGGGTACGGGAGTGTGAGTAGTGAAGATATTGCTAGAGGATACTACCTGTCTAGCTTGTCTGTAACTCAGTCCTTCTTCCTGAATCAGAATCCGAATCCGTTCTAAAGCCGAGAAGGCCGCATGACCTTCATTCATGTGGTAAGCTGTCACCTCATAACCCAAGGCTTTCAGCATTTGCACTCCACCTATGCCCAGCATAATTTCCTGGTGGATACGCATATCTATATCACCACCATACAATTGATCGGTGATGTCGTGGTCGTAAGCCTTATTGGGTTCGATATTGGTATCAAGCATATACAGGGGTACTGTCCCTACTTGGACACGCCACACTCGTGCATATACCTTGCGTCCTGGATAATCTACCGCAATTCGCAGTTCTGTACCATCAGGATTCCGTTCTAAATGCAAGGGCATATTATAGAAATCATTGATGGGATAGCGTTCCTGTTGCCAACCATCAGCATTAAGATACTGAGCAAAGTAGCCTTGTTGGTACAGTAACCCTACGCCTACCAGCGGTAATCCCAAATCACTAGCCGATTTAAGGTGATCTCCTGCTAGTACGCCCAAACCACCTGAGTACACAGGTAAACAATCTACTAACCCAAATTCAGCCGAAAAATAGGCGTAACATTCTTTGGTTTGTTGATTTCTTTGTTTTTTATACCAAGTGCGCTCTTGCAAATAATCTTCTAATTGCCGCGCGGCTCGATCTACTTGTGCTAAAAAGCCTTCATCTTCGACAACTTCTAGCAGCCGCTTTTGGCTGATTGTTCCCAGCATTAAGACTGGATTATGATGGCTTGATTCCCACAAGTCAGGATCTAAGCGCCGAAATAAGTCTTTGCTCTCAACATTCCAATCAAAGTGAAGATTGTATGCCAGTTTCCGCAAAGGTTCTAGCCTGGATGGTAGTGAAGGAGATACGTTAAAAGTGCGAATTGGCTGCATAGTTTAGAAAAACTTTTAAGTTCAGCTATGGTTATTGTTTACTGTTTTTACTTAATGTTGCCAACTCTTTATACTATGTTTGTGAATTTTTGATGACTTTGTTAAGAATTGATAATCATTTAATTGTCTAGATAGACATTACGCCAATAGCTTTCATGAGTCTAGGGGTTTTCCTAAGTTATTACCAAAGCTTTAGTAAAATTTAATTATGTGTCCTTTGGTTAGGCAATATAGCAATACCAAGGGTGGGTGTACTTCTATCACAGGGAACAGGCTGGAAAGTCTGTGTGTATCATTTAGTTGATATCCCAACCAGCTTTATAGTTGCTGTATTTCGGGAAAAGCGATCGCTAAAAACTTAGATTAAATATGTAGCATTTTTACTGCCAATTAACAATCATGACAGTATTTACCCCCAATGTGCTGTAGTTATCCGGATCTAATCTTCCCCTATCCGGATATTCAGAAATATCTTTACTGAATTTGTTTATGAATTCACAAAATTAGAGAATGTTTGAAAGTTTTGGGCGCTACGACACAAGCCAAGAGTTTGCAACCCACGAAGGTGGGTTTTGTCTGTGTAGCTACGACTTCTAGTCGCCAGGGCTAATTAAAAAAAATGTCCCACCAATTAAAAATATGCTATGCTTAAAAGCAATTGTTTTTAATTAACAATTATGTAATTAAAAGTGTAATTTAGTTAGCCTATAAATCATCTTTGTGCAACATGATTAGAGCCATATACTCTAGAAAATTTTTACAAGAAAGCCGTCACAGCAATCGGGGGAGTGCTGTCTTGTTTGCACCAATGGTGAATTTTAATGTAATGGCAGACGTTGGTGATAATCCACCTTAAATTTATTTATAAGTAGTAGTGCCAAAAAATGCACATTTTGGCAAGTAAACAGAGAACATAACAAGATTACAAAGATTCCTCTGCTTCTAAAAAATGTAAGTAGGCAAGTTTAATTAAAAGCAAGATAGAAAAGGTATCTAAAACTCTTATCAATCAATGGCTTGATCAGATATTGAACCTGCTCGATTATCTTATAATTAATTTTGCTGAGGTACGTATAGAGTATTCTAACTGAAAAATGATTCAGAAGTATCATTTTGTGCGCGGAGCGTGGCAGATGAATTCTCTGTTATCATGCCAACTAAGTAGGTAGGTGGGAAAACTTATAACTATGTCATTGCGAGTGGAACGGAGTGGAACGAAGCAATCCCAAGAGTTTTGGGTAATTTACAGTTCGTTACATAGTTGGGTTGATTAGCATCTACCTACTTATAGCCATCTAAAATGCAGTGTAGTCAAAAATCTCCAAGATGCTAAACGGAGTAAAGCATGACTGGGTATTTTATTTCTTGAAACACTCTTCAACAATGGACAATTGGTTAATTTTGTTTAAAATTTCTTTTTTGCAAGATAAACAGCAAAAAACCTTTCCTTATTTTCAATCTTCTACCATTGCCAGATAGGTAATTGAAAATGATAAATTGATAAGTTTTTCTTCCGCTTGTTACCAAAATACACAACTGTATCTATAGTTGCATCAAAAACTTTTCAATTTTGTCAATGTACTCTTATTGTTCCATACTTGTTGATTCTTACTAGTACAAAACGGCAAAAATCAACTACCAATCTCAC
>NZ_VILD01000004.1:259200-265446 GCF_009712085.1 Anabaena sp. UHCC 0253
TTTTCAATTTTGTCAATGTACTCTTATTGTTCCATACTTGTTGATTCTTACTAGTACAAAACGGCAAAAATCAACTACCAATCTCACAACATTAGCAAGCTTAGAGATTAAGCATTTTTAAAATTCCAAATCATGATTTAGTTTACAAAAATGTCTTTTACTACCAAGACTTCTCGATTAATGAAAAAGGGTAAAAGAGAAAGCAAAACCTTTTCCTAAACCAACTTAACTAATTCTCTACATCTTCAGGCTTCTAACTCGAAAAAAAGATTGGTATTATAGATTTCCAAGAGACTGCGGACTGTTTTTAGGATAATCTCACATTGGGCTTCATGGTGAATAATTACTAATTAACTGCATCTAGAAATACAGAAATTCTCAATCATTTGGGAACAATCTTCAGTGGTCAATAGTAGGCATTATGCAAAAATCAAATAATAGTCCTACACCACAAGATACAAAAAAATATCAATTTTTCACCTTGTCTAAATAATTTATTGGAGATATTTTTAGCTATGATTAACCAACAATATTCTGCAAAATTAAAGCGATTCCAAGAACTATTAATAACCACCTTATTAGGAAGTATTCCTAATATTGCCCTGGGTCCTCAATTAAGAAGATTAATATATCAACATATTTTTGCAGTTCTTGGTAATAAAGTTTACATTCAGCATGATGTAGAGTTTTTCTCTACTGCTTGTATTGAAATAGGCAATGGGGTACATATATTTAAAAATGTGCGTTTAGATGCCAAAGGACACCCAAACAATAAAATTCATTTAGCAAATGGAGTAGCACTTGAGCGCAATGTGGATATAGGTTGTTTAGAAAATACCTGCATACACATAGGTGAAAATACTTTTATTGCTCCTAACGTTTGTATTGCCGGACCTGGAGATATCCACATTGGTAAACACTGTATGATAGCGAGCCATTCTGGACTATATGCTAATAATCACATTTTTAGCAATCCATTGTTACCAATAAAGGATCAAGGTATTACTCGCCAAGGAATTACCATTGAAGATGACTGCTGGTTAGGACATGGAGTAACTGTATTAGATGGCGTTACTATTGGTAAAGGTAGCGTTATTGGTGCAGGTGCGGTTGTCAATAGAGATATTCCCCCTTATTCCATTGCAGTGGGTATACCGGCAAAAGTTATTAAGAGCCGAGTTGCAAACGTAATTTGTAATTTGTAATTACTCCTGTAGGGGCGAAGCATTCGGACGATAATTTATCGGTTTTTCCCAAGTTTATTTTCCGAATGCTTCGCCCTTACACTTACTTACTTTGCCCGTACACTTACACCGAATACTGATACTTCCATCTCCCGTCATGTATACGCCCCTAACCGAAAGACTTTTATAGCTAACGCCACCCTTACGCTATCAGCAAACCATGTAGACAGTGAACAGTTTTTGGTCAAATTGCATTAGTCCTGGATAGACTAAGAAAGTAAAGAAATGTAAATATAACCAATTTGACCAAAATGGAAACCATTACATACAGTTTTTGGTCAAATTGCATTAGTCGTGGATAGACTAAGAAAGTAAAGAAATGTAAATATAACCAATTTGACCAAAATGGAAACCATCACATTAGGAAAAAATGGTCTCGCTGTTCCCCCTCTTTGTATAGGGACTTGGGCTTGGGGTGATAAAATATTTTGGAACTACGGCGACAGCTACGGAGAAGAACAGTTACAAGCAGCTTTTACCGCAGCCTTAGATGCTGGTGTCACCTTCTTTGATACAGCAGAAATTTACGGTTTAGGACTTTCAGAACAGTTTTTAGGAAAGTTCATGAAACAAACCACCCAACAGGTACAAATTGCGACAAAGTTTGGACCATTACCTTGGCGTTGGGATGGTAAATCTGTATCAGAAGCTTTAACCGCCAGTCTCCAACGGTTACAAGTTGAGAGAATTGAATTATACCAAGTTCATTGGCCTTTCGCCTTCTTTTTGAGTCAAGAAACTCTGATGAATACCCTCGCAGATGAAGTAAAAAGAGGCAGAATTGGCGCAGTTGGTGTGAGTAATTATTCAGCCGCCCAAATGCGAGAAGCACACCAGCTATTAGCTGCTAGGGGTGTACAGTTGGCTGTAAATCAGATGCGTTATTCTTTACTGACGCGGCAAATAGAAGGTAACGGTATTTCTCAAACAGCCCGTGATTTAGGTGTAACTATTTTAGCTTATAGTCCCTTAGCGCAAGGATTACTCACAGGTAAGTATACACCCTCTCAAAATCCTACGGGCGCAAGAAGCATAGATCCGCGATTTAGTCGAGATGGTTTAAATAAAATCGCCCCAGTTTTATCTTTATTAAGAGAAATTGGTGAAAAATACGATCGCACTCCCGCTCAAGTATCCTTAAATTGGTTAATTGCCCAAGGTAATGTAATTCCCATTGCTGGAGTTAAAAATGCTGAACAAGTTAAACAAAATGTTGGTGCTTTAGGTTGGAAAATGACTGAAGATGAAATTGCCGAATTAGAAAAAATTTCCCGTCCTTGGTTACATTAATTTAACTTTGAATACCGCGCAAATATTCCTAATATAGGTGAGGTGAAAATCCTCACTTGCCAAACATTTATCCCCACAGCATAATTTGATTTTTCAACCATTAAGAAAAACGAATTACTTTAATTGCTGAATTCTTTGATTGGCTAATGTCAATAATCGTTGTGACTCAGCATAAGCAGTAGTTCCTGGTTTAATGGTATTAAGTTGAGTCATAACTCCCTGAATTTCGGCTCTAATTTGATTCTTGTCAGTTGGTGGAGAAGCAATCAATCGTTGAATTTCTTTGTTAGCCTCGGTAAGAATTTCCACTGCATCACTTTCCATTTGCTGACGAATCTTAATAGTTCCTAAATTGGTTTGATATTGTGCTATTAATGTTTGTGCTTCCACATAACTGGGTTCAGTAACTTCAATTCTTTTTAATTGCTGAACTGCATTTTCCCATAATTCACCAATTTGTTCCCATTTTTGAGTTGTATGAGGGGGATTTTGGGCAGCTTTCGCAGCAGCTAAAGCATACTGTTTTCCAGCTTCAATTAAAGTCGAACTGCGTTGATCAACAACAGTATTTTGTTTGACTTGATATGCAGCTATTAATTTTTGTGCATCTAAATAACGGGGATTTTTATTTGGTACTTGTTCAAGTCTAGTAATTGCTTGTTGCCATAATTCTGATGCTGCTTGAGAGTTTGTAGATTTAACTTTCTGGGCTTCTAAATCAAATTCCTGGGCAGCAGCAATAAAATTACTAATTTGCACATTTTCAAAATCACGTTTGTAGGCTGCAAGTTGGGTTTGGGAATTTTTACCAGCGAATGTTTGTTGAGAAATTTGATCTAATTTATCTATAGCTGTTTGCCAAGATGCTATGGCACTTTCTCGATCTTTTGTATTTTTCGCTTCTTGATATTCCTGCTTTGCTGTCAATAACGCTTTCTGTGCTTCATTAAATGGTACTAAAGCATTTTTATCCTGAAAAGCCACAGCTTCTAACCGTGCTACTCGCTGACGTGCTTGTTCAAATTCATCAAAAGTAAACTTCCAGGAACAACCAAATAAAGTACAATAACGTTGAGGATAGTAACCCAAAAACCAAACTGGTAAATATTCCAAGTGTTTTTTAGCATCTTTGACTTTTTCTCCACCCCGTTCAATATCTGCAATGCTAGTAGCTTTACTAATTAATTGATCTGCCTGTTCCAGAGAATCAATAGCACCTCGGTAGTGACGATCCATACTCATAAAACTGGGTAATAACAGCAATGGCGCTGCTTGAGCTACAGGTCGACGAATCATGGGGTAAGGTAAATTTACAACCCACAAGATCCCTGCTGTACCCCCTACAATAATCGCCGCAAATTTTATTTTACCGAACATAGTCATTCATATTTAAGATACATACTAGACCGTATAGTATGATATCGCCAGAAATATGCAAAAAAGTTTACCTGGAAAACATTCTCATTGACCTTATAAACCTCCGTAATTTAACTATAAGTAATTCTAACCATTATTTCTCATCTTTCTATAAATATTTACGTAAATATATAGTATTATTACAGATAAAGCGAGTTAGGTCAAAGCAAGGATTTTAAAAATGCAGCCTCAAACACAGCAGTATTGCCAATTAGGACTAACCACTTTATTTATTATTGGTGGCACAATTACAAATCAAAGTGCATTTGCTCAACTTACACCAGATAACACATTAGGTACAGAAAGCTCAATTGTGAACCAAATTGATCTTTCAAAAGACAGAATAGAAGGTGGTGCTACTAGAGGTACAAATCTATTTCATAGTTTTCAAGAATTTAATGTAGATGCAGGTAAAAGTGTTTATTTTGCCAATCCTACAGGAATTGACAATATATTAACTCGTGTCACTGGTGGTAATGTTTCTAATATTTTAGGAAAGTTAGGAATAGAAGGAACAGCAAATTTATTTTTAATTAATCCCCATGGAATTATTTTTGGACAAAATGCCAGTTTAGATATTAGTGGATCATTTACTGCTACAACTGCGGATAGTATTAAATTAGGAGAGGATGGTTTATTTAGTGCAACTAATCCCCAAGGTAGTAATTTACTTTCTGTGCAACCAGGAGCATTATTCAAAAATGCTTTAATAACTCAGCAATCAGAAATTAAAAATGAAGGTAATTTGGAAGTTGGTCAAAATCTAACATTTAATGCAGATAATCTTAGTTTATCTGGTCAATTACAAGCAGGGGGAGATATTAATTTGAATGCCCCTAATCAAGTTACAATTACAAACGCTAAAATTAATAGTACAAATGCTAATGGCTTTGGTGTAATTAAAATTGGTAGTTTTCAAGACCCTATTAATACCTTTTTACCTCAACATATTATCATCAATAATTCTACTTTAAGCACCAATAACACTAGCTCTGAATTTGCTGGAGATATTATATTAAATGCCAGTAAACAAATAGAGATTAATAATAGTAATGTATCCAGTGAGGGAAATTTTGGACGTATCTTTATCGGTAAATCTCAAACTTTAAATGAACCATTTTCACCTATAAATGTCATAATTGATAATTCTAATTTAAATACTAAAAACAGTAATATTATAGAGGCTAATGACGAAAATATTGATGCAGGTGATATATCTATTGATGCACTGAATAGGATTGATTTATTAAATAAATCTCGCATAGAAACATCTACTGTTCGTAAGGGAAATGCAGGTAATATTATAATTACAACTGGTTCATTATCAGTCAAAGATAATGCTAGAATCTTATCACGAAATGATGGTGGACAAGGAAATGCAGGTAGTATAACCATCACTGCCAGTGATATAGTTGAATTGGCTGGAACTCAACAAAATGGAGATGCTACTGTTGGCACTGATGTAGCAAATGAAGGAATAGGAAATGGTAATAATATTAATATAATAGCACGCTCAATCTTTATTAAAGATAAAGCTATAGTTGCTGCTAGTATTATTAATGGTAAAGGCGAAAATAACCTAAAAGCACAAGCGGGTAACGTAAATATTACAGCCAGTGAAGAAGTTGCTATTAACAATAATGCAGTCATTTTTAGTGAAGTAGGTGAGGCATCAATAGGTAATGGTGGTTCAATAAATATAAAAGCTCCTACTGTTTCTCTTGATAGTGGTGGCTCTTTAATTACACAAATTAGAAAAAATGGTCAAGGCGATGGAGGAGATGTAAATATCTCAAGTAATTCACTTTCTGTCAAAAATGGTAGTAAATTATTTGCTGGCACATTTGGAAATGGAAACGCAGGAAACATCACAATTACTAACAGCGAAACTGTAATTTTTGATGGCACAGGAAACAATATATGGAATAGTGACCCTTCCAGTGGTGCTTTCAGTACAGCAGAAGAAGGAGCAGTAGGCAAAGGCGGGAATGTGGATATTTCCACTAAATCTCTAGAATTGCTGAATGAGTCTAGACTTTCTGCTAGTACATCGGGAAAAGGAGATGCAGGTAATGTGAAGATTACTGCTACTGATACCATTAAATTTGATGGTAAAAGTGTTGCTGTTAGTCGCGTCGAGTCAGAGGCAGTAGGAAACGCAGGAGGTGTAGAAATTTCTACCAAATCTCTAGAACTGCTAAATGGTTCTTACTTTTCTGCCAGTACCCTTGGTAAGGGAGATGCAGGTAGTGTGAAGATTACCGCTACTGATACTATCAAGTTTGAGGGAATAAGT
>NZ_VILD01000004.1:266249-347502 GCF_009712085.1 Anabaena sp. UHCC 0253
GTTAGTAGTCAAGTCGCACTAAAAGCAGTAGGAAACGCAGGAGGTGTAGAAATTTCAACCAAATCGCTAGAACTGCTAAATGGTTCTTACTTTTCTGCTAGTACCTTTGGTAAGGGAAATGCAGGTAGTGTGAAGATTACCGCTACTGATACTATCAAGTTTGAGGGAATAAGTGCTGCTGAGAGTCTTGTAGAAGAAAGAGCAGTAGGAAACGCAGGAGGTGTAGAAATCTCTACCAAATCTCTAGAACTGCTGGGTGATTCTAGACTTAATGCCAATACCTTTGGTCAAGGGAATGCAGGTAATGTGAAGATTACTGCTACTGATACCGTTAAATTTGATGGTAAAAGTGGTGTTAGTAGTCAAGTCGCACTAAAAGCAGTAGGAAACGCAGGAGGTGTAGAAATTTCAACCAAATCGCTAGAACTGCTAAATGGTTCTTACTTTTCTGCTAGTACCTTTGGTAAGGGAAATGCAGGTAGTGTGAAGATTACCGCTACTGATACTGTCAAGTTTGAGGGGAACAGTGCTGCTGAGAGTGGCGTAGTAGAAGGAGCAGTAGGAAACGCAGGGGGTTTGGAAATATCCACCAAATCCTTAGAACTACTGGGCGAATCTAGACTTAATGCTAATACCTTTGGTAAAGGTGATGCAGGTATAATTAAAATCACAACTAAAAATTTAAACATCCAAGGACGAGGAGCAGGAATTACCGCTTCTACCACAGATAAAGGTAACGGTGGTAGCATTATTATTAATGCTGATGAAGTCAATATTACTAATGTTAATAGATTCAATATTAGTAACGCTGATGGAATCAATATTGATAATCTTGCAGGAATTGCTGCTTTGACTACCAGTCAAGGGAACAGTGGTAATATTATTATTAATGCTTCAAAAGAGATTAATATTAATGGTAATAGTTTATTGACAGTAGAAACAACAAGTACAGGTAATGCAGGTAATATTGAAATTACTACACCACAATTAAAGATTCAAAATGCTGCTAATGTTTCTGCTGCTACATCTGGTTCTGGTAAAGGTGGAAATATTCAAATTAATGCTAATGACTTCAAAACTGAATCTGGTGGAAAATTAATCACAACAACCTCTGCTGTTGGACAAGCAGGTACGATTATTTTAAAAATTAAAGATAATCTATATTTAACTGGAGAAGATACAGGAATATTTGCGAATACAAAAAAAGGTTCAACTGGAGCAGGTGGTAGTATTGATATTGACCCTATTACTATGCTGATTGAAAATGGAGCAAGTATTAAAGTGGATAGTCAAGGGACAGGAATAGCAGGTAATATAAAAATTGAAGCTGGTAATTTAACTTTAAATAATCGAGGCACAATTAGTGCAGAAACTTTTGGAGGTGAAGGAGGTAATATTACCTTAAATGTTGCTAAAGATATTAGATTAAGAAACAATAGTCTGATTTCTGCGGAAGCAGGAAATGCAGGAAATGGTGGTAATATCAATATCAATGCAGGTGGATTTGTTTTAGCATTTCTTAATGAAAATAGTGATATTGTTGCTAATGCTTTTGCTGGAACAGGGGGTACAGTTACAGGGAAAGCTGTAGGTATATTTGGTTTTCGTCAATTTATCAAAGAACGTACTCCAGAAAGTGATTTTATTGCTAGTTCCAAGTTAGGCATAGATGGTATTGTTAGCATCGAAACAAATCAACAAAACTTACCTCAAGTATCTCCTGACTTTATCAATATAGAAAGTCTCAATAAAAATGTTTGTGCTATCAAAGATGATAAAATTGCTGGTGGTAATTCTTTCACTATTACTGGTAAAGGTGGTTTACCTTTAGATAGTTATGAATTAATTAGCAATTCTCCTGCTTTTGTAGAATGGGAAAATAATTCAGAAGTAGTTACACAAGTTTCTAATTCTCCAGTCAAAGTTACTCAAAAAAATACAAATCATCCTCAAAAAATTCAACAAGCCCAAGGTTGGATAATTGGTGAAAATGGTAAAGTAATTCTCACGGCTGATAGTCAAAAAATAACTTTACAAACTGATAAAAATAATCTACCTGATTGTAAATAATAAATGAAAGGTTGGGATTTATTTTATTCAACCCAACCTACGGCTAAAATTAATTGTTAAATCTCGCTAACAATTCCTCACGGCTTAATTGTAAACACAAACGAGTATATTCTTCCGGTGGTAAATCTACCAGATTATTGATAATCGTAGATAATTCATCATCCAAATTATCAAATCTTATCCTTAATAAACTTTCCAAAACTTGACGACGTTCTTCCTGTAAACCTTCTTGTACAGCCTCAGTCCTAGCTTCTTGATACGCTGCTGTCAACTTCATAATTAACTCCTGGTCATCTTCTGTTAATATGTCTTGAGTTTGTACACTTACACGCCAACTAAAAACCAGTTCTAAAATATTATGACGTAATGGGTTTTCCTGTGGTAGTGCCAGTAATTCTTTTACTGCTTCCTCTTGAACTTTATCCCGTCCTAACAACCTACACAACAGTGTTTCACCAGTGGCAGGTAACTGGTTAATTGCTACTATTGCCGTTTTGAAAGCGTCCGGGAGAAAAAATACTCCTGGTAGCCAATTATCTAAATCTAGTTTACCTCCAAAACTCTCTATTAAACCAGGAGAAGCAGAGGGAGCTAAAACCCACAAACGTGGTAAATTAGTTTCTGCTAAAGAAGTATTTTCTCGTTTAGCTTTCCGTTGAAAATCGCCATAAACAGAAAACAATTTTATGATACAGTTACGTATCTCCGTTTTACTCGGTTGGTTACGAAAAGGTTCTAATAAAGCGGTACTTTGTGCTATTCTACCTAGTAATCCTAAAGATTGAGGATCAACTTTGGGTGATGGAATAGGAGAAAAGAAAATATCCACCTGACGAACTTCATCAGTCACTTCCCGACTGACTTCTACTGTTCCCAACGGTGACAACAGTTCCTCTAAATATTGTTTTGCAAATTGGTCGTGTTGTTGTCGAGTCATGAACCTATTTTAACATTATCATGAGTAAGATATCATTATGTTAAATCGCAATGTATTGGTTTTCAGTTTATTATCATTAAGCTGTGTTTTCACTGCTCCCGTTTTTGCTAATGTTAGTAATATTCAGGTTGATTCTGAAAATTCCTTATCTTTAGAAAATCAAGCTCAGAGATTATATGAAAATGGAGAATTTCAACCAGCTATTACTATTTTAAAAGATGATATTAATAATTATCAAAAACAAGATAATTTTATTGGACAAATCATAACTTGGCGTAATTTAGCTTTAGTCCATCAAAAAATGGGAAACCCTCAAGAAGCTAAACAAGCCGTATCAGAAAGTATCAAATATTTACCCAAGATAGCAGACAATAAAAAACGTCAAGAATTATTTGCCAAAACTCTAGAAGTTCAAGGACAAATCCAGTTATCTATTGGGGAAATTCAAAAATCTCTAGATACTTGGAAACAGGTAATTGATATTTATGAAAAATCAGGAGATAGTAACGCATTAATTAGAACTAAAATTAATGAAGCTCAATCTTTACAAGGTTTAGGTTTATATAATCAAGCTGTTAAAAGTCTGACGACAACGCAATTAATTTTAGATAAACAACCGGATACTTTACTCAAAGCTAAAGCACTCTTAACTTTAGGTGATGTTTTACGAGGAGTAAGAAAATTAGACGATTCTCTAAATGTCTTGAATCAAAGTTTAACTATTGCTGAAAAACTATCATCTAATTCTACTATTGCTGAAGTTCTAATTAGTCTAGGTAAAACCCATAGATTAAAATTAAATTCTGAGCAAGCTATTAATTATTATCAACAAGCTATTGAAAAATCACCAACTTCAGATTTACTTATTCAAGGCTATTTGAATCAAATAGAGTTGTTGCTATCAGATCAAAAAATCGCCGAAATTCAAGTATTAATTCCTAAAATACAAGATACGTTAACTAAATTACCTGCTAGTCGTAGTGGAGTTTATGCTCGGATTACTTTCGCTAAAACTATTCTGAACAATGAAAAAATAGCAAAAATTTATCAAAATTTGATTGTTAATGAATTAGCAATAGCATTAAAATTAGCAAAATCATTAGCAGATAATCGCGCTGAAAGTTATACTTTAGGGGTTTTAGGAAATGTCTATGAAAAAAATCAACGTTATGCAGAAGCACAAAAATTAACAGAAAAAGCTGTTTTAATTGCTCAAAGAATCAAAGCACCAGATATTAATTATCAATGGCAATGGCAATTAGGGAGAATATTAGCAGCCCAAGGAAATAAAAAAGATGCTATATCTGCTTATAAACAAACTGTAGAAACTTTAAAAAATATCAGAACTGATTTAGTGGCTATTAGTTCAGATTTACAATTTTCTTTTCGAGAAGATGTTGAACCAGTTTATCGAGAATTAGCAGGATTATTATTAAAAGAAAAACCCAGTCAAGAGGAGCTAAAAGACGCGAGAAAAGTTATTGAAGATCTACAATTAGCAGAATTAGATAATTACTTCCGCAATGCTTGTTTAAATAGTAAATCCGTAGAAATAGATGAACTTAATGATCCGACAACTGCTGTTTTTTATACTCTGATTTTAAAAGATAGATTAGAATTAATTGTAGCTTTACCTAACAAACCTCTACAACACTATTCACAATCTATATCTGAAGAGAATGTAGAAAAAAGTGTTAAGAGTTTAAAACGCGAATTAACTAATAGTCACACAGGTTCACGCAAAGAAAGATTAAGATTATCCCAGCAAATTTACAGTTGGTTAATTAACAAAGAATTAGCTACTAAACTAGAAACTAGTAAGATTAACAATTTAGTCTTTATTGCTGACGGAGTATTAAGAAATATTCCCTTAGCTGCTCTTTATGATGGTAAACAATATTTAATTGAAAAATATAGTGTTGCTCTTGCTCCTAGTTTACAGCTTGTTGATATCAAACCTTTGCCACGAGAGCAGGTTCAATTATTAGCAGGAGGAGTAAGTGAAACTCGTAGTAATTTTGTGGCATTACCTAATGTATTAGTAGAATTAGAACAGATTAAAGCTAAATTTCCTACGGGAATTTTCTTAAAAAATGAATCTTTTACTAATTTTAATGTAGAAAATAAAATTAAACAATATCCTGCTCAAATTGTCCATTTAGCTACTCATGGTCAATTTAGCTCTAATGTGGAGGAAACATTTATTTTAACTTGGGATAATGTCTTAAATATTGATCAGTTAAAGAATTTACTAAGTTCTGACACTAAACAAATTCGTCCTATTGAATTATTAGTTTTAAGTGCTTGTCAAACTGCAAATGGAGATGAAAAAGCGGCTTTAGGTTTAGCTGGAATAGCGGTTAAAGCTGGAGCGAGGAGTACCATTGCTAGTCTTTGGTCTGTGGATGATGAAGCAACATCTTTACTGATGAATCAATTATATCAGGAATTAGCTAATAGTAAACTTACTAAAGCGGAAGCTTTACGTCGCGCTCAATTAGCGGTTTTAAATAATAATAAGTTTCAACATCCTTATTATTGGTCAGCTTTTGTATTGATAGGTAATTGGTTGTAATGCTGTATGGCAAGGAAATGATGCCTTTATCAAGCGATCGCATTTAAGACAACTTGATCCATTTTATCCTTGCTCATATAAAACAGTGAAGAAGGTGATAGGTAATAGTGTTCGTTCGTACACAGAAGAAGAATTTTCCATTTCCTCTGTCACCTGTCACCTGTCACCTGTCACCTGTCACCTGTCACCTGTCACCTGTCACCTGTCACCTGTCACCTGTCACCTGTCACCTGTCACCTGTCACCTGTCACCTGTCACCTGTCACCTGCTAACTATTCTCTACCCGTAGGTGAACCTAACTTTTGATTGCTAGGACTAGGAGAAGATTCACGGTGGCTTGTTCTTAACTTAGGTTTAGCACTACCACGTCTTTCATCGTTGCCTTTACCTTCTTTTGACCAAGAAGAACGGCCGCGACCACCGCCACCTGAACCACGTTCCCGTTCTCCACCATCACCGGAATCACGGCGTTTGTTAATTCTGGGTTTGGGTGTTGGGCTTTCGTCAACAGGAAGATCCACTCCTGATAATAACCAAGCGGGGCGAGTTTGATCGTAGGCGATTTGTAAAGCAGCAGCAGCGATCGCATGAGCATCGTATTGCTCAATCATTTCGCTGATAATGGGCAAGAAGGAAGCTAACCGTTCACCAGTTAAAGCCTCGGCTACTTGTCCTTTCAACTTCTGGATATGTTGGGCTTCAATCTGTGCCTTGGTAGGAATAGATAGAATTTGCCAGGTTTGGCGGTTATGGCGTTCAAACGCCTGTTGTTTACGGCGCTCAAATGCTTGAACTAAAGAAATTGCCGTTCCTTCTTTTCCAGCCCGACCAGTTCTCCCAATCCGGTGAACATAGGTTTCTACGCTATCGGGTAAATCAAAGTTGATGACATGAGAAAGTTGATCAACGTCTAAACCTCTCGCTGCAATATCGGTTGCTACTACCCAGCGGACTTGACGGTTACGGAAACGAATTAATAAGCGTTCCCGTGCTTGTTGGGACAAGTCACCATGATATTCATCCACACTATGACCAGCAGATTGTAATTGACTAGTTAATTCTGCGGCTGTACGACGGGTACGAACAAAGATTAAAGCTGTTTCTGGATCTTCCATTTCCAAGATTGGCTGTAAAGCTTTAGCTTTTGTCCAATGACGAGGAATCATGTAAGCCACTTGATTGATTTTATTCGGTGCGGCTTTAGGTTGTTCAACAGTAACTGTGACTGGTGAGTTCAAAAATTTATTTACCAACATCCGAATTGATGGTGGCATTGTCGCTGAAAATAATGCTGTTTGGCGTTCGTTAGGCGCTTGGGAAAGAATTCTTTCCACATCATCAATGAAGCCCATGCTCAACATTTCATCAGCTTCATCTAAAACAAACCATTTCACTTGATCCAACTTCAAGTTACCACGATCTAGTAAGTCTATTACCCGTCCTGGTGTACCAACGACGATTTGCGCCCCACGTCTGAGTTGCATAATTTGGCGGTCAATTGATTGACCACCATAAATAGCCGCAGCTTTTAAGTAACTGTTACCAATAAATTGGGAAACAGCCGCATGAACTTGAATTGCTAACTCACGGGTTGGGGTTAAAACTATTGCTTGTACAGCTTTTAAGTTTTCATCTAACCGTTCTAAAATCGGTAGAGAAAAAGCTGCGGTTTTACCTGTTCCTGTTTGTGATTGACCGACTACATCCCGACCATTTAATAGTTGAGGGATTGCCTGGGTTTGGATATTAGTAGGTGCTGTAAAACCCATGTTTTCTAACAGTTCAGCACGTTCTTGGGAAATGCCTAATTCTTGAAATGATAAATTCATTAACGCTCCTAGATTTTATTGTGAATTTTGGACTTGTAAACCGATACTTATTTGTAAATTAAGTCTTATACAACAGTAGATAGTAGTTGGGAAGATAATCTATCACTATTGACAACTTGACCATAAAGGTCATAGGCATCGGCGTTTTGAATCGCTACTTTGACGATGGTTCCTAGCCTAGCCTCTCCTTTAACATAGACTTGACCATCAACTTCGGGAGAAAATCTGCCAGAACGACCGATTAATTCTCCACTTTCAGGATTTTCTTGTTCAATCAGGACATCAACAATTTTGCCGATTTCCTGTTGATTTTTGGCGAGGGAAATTGGCTGTTGTAATTCCATCAGTTGATCACGGCGTGCGGCCATTACTTCTGCGGAAATTTGATTGGGGAGACTGTAAGCAGGAGTTTCTTCTTCTGGTGAGAAGGTAAAGACACCAACATGATCAAATTTATGTCGTTGAGTAAACTCTAATAAATGCTGAAAATGCTCCTGTGTCTCTCCTGGAAAACCAACTATAAATGTGGTTCTTAGCACTGCTGATGGTAGTGCAGTTTTCAGCCGTTCCATAATCCCATCATTTATCTGTCCTTGCCAAGGACGATTCATGGCGCGGAGAATTTCTGGATGGGAATGTTGTAGAGGTAAATCCAAATATGGCAAACAGTTAGGAGTTTCTTGGATGGCCGCAATCACATCCGCTGTCAATCCGGTGGGATAGGCGTAGTGCATCCTAATCCAAGGGATATCTACTTTACCTAATGCCCGCAGCAATTCGGCTAGTTTTGGTTTCCCATAAATATCTAAGCCGTAATTGGTGGTGATTTGGGAAATAAGAATTATTTCTTTGACACCTTGATTTGCCAGTTGTTGGGCTTCGGCAACTATTGATTCAATGGTACGCGATCGCTGGTTTCCTCGCAAATGGGGAATAATACAAAATGCACACCGATAATCACAGCCTTCTGCTACTCGCAGGTAAGCTACTCCTTCGGTTGTTGTTCGATAACGTGGTGTGGTTTCATCAGCAATATATGTGGGTTCAGCAGTAATTTCTTTAACTCTTTCTCCCTGCTCTACTCGCTCGATCACATCAACAATTTTGTGATAATCTCCTGTTCCCACTACCGCTACTGCTTCTGGCAATTCTTCCAATAGTTGCTCTTGAAAGTGTTGCGCCATGCAACCAGTAATCACGATTTTTTTATTGGCTTCTGCCAGTTCTACTAGGGTTTTTACTGATTCTTGTCTAGCTGCTTCGATAAAACTACAGGTATTAACAATTACGTAATCTGCTAATTCTTCGTTACTATCTACACCATAGCCTGCGTTTACTAGCAGCCCTAGCATATGTTCTGTATCAATTCGATTTTTCTCGCAGCCCAGGTGAGAAATGGCAATCGTTGGCTTTTCACCCATATTTTCAATAAATCTTCTGTTTTTTCTTGTCCATTAACTTTCAATTATTGGGTCGAAAATCAACAAATATTAGGAGATTGCAGATCAATGAAGTATAAAACTTCAACAAAAAAATCAAGTATCAAATGAGTTTTACTCTGTTACTCCTGACTTCTGCTGTAATTCCCACCCAACTACCCGCTACTAATTACCAGATTTAATCTATATAACTAATAACTTGAATTAGTAAACACATAACCATAGACCTCATCATTATATTGATGGAGTCTATACTATGATTTTTCTACTAATTTGTTTCCCAGGGTAATTGTAAGTGTCTTTGGGTAAGTCTGACACTCGTAATATTTTTTAACAATTCGCTTATTGGTATTTTATATTACCGCAGCGTGGGCGTTGTTAATTTACCCATCGGGAAGCCGACCAAGAGGTCTGTTGTGAGAAGCCGCTACCCTCAGGGAAATCGCGCTCGCGACTACGCCTATCAAGCAGTAATGCTACTCCGGCATTTAGAATTAAATGACGGGAAGCTGCCTTGCATCTTGTGAGTGGCAAACTCCTCTTCTGATCAGATTTTATCTTAACATATCTTATGGAAGGTTTAAAGTTAATTTCCATCTTGAGGAGGAGGCAGCAAACAGAGGCTCAAAAACTTATCTTATGGATAGATAAGAAGGTGGATATGAGATAAACAAAATGTGTGAAGAAAAGTAAATAGGAATGAAACCCTTTTTTCCCTGCTCCCTGCCCCAACGACTATTTTTAACGCCAACCTACATAAGAGGCTTCTACTTTTTCAGCTAAAACCCAAAATTGTGGGACTTGTTCTCTACTATATCTAGTTTAGACTAGGAATACGTAATTAGCAAAATTACAATTTCTTCTCTGTTAAGAGTTCCCTAAAGCAACTTAATATTAGTACAAGAAGACAGAATACTGTAATACCTGGTAGAGAATCTACATTTTTTGTTTGGTTCTCACTGTCTAATTATTGATGCCATTTGAAGCCCCCTTGTCTGGAGAGTGGGGATAGGCAAGCATTCCAGACTGTGCCAAGTAAATTAAAGACGTGGACTTACATCAGTTATTTAACACCCAAACACCAATTATTGGCGTAGTACATCTGCTACCCCTTCCTACCTCACCCCGTTGGGGCGGTAGCCTAAAAGCAGTGATCGACCGCGCTGAACAAGAAGCCACAGCCCTCGCCAGTGGAGGGGTAGATGGGATTATTGTAGAGAATTTTTTCGATGCCCCATTTACCAAAAATCAAGTTGATCCCGCAGTTGTGAGTGCCATGACTGTGGTTGTCCAACGCATACAAAATTTAGTCACTGTGCCTGTAGGATTAAATGTGTTACGGAATGATGGCAGAAGTGCGATCGCTATTGCTAGTTGCGTAAAGGCACAATTCGTTCGTATCAATGTTCTCATAGGTGTGATGGCAACTGACCAAGGACTAATTGAGGGGGAAGCCCATCAGTTACTGCGGTATCGGCGAGAATTAGGATCTGATGTGAAAATTTTTGCTGATGTTTTGGTAAAACACGCCCGTCCGTTAAGTTCTCCTAATCTAACTGTTGCTGTTAAAGATACTATTGAAAGAGGTTTGGCCGATGCGGTAATTTTATCTGGCTGGGCTACGGGTAGTCCACCAGACCAAGAAGATTTAGAATTAGCTAGTGCGGCGGCGGCTGGCACTCCTGTTTTGATTGGCAGTGGCGCAAGTTGGGAAAATATTGGCACTCTACTACAAGCTGCTAACGGTGTGATTGTATCCAGTTCTCTCAAACGTCATGGTCAAATTCAGCAACCAATAGACCCCATTCGCGTCAGTCAGTTTGTAGAAGCAGCCCATCGCAATTGGAATGTTAAAGGTGATCATCTAGGCGGAGTCAGGAGTTCAGGAGTTCAGGAGTTCAGGAGTTCAGGAGTTAATTAAGGAGTCAAGGGTTAAAGAGAAGGAAGAAGAAAGAGAAAAAGTCACCTGTTAATTACCAATCACCAATCACCAATTACCAATTACCAATATTATGATTCGTCGTCGTTCTACTCCTTGGATTCATAAATGGTCGCGTCCATTGATTGGAGCGATCGCTGGATTTGGTATCCTGAATACAGGTTATCTGACCTATGAAAAGCTCACAGGTAAAATTACAGTTTGCACTACACCAGAAAATGTAAAAAGTTGTGTAGATGTTCTTTCCAGTCCTTGGGCTACGGTTTTGGGTCAACCATTACCTATATTTGGTTTATTAGCATACATAGGTATGTTCATATTTGCATTAGCTCCCTTAGCATTGAACTCAGGAACAAATCCCAAAAATCAGAAACAAATAGAAAATCTGACTTGGTGGTTGCTGTTTATGGGAGCGATCGCTATGACAGTGTTTAGTGCATATTTAATGTATGTCCTGGCGTTTGAACTCCAAGCCGTATGTGTTTACTGTATCGCCTCTGCCTCCTTTGCATTAACTATGTTAGTGCTAACCATTATTGGCAGAGATTGGGAAGATATTGGACAACTTCTATTTACTGCTCTAATTGTGGCGATGGTGACACTAATTGGTACTTTAGGGGTTTATGCTGGTGTCAACCAATCCGCTGAAATTCCTGAATCAACAGATGGTAAACCTACAGCAATTACCTTTACACCTAAAGTAGAACCGAACCCTGCGTTTGGCTGGGAAATTACTACTACTTCTGGAGAGGCAGAAATCGCCCTAGCTCAACATCTTGCCAAAGTTGGTGCTAAAGAATATGTAGCCTATTGGTGTCCGCACTGCCACGAACAAAAGCTACTTTTTGGTAAAGAAGCTTATGCAATTTTGAATGAAAGTTCTGCTGTAGAGTGTGCTGCTGATAGTCCCAAAGGTAAACCAGAATTATGTAAAGCCGCAAAAATTGAAGGTTTCCCAAGTTGGATTATTAATGGTAAAACCTATAGCGGAGTACAGAACCTAGATGAACTAGCGAATATTACTGGTTATACAGGTCCAAAAAACTTTAAATATTTCCGTTAGAGATCAGACTACATCCAGCAAACCAGTAATCAAGCATCGAGAGTAGGAGTTTAGCAATGCTCATAGGTGTCAACTTAGATTCAAACCGCTGATATAACGTCATTACAAGGATTTCACGTTAAGTTGACACCAAAGAGCTTTTACTTTACCCCTACTGGATATTTATATAAAAAATCCACAAAATCTCCTTTTTGTCAACCCGTATTTCAATATATGAAATTTAGATAAAGATTATACATTTAAGTAAATATACGGTTTCTTCATAAGCTAATGATTAATTACTCTGTTATTATCTAGCTAACAGAGCTAAAAATTAGTTTAATATGTACTCGTGTAATTCTTACTTACTATTATATGTATGCTGATCATCAGGATATGGACTCAACCTTTTGGCCATTATGGCAACAACATCAGGACTATTTGTATCTTTGCTGTGTAAAATGGACGGATAATGTCGCTGATGCTGAAGATGCACTCAGTCAGGCAATGTTGAAAGCCTGGGATAAAATCAGTAATTCTCCGGTTGATATTAAAAACTTTAAAGCGTGGTTAAGTCAATTAACTTATAATCTTTGCGTAGATATACATAGAGAACGTCATCGGGGTGGAAGACAAGTTGAGAGTTTGGATGCAATAGGTTTTGAAGAACAAGAAATAGCTAGTCAGGAAGAAACACCAGTTCTTGTTGCTACGCAACAAGAACTAAAAATTTTTTTTTGTCTTGCTATTGATGAGTTACCAATTAGACTGCGAGAAACTTTTATTCTGCACTTTAAAGAGGAAATTTCATATCAAGAAATTGCGGAAAAACTGAATATTTCTTGTGATAATGTCCGCAAGCGGATTTCCCAAGCACGAGTAATTTTAAAAAAAAGATATCATCAAGATTATATTGGTGAACATATTAATCAAAATCCAGTTTATTCTCAGTCGAGAAAAAGTAATATATCTAACAACACTCAACAGCTAGAAATAGCTATTTCTAAGACTGAGGTTTTATACGATGAGTTGGAAATAGTAGAAATTGTAGTTGAAAATGAACAGGAAGAAGAGGTTATTGTTTTGCAGCTTGTCGTGGTAGATAGCCAATCTGATGGAGAATTTGAAGAGGTTATCAAAGAGTCTGATGTAAATGATGATTATCTACCTGTAGTGGATGTTTTGGAGTTTTGGAGAATAGGAAAAAATAGACTATCCAGAACCTTGAAATGGTGCAATTTTCAGGGCAGACAAGATGTTTACCCCACGATAATTAATGCCATATTGTCTTATTTATTTTATTACCAAGTCTTTTGGCAAATGTGGACTGATAGTGGGGGATAAGATCCCCGATTTCTTTTTTTATCATTTCCATCAATAGATCAATAATGTTCAGAAGTCGGGGATCTGGATTATTTTTTGCTGTATTTTAACTTAATACAAATTATTGCTACCCACAAACATCATCAAAAAATTGTGGGGTTGATTTTGCTTTGTCAAGTTACACAGATTCACTCACAATATATATAAAGTAGGCGGTTTGACAAGAAGTTATCATTTACTAATTTGATGATTAGAATTGAAAAAATATATAAATTGATTTAGTTAAATAATTCACAATTGGACTGCTATAAACGTCTAACTAATAGAAAGAGAAAAATAACGTTTGGAGTTATATAAATGAAAATGCGTCGTCTTGCTTTAGTTGCTGGTGTTGCTACTCTCAGTGCTGTTGCTTTTAGCCCCAAAGCCCAAGCCCTAGATGAGAACGTTGATTTCTCAGGTAATATCCCAACGATTTGCAACTTTAATTCCACTCAAAATGGCTTGTTAGAGCCTGACGGGAACTCTGAACGGATGGAAGGTAGTAATGGCAGTGTACCAGGTTTCAATATAGGTATTGCAGGTGAAACGAGTCTTAATTGTAATGGTGCTGCTTTAGTAAGCGTATCAACTCCCGCTCGGTTGTCAGCACCTGCTGGGTTCAATGATCCGAATAGGCAAGCTTTGCTTTACGATACAGGAACCTCTTCCGTAGTCACAAGTGCTAGCGTTGGCACTGACTTATGGACATCAAATCCTACTAGTCCTTTCTCTATTGCTGCTAACACAAATTATACTTTTAGGATACCTATGAATGCTGGGAATGCAGGTAGTTCTGGTAATGTTGTGCCTGGAATCTATCAGTATAGAGTTACTGTTACTGCTGCCCCTAACTAGAACAGAGTCCATAAAAAGCCTAATTCCTGAATAAAAGTAGGCTTTTATGAACTCGCTTTAGTTATCTTGTTGTTTGCAAGGATTGGATGCCTGGGTTTAAGCTCCAATCCTTGTTTTATGATATTTCACATTTTTATCAAAGAGAAAAATTAAGTATGAAAATTCCTTCTAAGCAACTAATTCTATACTCCTTGAGTAGTATGTTCTTATCTACCTTTTTATTATGGGGAAATGCTGCTAAAGCTGATATTGCTATTTCTCCACTGGTAATTGAAGCCAACGAAAAGCGGGGACAAGCACAGGGAACAATTACAGTTACAAATAGAGACGCAAAAGAGTTTCGCGCTCGCGTTTATAGTCTACCTTTTACTTATGATGTAGAAACAGGATTTCAACTTGTTGATTCCAGTCCTTTAGATTTAACTCCCTATTTACAATTTTCACCACGAGAACTGCAAGTTCCTGGTACAGATAATCGTCGGATTCGTTTTATTGCCCGTTTTCCTCCCAGTTTACCCGATGGTGAGTATCGGGCGATGTTGTTCACAGAAAATTTAGAAGCGACAATTCAGGAAGAACAAGGTGCAAATAGTAGTGTCATTTTTAAAACAGCAATTGTTCCCAGAGTCGGAGTAGCTGTTTATGTTCGCAAAGGCAATGTTTCCCATAATTTGAGTGTGGTTAATGCTAGATATAATCCTAAATCACAACAACTTCAACTCTTAGTTAAGAATACTGGCAAAGCTAGTGCAATTCTTCAAGGAGAATGGAATATTAAAAAGGGAGATAAACAAATTTATAGTGGTAGAGGTATGGATACGACGGTAATTACTCAAGGAGAACGTTATCTCGCTGTTGATTATTCTAGTGCTGCTAAAAAAATTCAATTAGAACCGGGAGAATATCAACTTTCTGGTAGTTTAGGATGGGGTGTAAATAGAACTAATAAAATTCCTTTTAGTGTCAAATTTATTGTCCCCTAAAATTTTATTAATAAAGGCGATTTTTAGTTGTGAATATGCAAGCAAAAAACCGTCTTTCTCCTTGATTTGGCATAGTTAAATAGTGCATTCAAACATTAATAATTGTCTAAAAATACTTTGCTTTTTTAATTTATTTAGTTGTAGTTTTTCTGACAAAAATACTTTAATTTTAGCAGCAGAGTTACCTAATAAAATTGCTTTAAATGAGGAAAATAGCCAAAAGCAAATATTCATAGAAACTCCGATTGAAAATATTTCACAACCGGAATATTTTGGAGATGAAAAATTGCCAATTTTTTTAACTCAAACAAATTCAACACCGCCAAAAAATGATAATTTTCCAACTTTTATTATTGGGTTAAATGTCGGGAACCGCAGTGTTAATGATGGGGTGTTAGTGCGGGGTAAGGTTACGGATAAAGACGCGATTAATTTTGAAAATTGGTTAATTCCTTATGATGATGTTTTGGAAGCATTGAAGTTTACTTCTAAAAGAATATCAGAGAATGAAGTTGAGTTACGCTCTTATTTTAAAGTTATTCGTTTTGATACTAATAAACTACATAATGATCCAGAATTAGGATTAGTGCTTTCTCCCAAAGAAATTCAAGATATCTTCGGAATTGCATCTAAATTTGATTGGCGGGAATATGCTATTGTTTTTGATGTTCCTGAAGTAAAATCTACTAATAGTAATAATATAGAAAAAAAGCCTGTACTATTAACAGGATTACCGAAAATCTCTGCTCCCGATGTCACATTGAGTATGGTGGAACAGAGGGTTAATTTGAGTGGTACAACTACCTCAGATTTAAAGAATCAAGGTAATTTATCAGCAGTGGGGACAATCTTTGATAGTAGTTGGTTTGTGCGTGTTAATCAAAGTGATATCACAGATAGTAAAACTTGGCAATTATCAGAACTACAAATCCTCAAACAAACAGATAATAGTGATTATTATTTAGGTTCACAACCCACTTTTTGGCGCAGTCAAAGTGCGGGAGATTTTTGGGGATTTACTACTATTCAACGTCAAGGTTTTTCTCCGTTTCCTAGCTATGGAAGTGGTAGTGTAAATCCTAGTCAAAGATTACAACCAGAGCGTATTTTTGGAACAGTGACAGGCCGTGCTGAACCAGGAACTTTAGCACGTCTTGTTAAAAATTTTTATGGCTCGGATGTGATAGCTGAACAGTTAGTTGACGGCTCAGGAAATTACCGATTTGATAATATTCCTGTGGGTAGACAAATAGGTAGAAATTATCAAATTTTACTATATCCTGGAGGTGTTTTAACTGCTCAACCACGAATTGAAGATGCTCGTTTTAATTTATTACCTGAGAAACTGTCAGTAGGAACATCAGCTTTAATTATTTCTGGAGGATGGAAACGACGTTTAAATAATAATGATTTTCTGGGAGAGTTTACCCAATTCAGTGGAGGAATAAGTCAAAGATGGGGATTAACAAAGGATTTAACTGTAAGTTTAGGTGGTATATATGATTCATCTTTTCAAGGTTTGACAGAGCTTTTTTATCAGCCGCAAAAGTCTCCTTTCAGAATGACTGTTTCTGGTTTAATAGGAGATGATATCAAGATTAATACCAATCTAATTTGGGATGGTTATCCTAATCTTTATGCCACATTAAGTAATGATTTAAAATCTACTCGCTATACTCTTGATTTGAAGATGTCAAATCAATTTAGATTTTATAGTAGTGGAGATTTAGACAAAGAGAAAAATTTTGGTTTGGGCTATTCTTCTAGTAGTGGTAATTCTTCTACTTTTGCTTTAGTGAATGTTGATACAAATGCTCGATTAAGTTGGATTTTAAATCAAAATTTGGGAAAATTGTTCTTTAATCATCGTGGTAATCATACTAGCACTTCTTCCCAACTATTATATTTATTTAATCCTTATCAGTCTTTAATTTTTAACTATGAAACTCTTAGTTCTTCTCAAAATGCTAATTTGCTAACTGCATATTGGCGTTATACTTCTCCAAGTTATACTAGATATAGTGAGAATCTTTGGCAAGGTGAATTAGGTTATAGAATCGGTTCTTTAGGAACAGGAATTTATGGAACGCTGGGAACAACTATTTTACCAGGTATTTTGTTACAGGCACGTTATGAAGGAGTTTCTCTAAATTCTAATCAAAATAGTTTCAGTATTCAACTGGTTTCTAGTTTGGGTTTTCAACAGGGGATAACTCCAGGAGATAGACAAATCCAACGTTTCCGCACTGAAGGAGGTTTATTAGTTATCCCATTTTTAGATCGTAATAGTAATGGAAAACGAGATAATAATGAAGAAATATATAATGATAATTCAGAGTTTTTAATTGTTAATAATGAAGTTGTGAAACCTTCGCAATTTGAGATTAAAAAGGATAGATTTATGATGCGTCTTGCTCCTGGAACTTATCGTGTAGACTTAGAACCTGCTGGTTTTCCTCCTGATTTCCAACCTGCAATTAGTACCTTTGCTGTGAAAGTAGTGGAGGGAAGTTATACACCTATTCTTATTCCCCTGCAACCTTCTTACACTCTCGCTGGAATCGCTACAAATGCAGAAGGAAACCCTATTGCTGGTGCTAAAGTTGAAGCTATTGATCCTAATACTAAATCATCAGTTATATCTATTACAAATAGTGCGGGTGTTTTCTATTTAGAACAGTTACGACAAGGAATTTATCAACTAAAAGTGAATGGTAAACCTGCTGAACCTAATACAATTACGATAAAAGCAGATGATCCAACTTTAAAAGAATTAAATTTGAAGTTACCCTAGAAGCCCTGGCGACTGGAAGTCGCGGCTACACAGACAAAACCCATCTTCATGGGTTTCAAACTCTTAATTTTTCGTCCTTAACGGGTGACAAGGTAGCTAAACAGCTCTATTTTTTTACCCCCTTATTTTCTCAAATTATTGCCACATCTCATCTTCAACCGCCTTGTCACCAATGTCTCGTGTGGTTATATACTGCTATAAGTAAGTTTTTTTGTTAAAAAAGGGTAAAATATTGATGCGCTATCGAGTTCGTGCTATTTTTTTGGCAGGTGTAGTATTTGCATTTGCACTATGGACTACACCAGGAAGAACAGAAGAAAAAGCCACAGAAGAAGCAAAAGTCGAAAAAGTTCAACCTGCTGCTGGAGATCCCAAATTTGCAGTTACAACTCAAGATCCTACTGTTCCTATTGACGAACTGCAACTATTAGTTAAGCCATTAACATTAGAAGAACTGCAAAACGAATCAGCGGCTTGGTTGGTTTTACTAAAAGATAAAGTTCAAAAAATTAGTAATGCAGAAATAGCTATTAAACGGCAAAATCTCAGCATCAACAAACAGAAAGAAGCATCTGAGTCCTTAGATAAGTCACAGGAAGCTCTTAAAGCAGCAGAAGCACAACTCAAGACTGCAACGCCTGGTTCTCCAGAATATGCAGAGGCTACAAAAAAATTAGAAGAAGCCAAACAAAAGCTGAAAGAAGGACAGGAATCTATTAAGGAAGCTAAAGACGCTAAAAAGGATATTCAAAAAGATGATACTTTAAAAGAGGCCATAGACAAGGCTAAAGAAACAGAAGAATTAGATAAAGCTAAAGAAGCATTAGATCAAGCCAAGAAACAGCGAGAAGAATTAACTGCTGGTTCGTTAGCCTACACTGATGCTACAAAGAAGATTGATAAATTAGAGGCAGCAATCAAGGCTTTTGAAGAAGCCCAAACCAAGGAAAAAGAAGCTGTTCCCGATTCACCTGAATTTAAAGAAGCAACTAAAAAGCTAGATACAGCCCAAAAATCTCTCAAGCAAGTGAGAGAAGAAATAGAAGGGATTAAAACCCCAGATGCTACTAAAAAATCTTCCCAAGATTTAAATAAAGCTGCAACGGCTTTAGACAATACTACAATTGAAGGTGATGGGAGTACCAAAGTTGCAGGATCAGTTGAGACTGTTAACGATAAAGACAATCTCAAAACCAAGGGAGATAAACTAGAAAAAGCTGCCGAACAATTAGATAAAAATGCGGATGCAGAAGCAAAATTTAAAAATCAACTCGTAGCTAACGTTACAGAATTACAATCAGAAAGAACAGCCGTAATTGATAGATTCAAGGTTGTGCTTGCAGAGTTAGAAAGCAAAGGCGGAGATCCTAAAGCTTATCAACAATATATCGAAGCCATCAGCATAGTTGCAGTTGACTTACAAGACACGGAAGGTGCGGGAGTGCGCTTGGTAAGTTGGGTGAAATCAGGAGAAGGTGGCTTACGCTGGGCAGCAAACATCGGTAAATTCGTCGGTATTGTTATTGCCTCTACCCTTGTTTCTCAGATTCTAGGAATTATCCTCAATCGCTCCTTAAAACGGATTGGGGGTGCATCTGAATTATTGCGCCAGTTTACAGTCATGGTCATCAAGCGTGGTGGTGTTGTCGTCGGTGTCATGTTGGCACTAACAGCACTAGAAGTCAGCCTTGGTCCAATTTTAGCCTTACTTGGGGGTGCGAGTTTCGTGTTAGCTTTTGCCCTACAAAGCAATTTGGGTAACTTTGCCAGTGGTTTGATGATTATGTTTAACAAACCCTTTGATATTGGTGATGAAGTCAAAGTTGGTGGTATTTGGGGTTATGTAGATTCTATCTCTCTAGCCAGCACTAAAATTAAAGGTTTCGCAGGTCAGATGTACGTGATCCCCAATAATAATGTTTGGGGGGGAATGATAGAAAATCTGACTTATGCAGAAATCCGTAAAGTATCTATTTGGTTGCGAATTGATCTGAATGAAGATTTAGCAAAAGTGCAAAAATTGTTGGTGGAAATCATTAAATCACATCCAAAAATTCTTGCAGATCCCAAACCAGGAAAATTTCTCTGGTCAGTGGAAGAATATTATTTTTCTATTGGTGTCAGTGGTTGGACTACAACCGATGATTTTTGGGGAGTTCATGAAGATGTCATCCAAATGATTCAGGAACGGTTTAAACAAGAAAATATCCAGATGTCAGCAATTCCTGGACATAATCTTTATTTACCACAAACTACGAATCAAATCCCTAAGCCTGTTGCGGAAATGCTGACAGAATCTCTCCCAGAATATTCGTAACCGGATTTCTCAGGCAACACTATTGCCAATTTTCCCAAATAGGTCTGAAACCCAATAAAATCGTGACGATATCAATAGGGTTTCAGGGTTTTGGCAATAGTATTGCTCAGGTGGGAAATATTCCCTCTTTGGCAACTATTATTCGGCAAAAATCTGCTATCAATTCTTTTGGTTCGTCATGGATGACTGAATAACCCTTTTCCCGATATATTGAGGGGATACTTTTATTTAAACTTACTTCTGGCTTTTGTCGTCTTAATTTAGATCCTGCTGGATATCCTCTTGCTAATACGTTGCAAGAATTAAATTTAAAATTACTCTAGCGGGACTTTTTGACTAAAAGGTGTTTAATCGCAGATAATATCACCTATTACCTATCCACCATTCCTGATTTTGCACAAGAGTATGAATTTGCCAATTAGGATCAGTTTCGGGGTAATCTAAACGATAGTGTCCACCCCGGCTTTCGGTTCTAAAAGCAGCACTTTTAAGAATTAATTCCGCAATATCTAATAAATTACGGGTTTCTGCCCAAAGCCTCAATTCCTTTTCAATTTGTGGTTGATGAAAATTAACTGATTGCGTAGATTGCAAAGTTAATAATAATTGACTTAAAGGTAAAGCCGCAAACTCTTGTTGCCAAAATACAACTTGAGAAATGGCATTTTCTAAACTTGATTTTTCTCGACAAATACCCGCACTTTGCCAAACTAGACGGGGTAAATTTTCACGGATTGCTTCCAGTTGTCTTTGTTCATTTTCCCAATCAATTGCAGATGAGCTAAAATCAATAGTCTCAATATTTGGGGGAGAGTCTATTTGTGCAATTTTCAATTTTTCATCATCAACATTAGCCATTTGCGCCCCAAATACAATACATTCCAACAGAGAATTACTAGCCAAACGATTAGCACCATGGACTCCCGTATTAGCAGTTTCCCCAATGGCGTATAAACCGGGAATATTCGTGCGATTCATCACATCTGTACTCACTCCACCCATCCAATAATGAGCAGCCGGAGAAACGGGAATAGGTTGAGTAAAGACATCAATCCCCCAATGTTGACAAACATTGATGATATTCGGAAACCGGTGACGAATTTTGTCAGCCGGAATCGGGCGCATATCTAACCAGACATTCGCTGTAGCCGGGTCAGCAGCCGTTTTTTGTAAATGACTAAAAATAGCTCGACTGACCACATCTCGCGGTGCTAGTTCCCCTGCTGGGTGGTAATCAAAGGCAAAACGTCGCCCAGTGTCATCCACCAAATGCGCTCCTTCACCACGGACAGCTTCACTAATCAGAAAACGTCCTGGTTTACTCAAGGCTGTAGGATGAAACTGGACAAATTCTAAATCCCGGAGAATCGCCCCAGCCCGCCAAGCGATCGCCACACCATCACCTGTACTCACTCCTGGGTTAGTCGTTTGGGCAAATACTTGACCACCACCACCAGTAGCTAAAATCACTGCACTGGCTTTAATCCAGGTAATTTTTCCTTGATAAAATAGGCTAATTCCCAAACAATGACCTGTTTGCTGGTTCTTCCATAAACTCAAAGCCAAAGCTTGCTGAATTACTTGGATATTCTCACGACGCAGAACTTGATCTGTCAGGGTTGTGGTTACTTCCCGCCCTGTGGTATCGGCTGCATGAAGAACGCGAGGACGAGAATGGGCTGCTTCTAAGGTTAAAGCTAAGTGATTATCATGGCGATCAAAAGCTACCCCTAAATTAACGAGGGATTGAATGCAGCTAGGGGCTTGTTCCGCTAGGAATTCTACAGCAGCAAGATCACACAAACCCGCACCCGCTTTAAGTGTGTCTTCAATATGCAGTTTTGGCGAATCTTCTGGATCTACAGCCGCAGCTATGCCACCTTGCGCCCAATCACTGGCAGATAGAGAAACTGTTTCTTTAGTAATTAAGCCGATTTTTAAGGATTCTGGTAGACATAGGGCTGTGTATAGTCCTGCTGCACCAGCACCGACTACTAAAACATCAAATTGGTTAGGAATATCTATATCAGGCAAGATGGGGTAATGGGTAATGGGTAATGGGTAATGGGTAATGGGTAATGGGTAATGGGTAATGGGTGATGGGTAATGGGTAATGGGTAATAGGGATATTTATTAGACATCTTGCCTTTTGCTTCTACCAATCACCAATCACCAATCACCAATTACCAACTAGAGTTATCTGTAGATACCGTTGTTTATGCGGTCATCGCCTTCGTTAAAGTTAGGCTCGTATTCTGTAACTGTGAACTTTTCTAAGTTAGTTTGCAAACGTTGTTTTTGCTTATCACTCAATCCTGGCAGATTTAATACATCTTCTACTTTTTCGTAGGGAGCATTAGCGATAATTTTCTTAGCCAGAGTGGGATACAGTCCTGGATACTGTTGGAAAGCGGCAATATTAGTATTATTCAAATCAATTTTCTTCCCAAACTCTGTTCCCAGCTTCAAATCTGCTTTGTTTTGGCGGGCAATTGCCAAAACTGGGACTTGATTCCCTACAAAGCTATTGAAACTAGCCGCTTGGGCTGTCTGAGTAGTTCCCAGCATTCCCCAGCAACTTAGTAACAATGTGAATACTGTGAATAAACGCACCAATCCTTTCACGATTTTTTACCTCTTTCTATCAAACAGCAATTAAATTGTTGAATATTTGCAGCCAAAAGCTATGAACTGTAAGGCTTTAACCAGAAGTTTGGGGCTGTTAGAACAATTTATTTTCTAACTTATCCTTGTTTTTTCATGGTTTAGCCTCATCGTTTCAGCTTGAGAGCTAACACAACAGTCATCAAAAACTAATATACAGCGTATTAATATCCACAATATTTCCTACTATTTAGTTTGACTTGACTTTTGCCAAAAATCATACTCAATAGCACTTTTGCGCCCATTTTTTGAGGTTTTACCTCAATTTATGGAAATTTTACGCAAGAGCCGCTGCTAATAAGAATAGACTGTCTACTAAGATTGTACTCAAAACTGCGCCCCCAAAGGCATACCAATGATATTGCTTATTTAGTAAAGAGGCTATTCCTACTGTTGTGAGCATCAGGGCAAGAATGATTGCCCAGCCTTCTCCCCAAGGGGTTTGGACTTGTATTAAGGCATTTTGTAAGATTTGTGAAGCTCCTTCGGGATCTGTTCTCATAATTTGTCGCCAATAGGGCATCAAATCTACTAAATAAAAATAAATATCGGTTAAAACCGTACCGAATAAAGAACCTAAGTAAAACCAATTGCCAACTTTACCCCAGTTTTTGGCTAAACACCATAGGGCAATGGGTAATCCTAATGCTTCTACGGGTAAATGCCAGATCGGTTCCCAGCGTAGCCAACCCCAGTAAATTGCTCCTGTTAACCAAGTCCAGCTAAAACCAAAGAGGATATCACCCCAAAGATAGGTTTGGGGACGTGACATTAAGGTGATACTCAAGGCTATCCAAAAGCCTGTCATGACTACACTGAGAGTTGGTAGCGATCGCACTAACGGCGCTTCTATAAACACTGGTACTGTTACTAAAAAAACTGCTGCTACAAATACCAACCAACTTGTTCGGAAAGATATAACACTTGCTAAGGAGGTGTTTTTAATGCTGTCATTAATATCTAATGTCGGGTTGGTTGCTGTATAGGAAGGGAATGTATGATTAATCAAAGTTTTTAATATTTGTTACTAAACTTTACTTATCTACAATATCATAATTGAAAATCCCCCTGGGGGGCATCATAATTGTACATAAAATTTGTTCAGTATGCTATGGAAGCAACAAAGGGGACGATGATCAGAAATTAATTCCCTAGCAATGGTGCATTCAAAGTTTTCTCAATGCGATCGCGCGTTTCTAATAAAAAAGCTTTAGTATATTCATCGTCTGACCTCACCCTGCTTAATCGAGTATTTAATTGTTTGAGTTTATACCAAGCTAAAGTGCGAGCATCTTCAGGAACATATTCTTTTCGCAATACCATCGCTATTAATATTTCTAGGTATTGGCGTTGTAAACCCCGTCGCAGACTAGAAATTTTTAATTTCCCTTTGGGTTGAAAAACTTCCGACCAAATCCCAGTTTGCAAAGTATCAAATAGTTCTGGCAAAGTGAGTGCATTTCCTGATGTGCTTTTTAGTTCTAGATCCTTGAGACGAGTCAAGCGATCGCTGGCTAATAAATCACTCAACACCGCACTCTGAACCAACAACACTAAATCATGAATAGGATAATCTAAGCGTCCTACTTGAATATCACTCCCCCAATGCAGCCAACGAGAAGGTGCTAATTTATTCAATAATTCTGGGGGAAATTTCAAAGCATCTTCCGCAAATACATACTTTTGTATGGTGATTAATGCTTGTCGCTGTTGTTCTACTGGTACTGGTACAAATGGTAATTGTTCCTTACTCTCACTAGGTTTAACTCGATAAAAAGACTGACCACCAATATATTTACTGGTATAATATAAATTCTGGAAATAATTTCCTAAGATAGTATTGAAACGCTCTTCTACATCACTGTAACTTTCCCCAGCAATGGGATAACCCTGATTAAGTCGTTCCCACATCCGGCGGGAATTTGCTAATTGTGACTCAGCGTAAACTAATACATTACTACTATGATCCCAAGCGTCCACAGTCGGATCACTATTAGATACATCCTCATCAGGAGAATAACTCAATTCTCGTTGAGACGATTTTTCAGTAATTGCTGCTAAAAACGACTTTTCCCCGATAGTGGTTGTCGCTTGACTAGGAGTGTAACCATACTGAATTGCCCACTCATCATAAGGACCTACCATCTTCGGAAAATAATCTCCCTGTTTAATACCATCAGGGGCAATATTTGGAGGAATATAATCCATAACAGATGCTGTCAAACCTTTAGTCCGGGTAATTTCGGGATTATTCATCTCTGCTGGTGAGATAAAAGCACTACCACGGAAATTATGCCGTAAACCTAAAGTATGACCCACTTCATGGGCAATAATTAAACGTAAATATTGGTGGATATAATCCTTTAATTGTTCTTGACTTGGTGGACTATTTCCTAACATTGATATTGCTAAAGAACCAAAAGCAAATTGATTAGATGCTTCAATTCCATAGCATAAATCATACTCGGTTGCTAATTTCGATAAATTGCCAAATGACTGTGGGGATTTTTGATTACCTTTCCCGCACAGACGGCCATTTTTGATTAATGCCGATAAAGAAGTTCGAGGTTGTGTTTGCTGAGGTTGAACTATTTGGCGATAATCGTTTTTTAATAACCGGACAAAACTAGCATCAACTAGAATGTCTGCGTCCAAAATTTCTCCTGTTAATGGATTAACACGGGATGGTCCCATTGCAAAAAATCCATCTACAGTATTAATCCACCGAATGGTATTATAGCGAATATCTGCTGGGTCCCAAGTGGCATTATCAGGCATTTGTTGGACTTGAATTGCATCCTTAAATCCAGCTTTCAAAAAGGCTTGATTCCACATTAAAATACCCTCTTTAATAGCTTCTCGGTATTCTAAAGGAACAGCATTATCAATCCAGAAAACAATGGGCTTTTTGGGTGGAGAAATTGCGGCTGTAGGATCTTGTTTTTCTAAATTCCAACGATTAATATAACGAACAAAAGGATCTTTCCGGTCATTTTTAGATAAATCTTGATAAGCTGTAATAAAATAACCTACCCTTTCATCAGCTAACCGGGGTTGATATTTATGTTCTGGTAATTCGGACAGACTATAGTGAACTCTAATAGTGAAGCCACGACTATCAGGTAATACACCAAAATTCTGTCTTGCATTACTATCACTATTAGTAATATTAAAAATAGACTCTATTTCTAAATTTTTGGGAAAAACTTTAGCATTACCAACATAAGCTTGTTCTGGATTAATAGTTACTTCTAAGTTGGTAGATAATCCTGCTAAATCTGTTAGTAATAAATCACCTAAATCAACCAGAATAGTTTTTCTTTGTGCATGGGTACTTTTAATAGGGAGGGTGTAGAGAACAGAATCACTAAATGATCTTGCTACTGAT
Source organism: Anabaena sp. UHCC 0253 (assembly GCF_009712085.1). Lineage (NCBI taxonomy): Bacteria > Bacillati > Cyanobacteriota > Cyanophyceae > Nostocales > Nostocaceae > Anabaena > Anabaena sp. UHCC 0253. The sequence continues at coordinate 292,447 of NZ_VILD01000004.1, forward strand.
CTTGCTTGGGGATCTCCTGTGCGTGTCCGAAAATTAACATTACGCACAACAAACTGTAATTGATTATCTACTTTTTGGAAATAAAACAAAAAATCTTGTAATGGCATTCCACTATAAATCCCCTTTTCACCAATTCCTGATTCTAAAGTTGAGGTAGCCAGAAAGTTTTTTTGCAGTTGTTCTTGTTTAATTTCTAAATAGATTTTCTTGTTATTTTTGTGGCGATAAATGGTAAATATTCCCTCTGATTTTTGAGTATCTTTAGTAATTTCACCAAAATCACTTAATCCATCTTCTTGAGGTAGAGTAGGAGTAGGAGCAGATTCAGGGGTCTTTTGGGGAGGATCTGGTTTTTTAGTAATTTGTAAAAATGGTTGTTTGCCAACTTGTTGGGGATCTTTAAATACCCACACAAAATTTTGTTTTTCTACGTGATTATTCTGGTCAATTACTGCTATTTTTGAAGATGGTAATTTTAATTGCTGAGAAATTTGATCCACTTCGGTGATTTTTGTTTCTGAATAGCTGTGATTATTTATTAATAATTGAGCGTTGGCAGTTTCTATAGAAACAAATAGACTATTAAATAAAATGATAGATAAAGTAAATTTATTCATTCTCTAAATTCCTGATCATTATGGCTTGAGAAACACAGTAATATTTAAAACTAACGTCAATATAATTATTACTTAAGTATTTAGACGTAATATCAGCATATCACATTCTTTTAATTTAAGTAGAGTGGGTGAGATGCTCATTGCAATATAACTTGTTACTTTTTGTCAAGCACTTAATATCTCTGCTGAGTGTGATTGTACAAGATTTCATATTTTAGCCTAACTACTACACAACGGCATAAATCAATCAACCATTAAGAATTTTGGCGTTGCTGATTAAGGGTATGAATTTTAGTCTCACGCAAAGGCGAGGCAGCGCGGTCTTGGGGGTTTCCCCCATGAGCGACTGCCGTAGCAAAGACGCAAAGGTAAGAGTTTTAAAGGTTCAATTTAGGAATTTTATACCTCAATATGGCTATCAGCAACACCAGAATTTTCAATCAGCTTGTGTTATCTGCTTTTTTAATTGTTAATTTTTAATTCCACCCTGCGGTACTGGGTTATTGATCGAGTATATTTTTTCTAAATATGATACCAGCCAATCTTGCACTAAATCAGCGGTAATAGCTGGAGAAAATAGATAACCTTGTCCATAATCACAACCTAAAGATTGTAAATAATCCATTTGAGTTAATGTTTCCACACCTTCGGCAACAATATCTAAACCTAGTGTATGAGCTAAGGTAATAATCGCTTGAATAATACCCAATCCTTGGGGATTATCTGCTATTTTGCAAACAAAGGAACGATCAATTTTTAAAGTATCAATTGGTAAATTTTGTAAATAAGAAAGAGAAGAATAGCCAGTGCCAAAATCATCAATACTAATTTTGATACCTGCATTTCTAAGTTCTCGTAAACTAGCGATAATTGAATGTGTGTTATTCATTAGTCTAGTTTCTGTAATTTCTAGTTTCAAGTTGACTTTCTGCTGATTTAAAAATTGATGAAGATAAATTATTAATGGCACTAATTCTGGTTCATTTAATTGCACACCAGAAACATTAACTGAAAGACTCAGTGGTAAATGAGCGATTAACTGAGTTTCCCATACTTTCATCTGTTTACAGGCTGTTTCTAAAATCCATTCTCCCAGAGGAATAATTAATCCTGTTTGTTCTGCTATGGGAATAAAATCTGCGGGTGAAATCCAACCTTTTTGGGGATGTTGCCAGCGAATTAAGGCTTCAAAGCCAACTAATTTATGAGACTTGAGGCAAACTATAGGTTGATAAAATAGCCGTAATTCTTGATTAGAGATGGCTTGCCGCAGTTGATTTTCTACATTTAAACGTTCGAGAATTTGAGTTTGCATATTTTTACTGTAGATTACAGTTGAATATGAATTTAAGGCTTTTTGCTTGGCATTATAATTAGCTATTTCTGCTGCTCGTAAAAATTCATTTGCATCGGCAAAATCCATCCTCGATTCTACGATGCCAATGGTAATTGATGCGTAGGTTAAAAAGCCTTCCATTTGAAAAGGAGGATCGAGTAAAAGATGAATTTTATTAGCTTTTATTTCTAGATTATCGGCATTAATAATATTACCAAATAGTAAGACGAATTCATCTTTACCAACTTTTGCCAAGTAGTCATCAGGAGATAAAATACTTTTTAGCCGTTTGGCAATTTCAATTAATAGTTGTTCACTTTTAATATGTCCAAAGCCATATTTTATATTTCGATATTGATCAACATCTAAAAACAAAACTGCGAATTTGTGAGCATCATGATGAGAATTATGAATGTGCATTTGCAAAACTTTTAATAAAGCATTGCGATTAGGTAAACCTGTTAGTTCATCTACAAAGGCTAAAGTTCTAATTTGTTTTAAAGCTTGTTGGCGTTCTGAACGCATTTTTGCTTCTCGTAATTCTCTTTTGACTGCTGGAATTAGCCTTGTTAAATTTTGTTTGAGTAAATAATCATGAGCGCCAAACCTCATTAATTCAACTGCTGTTTCTTCACCAATTGAACCTGATACGACGATAAAAGGAGTATCAAGTTCTAGTTCTTGGACTAAATTTAATGCAGCGATCGCACTAAAATGAGGCATAGAATAGTCGGTTAAAATTATATCCCATACTTCATTTTTTAAAGCATTAGACATAGTTGCAACGCTATCAACTATTTGATAAATTACATGATAATTTGCAGACTCCAACTCTAATACTAATAATTCAGCATCATCTATATTATCTTCCGCAATTAAAACTCTAATTTGATTATTCATAAAAGTTTGGTTAGGTGCTAAAAGGAGGAGGACTATTAAGAACCAACCAGTATATTCCTAGCTGTTTCATAACGTTCACAAATTCGCTATATTCGACAGGTTTACGAATATAACTATTACAACCTAAACCATAGCCTTGTAGCCGATCACTCTCTTCATGAGAGGTCGTCAGAATCACAATAGGTAACAACTTTGTCCGAGGATTAGCTCGAATTTCCCGAATAACTTCTAAACCATTTAGTCGGGGCATTTGTAAGTCTAACAGAATTAAGTCAGGTAGTGGTGCTAATGCCTGATTTGGGGATAAAAAATAGTTAATTGCTTCAACACCGTCTCTGGCAATGATAATATTAGCTTTTAGTTCTGTTTGCTCAAATGCGAGTAGGGTCAATTCTAAATCATCTTGGTTATCCTCAATAATCAGTAGTGTAGGTGATTGAGCCATACTGTGGTCAAAGATATAAATGATTTTGATCTTAATTTAGTCATCTTTATATGCTAAAGTAGAAGGTTGCCCCTTTGCCCACAGATCCTTTTGCCCATATATGTCCACCGTGACGACTAATAATTCTTTGCACAGTCGCTAAACCGATTCCTGTACCGGGAAATTCTTCAGTAGTGTGAAGACGTTGAAAAGGTTGAAATAGTTTTTTAGCATAGGTTTCATCAAAGCCAACACCGTTGTCTCGGACAAAGTAGGTTAAAGAAGAACCATTGTCTTGCTCTACGAACATACTATTTAACTCAATTTGTGGATGTAGTTGAGTAGATGTAAACTTCCAAGCGTTATTAAGTAGGTTTTCCATCATTATTTCTAATAATTGGCGATCGCCACTTACAATCAAATCAGGGGCAATTAACCACTGGATCTGTCTTTCTGGTTGGCTTTCACTCAGTTCTTGGATGATTCCTTGGGCAATTTCACTTAAATTAACTTGAGTGCATCGTATTTCGCTACGAGTCACTTTTGAAAGTTGTAACATATCCTCAATCAGTTTTGCCATCCGTACAGTAGCAGCACGAATGCGAGTTAAATAATGTTTACCTTTATCATCTAGTTGTTCTTGGTAACGATCTAAAAGTATTTGGCTAAATCCATCAATTGCGCGTAGTGGTGAACGGAGATCATGGGAGACAGAGTAAGAAAATGATTCTAATTCTTTGTTGACAATAGTAAGTTCGGTAGTGCGTTGCTGTACACGCTGTTCTAATTCCTCATTGAGTTGGTAAATTTCCAATTCAGCTTGTTTCCGCTTAGTGATATCTTCAGAAATTCCCACATGGCGTAATATTTCTCCAGATTGACTATAAACAGGGTAAACACGCGCAAATATCCAACGAATTTCGCCATGAGGGCGCAAAATCCGATATTCTTCTTGTAAGGATTGACCTTTAGTTAAATTGTTACACGCTGTCATCATCCGCTCATAATCATCAGGATGTGTAGACTCACTCCACGAATGAGGATCTTGATACAGGCTTTCACAACTCCTACCCCATACTTCTTGATAAGCAGGGCTAATATACAATACCTGACTCATGTCAGCAGTGTTAATATGAAATACTTCGTGAATATTTTCGGCTAATTCCCGAAATTTAGTTTCACTCTGACGTAGTGCTGCTTCCGCTTCTTTGAGTGATGTAATATCAATGATAAATCCTTCAATTGGTGGTGTTTGGGAATTAAAAGAAGCTGGAATACCTTTTTCCCACAACCATTTTTCCTGACCATTTTTAGCAAAAATTCGATATTCTATTTCATAAGGTAGCTTTTGGTCAATAGCTTGTTGAATAACTATGTTAATTTTGCTGATGTCTTCTGGAACAATCAAATCTTCAAAAGTAGGATAATTCTCATTGCTGAGGACAGTTTGACTATAACCAGTTACAGGTAAACAGCCATCACTAATGTGATCAATACACCAATTCATATCTTGAGTACGAGAAAAGACAATTCCGGGGAGAGTATTGATTAAATTAGATAATTTACTACGGCTTTTTTCTAACTCATCATTAACAGTGTTTAGTTGGAGAGTACGTTGCTGGACCCGTATTTCTAGATGTTCGTAAGATTGCTGGAGTTGCTGTTGACTTTCTTGATGTTTTTTGGCAATATTATTTAAATATTTGGCATTCCACCATGCTACTCCACCTAAGACCAAGATATTTACCATAGCTCTGATCATAAATCCCACTTCGACTGGTAGGGTATTATTGCGATGAACGGATAAAAAAAATCCTGTACTCAGAATAGGAACACCGATAATGACTGGGAAGAGACGACGAGCAGTAATACCACCAAGGTAAGGACTCATGATGACTTGCATCCAGCCTTGTTTGTGATCAGCTAATAATATCCCTAAACTCAATAATATGAACGCTACACTGGTATGGAGCGCCATGCTAGTGAAAGATGCAAGTTGATATAAAGTATGAATTCCGAAACTATAGCCAACTAACCCAAATAAAGCAATAAAAAAACTAATCAAGGCTAAACCTTGAATAACGTTAAATATTTGTTGCGATCGCCCAACTAAGGCTAAACCGAGCAAAAAAAAGCACAGTGCTGTATTCAGTGCCATTCTACCTGGAGATGAAGTAGCTATAGCATTTTCAGGTTCGGGAATGATGATTTGATCAATACCTAAATTAATATTAAAGCCATACTGAATAATCGTTAGTAGTCCCAACAGCAAAACGATTGCCGCTAAAACTAGGGATATTTGCTTGTACTTGATGGACTTTTTCTCTAAATACAAAGAAGTTCCACCCAGTAAAAAACCTACCGCAGTGTTTACCTTCATTGTTACCAATCCTGGTAAAACACTTTTGAGGATTTCTAGATCAAATATCCATCCTAATAAGACAACTAACCCAATTAAGGCAGTTATTCTTCCTAATATGCTGGATATCATCGGAGCTAAAGAATGAACCCGTCCAGGTAATCTAGCTAACATCCTTCAATATTTTAATGAATCTACTATTCTAAAATACAGCAGATTGCATATTAGTTGTCAGTTGTCAGTTGTCAGTTGTCAGTTGTCAGTTGTCAGTTGTCAGTTGTTAAGAAGTTTTCCCTACTCCTCTGCTCCTCTGCTCCTCTGCTCCCCTGCCCCCCTGCTCCCCTGCCCCCCTGCTCCCCTGCTCCCCTGCCCCCCTGCTCCCCTGCCTCTAATTTGTCACAGATTGGGCTTCCTGATACATAATCTCCTGGAAGTGGATCATGTCTTTTTGAGGATCAGCAAGGCTAACTTTCACTAATAAATGTTCTCCCAGACTGACAGAACGCCGGAAGGACATAGGTAACTGTAAACCTAAATCTTCTAATAAAATCAGTGCTAAATTGCTATCTTCTCGTAACCACATTAATACTGTCACCTGCCAAACTTGTTCAGGATGACGACGTAAATATTCTAAAGCGTAATATCTATTAGTTTGTCGTTCCACCATTGTCACTTCTTGGGTGGTACTCATGACTGTCATCATCACTTCTTTGAGTTGTTCAGCGGAGAATGGTAAACCTTCACCACGTAAATGTGCTTTTAATTGGAAGTGGGTGAGTAAGTCGCTATAACGACGAATGGGGGAAGTAGCTTGAGTGTAAGTATCTAAACCTAACCCAGCATGGCGCACAGGTGTAATGCTCATTTCACTTTTAGGCATACAGCGGCGCATGGCACAGGAACGGACGAAACCGGCTGGTAATAGCAGTAATTCTTCGTCTGGGGGTAATTCTGGTTGAGGTTGACCGCGAAAAGGGAGAGGGATATTATGGGTTTGACCATAACGTGCGGCTACTTCCCCGGCGAGAATCATCATTTCTGCAACTAATTGCCGGGATGAAGAATCATCTAAAATATCAATATTGATGTCATCGTCTTTGACTTTGATCATCGCTTCTGGCATATTGATACTGATAGCTCCTTGAGCATAGCGCCAAGTTTTGCGTGTTTTTGCCCAAGTAGCGATCGCGGCAATTTCTGGTTCTGCCTGTACTCCTAATTCCAACATCTCATCAACATCTTCGTATGTTAGGCGATAGGTAGGCTTAATTAAACCAGTATGTATACAGTAATCTTCAACAGCACCAGTTTGATCTAAAATCACGCCAAAACTGAGGGCGCAACAGACTTTTCCCTGTACCAAACTCATTGGACCTGTAGCCAATACCTCTGGAAACATGGGAATCATCCCTGTGGGTAAATAAACCGTACTTCCCCGTTTTCTAGCTTCTAAATCTAATTCATCTTCTGGTATTAATAATCTGGTGGGATCGGCTATATGTACCCATAACCGTTCTTTGCCATCTGGTAGTATTTCCCAACTCAAACCATCGTCTATTTCTGTCGTGCTTTCATCATCAATGGTATATACCTTGAGATGTGTCAGATCGAGACGGTTTGTATCTAAATCTGTGGGGGGAAAATCCAAACGTTCTTGCGCCACTTCTAATACCTTATGAGGAAATTGAACGGAAATTGATGAACGGCGCAGGAACAGGTTTTCATGGATACTCCACAAACCCAAATCTATCAAGAGTTGAAAGGCTGATTGGGGAGTAGCAGAACGTCCCAGCATATTCATAGTTTCTAATACTGGGGCTGGAGGCGGACAAGCACGAGCTAAAGAGTCATAATTCACTTTTAGCATCACAACATCTGCAAGCAGAGTCGCATATTTTTCTAGTGCGTCTAAACGTTGGCGATCCAGTCGTTGCCATTCTACTACTTCACCCTGAAGCGCCTGTTCTACACGGGCTAAAAATTCCTGCTGTCCCTTTGCTTTTTGTGATTCTACTTCAATCTGGTGTTTGCGTTCTGCTACTTGTGCCGCGCTGCGGGGTTCGTAAGCTTCTGCTTTTTGTTTGAAATAGAGTTTGTCTTCTGATAACAAACAATGGGCTGCATAACACTGGGGAGGTGCTGATTCTGAAAACAGTATGTTCGCCATTTGGCTGGGAGTGACAGTTTCCCCATCTTCAATTAGTAGTTCCCAAGCTACTTCCAAACTCGATGGATCTAGATAAGGCTGGACTTGACTTAGAAACTCAGCAATTTCGCCTGGTTTATAAGTTTGTCCGTTGACTGTGTAGGTAATTTGGCGAGGTGCGAGGCTGTGGGATTGACCACGTTCATCTACCACAAACCAACGAGTTTTACCATCTGGACGATCTACCACTCCCAAACGGCGATCGCTTTGAACCCTAAATTCAACTAACGTCCCCTTATCCACAACTGTCGCGCTTTAGTATTTTTAGATTTTTTTAGACTTGAAACTTGGGATTAAATAACTGGCATTTAATCTTCACTGAGATGACAATTTCATACTCAAATTTAGCAGCATCGTACCATTTTTGAGAATGAATTGATTGCATATTTTTGACAACTTTTTACTGTTATTTTAGATTTTGGACTTCAAGTCAAAGGGCAGTATCTATGCGATCGCTACTTTGATTGGATAATCATCCAAAATCCAAAATCCAAAATCTTCTTAACCTTCTGCGTTAATGAAGGGCAGCAAAGCCACAATCCGCGAGCGTTTAATGGCTAAAGTCAAGACACGTTGTTGCTGACAAGTCAACCCGGTAATTCTCCGAGGTAAAATTTTACCACGTTCAGTCAAAAATTTACGCAACAAATCTACATCTTTGTAATCAATGGGTTCTCCTGGCTTAATAGGAGAAAGACGACGACGATAGTAACTCATTCTTACTTAATTTCCTTGTGAACTGTGTGTTTGTTGCAGTGGGTACAGAACTTTTTCAGTTCTAAGCGGTTGGTTGTGTTCCGACGGTTTTTTGTACTCGTATAGCGAGATACACCAGGGGAACGTTTATCTGGATTTGTCCGACACTCGGTGCATTCTAGTGTCACTATTATGCGCGCACCTTTACTCTTAGCCATAATCTTACAAACTGTAAAGCCTGGAGATGATTAACACAAATGGTCATTATCTCACATTTCGTTGAAATTTTTCAACTAGCCGCTTAATTTTTATATCTAATGAATAGCCACGTCGGGACGAAACTATAATAGTCCTAAAAAAACGGTCATGGAAAGCCTGACGCATCTGAGTATCTGATAAAGCAGCACCCCCGTCAATGATCAGGGGAAGCAATAGCACAATAGCAGCGGGATTAAGGAGAATATTCCCCAAAAAAATGGATAATAACAAGCTAGACAAACAAATAACCCCTTCTCGTAGCAATAGTGTCTGGAATTGGGGAATTCTGTTCACTATTTGCCCATTTATGACTTCTAGGATCTTTAAATCAAATGCCCAACGTCCTAAACTTTGTCCCTGATTGTTGTAAACTACGACTACGCGGAAAATTAGCCAAGCAAAAATAAAAACAAAGATTTGGACAAATTGAATCCCGATTTGACTACTTCCCGCTATGGAACTCAGTAACCATGCACCGCAGAAATCAACAGCTAAGGCCATGACTCGACGGGTAATATCTCCTTTTGGGTAGTGTTGTTGAGTTGCTTTAACAAGAGTCATACCCTTTCCCTCGCTGGTGGTAGGTGAGTGGATTAATTCCCGTATTGATTCAAAAAAGTAGCCAGACTTTAAATTATTCTAATATTTTTTTAAGCCACTCAGATTTCTAACTCACACAGGACTTACGCAAAATCATGAAGAAACAAACCGCAGAGGACGCAGAGGACAGGTCGAAATAAGAGTTTCAGAGAGTTATTGCGTAAGTCCTATCACAGTCAGGGTAAAAGTTAATTAACAGAATTAACTGGAATAATTTTCAGAACTTGATTATAAATGAATACAATGTTTATCGGTGCAAAAACTAAATTTGATTATTCTCTAGACTGGCGACAAAAATCACGAAGATTTTTACCTTTTTTACTTGGCATCATCTTTACTTTGGTGGTGAGTAGTCAAAGTTTTAGTGTAGTTCCTCAATCCACAGAAATTCTTTGGGATACTTACGGCATTCCGCATATTTACAGCAATAGCCATCAGAGTGCTTTTAAAGCATTTGGTTGGGCGCAGATGCAAAGTCACGGTAACTTACTTTTGCGACTCTATGGACAAGCACGAGGAAGGGCGGCTGAATATTGGGGAGAGAAGTATTTAGAATCAGACAAGTGGGTACTGACAATGGGTGTACCCAAACGCGCTAATTCCTGGTATCAAGCACAAAGTTCTCAGTTTCGTAGTAATATAGATGCCTTTGCAGATGGAATAAATACTTATGCTAAAGAACATCCTGATTTAATTGACGAGCAAGTCAAAGTGGTGCTACCTGTTAGACCGCAAGATGTACTCAGTCACCTGCAAAGGGTACTTCTGTATACATTTGTCGTTGATCCGGGAAGAGTGGCAGATATTAATGATACAAAGTCCGCGCCTGGTTCTAATGGTTGGGCGATCGCACCAAAACGTTCTGCTGACGGTAAAGCGATGTTATTAGCGAATCCCCATACCCCTTGGGGCAATGTATTTTTATGGTACGAAGCCCAAATTACTGCACCAGGTATTGATGCTTATGGGGCAACACTCGTAGGTATTCCCGTTTTAGCGATCGCCTTCAATGATAATTTAGGTTGGACTCACACCGTTAACACCCACGATGGCTGGGATGCTTACGAACTGAAATTACAAAAAGATGGCTATATTTTCGATGACAAAGTTCTCCCCTTTGAAACAACAACCTCTTTACTAAAAGTCAAACAAAAAAATGGCTCTTTTAAAGAGCAAATATTGACAGTAAAAAACTCTATTCACGGTCCAGTAATTAGTGAAAAAGATGGAAAAGCCGTGGCTTTACGGGTGGTTGGTCAAGATAGTAGCGGCATATTAAAACAGTGGTGGGATATGGCAACCGCCAAAAATCTTAACGCATTTCAAACAGCAGTACAACGGTTGCAACTTCCCATGTTTACCATCATTTATGCTGACCGAAAAGGACATATTATGCACCTATTTAACGGTTTAGTTCCCGTGCGAAAAGAGGGAGATTTTAAATATTGGCAAGGCATGATTCCTGGGGACACATCCAAAACATTGTGGACTAAATTTCACCCTGATCAAGATTTACCAAAAGTTATTGATCCGCCCAGTGGTTGGTTACAAAATGCTAATGATGCACCTTGGACAACTACTTTTCCCACGGCTATCAAAGCAGATAATTATCCAGCTTATATAGCACCACGGGGTCCAATGGATTTCCGCGCCCAGCGTTCTGCCAGAATGTTAGCTGAAGATGAAAGTATTTCCTTTGAGGAAATGATTAGCTACAAGCATTCTACGCGCATGGAATTAGCCGACCGAATTCTTGATGATTTAATTCCCGCAGCCCGAAAATATGGTAACGAATTAGCAAAACGAGCCGCCGATGTCTTAGCCAAATGGGATAGACAAGCGAATGCAGATAGTAGGGGTGCGGTTTTATTTACCGCTTGGGCAGATAAATTAGATTTTGATACAGCCTTCAGTCAACCTTGGAGTGAAAGCCAACCACGCACTACACCTGATGGTTTAGCTAACCCTAAAGCTGCGGTTGAATTATTAGAAACAGTAGCAACTGAAGTAGAAAAAAACTATGGCAGCTTAGATGTTAATTGGGGAAAAATTTTTCGTCTGCGTGCTGGAAAAATAGATTTACCAGCTAACGGTGCTGAGGGATATTTGGGAACATTTCAGGTTGTTAATTTTGCCCCAGCAGAGGGACGTTTTCAAGCTGTGGGTGGTGATTCCTTTGTCGCAGCAGTTGAGTTTTCTCAGCCAGTCCGCGCAATGGCACTTACCAGCTACGGAAATGCAACTCAAGCAGATTCATCTCATATTAGTGACCAGTTACAACTTTTTGCTGAGAAAAAATTGCGTCCCGTGTGGCGTACACGCAAGGAAATAAAAGCTCATTTGGAAGCAACAAAAGTCTTTTGATGAGTTGAAAATCCTAATAATTCAATCTTGTGGAATGGGCTTATAGCCCGTCCAAGTCTAACAAAGGGAAGCAATATATCTATCCTACAAAAATTAATTGAATATTTTTTATAATTAGGACTTACGCAAGATTGAACTCAAAACCTGATTCTTGCGTAGGGGTAATTCATGAATTACCCCTACTTCCGTTCTGTTTTGCGTAAGTCCTGATAATTACAAACTACCCCAATCAGATGAGCTACATCATAGTCCCCTCCTCGCAAGTGGGGAGGGGGTTGGGGGTGGTTATACGTTACTTAACCGAGAACCGCTATAAATAACCTCTCTATCAATAAATAGGTAGGTGGGAAAACTTATAACTATCTAACTTTTACCAGCAACTTCCTCCATTTGCTTTCTTAAACTCAGTGGTCGCATATCAGTCCACACTTCCTTAATATATTCTAGACATTCTGACTTCAAACCAGTTTTACCTGCATCTTTCCAACCAAGGGCATTATCTCTATCAGCAGGCCAGATAGAATATTGTTCTTCATGGTTAACTACAACTTTGTAAATTGTGGTGTCTTCTGTATTTTCTCTACTCATTGTTAACTCCCGTGTTGACTATTTATTAACAAACTTAAATCCAGCAAAAATAGCAAAGCGATTACATTCTTCACCAGCTAAATTTCCCTGCTGATCATAAACGCTGATATTTGTAAAACCGATATTTTCAAGTATGGAAATAATTTCCAATGGAGCATAAGGTTTTACCAAATTATTAATATCTAAACGCTGCCAAACATTTTCCACTAACTCAAAGATAGTGATTTTAAATTGTGCAATTTTCTCCTCTGCATTATAGCTATCACAACAAGCCCAAGCATAATTATCTTGTACATCTCCATCTGTTAAAGAACCATTCCAAGATTTATAACCTTCCTCCAAATTTAAACCAAACAGAAAAACACCATTATCCAACAGTGCATCATACACCCTCATAAAAACTTCTTTGAGTTCTTCAAGACTCATGAAATGGTTAAGGCTACCACTAGGAGAAATCACCGTATCAAAACTAGATGGCAAATTAAAAAACCTGGCATCATCAAGAATAAAATTAGCATTAGGGGCATTTTTACGAGCATATTGCAACATGGATTCAGAAATATCAAGACCTGTAACTTGATAGCCTTGATTGATTAAATGTTGTGCCATGTGTCCAGTCCCGCAACATAAATCAAGAAGTTTTGCATTGGGTAGAATATTATATTGCTTTAATAGCTTTTCAAAAGGAGGTAAATTGTGTTGGCAATATTCTAAACCCCAATATTGATTGTAAATTTTTGCCCAAGAATCATATTTTGAATCAATTTCTACTTTTACCATGAAAGCATCTCCTAGTTATTATCAACTTAATTATTTGCAGAATAATCAATTTATGGTAAAAACCCACCTCCTCGTAATTCTTTCACACTTTCTTTAATTGCTTGAATGACAAAATCTAAATCTTCATCAGTATGTGCTGTGGATAATAACCCACCACCAGAACGAATGAACACACCTTTATGAATAAGATGATAATAAATCAAATCCTTATTTTCTGATATTACTGATTTAGTAGCATTAGCAGAATTTTCAAAAGGAACAGCATTAAAAATCGAGCCACAATTGGCCATTTTAATGGGTACACCATCCTCTTGAAAATAGGAATTAATTTCTTGAATAAAGTCGAAAGATCGTTGATTTAATTTGTCTTGAAGAGCCGAACCTTGTATTTTCAAATATTGCAAAACTGCCCTAGCTGCTACCATAGATAAAGGATGTTTACAATAAGTCCCAGCAAAAAAAGTTGTAGCTACTTGTGGTGAAGAATTATCTCCAAAATTCCACATTCCCCCATCAATTCTATCCATATATTTAGCTTTACCAGCAATTACACCAATAGGCATTCCCCCCACCTATAATTTTTCCATAGGTAGCAATATCAGCTTGCACACCAAACCATGCTTGCGCTCCACCTGGATGTAAACGAAAACCAGTCAGCATTTCATCAAAAATTAATGCTATTCCTGCATCTTCAGTTAATTTTCTCAACTGATGTAAAAACTCTTTTGGTTGGATATCTGGACGACTATTTTGTACAGGTTCAATAATGACAGCAGCTAATTCTTGTTGATGCTGTTTGATGATTTCTAAAGATTGAGGATCACCATATTTTAAAACTAACACATCTGCCAAAATACTGGGTGAGACTCCAGGAAACATTGGCACTATTTCTGTAATCTCATCTTGAATTTTAGCTTGTACTAAAGTTGCATCAGAATGACCATGATAAGAGCCAGAAAACATAGCTATTTTATAACGCCCTGTTGTCGCTCGCGCTAGTCTTAAAGCTGTTATTACTGCTTCTGTTCCGGTATTACTGAATGTTACTCGCTCCATTCCTGTAACTTCAGAAAATAATTCTGCAACTTCACCAGCTAAATCTGATTGTGGTCCAATATGAATACCTTGCTCTAATCTTTCGCTAATAGCTTCTTTGATAAATTCAGGATTATAGCCAAATAAATTGACACCAAAACCCATCATTAAATCTATATATTCATTACCATCAATATCCGTCATCCGCGCACCAGAGGCATATTTGCCCACGATAGGATAAACAATTTCTTTAATAGGAGAACGAAAACCGGCTGAACCGCGAACATCAGCTAAAACATGACGATAACTTTGAGATTGTTGTTTAGACTTGGGTGTTTTCTGGTTATAGCGAGTAATAAAATCATTGAGATATTGTTGTTGATGATTATTGAGACTAAGTTGATCGGACTGTTGTTGTTTTTTAAATTCTTGTGTTTGCATGATTTTAATTTTTTGGTGTAGTTGTTGTTAGTAAACTTTGTAATTATGTTCAGTGAATAAATCCCTGTTTAGCTAAATAGGAAATGTAAGTATTTAGTAGTTGATCATCAATATCTGGACAGATAATAGAAGAATCAGCAAGTCCAGTAATTACATTTTGAGAATCAAACTGTAAAGTATCTGATTTCTCCGATTTACCTTGAGAAGTTTTAGCTGAGAACAATGGGATGAGTGGATATAAAGGATGTTCTGGCAAATCTCCAACAACATTAATTAATTGCGATCGCCAATCTTGATATGGAACTTGTTTCACTTGATAGCCATAGGAGTGAATTACCCTCAATAAATTATCTGTATGCACAACTTGATTGTTGAATAAATGAAAGGCTTTATCCAAAGATTTCTCCTGTGTTGATAGATAAACTATGGCTTTACTGACATAATCAACAGGCATAATATCTTCTTGAATATCCCGATTGGGGACAGTACCAAGTTGAATACAGCCAATGATTAATTTGTATAGTAAGTCATTAATATTAAAAACTCCTGTTTCGCTATGTCCAGAAACACGACCTATTCTATAAATACTAATAGGAATACCTTTATTTCTAGCAGTTACTAATAGTTTTTCATTTACCCATTTAGTTTGTACATAGCCATTAGTTTTGACTGGATAAGTATCACTGTTATCTGCTTCAGTGATTACCTGAATTCCAGAAATGCTTGATTGAGAAAAAATACTCGTAGTCGAAACAAAATGAACTGGTTTTGTTTTGCCTAAACAAGCTAATTTTAATATTTCTTGTGTACCTAAAACATTAGCAGGTTTGAGAACAGAATAAGGATAAATATGATTTACCCAAGCACCATTATGATAAATGACATCAACTTGATTAGCTAAATCTTGAAACTCATTTTTATTAAGTCCTAAATAGGGTTGAGATAAATCTCCAATTACCGGAATAATTCTCTGGTAAAAACTCTCATTTCCAATTAAATAAGAATCTAGGGTTTTTTGTATTTTCTTTTTAGCTGATACTATATCTCTAGCTCTAACCAAGCAATAAATATCAGCTTGAGTTTGTTGTAAAAGTTCCCACAGTAAAAAAGCACCTAAAAACCCGGTAGCACCTGTTAATAATATAGCTTGAGGTGGTTTTGCAGATTTTTGATAAGTATTTAATGGGTAAATTTGCGAGTCCAAAATAGTTTCTTGATCCCAATCTATCAAATTTTCTGGAATCAATGTATCAATAGATTCGGATTTGATAATTTTATCTAAATAAACTGCTAAACTCGCAATAGTGGGTGATTCAAATAGAAGCCGCAAAGGAAAATCTATTTGCAAAGTTGACTGAATTTTGAGCATTAATTTAGTTGTTAATAAAGAATTTCCTCCTAGTTCAAAAAAGTTATCATTAATACCCACTTTTTCCACTTTCAGAATTTCAGCCCAAATTTGCGCTAATGTTAATTCTGTCTGAGTTTGAGGTGCAACGAAAGCTGTTTGTAGTTCTTGATATTCAGGCTTAGGTAAAGCACGACGATCAATTTTACCGTTAGGTGTCAGGGGAAAAAATTCCAGAATCATAAAAGCAGAAGGTATCATGTAGTTGGGTAACTGCTGTTTTAAAAATTCCTGGAATGTGGTGGAATTGATATGATTAAAATCAGCCAATGCTGACACAATATAAGCAACTAATTGTTGCTGTTTATGGTGATCTTCTCTAACAATAACAACAGCTTCTTTTACTATTGGGTGTTTACTAAGTATGGCTTCAATTTCACCCAATTCAATCCGGAAACCTCTTAATTTAACTTGGTTATCAATTCGACCAATCAATTCAATATTTACATCTTGAAGCCAGCGTCCTAAATCACCTGTTTTATATAAAAAACTTCCTGTTTCTTCACAAAAACGATTCGGTATAAATTTACTGGCTGTTAATTCTGGTTTATGTAAATAACCCCTTGCTAAACCAGCACCACCAATATAGATTTCACCGGAAATACCTACAGGTAAAGGTTGTAAATATTGGTCTAAAATATAAATTTGGGTATTAGTGAAAGGTTTTCCTATAGGTACTAATTTATCTTTAGCTACTGGAGATAAATTAGTTGTTTCTGTTTCAAAATAGGTACTATCAATAGTTGCTTCTGTTAAGCCAAAGGAATTAATTAATCTAGTTTTATCACCGCAATATTGACAGAATTTATCATATTCTTGAATATACCAACTATCAGAACCACAAATTAGTAATTTTAGAAAATCAAGACGTTGTTGAGTTTGTTCTAGATATTGGATTAAGTTTCTTAATACTCCCGGAACAAATTCTGCACATTCTACTTTTTCTTGCAGCATTAATTGATAAAGTTTCTCAGGTTCAAGTAGCAGTTGACGGGGAGAAATTACTAATTTAGCACCGGAACAAAGAGCGCGAACTAAGTCACCTGAGAAAACATCAAAGGAAAAACTAGCCATTTGTAAATGTGCGGTAATGGCTGTTAATTTATAAGCTTCTTCCCAAGCAAAATAAGCATTTACTAAACTGCGATGTTCAATCATGACTCCTTTGGATTTACCTGTAGAACCAGAGGTGTAAATAACATAAGCAAGATGATTTATATTTACCTGACTTAAAGGATTTTCTAGAGATTCGTTAGTAATTTTTTGCCAATCAGAATCAATACAAATAGTTTGTATATTTTCATCTGGTAAAACTGCTAATAGTTGTTTTTGGGTGAGAATAATTGATACTTGAGCATCTGTTAACATATATGTTAACCGCTCTTGGGGATATGCTGGATCAATTGGTAGATATGCTCCACCTGCTTTGAGAATTCCCAGCACTGCTACAACTAATTCTAAAGAACGTTCCAAACAAATTCCTACTAAAACTTCTGGTTTAACTCCTTGTTTTCGTAAGTAATTTGCTAGTTGGTTAGCACGTTGGTTAAGTTCTCGATAAGTTAGTATTTTTTCCTCAAAAACTACTGCTATTGCATCAGGATTTTTAGTTACTTGTGCTTCAAATAGTTGATGAATGCACTGTTGAGGAATAGAAATTTGATGATGATTTCTAGCCAGAAGAATTTGCTGCCGTTCTGATGTTGTTAATAGGGATAATTCAGAAATATTCTGTTGATGATAAAGCACAATCTCCGCTAATAATGTTTGAAAATGTGCCAACATTTGGGTAATTCTATCATCATCAAATAAATCAGTATTATATTCTAATGAACCTCTTAGTCCTGTTTCTGTTTCTAGCATTGAGAGAGTTAAATCAAAGTTTGCTGTTTTCTTTTCTACTTGCAAAGGTTTGAGAGTTAAATCTGGTAAATGTAAAACTTCTGTGGGTGCATTTTGCAGAATAAACATGACCTGAAATAAAGAACTATGACTTAAATCTCTTTCCGGTTGTAGTTCTTCTACTAATTGTTCAAAGGGTAAATCTTGATGATTATAAGCTGCTAAGGTTGTTTTTTTAATTTGGGTTAAGAGTTGTTGAAAAGTAGGATTTCCTTCTAAGTCACTTCTAATAACTAGAGTATTAATAAAAAAACCAATTAATCCTTCTATTTCCGAACGGTTGCGGTTAGCAATAGGAGTACCTACTAAAATATCTTCCTGTTGAGTATAACGATACAATAAAACTTTAAATGCTGCCAGCAAGATCATAAATAAAGTAACTTCTTCCTGCTGGGAAAGATTTTTTAATGCTGCTGTTAAGGATGGAAAAAGGGTAAAAGATTGGCTTGTACCTCTGTCAGTTTGAATTGCTGGACGTGGACGGTCTGTAGGTAATTCTAATATGGGTAAATTACCACTTAACTGTTGTTTCCAGTAGTTTAATTGAGTTTGTAAAATGTCTCCTTGTAAATATTGACGTTGCCAAACTGCAAAATCTATATATTGAATAGGTAATTCAGGTAAATTGCATTTTTGGTTACTATCAAACGCTTTATAAAAAGTTGTCAATTCCCGGATGAGTATTCCTGTTGACCAACCATCAGAAATGATGTGGTGCATGGTGAATAAAATTACATGATCTGTCTCACTCAGGCGTAATAGATTAACCCGCAGAAGTAAATCTTTTTCTAGGTTAAAGGGTTTTTCTGCTTCGAGTTTGGCTAAACGGATAGCTTCTGTTTCTCTTGTATTTTCAGGAATATTTTGTAAGTCAATTATTGGTGTTTGTAGGTTCGTTTCTGCACGAATCATCTGGACTGGTTCACCGTTTATAACTTGAAAGTTAGTGCGTAAAATGTGATGACGATGCACTATTTGATTAATGCTATTTTCTAGTGCTAATACATTGAGGTTTCCTGTTAATTGGATAGCAGCAGGAATATTATAGGCACTGCTTTCTGGTTCTAATTGGCTAAAGAACCATAACCTTTGTTGGGCAAAAGATAAAGGAAATGTCTGAGTATCTCGACTTTGGGGTTGAATTTTAGCAGGTGCAGCTTTTCCTTTTTGTTGATTAAGTTTTTGTAACAGTAGTTGACGTTTTTCGGGAGAAAGTTCTGCAATTTTTTGTAGTAGGTTACTCATCTAATTTTTAACCTTGGTTAATTAATTGGATATCTGCGTTAGATAATTCTTCTAGTTCCGCAAGCGATCGCGCTAAAATGTCTTCATCTATATCTTGGGCTAATTTTTGGGTGACAATCACGGCTAAATCAGCTACAGTGGGATAATTAAAAACATCCTGTATCACTAATTCCACACCAATATCATCACGCATTCGAGATATCAACTGTGTCACTAATAGGGAATGCCCACCTAAGCTAAAAAAGTTATTGTAAATACCAACTTTATCTATTCTCAGCACTTCTGCCCAAATATTTGCTAACTGTTCTTCAAGAGAATTACGAGGAGCAATAAAAGATTCTTTTACTTCCGAATTTAGCTGTTCTGGTGCAGGAAGTATCTTTTTATTTACTTTTCCATTACTTGTTAAAGGTAACTTTTCTAAAGGTATAAAAGCCGTAGGTATCATGTATTCTGGCAGTCTTTCTTGCAAGAAACTCCGCAAATTAGAAATAGATAAAGAATAGTCTGGTTTAACAACCAAATAAGCAATTAAACGTTGATCTCCAGCTACATCTTCTCTTACCATTACCACTGCATCTTGAACAGTGGGATGCAAGGAAAGTAAAGATTCAATTTCTCCTAATTCGATGCGGAAACCCCGCAATTTAACTTGATCATCCAAGCGTCCCAAAAATTCTAAATTTCCATCAATTCGGAAACGCACTTGATCACCCGTTTTATATAAACGCGCTCCCGGTTTATTACTAAAAGGATGGGGAATAAACTTTTGGGCTGTTAATTCTGGTTGGTTGAGATAACCCCGCGCTAGTCCCGCACCACCAATATATAATTCACCTATTACTCCTTTTGGGACTGGTTGTAAATATTGGTCTAAAACATAAAGTTGGGTATTAGCAATGGGATAACCAATAGGAATAGAACCTACTAAATAACTATCTTGTTGTGATACTTGATAAATGCAGCAACCAACAACAGTTTCTGTCGGACCATATTCATTAATTAAAATTGTTTTTGGGGCAAACTTTCGCCAAAAATTAATATGTTGTGTGCTTAGATTTTCCCCACCAATAATAAAAGCATTAGTCCGACTTGCTACTTCCTGATTTGATAATTGTTGACTGAGTAATTCTAAATGAGCAGGAGTAATTTTAACTAAGCTTAAATTATTTCTTTGAATGAGAGTTTGCGCTAGATTTTCTATGTTTTGATTTTCTGGTAATAATTCTATTTGACTACCTACCACCAAAGGAGAAAATAAACTGGTAATAGTTAAGTCAAATCCTAAAGAAGAATGTACCAAAGTTCCAGAACCTTGATCAACTTTATATGTCTTTGTACACCAATGCAAATAATTAACTAAACCCGAATGAGAAATTAACGTTCCCTTGGGTTTACCAGTAGAACCAGAAGTATAAATTACATAAGCAAGATTATGACTATTAGTGTTATGAATTGGGTTGTTTTGCGGTTGTTGGTTGATAATATACCAATCATTATCTAAACAAATAGTTGTAATATTATTTGTCTGTAAATCTGCTGCTAAACTGGCTTGAGTTAGCAATAATGGCATTTGTGTATCTGCCAAAATAAACGCTTTTCTTTCTGGGGGATAATTGGGGTCAATGGGTACATAAGCTGCACCAACTTTGAGAATTCCTAAAACAGCAATCACCATTAAAGGAGAACGTTCTATACATATTCCGATCAGGGTTTCTGTCCCTACTCCTAAACTTTGTAAATAATGTGCTAGTTGATTAGCACTGTTATTTAATTCTTGATAGGTGAGTTTTTGATTTTCATAAATAACTGCAATATTATCTGGTGTCTGCTGACATTGAACTGCAAACCAATCATGAATACAATTATATGGTAATTCTGGCGTTTTGGTATGATTAAATTTAATTAAAAGGTGCTGTTTTTCTGATTGTGAAAGAAGATCGAGACGTGAAATATTTAATTGAGGATTTTCAACTACACTCGCTAACAAAGTTGCAAATTGATCAGCAATATTTTCTATATTGGCTTGTGTGAATAAGCTACTATCATAGTGAAATTCAAGTTTGAGCTTTTCATCAATGCTGCAAACACCAGAAAGTTTAATTTCAAAAGGTTCTAAATAAACACAATGCTGATAAAGTGACAGTGATATTTCCCCAAATATATGCTTTTCTGGTGTTTCTATAAACTCAAAACATAAGGAGAAGAATGGTTTTTCAATTTCTTGCTTCTGGTTATTTACAGCAGTTTCCCAATCAAAACTTTCCTGATGATCTGACATTTCGCTAGTAAGTTCTTTAACTAGATTCAATACATCATAAAAGCATTTTTCATCTTCTAGATTACAAGCTAGAGGTAAATATTTAGCAAACAAACCTAAGCTAGATTTTAATTCATCATAATTGCGTCCATCAAAGTAAGTACCAATAATTAAGTCAGAATTACCAGTTAAACGCCATAGGAGAATTAACCAACAACTTAATAGAAATACAGAAGTTGTAGTTTGATATTTATTAGCAACTTCTTTTATCTGAATCACTAATTTCTCATCAATTATTAATTTGATAAGCTGCGGTTGAAATTTCGCTGTTTCATGTGGGTACTTTTCATGAATAAGTTGGCAGTTTCTATTTGTAGAAATATCTATTTTTTGCCAATACTTTCTCCCTAAATTTGTTTCTTCTGCTGCTAATAATTCATTTAGCCATGCTGCAATATCAGCATATTGTAAAGGTTCATCTAAAAAATCATCACCTTTTAAAATGGCAGTATAGCAACTACTGATTTCTGCAACTAAATTATTTAAAGTCTTGATATCGGCACATAAAGACGGTAAACTCAGGAATAAAATATATTGATTATTGTCGGTTTTGACTAATTTTGTAGAAAATAAGTAGCCTGATTCTAAGTCGCAAGGCTGATTTTTTTCTTCAATTAATAATTCGTCTATTACTTGATCTAAATTGTGATTTTCTAGAAATTCATCCTCTGTAAATAAGAAAGCATTGCTACTATTTATTACCTGACTAGGAATTTTAATTCCTTGGGAACGATAAAAGCGAGTACGGAGTATTTCATTTCTATCTACAACTTTTTGCAGGGCTTGTTTAAATACATCAATTTGTAAATTCCCCTCAATAAGAACTGCACCTAAAGCCCGATAAATAGAACTGTCTTGCTGGAATTTCCACAAATGTTGTTGTTGTGGTGAAAGTTGAAAACCTTGAATTTGACTAAGCATTTTTTAACTATCCTTAATATCCAATTTGTGTATAATTTGTCATTTCACCCATAGCTACTAATAATTTTCTTTCACCCATAAAGGGGTTTCTAGCGTGGGCTGCTAAAATATTATCAAGTAGTAAAACATCTCCTTTCTCCCAAGGAAAAGTTACTTCTAATTGTTGATAAACTCCACAAATTTCTTCCATGATTGAATCTTCAATGGGAGTACCATCACCGTAGTAACAGTTTCTGGGTAAATCTTCTGGTTTAAAAGATGCAAATAGTGTTTCTCTAGTTATCGGATCTAAACAAGCAGGATGCCAATGTTGAGCTTGATTAAACCAAGATAATTCTCTGGTTTGAGGATATTTAATTACAGCCGGACGAATAGAAAGAGTCCGCAGACGATTTTCTGATTTCCATTCAAATTTGATCGCATTTTGCGAGAATCTTTTTTCAACTTCTGCCTGATTTTGGGTTTGAAATACTGTTTGCCAATCTAACCCTAATCCATCACCATAATTGCGAACATACATAACTTGTTTCTCAATAAATATATCACGAATTTTCGGATCTATTAATTGAAAAACTTGACGACTATCAACAATTGGTGTTTCTCCTCCCTGCTGTGCTGGTTGCCGACAACCAAACATAATTTTTAAGGGAAATTGATGATTAAAAGAGTTTTCATTATGCCATAACAGTTTTCTATCAGCCGGATAAAATACTGGAGTGTAAACTTTTCCGCTGACTGTTTCGCGGGGATGTTCGCCATTTTCGTGGAAAAGTTCTTGACAAATAGCTAAACCAAATTTCTCAAATGCAGATGGTGTATCAATATTGAAGCCACGAAAGAGAATAGCACCATATTTGAGTAGTTGCTTATGAATAAAATCCTGATTGACAATTAACCAATCTGGTAAGTCAATGTGATCAACTATTGGTTTAATCACTAAAGGTAGACTTTCACTATGATTAAAAGTTTCCGTCGTGATTAATGCTTGTAATTGTGAATTTACAACTCGACGCTGGAGATTTTTTATTTCTAGTTTTTTCATGGTTTATATATTGGTATTAATTAGTGCTAATTTTTCGTTTGACTATTTTAAGTTTTTGCTGAAATTCTTGTTGGTGCTTGACTTTGTTTTGTTTATCTTGTTGTAAATCGGCTGTTTTTAACTCATTTATTAATGTTGCTAATTTTAAATCAGGTTTGCCAACGACTTGATTTAAAATTTCTTGCCAATTATTCATCATTCTGGTAATAGTAGCTTCAGCAAATAAATCTGTACTGTACTCTAAATTAGTAATGATCCCTTGGGTTGTTTCTTTTATTCTCAACAGTAAATCTAGTTGAGTTTGAATACTAGGATTTGCAATAGGATTAATTGTTAATTCTGGAAAATCCAAAGATGAAGAATGAATAGTCTCTAGAACTACTTTTACTTGAAAAAATGGAGAAGTATTGAGGCTACGTTTGGGGTTAAAAGTATTGACAAGTAAATCAAAAGGTAAATCTTGGTGAGAGAAAGCATCTAAAGTAACTGACTTTACCCGTTGTAATAATTCCTGAAAAGTTGGATTTTCAGCTACAGATATTCGTAATACTAATTGATTGACAAAAAAGCCAATTAATCTTTCAGTTTCGGCTCTATTACGATTGGCTACATCAATGCCCACAACAATTTCTTCTTGATGGCTATAATAATGTAATAAAATTTCAAATGCTGCTAACAGCGTCATAAATATGGTACTGCCTAACTGAAGGCTGACCTTTTTAATTTTTTCAGTAAAATCTTGACTAATTACTAAAGTCTTTTTTGCTCCTTGATAAGTAGGTATTTCTGGACGTGGATAGTCAGTTGGTAGTTTTAATTCTGGTAAATTATTAGCTAGTTGTTTTTGCCAATAATTCAAGTGATTTTCTAATACTTTCCCTGTCAAATGCTTTCTTTGCCAAACAGCAAAGTCTGCATACTGAATTGGTAATTCTGGTAGATTTGCAGGTTGCTGATCAGAAAATCCTTGATAAAGTGTAATTAATTCTTTCACAAATATTTCTATTGACCAAGCATCAGTAATAATATGGTGCATAGTCAAAACTAATACAAATTCTTGAGGATTGAGTTGTAAAATTTTCACTCGCAATAAAGGAATTTGAGTTAAATCAAAAGGTTGTTGTGACTCTTGAAAAACTAAGTTTGTGATTTCTTGTTCTTGTGCTGATGCGGGTAGTTCTTGAATATCGAAAACTACTAATTTTAGCGGTAAATGAGGGTAAATAACTTGCTGAGGTTCACCTTTGACAGCAATAAAGCTAGTTCGTAATATTTCATGACGTGAAATTATTTCTTGAAAACTTTTTTCTAGGTAGGTTACATTTAACGCTCCTTGTAACCGGATAGCTAACAGAATGTTATAACTAGAATTTCCTGGTTGTATTTGTTCTACAAACCACAGTCTTTGTTGAGCAAAGGATAAAGGGAAATACTGAGGTTTAATAGCTTGGTTTTCCAATATTTGGGCTAATATTTCGCGTTTTTCTGCTGGATTAAGTTGGGATATTTCATTAAAGGTTGTGTTCATAACTGCACATAATTTAAGGTTGCTAATTGTTTGAGAAGTAAATCAATTTCTGCATCTGTAAATTTATCAATGGCTACAGAAATATCAGGGGCATTTTCTCTATTTATTTTGGTAATTGTGTCAATTTTCAGGTTAGATATTTGAGATTTGATGCTTTCAATTTCCGCAGCTTGTTCAGCAATGGTAGAACTAGCAAATATTTGTTGTAAGGGAATTTCAATTTGTAATTTTTGGCGCAGGTGGGCAATAAGTTGAGTAGCTAATAGTGAATGTCCACCTAATTCAAAAAAGTTATCATGAATGCCAATTTGATTAATACCTAAAATCTGTTGCCAGATATTAGTGATAATCTGTTCAATTTCAGTTTGAGGCTGAATATAGGCATTAAGTAAGTTTGGTCTAGAGTATTTTCCTAGAGAATTATTTTCTTGAGTTGATTGAGATTTAATATTTTGCAGTTCTAACCATTTATAAATGCGTAGATTTAAGTCGGTGGTAGAAACTAAAATTTGGGGAATATGATTGAGTTTGAAAATTGTATCAAAAGCCTCTTGTCCCTCTGTGGTGGTGATACTATTAGTTGTTTCTGTAGTGGGTGAAAATTGCCAACCATCCCAGTTAATACTACTCCAAGTAACGTTACTAATTTGGTTTTGTTGGTGGACAAAGGCATCTATAAATATATTAGCTGCTGAGTAGGCTGCAAAGTTTAACCCTCCTAAGATAGCAGCTAGAGATGAGGTGAAGATACAAAAATCTAGTTGGTGATTTTGGAAAAGTTTTGTTAATACATAAGTGCCATTTACTTTAGCTTGAAAATGTTTTTGGCATTGGTTAATAGTTGTTGCTTGTATTGGTTGAAAAATGGATTTTTGTAAATCTCCTGCACAATGAATAACACCATTAATTTTTCCAAAATGTTGAGTAGCTTGTGCGATCGCCTGCCGCATTTGCCCTTCATCAGCCACATCAGCACTAATCACCAAAACTTCAGCACCAAGTTTCTCTAATGCTTGTAATTGCCGAATTTTGCAGCTAATACTATCTTCTTGATCATGGTTGTCTAACCATTGTAACCATAAATTTTTGTCTGGTAAACCAGAACGACTGATTAAAATTAGTTTGGCTTTTACTGTCTTCGCTAAATATTCTGCTACAACTAAACCAACTCCACCCAGTCCACCAGTAATTAAATAAATACCTTCTTGTCTTAATGGACTGATTTTATTTTCAGCTTCAGCTATATTCACAGATTCAAAGGTTTTTACCCAGCGATGATGACCACGATAAGCAACTATTAAATCTGTGCTATTACTTGTTATTTCTGCTAGTAATTTATCTATTATTCTAGCATCAATTTGATTATCTGAATCACTAATTAATATATCA
Source organism: Anabaena sp. UHCC 0253 (assembly GCF_009712085.1). Lineage (NCBI taxonomy): Bacteria > Bacillati > Cyanobacteriota > Cyanophyceae > Nostocales > Nostocaceae > Anabaena > Anabaena sp. UHCC 0253. Next base: position 318,806 of record NZ_VILD01000004.1, read on the forward strand.
ATATTTTGACAACTAATATTAATATATTCCTGGGGAATTACTTGAGAGGCAGCTAAAATTGTGGATTTCTCAGGAGCTAATTTTTCATTCCCTGTAACATCATGTAAATTGTTGGTAACAGTGATGAGTTTCAGAGGCTGATTAATAAGCTGTTTATCAAGAGCTTGAGTTAGGAACAACAGACTATAAAAACCTAACTCTTGACATCTGTTAAAAAACTCACTACCTTTTTTCAGGTTAGCATTGGGTGTAATACTCCAACAATGGAAAATACAATCGGGAATTAAATTCTGATATCGAAGATCAACAATTAACGCATGATAATCTTCTGGATTTTGGGGATTAATTGTATAAGCGTTTGTACCGATTTTGGCAAACTGCTCACCTACCAATACACTAATAGGATTTTGATTTTCTAACTCTAGCTGCTTGACTATTGCTGAACCTATTTGACAATCATCAGCAAATACTAAATAACAGGAATTCTTTGTACCCAATTGAGAAATTATAACTGGTAAAGACTGTTTCCAAGTGGGAGTATAAAACCATTTAGAAATATCTAATTTTTCCTCATTATTAACTGGAATTCCAGTCTGTTTATTGAGTGAAATTAAATAGGGTTTGCGTTCAAAAGGATAGGTAGGTAAAGGAATATGAAAACGTTGTTCTTGTCCATAAAAACCAGACCAATTAATTTTAACTCCTAATAGCCAAAGTCTACCTAAAGTAGTGAGAATAAAAGCAACATCTGACTGTGTTTCTTGAGGATGACTGACGGAAGTTAAAGTAACTATTTCCTGGTTTTGATGTTGCTTTACCAAACTACTCAAAGTTCTTCCTGGTCCAACCTCCAATAAAATTCTTTGTGGTTGTTTAATTAACTCAATTATGCCTTCATTAAATAAGACAGTTTGCCGTAAATGTTTAGCCCAATAATGAGGATCTGTGACTTGTTCTGTAGTAATCCATGTGCCAGTAACATTAGAAATAAAAGGAATTTGGGGAGGATTAAAAGTAACTTTTGCTAACAGTTCAATAAATGGATTAATGATAGCTTCCATCATCGAAGAATGGAACGCATGGGAAGTATGCAATAGTCGGCAATTTATTCCTCGTGCTTGTAACTTTGCTTGTAACTCTGCAATTGCTGAATTTGTACCCGCTACTACACAGGCAGAAGGAGCGTTATTCACAGCTAGAGAAAGTCCATCTCCTAATAAATTTTTTACATTGGAAGCTGGTATTGCTACGGAAAGCATCGCCCCTTTCGGTAACTGCTGCATGAGTTTTCCTCGATGTGCTACCAGCATCAAAGCATCGGATAAGGAGAAAACGTCAGCGAGGGTAGCTGCAACGTATTCACCAATACTGTTACCTATCATGGCTTCTGGATGCACGCCCCAACTCATCCATAGTTGCGCTAAGGCGTATTCAATGACAAATAATGCTGGCTGAGTTAAAGCTGTTTCATTTAACCGTGATACTACTTTGCTATCTGTTAGATAAATAACTTCACGTATATCTAAGCCTAAATGGGGTTTTAGCAATTCAGCACATCGGTTAATATGGTTAGCAAATACGGATTCTGTTTGATAAAGTTCCGCGGCCATGTTGACATACTGCGCTCCCTGACCGGGAAACATGAACACTACCGAAGGCTTACAGGACTTTTGATGATGGGTTAATACCCCTTTTTTTGATGTTAATAACTGGACTGCTTGCTCAGAATTTTGGCAAACTAACAGCCGCCGATAGTCAAATATTTTACGTCCTATCTGTAGTGTATAAGCAACATCATTTAGATTTAAATGTGGGTTTTGTTGTAAATGAATTGCTAAATTTGCGGTAGCTGTTTCTAAGGCTGTGGGGGTTTTAGCTGAAAGTATCAAAAGTTGCCAGTTGCGAGCAGATGTAACGGTTTCTACGGGGGGAGCTTCTTCTAAAATTACATGGGCATTAGTGCCACCAATACCAAAGGAACTGACACCGGCGCGACGGGGAATACCGTTAACTTCCCAGTCTTTGAGAACAGTATTGACATAAAAAGGACTATTGTTAAAGTCAATGTGCGGATTTGGTTTTTCAAAGTGCAGACTAGGCGGTATTTGTTTGTGCTTGAGAGCTAAAACAGTTTTGATTAAACCTGCTATTCCTGCGGCTGCGTCTAAATGTCCAATATTGGTTTTGACGGAAGCTACAGCACAAAATTCTTTTTTCTCTGTACTTGCTGGAAAAGCTTGAGTTAAGGCTGCTATTTCAATAGGATCACCTAAAGATGTACCTGTACCGTGTGCTTCTATATAAGTAATTGTTTCCGGTTCTACTTCCGCGACTATTTGGGCGGTTCTAATTACTTTTGCTTGTCCTTCAATTCGCGGTGCAGTGTAACTGACTTTGTTCGCACCATCATTATTAATGGCAGAACCTTTAATAATGGCATGAATAGTATCTTTGTCATTTAAAGCATCTTCCAATCTTTTTAAAACAACAATACCTACACCTTCACCTCCTACAGTTCCCTGGGCTTTAGCATCAAAAGCCCGACAATATCCATCGGGAGAATTAACGCCACCTTCTTTATATAAATAACCTTGTTTACGTTTAGCATTAATAGCAACTCCACCAGCTAAAGCTAAATCACATTCTCCAGATAGTAAACTTTGACAAGCTAAATGAACAGCAACTAATGAGGTGGAACAAGCTGTTTGAATTGTATAACTAGGTCCAGTTAAATTTAATTTATAGGAAACTTTTGTAGTTAAATAATCTTTGTCACTACCGATGGTTATTTGTTGAGAATTTACAGAATTAAGTATTTCGGGATGGGAATAAATATGAAGTAAATACCCATTTAAGTTACTACCAGCATAAACTCCTATTAAACCGGAATAATTCTCAGAACTGTAACCAGAATTTTCTAAGGCTTCCCAAGCACATTCTAAAAAAACGCGATGTTGAATATCAGTAACTTCTGCTTCTTTGGGGTTAAAGCCAAAGAATTCAGCATCAAAGAATTCAGCATCAGCTAATATCCCACCGACTTTTACATAATTGGGATTATTCAATAATTTAGCATCTACACCAGCAGCTAATAATTCTTCTTTGGTGAAAGAGGAAATTGAACAACTGCCATTTTTTAAATTCTGCCAAAATTCATCAACATTTTTAGCTCCGGGAAAACGTCCGCTCATACCAATAATGGCTATTTCTGAACCATGAAAGTTGTAATTTTCTACTGAGTCTGTCATTATGTTACCTCTAAATATCCTTAAATATTGCGAATCTTTTGCATTTTTTGACGACGTTCTTTTTGTTTATTTTTAGTAACTTGATGGTTGTCTATGGTTTTTTGCTCATCGTTAAATATTTGGTTATCAGTATGGTCGCTAGTTATAAATTCTGCTAAATCACTAATGGTTGGATATTTAAACATATCCATTACTGTTAAAGTGTGAGGACAGATTTCTTTTAATTGATTATGTACCTGAATTAACAGTAGGGAATGTCCACCAATTTCAAAAAAGTTATCATAAATACTCACTGCTTCTAAACCCAAAATTTGAGTCCAAATTGTTGCAATTGTTTTTTCAATAGAAGTGCGAGGCGAGGTAAATTTATCTGCTCTTTTGTTAACAGTTTGTTCGGGAGCAGGTAGTACCTGACGATCTATTTTTCCACTAGGATTTAAAGGAAAAGCTGGTAAGGTAACAAAGAATTGCGGAACCATATACTCTGGTAATTTGCTTTGGGCAAAACTCCGCAGTTGTGAAATGAATTCTAATTCCTGCTTTTGCTGTAATGGTTTATTGGCATAAACACCCCAAGATTGAGGATTAACAGGGGTATTTAAAACTATTACCTGATTGTTTTGTCCTGAATTATATGCGGGAATTTGTTGGCAAAAAACTACATTGTAATAACCATCATTACTGTTTTCTGTCCAACTAATTTTGACTTTATAAGCAAGTGCATCAGCCATGACGCAAAAATCTTGAGGATCAATACCAGATTCTGAGGGAATTTGCGTCAAACTTGCTCGTAACTGTTCAACTGTAATAGCTTCATCAGCCGTTGCAAGTAACTCCAAGGTTTTAATTTCAGCAGCTACACGAGCGTTAGGAATGTTGGCAATTTTTAGGGTATTAGGTTGATTAATCAGTAAAGTTTGTTGAATACTTTCTACTGTCAATGCTTGCTGCTGCCAATTTAACCAGGACTGGTTCTCTGTGTTCTCAACCTGATAACCGAGACGAAGAATTACATCATACTTAAACTTTGTCAGTTCGTTATGATAACTACCTCCTTTCAATTCCATCTGCACTTCACCAATTTGCGGCAGATATTGTTGTAGAGTTGTGAAGAAATTAGGAGTAATAACTAGCTCATTTTCTGCTTTTAAAGAATCTTGTATTCGTTTTCTCAACTCACTTACAGTCAGGTCGGCTTCAGCTTGATTTAGTTGTAATCCTGTATGAAAAGCTTCTAAAAGTGGTAAGCTTCTCACACCACCAAGAAAAATACAACCACTAGGTTTCAGGATTTTGACTGCACGTTCTAGAACACTGACTAAATAATCAATGCTGGGGAAATTTTGAATGATTTCATTGAGAATGATTACATCAACAGATTCTGCTTCTATCCCCTCTAATCGGTCTGCTATTCCCTGTATAAGAGTGACTTTAGGTAATAGTTCTGGTTGGCGTTTTGCTAATAGTTGCTGTAAATATTGTAGAGCCGTTTGGGAAATATCTACACCACAGTAATGCTCACAATGAGGCGCAACTCTGGACAAGATTAAACCTGTACCACAACCAATTTCTAGGACGCGTTGAGGTTGAAGTGCGAGAATACGTTCCACTGTATTTTCAACACATTCAATAATTTCTGCTTCTGGTATTGTTTGATTTGTATAACGGCTTGTCCAAACTCTTAAGTTGATTGAAGAGTCTTGTTCGGAAAATTGCCAACTGTAGAATTGGTCATAAAGTAATTGTAAATCTGAGACATACTCAGTTTCAAAATTATCGCTCTTGGAAGTTTGGGGGACTAGGTAAGCGACTAATTGCTTATCATTGGCTATATCTTCTCGTGTAACTACAACTGTATCTTGTACTGATGGATGTTGTTTTAAAACTGACTCGATTTCTCCTAACTCAATGCGAAAACCACGAATTTTGACTTGGTAATCACTGCGACCAATAAATTCTATATTCCCATCTGGTAAATAGCGAGCGATGTCACCAGTTTTATATAAGCGAGTTGATTTTGATTGGTCAAAAGGATTGGAGATAAATTTTTCGCTGGTGAGTTCAGGACGATTTAAGTAGCCTTTTGTTAAACCAATACCACCAATATAAATTTCACCAGGAATTCCGATTGGTACAGGTTGCAAATGCTGATTAAGTAGATAAATTTGGGTATTATTTACAGGTTTACCAATGGGTGTGTATCGCTGATATTCCTGCTGGCTTGGTACAGAATACAGTGTAGTACAGATAGTAGCTTCTGTGGGACCATAGCCGTTGATAATGTGTAATCCAGGAATGCGATCGCTAATTGTTATTAAAGTTTGCTCTAGTATCGGTTCTACCCCTACCAATAACCTTGTTAATTCCAATTTTTCTGATTGTTCTTCTAGCCAATTTGCTAAAACAGGCAGCATAAATGGTGGAATATAAGCACTGGTAATTTTATAAGTATGCAGCCAGTGAATAAAAGCTTGACTATCGGCACGAATTTCTTCCGGTACTATATGCAGAGTTGCCCCAAATAAAAGGGCTGAAAAAATTTCATAAACTGAAACATCAAAACTTAAACTCGTCCATAAACTACAAGCATCTTTAACTGTTAGAGATTGTCTATTTTCAAAGTCTGCTAGTAGGTTAAGAACACCCAGATGGTGACAACAAACTCCTTTGGGTTCTCCTGTTGAACCAGAAGTATAAATCACATAAGCTAAGGATGAATCATGAACAATATATTGACAATTATAAGAATCTATAGTTTCCCAATCTTTATCCAAACAAACAACTTTAGCCTTGTGTTTTGGTAGTTGAGTAACTAAAGATTCTTGAGTTAATAAAATAGGAACTTGTGCATCTTGAAGCATTAACCCCAAACGCTCAACAGGGTAAATAGGATCAAGTGGGACATAAGTTCCCCCAGCTTTTAAAATCCCCAGAATACCAATGATCATTTCTAGGGATCTGTGCATACAAATTCCCACTAAAGTCTCAGCAGTTACTCCTAAGTTTTGTAAATAATTAGCTAGTTGGTTGGCTTTGTGGTTGAGTTTTCTATAAGTCAGTGATTCACCTGCAAAAATAACTGCAATGGCATCTGGTGTTTTTTCTACTTGTGCTTCAAATTTATCATGTAAACTACATGATTCTATCAAGTTATTCTGTGTGTTATTCCACTCAAATAATTTATCTTTTTCCGCCTCACTTAACAACGGTAACTCTGATAACTTGGCTTGGGGATTAGCAACTATACCATAAAGTAAAGTATGGAAATGCTCTACCATCCGAGCAATTGTGCCTGATGCAAACAACTCTGTACTGTACTCGATGCTTCCTGTTAATCCTTGCTCGCCTATACTTATATCTAAGCTTAAATCAAACTGGGATGTACCCTTTTTAACCTTGATGGAAGTGAGGACTAAATCCCCTAATTGCATAATTGGTATTGGGAGATTGTGCAGCGCAAACCATACTTGGAAAAATGGGTTATTGCTTAAATTTCGTTCTGGTTGCAGTTCTTCTACTAATTTCTCGAAGGGTAAATCTTGATGGGAATAAGCACCTAAAGTAATGTCTCGAACCTGATTCAGCAATTCCTCAAAGCTAGGATTACCATTGATTTGAGTCCGCAAGGCCAAAGTGTTGACAAATAAGCCAATAATCCCTTCACTTTCAGCCCAATTACGGTTAGCGATCGCCGAACCAACTACAATATCCTCATGACCTGTATAGCGATAAAGTAAGGTATTAAAAGCAGCCAACAAGGTCATAAACATTGTCACCCCTGCTTTTTTACTCAAACCTTCCAAAGCGTTAGTTAAATCTTGAGGTATCTGCCAAGAGTAAGTATCTCCTTGATATGTTTGCAGTGCTGAACGAGGTTTATCAGTTGGTAATTGTAATGGCGAAATATCAGCCAGTTGTTGTTGCCAATAAGCTAATTGCTGTTCTAAAACTTCTCCTTGCAACCATTCTTGTTGCCACACACTATAGTCAGCATACTGAAGTGGTAATTCTGGTAATGGAGAAAGTTGACCTGCGGAATAGTTGGTGTAAATTGCCGCTAATTCTCTTAATAATATCCCGATAGACCAACCATCAAAAACCGTATGATGGACAGTTAATAATAGTATATGTTCCTGCTCATGAAGTCGCAGAAGTTTTACCCGCATTAAGGGATATTCTGACAAGATAAATGGAGTTTGGGCTTCTTCTGTCGCTATTTTTAATGCCTGAGTTTCTCGCTCTGATTCGGGTAAATATTCTAAATTGACTATTGGTATGGTGAAGGTGATTTCAGGAGCGATCGCTTGTACAGGTTCTTCATCCACTGTTATTAACGCAGTCCTTAAAGCTTCATGGCGTTTTATAATTGCTTGAAAACTTTGCTCTAGTACAGATACATTTAAGTTACCCTGCAATCGCACAGCAAAAGGCAAGTTATAAAAAGGACTTCCCGGTTCTAACTGATCTAAGAACCATAACCGCTTTTGTCCAAAAGATGCCGGAAAAACGTACACTTCTATTTCTGTAGTGTCTATAAAATTTTGGTCTTGGCAAGTTTTTAGTGTCATGGTAATTTAAATATTCCTTTATTTAGACTGCGAGTTATTAGAACCTGACCGAAGAGAGGATAACTTGATGCAACGTGTTTCTCTGGCTATCCGTTGGGGTGTCATAATTGGCTTTTGAGCTTGTTGCTCTTGGGCTTTCAAAATCTCCTGAGAAAATGAATCAATGGTTGGTAACTCAAAGAAACGACGTAGAGATAGTTCAACTTGGAAGGTTTGGCGAATTTTGGAAATTACCTGAGTTGCCAGCAGAGAATGTCCACCCAATTCAAAAAAATTGTCGTCAATACTAATCTGCTGTAAACCGAGAACTTCAGCCCAAATTTTAGCTACTTGTTCTTCAACTGGATTTCTTGGTAATACCTGTTGTTGATTTGCTTCAAAACCTATTTCTGGTGCAGGTAAAGCTTGACGGTCTACTTTTCCATTGGGGCTTAAAGGCAGTTTATCTAATACGACAAACGCCGTTGGTAGCATATAACTGGGTAGTTTATCTTGTAAAAAACTGCGAAGTTCAATAGTATTAATTTCTTGCTGTGATTTGCTCACTATATAAGCTACCAAATGTTGATTACCGGGTTTATCCTCCCGTACTATCACCAGATTCACTTGTACATCTGGATGCTGATTTAAGGTTGATTCAATTTCACCTAATTCGATACGGAAACCCCGAATTTTCACTTGGTAGTCAATACGGTCTAGATATTCAATAATACCATTAGGTAAATAACGGGCTAAATCACCTGTTTTGTATAAAAACTTTCCTGATTCAAATGGACTAGAAATAAATTTTTCTTGAGTGAGTTCAGGTTTATTCCAATAACCACGAGCCAATCCCACGCCACCAATATGTAACTCACCAATTACGCCAATAGGAACAGGTTGTAAATGTTTATCTAAGATATATATCTGTGTATTGGCAATTGGACGACCAATAGGAACTATCTTCTCATTGCTATTGGCTTGACAAGTCCAATAAGTTACATCAATTGAAGCTTCTGTTGGACCATAAAGGTTATGTAACTCGGCATTTAATCGGTTAAAAAAGCGGTTTTTAGTGTTAAGAGATAATGCCTCGCCACTACAAATTATGCGTTTGATATTACCACATTTTTCTAGTTCTGTTTCTTCTAGAAAGACTTGCAACATTGAGGGGACAAAGTGAAGTGTAGTAATTTTTTCTTGAGCAATCAGTTGAACTAAATATCTACTATCTTGATGTCCACCTGGTTTAGCTATAACTAAACTCGCACCTGTTAACAAAGTCCAGAAAAATTCCCAGACTGAAACATCAAAGCTAAAAGGTGTTTTCTGTAAAACATGATCGCTGGCTGTTAGTTGATATGTATCTTGCATCCAGAGTAAACGGTTACACAAGCCTTTGTGAGTGTTCATTGCACCTTTGGGTTTACCTGTAGAACCGGAGGTGTAAATCACATAAACTAAGTTTTCAGATGTAGCATTGCTAATTGGGTTAGCTATGCTTTGGGTGAGGAATAAATTTTCATCTTGGTCTAGATATACCGTTTGGGCGCTATGTGCGGGTAATGTTTCTAATAGATGTTTTTGGGTTAACAGCACTGAAACTTGGGCATCTGCCAACATATAGCTTAACCGTTCTTTGGGATAGGCTGGATCTAGGGGGACATAAGCACCGCCAGCTTTGAGAATTGCTAAAAGTCCAATTACCATTTCGAGCGATCGCTCTACACAAATCCCCACTAATACCTCTGGTTCTACTCCCAGTTTTTGTAGGTAGTGTGCAAGTTGATTTGCTCTATTGTTTAGTTCTCGATAAGTTAATTGCTGATTCTCAAATACCACAGCCACCGCATCAGGCGTTTTCTCCACCTGCGCCTCAAATAATTGATGTAAACACAATTTTGGTTGTAGCTTGATTTCACCCTCGCCCCACTCTAACAACTGTTGTTTTTCAGTAGTGGTTAATAAAGGTAACTCCCCAATTTGCTGCTGAGGATTAGCAACTATTCCTGTGAGTAAAACTTCAAAATTTGCAGCCAACCTCGAAATAGTTAATTCATCAAATAAATCTGTATTGTATTCAAATTTAGTAATTAATTCCTGCTCTACATCTTCTATAACTAAAGTCAGGTCAAACTTCGCTGTTGTACTATTACTTTCTAAAGGCTCTACCCTTAATCCAGGTAACTCTAATTGCCTTATTGGTGCATTTTTCAGCACAAACATTACCTGGAACAAAGGATTATGGCTTAAATTACGTTCTGGTTGTATTTCTTCTACTAATTTCTCAAATGGTAAATCTTGATGAGCATAAGCCCCTAATGATACTTCCCGCACTTGTTTGAGTAAATCATGAAAAGTAGGATTACCAGATAAGTTACTCCGCAATACTAAAGTATTAACAAAGAAGCCAATTAAATTTTCAATTTCTGCTCTGTTTCGGTTAGCAATAGGCGAACCAACTAATATATCAGTCTCACTTGTGTAGCGATATAGTAAAGTTTTAAACCCTGCTAACAGGGTGATAAATAAAGTGACACCTTCTTGCTTTGACAGATTTTTTAATCCTGCACTTAAACTTGCTGGCAGGACAAATGATAGAGTTTTTCCAGCATAAGTTTGAACTGAGGGACGAGGACGATCAGTAGGTAATTGCAATATCGGGAGTTCACCAGATAATTGCTGTTGCCAGTAAGCAAGTTGATTTTTTAATCCTTCTCCTTCTAACCATTGTCTTTGCCAAACTGCAAAGTCAGCATATTGTATAGGTAATTGTGGCAAAGGAGAAGGTTTACCAGCACAGAAAGCTGTATACAGTGCGGCTACTTCTTTAATTAAGATATCTGTTGACCAACCATCAGAAATAATATGATGTAGAGTCAATAAAATTACATAATCTTCTACATCCAATTGCAGCAGTTTCGCTCTTAATAATGGTGCTTGGGTGAGATCAAATCCGGTTTGTGCTTCTTCATTAGCGAGTCGGTATAGTTCCGCCTCTCGCTGTTTTTGGGGAATATTTTGTAAATCTACTATTGGTAATTTTAAGTTTACTGAGGGAGAAATAACTTGGATTGGTTGCCCATCAGATATTGTAAAACTTGTCCGCAAAATTTCATGTCGTCTCATAATTTCGTTGAGACTAGATGAAAGTGCATTGATATTCAGTTTCCCTTGTAAACGAACTGATCTAGGTAGATTATAAGATGGGCTACCTGGTTCAAATTGGTCAAGAAACCACAATCTTTGTTGAGCAAAAGATAGAGGTGAATTTTGATTTCTAGAAACGGAGGTAATAGTTTTAATTTCCTGTTGTTCACCCCGCATTGCTATTTCAATTTGCGCTGCTAATGCTGCTAAATTTGCAGATTCAAACAGTTGTGGTAAGGGAATTTCTATATTAAAAGTGGTACGAATGCGAGAAATTACCTGAGTAGCTAGTAAGGAATGTCCACCCAACTCAAAGAAATTATCATTAATACTTACCTGTGGTACTCTTAACAATTGTCCCCAAATACCTGCTAATACTTCTTCTACAGGAGTACGAGGAGCAATAAAGGTAGTTTCTCTGCTGACTACTTCTTCTGGTGCAGGGAAAGCATTACGGTCTAATTTACCGTTAGCGGTGAGAGGTAATGATTTAAGCATGACAAAGAATGCAGGTATCATGTATTCCGGTAACTTTGCTTTTAAGAAGTCGCGGAATTCATGATTCGATACTGCATGAGATGTAGGAATTATATAAGCAATAAGACGCTTTTCTGTTGATGTTTCTTCCCTAGCAATAACTACATTTTCCTTAACTGCTGGGTGTTGACTTAAAGCTGTGGAAATTTCCCCTAATTCAATGCGATAACCTCTAATTTTCACCTGATCATCAAAACGACCAAGGAATTCTAAATTACCATTGGATAGATAACGGACGCGATCGCCTGTTTTATATAATCTTTGTTTACCATCACTGAAAGGATGATTAATAAACTTTTCATTAGTTAATTCAGGACTATTGAAATAACCTCTGGCTAAAGATTCACCAGCAATATACAGTTCTCCCACTACTCCTAAAGGAACTGGTTTGAGGTGTTTATCTAATACATAAACTTGGGTATTAGCCAGGGGTTTACCGATAGGAACTGTTGCCGCTTCTTGATTTTTTCCACTAACTAAATAGGTGAGTACACCAACTGTAGTTTCTGTGGGACCATAGTGATTAATAATTCGACAATGGGGCGCATTTTTTTCTATTTTCTCAATCAAATTCCAATCAGCAGCTTCACCACCAAGAATTAGTAACTGACGGGGTACAATTTCCCAACACTGGGAACTTAACAAAGCTGATAAATGAGAAGGAACTATTTTCAAGCAGTCAATAGGATGACGGCGGAAATAATCAGCTAATGCAGCCGGATCTGATGCCCGTTCCCAAGATATAATATGCAAACTGCCACCACTACACAAGCAAGGGAAAATGACGGTATTACCTAAATCTGCGGCAAAGGTAGAAACGCTTGCATAACTGGCATTAGTAGGAAGTTTTAGCTTTGGCAATATTCCATATAGGTAATTAAGTAATTGTTGATGTTCAACTGCAACACCTTTAGGTTTACCTGTTGAACCGGAAGTATAAATGATATAAACTAGGTTTCTTGGGTGGACATTGTTAATAGGATTATCTGTACTTTCTTGAGAAATAATTTTCCAATCATTCTCTAAATTTACTTCTAGAATATTTAGAAACTGTTCTCTATTTTCTATTTCCTGTTCCCTAATCAAAACTGATACTTTAGCATTTTTTAAGCGAAATTGTAAGGCTTCTGGGGGAAGATTAGGATCTAATGGCAGGTAAGCACCACCAGCTTTAATAACAGCTAATAAGGAAATAATAAATTTGGGACTTCTCTCTACACAAATTCCTACTATTACTTCTGGTTTTACTCCCAATTTCTGTAAATAATGCGCTAATTGATTAGCTTTACAGTTTAATTCTTGATATGTGATTTCTTCATTTTCAAATACCACAGCAATTTGATCAGGTGTTTTTCCTACCTGTTCTGCAAATAATTCATGAATACATTTATCACGTTGATAATCAGCCTTTGTTTGGTTAAATTCAATTAATAATTGTTGGCGTTCACTGGCGCTGAGTATTCCTAATTGACTGATAGGGATATCAGAATTATTAATAATATTTATCAATAATGTTTGAAAACTTTTCGCTAATCTTTGAATTGTTAATTGAGAAAAACAATTAATATCATAGTAAAACTCTGCCATTAAACTATGATTTTGTTGTGTACAAGATAGTTTAACTTTGAAAGGTTCAATAACGCTGTATATCTCCTGTAAGGTGAATTTAACTTCTGTATCATGAGAGTTTTGAACAGAAATATTATTAAATTCAAAACCGATAGGAAACGCTATCAAACCATCATTTTCCACCGCTTCAGGTACAAAATAATCTTGCCATTCAGTAGCATTTTCTAATGTTTTTTTTACTGCTGCTAATACTTCTATAAAGTTTAAATTGGGGGTAAATTTAGTTTTAATTGGTAGCCAAGTTGCTAATAAGCCAAGTACATCATTAAGTTCTTCATATTCACGGCGACTAGCTGCTGTACCAATAACAATTTCTGATTCTCCTGTAAGTCGCCAAATCAATATTTGCCAACAAGCTAGTAATATAATATCAGGCGTTATATCATACTTTTTGGCAAATTCATCAATTTGAGTAAATAATTCCTGACTAATAACTAATTGATAACGCTCAGTAACAAATTGCTCATTGTTTATTTGTCGTTCATGAGGTAATTTTAATGCTGATAAAGAGTTAATTCTTTGTTGTTGCCAATATGCTCTTCCTTCTTCTGCATCTTCATCTGTAAGTAATTGATTCTGCCATTCAGAAAATTGGACATACTGCACAGAATTTACAGTAAATTCTTTACCTTGATAAAATTGTTCATAACCTTGACTAATTTGATTAACCAAGTTTTTGATTGTTCTATTATCTGCACATAAAGCAGGTAGAGAAATAATTAAAATGTGCTGATTTTCTGATTGTTTTATTAAACATAACCGCAGTGGTAAATCTTGAGATATATTTTGATATTCCTGTCTTGCTTGCCAAAATAATTCTTGAATTTTCTCAGAAATATCTTCCTGAGATAAATCACGGAAATCGAAATATTCCCCATTAAATGAACTCTGATCGACAAATACCATAACTGGGGTTTTCACTCCAGGTAAGGAATAAAAATTTGTTCTTAAAATGTCATGATGATTGACAAGTTGATGAATAGTATTTTCCAGTATTTCTGGTTGGAGATTACCGTCAATTAAAATACTACATTGAGAACAGAACGCAGAACTGTTTTGCTGTAAATGCCACAGTCTTTTTTGTTGAGGAGCAAGTTGAAAGCCACTAATTACTTGAGTTTGCATAGTTTTGAAGAATACTTATTTTTGAATATCTTGAATATTAATCATTTCTGCCATTGCGACAACGATTTTACGCTCTCCCCAATAGGGATTTCTAGCGTGAGCAGTCAGCATATTATCTAGCATGATAATGTCACCTTTTTGCCAAGGGAAGCTAGTTTGTGCTTGTTGATAAACTGCATTAATTTCGGCAATTTCTGCTTCTGTAATTGGTGTACCGTCACCAAAGTAAACGTTCCGGGGTAATTTTGATTCTCCAAAGATAGATAGCAGCGATTTCCTAACATCTGTATCTAAATAGGAGATATGGTGTAATTGAATTTGGTTGAAAAATACAGGTTCGCCAGTTTTGGGATGTACTGCTAAAGCTGGACGAATTTGGCGAGTAACTAAACCATTATCATTATACCATTCAAATTCAATTTTTGCTTGATGGCAATAATTTTCTACTTCTTGTTTATCTGTGGTTTGAAAGAAATTCTGCCAACTCACATCTAAACCTTCAGCATAATTCCTCACGTACATTAACTGTTTAATGGCTAATTTTTCTCGCAGTTGAGGACTAAGTAATTGATAAGCTTTTCTACAGTCAACAATTGGCGTTTCTCCACCTTTATCCGCAGGTTGAACACAGTAGAACCAAATCTTTAAAGGGAAAGAATGTAAATGAGAACTTTCATTGTGAAAAAGTATTGCTTTATCTGCTGGGTAAGGAGTAGAACCATAAACTTTACCACCTTCATCTGTGCGGGGTAAGTCGCCATATTCAGCAAATAAATTAGGGCAAATTGTTTGAGCGAATTTTTCAAACTCTGAAACTGATTTTACATCAAAACCTCTAAATAAAATCGCTCCATGTTTAAATAATTCTGTTTCTAGATATGGGCGGTTATTTTCTATCCAAGATATGATATCAATTTCTGCACTATGAGGCTGAATTACCAAGGGGAATTGTTGCCCTGCTTGCAGATAATCTGTTTTAATTAATTGCTCTACTGATAGATTAACAGCCTTCGGAGCAATGCTCATAAATTTTTGTCTTTTAGCTGCTTTACGCTCCTGTTGTTGCATAGTTTGTTGTTCCTTTTCTGTTGCTGTAAGCATTTCTAATGTATTGATGTGGTTTTGAGGTTGGTTAACAATACTGTTAATTAATGTTTGCCAATGATTGGTTAAGTTAGTGATAGTATCTGAAGCAAATAAATCGGCGTTATATTGCCATTTTCCTTCTATACCTTGCTCGGTTTCTGTGAGGAATAGGGCTAAATCGAATCTGGCTACTTTGCTTTCTACTTCTAATAATTGTAAGGTGAGTCCTGGTAATTCCAAGGCTGAGTTTGGTGTATTTTGCAGAACAAATAGCACTTGGAAGAATGGTACTGTATTAGTTGCCTGACGTTCAGGTTGTAATTCTCTCACTAATTCGTCAAAGGGTAAATCTTGATGAGCGTAAGCTGATAATGTTTGGGTACGAACTCGTTGTAATAATTCCAGGAAAGTGGGATTTCCTGTTAAGTCAGTGCGGAGGACTAATAAGTTAATAAAAAAGCCAATTAAGGATTCAATTTCTGCTTGATTTTTGTTGGCAATATCTGTACCAACAACAATATCATCTTGGTTGCTATAACGTTGCAATAAAATTGTAAAACTCGCCAGCAGTGTCATAAATAAAGTAACACTTTCTTGCCGTGATAACTGTTGTAATTTCTGTGATATTGTAGCAGGTATCAAGAATGTATGACTAGCACCCCGGTTAGTCTTTACTTCTGCACGGGGAAGGGTTGTAGGCAATTGTAAAACGGGTAAATTAGCTAATTGCTGCTGCCAATAAGAGAGTAAAATTTCTCGTCTTTCACCTTGTAAATGTTGAAGTTGCCAAACTGCAAAGTCTGCATATTGAATAGGTAATCTTGGTAAAGGTGAAGTTTGATTTTGACTAAAAGCAGAATATAGTGCTGCCAATTCTTTAATTAATATACCCGTTGACCAACCATCAAAAACAATATGATGAATCGTAAATAATAAGATGTGTTCTTGCTGATTTAGTTGTAAGAGTTTGCATCTTAATAATGGTGCTTGTTTTAAATTAAATGGTAGTTCAAATTCATCTATACTATAACATTTAATTGCTTTTTGTTGCTCAATTTTCGTCAATTCTCCCAAGTTCACTACAGGTATTTTTAACTGTACATCAGCAACAATTACTTGTAAAGGTTGACCATCACCTAAAATAAAGCTAGTGCGTAAAACTTCATGACGGCGAATAATTTCATTGATGCTTTGCTCTAATGCTTGTATATTCAATTCACCCACCAAATTAACTGCTGCGGGCATATTGTAAATACTGCTATTAGGGTTGAGTTGTTCTAGCAACCATAACCTAGTTTGAGCAAAAGATAAAGGTAAATTTCCGTCACGAGAAACAGGTGTAATTGTCGAAATACTTTCACTATTTAGTTGTTGAATTTCCTTCGCTAGTTCGGCAATGGTGGGAAATGCAAATAAATGTTGCAATGATATATCTACTGATAAGATTTTCCGAATCCGAGAAATAACTTGAGTTGCTAATAAAGAATGTCCACCTAATTCAAAAAAATTGTCATAAATACCAACTTGATAAACACCTAAAACTTGAGTCCAAATTGCAGCTAAAACTTCTTCCACTGGATAACGAGGAAGTACAAAATTATTCGTTTCTAATTGAGTATTTTCTGGTGCAGGTAAAGCGCGACGGTTTACTTTACCATTAGGGGTTAAAGGTAAAAATTCTAAAAAGACAAAAGCACTGGGTATCATGTACTCAGGTAATTTTTGCCGTAAATATTGACGTAGTTGATCAATAGTGGTATTTTCAACAACTAAATAAGCAACTAAATGATGATTTTCTGGTACATTTTCCCGCGCCATAACTACACATTGACGCACTGCGGAATGCTGTTCTAAAACTGCTTCAACTTCACCCAATTCAATGCGGAAACCACGAACTTTTAGTTGATAGTCAATGCGTCCTAAATATTCAATTTCTCCATTGGTAAAATAACGGGCTAAGTCACCTGTTTTGTAGAGTAATGTTTCGGGAATAAATGGATTAGAAATGAATTTTTCTTGAGTTAATTCTGGTTGCTTAAAATAACCCCGTGCTAAACCAGCACCACCAATATATAGTTCTCCAGGAACACCGACGGGTAATGGTTGTAGAGATTGATCTAAAATATAAATTTGCGTGTTAGCTAGAGGACGACCAATAGAAACGGTTTTTTGACTATCCTTAATTTGCTGAATTGTAGACCAAATAGTTGTTTCTGTTGGACCGTATAAATTCCAAAGTTGATAACATCTTGAGGATAATTGATCAGCTAAATTTTGAGGTAAGGCTTCGCCTCCACAAAGGATTTTTAGTTGTGAATTTCCTTCCCAACCGGCATCTAATAACATTCGCCAAGTCGCAGGGGTAGCTTGCATAATGGTTGCAGCAGAATTATTCAGTTGTTGTAATAACTGTGTACCGTCTGTTGCTATTTCTCGACTGACTAATATTAATTTAGCTCCTGTTATTAAGGGTAGAAAAATTTCTAAAACCGCAATATCAAAAGATAGGGTAGTGACTGACAGTAAACTATCTGCCTGAGTTAAGTGTAAATACTGGTGCATTGCAGTCAGTAAATTTACCACATTTCTATGAGTAATTTGTACACCTTTAGGTTGGCCTGTAGAACCAGAAGTATAGATGGTGTAAATCAAATTATCCGGCTGAATGTTGCTATCAGGGGTGTTTGTTTCCTGAGAGGCGATGTTTTCCCAGTCCCGATCTAAACAAATAACTTGGGCATTATGGGGGGGGAGATGGGGTAATAAATATTGCTGGGTTAGTAAAATTGGGATTTCTGAGTTTGCTAACATGAATCCTAAACGCTCTTGCGGAAATGTAGGATCTAGTGGGATGTATGCGCCACCTGCTTTGATAGTTGCAATGATGGCGATGATCATGGAGAGGGAGCGATCGCTACAAATACCCACTAGCACTTCCTTACCTACACCCAAGCTGGTTAAATATCGTGCCAGTTGATTCGATTTTGTATCCAATTCTGCATAAGTTAACTGTTGCGAACCAGCTACCACAGCCACAGTATTCGGTGTCTTGGCTACCTGGGTGGTAAACAACTCATGAACGCAGACATGAGGATAATTAGCTTCTGTATAATTCCACTCTCTCAATATTTGCTGCTGTTCTGCTGGTGTCAGTATAGATAATTCTGATATTGACTTATCTGGATGTTTAACGATATCTGTTAACAAAGTTTCTAAATGTCCCAGCATCCAGTTAATGTTATCAACAGCAAATAAATCGCTGTTATACTCCAATTCTCCGACTAAACTTTCACCATTCTCTATAAAAGATAAACTCAAATCAAATCGAGCCGTATTATTTTCTATAGGCAAATATTCTAAATTTAAACCTGACAACTTTAAGCCATCCCCAGGCGCATTTTGTAGGGCAAACATCACCTGAAATAATGGTGTATGAATCAGATTTCTTTCCGGTTGTAGTTCCTCTACTAGTAATTCAAAAGGTAAATCTTGATGGGTATATGCTCCTAATGTTATTTCCCGGACTTGTTTTAAAAAATCACTAAAACTCAGATTATCTTTAAGTTGCGATCGCAATACCAAAGTATTGACAAAAAAGCCAATTAAACCCTCAATTTCCTTACGGTTACGATTAGCAATAGGTGAACCTATTAAAATATCTTCCTGTCCTGTATAACGATAAAGCAGAGTTTTAAATGCTGCTAATAAAGTCATAAACAGCGTTCCACCTTGTTTTTGACTCAAAGATTTTAATTCATTGCTCAAAACAGGAGAAAGTGTAAATATCTGCTTTTTACCAGTAAAAGTTTGTTGTTTTGGACGTGGTTTAGCAAAAGGAAGTTCTAATACTGGTAAATTACCATTTAATTGTTGTTTCCAGTAGTCCATTTGAGCAGAAAAGACTTCTGTTTGTAACTGTGTTCTTTGCCAAACTGCAAAATCAGCATATTGAATATTTAAATTAGGTAATTCATAAGCTTTACCTGTACAGAAAGACTCATAGAGAACAGCTAATTCTTGAATTATTACCCCTGCTGACCAACCATCAGCCACAATATGATGGATTGTGAACAACAAAATATACTCTTGTTTTGCTAATTGTAAAAGTAGGACATTTAATAATGGTGCGGTAGTTAAATCAAAAGCATAATTGGCTTGATTTTTAGTCCAATTTTGAGCTTCTATTTCTCGTTGTTCTGGTGGTAAATTCTGTAAATTTACCACAGGTAAAGAAATACAAATTTCTGCAATAATTACCTGTTTTGGTTCACCATCCACACTTAAAAAAGTAGTACGTAAAGCTTGATGACGGCGGATAATTTCGTTAAAACTTTGTTCTAATGCAGCAATATTTAAGTTTCCTTGTAGTCTTACCGACCTAGAGAGATTATAAGCATAAGTTCCTGGTTGTAATTGGTCTAAAAACCATAATCTTTGTTGAGCAAAAGACAATGGTAAATTATCTGTTTTTGTAACTTTTTTTATGGGTAAAACTGCTAAATTTTGTCCTGTTTTTAATGTTTTTTCTACACGCTGTGCTAGTTCTGCTACAGTTGGTAATTCAAACAAACTGCGGAGAGGTAATTCAACCTTAAAAGCTTCCCGAATTTGAGATATTACTTGTGTCGCTAATAGAGAATGTCCACCTAATTCAAAAAAGTTTTCTGTAATTCCTACTTGTTTAACACCCAAAATTTTGATCCATATTGCCGCTAAAACTTCTTCTATTGGGGTACGTGGTGCAATAATAGTAACTTGTTTGTGCGGGGATAATTCTTCTGGTGCTGGTAATTCTTGACGGTTTACTTTACCATTAGGAGTCAGGGGTAAGGCTTCTAAAATGACAAAGTGAGAGGGTAACATATAATTAGGTAATTTGTCCTGCAAAAATTTATTTAGTTGATCCAAATCTATAACTTCCGAATTTTTGGCAACTAAATAAGCTATTAATTGTTTGTTATTATTCTCATTCTCTCTCGCTATTACTACCGCTTCTCTAACTTGGGAATATTGAGTTAATAGGGCTTCAATCTCTGCCAATTCAATGCGAAAACCCCGAATTTTTACTTGATAGTCACTACGTCCAATAAATTCGATTATGCCATCTGGTAAATAACGTCCTAAATCACCAGTTTTATATAGTCTTGTACCTGGTTCATAGCTAAAAGGATCAGGAATAAATCTTTCCGCAGTTAAATCAGGACGATGTAAATATCCTTGTCCGACACCCCAACCACCTATATATAATTCACCAGTTACACCCATAGGTAATGGTTGTAAATATTGATCTAAAATATAGATTTGGGTATTAGCAATGGGTTGACCTAAAGGGATAATTTTGGTTGGTGTATCTGCTTCTATATTAATAAGATAAGTAGCAACAATACCACAAGTTTCAGTTTGACCAAACATATTAATCAGACGGGACTGATGTTGCAGATCAAATTTCCAAGTAACAGGAATATCCGATAATAGAGGTTCACTCGCAGAAACAATTAACCGTAAATTATTATCTAATAAATGATTTTTTAAATCTGCGGCCAAATTAGTCAGAATGTAATTACAATTGCGCCAATAGGAGGGAACAATATCAATAACTGTTACCTGATCTTTCTTAATTCCTTGGAACAATTCTAAGGGGTCTTGACGTTGTTCTTGGGTGGCAATTTTCACCGTTGCACCCCGCGTCAGAGGAACTAATAATTGTCTAACAGAAGAAGAAAAAGCGAGAGATGCAGTGTGTAAATAAATATCATTAGAGGTGATATCTAGAGCTTTTTGCATTGTTTGGACATAATGGCACAAATTAGCATGAGTGACACGCACACCTTTCGGTTTACCTGTAGAACCAGATGTATAAATCACATAAGCTAAACTTTGAGGATAGCTGGTATTTGTTAAATTGTCTGGAGATTCTTCATTGATAAAATTATCAATTTTATCTATATAAACTACCTGAATTTTATCTGTTGATAGTTCTAGTTTAATATGTGATTGAGTTAATAAAACCTTGGGTTGCGAGTTTTCCAACATGAACACTAAACGCTCTTGTGGATAAGTTGGATCTAGGGGTACATAAGCACCACCAGCTTTCAAAATAGCGAGAATACCCAATACCATTAATGGGGATCTGTCAACACATAAACCCACTAAAATATCAGAACCAACGCCCAATTTTTGTAAGTATCTTGCTATTTGGTTGGCACGGTTATTTAGTTGAGCATAAGTAAATATTTCATTTTCAAAAATGAGTGCTATTCTCTCAGGTGTATTAATTGCTCGTTCACTAAAGAGTTGATGAATACATTGATAGTAATTATAATCAACTTGAGTATTATTAAACTGTCGCAGTAATTTTTGCTTTTCTATTTGATCAAGAATTTGTAATTGTGAAATTGGTAAATCCGAAAAACTTATAGCACTTTCTAATAAAGTACAAAGTTGTTTTAATAGCTGCTGAATATGCTCAGATAAAAATAAATTGCTATCATAACTTAGTTTTAATTCAAGAGAGTTATTTTGATCATAACTAGAAAGTTTGATTTTAAATCTATCAGTATAAACAGCTTGCTGATAAATTGAAAACTCAATTTCATCACTATGATAATTAACTAATTCTGGTTCAAGTTCAAAAGCAAAAGGTAAAAATTCGGTTTCCTTGTCTAATAAAAAATATTCTTCGTAACTAAAAGCCTCTACTAATTTGATTTGGATTTGCTCGCAAATTTCTAAAAAGTTATCTGTTCCTTGGATATAAACAGAAATTGGTAAGGTTTTAGATAATAAACCTAAAGCTAATTCTAATTCTTGATATTTACGACCTTCAGAAACAAAACCAATAATTAAATTATCTTGTCCTGTTAGTTTCCATAATAGTATATTCCAACAAGTCAATAAAAACTCACTGAGAGAAATATCATTCAATTGGAGATAACTATTAATTTTATTAGTCAAATCTACATCTAATTTACAGCTATAACTTTCTGGTTGAAATTCTAAATTTGCAGTTTTTTGACCAGGTAAATGTAATGCTGTTAAAGCTGAAAAATCTAAATTACTCCAATATTCTCTACCAGCTTGTGTTTCTACTCCTGTTAACAGTTCATTTTGCCACGCAGATAAGTCAGCATACTGTAACATTTCATCATCTAATATATCTTCTTGATGGCTGATAGCAGCATAAGATTCACTAATTAATTTAACTAAATTTTGTAATGTTATTTTATCTCCACAAATAGCAGGTAAAGCCATTAATAGAATATATTTGTTAGCTGCAATATTCACCAAAGATAAATTTAAAACAGCACCTGTTTCTAGATTAAAGTTTAAATTGAGAAACCCGTTAAATATTTGTTGTAATTTATCCTTTTGTTCCTGAAAATTACAACTACTTAAATCATATTCTTTATACAAAAACAGACCTTGATTATTAATAACTTGTAGAGGGAAATTCATTTCCGTTACATCTTGATAATTGGTGCGGAGAATTTCATGATTTTTAATAACTTGATTTACAGCCGATTTTAAAACTTCTATCTGCAAATTTCCGTTAATTGATACAGCACCGACAACACAATAATTAAAACTATCATCTTGTTGTAAATGCCATAAATATTTCTGTTGTGGAGACAATTCAAAACCGTTAACTTTCATCAGCATATCTTACTCCCATTTTCTATTTATTTCTGTGTTACTCAATTCTTAAAAAGATTTTTATTACAGCAGTTTTCATATATTTATTTAAACCACACTCTTGATACCTCTCTGAGCCTCTGCGACTCTGCGTGAAACAAAAAATGAGTTTATTCACCTGAAGCTGTAATATTAACTTCTCCAAGGTTCAGACATTCCTACTACAACCTTTCTTTTACCAATAAAAGGATTTCTACCATGTGCTGTCAATAGATTATCTAACATCAAAATATCATTTTGTTGCCAAGGAAAGACTATGGTATGGTGCTGATAAATAGCTCGCAATTTATCTAATACATCTGCTGGAATTGGTGAACCATCACCATAGTAGGTGTTATGGGGTAATTCTGCTTCTGAAAACTCAGATAATAACGCTGTTCTCATCCCCTTTTCTAAAGTTGAAATATGGAAAAATACAGCATGATTAAACCAAACCAAATCACCAGTAGCAGGATGTTTAGAAATTGCTGGACGTATTTGCCGAGTTCTTAATTTATTTCCTGTTTTCCACTCAAATTCTATCCCTTGATTATTACAAAAAGCCTCGACTTCTTCACGGTTATGAGTTTGAAATACAGTTTCCCAAGGTAAACCAAAACCCTCACCAAAATTCCGCACATACATTATTTGCTTTTGAGCAAAAGTCTCTCTAATTTCTGCTGGTATGCTTTGATATAAATTCCTTGTATCTGCTATTGGTGTTTCTCCCCCTTGCTGTGCTGGTGTCACACAGTAAAAGAAGATTTTCAGGGGATAGGTTGCTGCATAGGAATTTTCACTATGGAGAAAAATACTTTGATCAGCAGGATGATCTGTAGATGTGTATATTTTACCATGAACTGTACTACGAGGAGAAGAGCGATCGCGGTATTCTATTAACTTCCCAGA
Source organism: Anabaena sp. UHCC 0253 (assembly GCF_009712085.1). Lineage (NCBI taxonomy): Bacteria > Bacillati > Cyanobacteriota > Cyanophyceae > Nostocales > Nostocaceae > Anabaena > Anabaena sp. UHCC 0253. The sequence goes on from NZ_VILD01000004.1 coordinate 342,708, forward strand.
TACAGTTTGAATTAACCCTTCAAACTCCTCAACATCAGCAACTTGAAAATTACGAAATAAAATCCCACCATGTTGATACAAATAACTCTTCACCAATTCTACATTACTCGCTACCCAACTGACAAGATTAACACCTGCAACATTAGCTTGAATTAACAATGGTAAAGTTTCATCAACTTTTAAAGGTGCTACTTGTACCAACTGAGTAACAGCTTGTCTTCTGATTTCACCAAAAGTTTTGAGACTAGGCTTTACTGCTACATTAGCATATTTAATATTAGGCATTATTCACACTCCTAAAAACTTTTTTTCCTTCTCTTCTCTGCGTCCTCTGCGTCTGGAGCGGTTCGTTATTCAAAAATTTCCACTTTGTTCAAATCGAGAAACAGCAGCACGCTTTATTGACTTCAACTTTTGTAGACTAATATTTTGTAATTCCTGCTTTTGATCAGACTGTTGTTTCTGAACGATATTAACTAACTTATGAACCTGAATATCAGGACTTTCTATCACAGTCTGTAAAATCAACTCATAATGACTAACCATGAGTTTAATAGTTGTAGCTGCAAACAAATCTGTTTTATACTCAAAAGATCCATTTATTCCCTTATCACTTTCCCAAACACTCAGCTTTAAATCAAACTTAGAAGTACCAACATCTACTTCTTCTGGTTGCCAAGTTAATTCTGAATTTTCAACCGTTGGTATCAGCGCATTTTGCAAAATAAACATCACTTGAAACAAAGGATTATAACTCAAGTTTCGTTCTGGTTTTAACTCCTCTACCAACTTCTCAAAAGGTAAATCCTGATGAGCATAAGCATCTAAAGCAACAGCACGTATTTGTTTAAGTAATTCTCGAAAACTGGGGTTGCTACTAAAGTCACTGCGAAAAACTAAAGTATTAATAAAAAAGCCAATTAAATTTTCAGTCTCTCGCCAGTTTCTACCTACAACAGGCGAACCAACTAAAATATCTTCTTGTTTAGTATAGCAGTAAAGCAAGGTTTTAAACACTGTCAAAAGAGTCATAAATAAAGTTACACCCTCTTGTTGATTTAATTTTTTCACACCTGCTTTTATTTCTGCTGGAATGGTAAAAAATTCCTTTTTACCTGTAAAGGTTTGTATTGCTGGTCTAGGTTTATCTGTGGGAATATTGAGTAATACTGCACTATTACTAAGTTGTTGTTTCCAGTAATTTAGCTGCTGATCAATAATATCAGATTGGTAATAATTTCTTTGCCAATAAGCATAATCTGCATATTGAATACTCAACTCTGGTAAAAGCGCAGGTTTATTAACAGTAAATGCTGCATAAATCGTTGCTAATTCTTGGATAAGTACCCCAATTGACCAACCATCAGCAATGATATGATGTATGGTAATTATCAGCAAATGTTCATCAGTTTTTAGAGTTAGTAATTTTCCTCTTAATAGGGGAAGTTCAGCCAAGTGAAAAGGCTTTTGAGTTTCTTGTAAAATCAAACTTTGAATATCAGCATCACAATTTTCCTGAGTTGTAAAATGTGAAAATTTTACTTCTAAACTCTCATGAATAACCTGAACTGGTTTCCCAGCTACAGCGACAAATGTTGTCCTTAAACTTTCATGACGTTTGATAATTTCATTCAAACTGCTTTCTAAAATTACTCCATCCAGTTTACCACTTAATCTAATAGCGATCGCTACATTATAAAATGGATTACCTGGTTCTAATTGATCAAGAAACCATAAACGCTCTTGGGCTAAACACAAAGGTAATTCACTATTTCTAGAAACACGCTGGATGGTTTGAATATTAGTTTGATTTGTTGACAATATTTGTTTGCCAATTTGAATAATACTCGTTTCAAATAAATCAACTGCTGAAACTGTTACTCCTAAATCTTTCTGAATCCGATTTTTTAAATCAAATGCTTGTAATGAATCAATCCCTAAATTACTTAAAGGCTGTTGTACATTAATTTCATTGAAGGGTATTGATAATACATGGGATACTATTTGTTGTAAATAAGATTCGATATTTTCAGCTTTGACTTCTCCCAAATTTTCATAATTTAAAATACTACTATGCACAACTTGGAGATTACCAGCTAAAAATTCCACTTTGGTAGCACGACGTTGAATTTTACCACTGGAAGTTTTAGGAATAGTCCCACCTTTAATTAAAACGACTGCATAAACTTGAATTTCAAATTGTTGGGAAACAGCTTGACGAATTGCTGCAATAACTTCTAAAAAATCTGGTTTAGCCCGAAATTCTAATTCTTGAACTATAACTAATTTTTCCTCATTTCCCACATCTATAGCAAAAGCTGCCCCACCACTGCGACGTAATGCCGAATGGCTATTTTCTGTTATTAATTCAACATCTTGGGGGTAGAGATTACGCCCGCGAATAATGATTAAATCTTTGCTTCTACCAGTAATGAATAGTTGCCCATTATGGAAAAAACCTAAATCCCCAGTTCTTAAAAAATCACCTTCATTGCTATCTTTAATTTCAGCTTTAAAAGTTTCCTTAGTTTCCTCTGGACGTTGCCAATAACCTTGTCCAACACTGGGACTAAATACCCAAATTTCCCCTACTTCATTTTCATGACAAAGAGTGCAATTTTCAAGATCAACAATGACAATTTTTTGTCCTGGTATGGAAAGATTATAACCTACTAAATTAACAATATTTTCATCTGAATTGGTAGGGATAATTTTGTGCTGTTCTAATGCTGTTTTTTCCACTGAAAGAGTTACAGGTAAGGCTGATTTTACAGTTCCTGAGACCATTAAAGTTGCTTCCGCCATGCCATAACAAGGATAAAAAGCTTGGGGACGAAAACCACAATCTGCAAAGGTTTGACTAAACAGTTCTAAGGTTTGCTGACGGATAGGTTCTGCACCATTAAAAGCCACATCCCAACTACTCAAATCTAAGGTAGCGCGTTGTTCAGGAGTAATTTTCTCCACACATAAATGATAGGCAAAATTAGGCGCACCGCTAGTAGTTCCCTGATAGTCAGAAATTGCTGCTAACCAGCGATAAGGGTTTTGCAAAAAGGATGCTGGCGACATCATAATACAAGGAAAACCACCGTACAAAGGTTGCAATACCCCACCAATTAATCCCATATCATGATAAATCGGCAGCCAGGTTACAAACTTGCTTTGTTGGGAATGTTCCATGCAAGCATAAGTCATGGTTGCGTTATGGATTAAATTACCATGTGTCAACATCACACCTTTGGGTGTACCTGTAGAACCAGAAGTATATTGCAGAAATGCTAGAGTATCTGAATTTATAGGCGGTTCGCGCCAGTCAACAGCGATATCAGGTTGTATATCATCGGTAGTTAAGCAACGCAGATTAGTGTCTGCTTCGGCGACTAATAAAGATTGTATCTGCTGTAAAATCGTGGTCGTTGTTAAAACAATTGCCGCTTCAGCATCTTTGAGAATTGACAGGATTCTGGGTGTGTTGCGATAGTTGCGCGGTGGATAAGCGGGAACAGCTACCACACCTGCATACAAACACCCAAAAAACGCTGCTAAATAATCTAAACCCGGTGGGTACAGCAGTAACGCCCGTTGTTCAGTCAAATTTAATACTTGTAACTGACAGGCGAACTGACAAGTCAGCACTTGCGCTATCGCTCTACTTTGACGGTCTAACTCCTGATATGTCAAAGACTTTGCTTGTGCTTCTCCATCAAGCAAAAAAGTAAAAGCCTCAGTATTTAGTTGTTTTAAACACCTGTAACGTAGTAATTCTACAACGGTAGAAAAATCATTGATAGATTGAGTCATTGTACTTTCACAACCTTGATGCACACAAGAAAATTGAATTGAAGCCAGTTGAAAAACCTTAACAAAGAGCAATATCCCTAATGCTGACCTGTTAGTTTACAGTTATTAGCAGTGTCTCATTTGCGTCTATTTAGTCTGTTACTTACAGTCCGCCAATGTTTATTGCCAGTTATTTTCAATTATAAATTTCACCTTATAGCAATTAGTTGAAAATGACAATCAGTAATCTATCAATAAATTTTATCACTATCTTGATTAAGTATAAGTTTTTTACACCATCATAAATTACTACTGTAGATAGATGACAAATTCTAATATCAAAGATTTATGACTAAAAAGTAACAATTTTTTAGTCTGGACAATGACGATAAAGCCTTGCAATGTAAGGATTTCAGCCCAAAAGCCTAATCCAGCCATTACGTCGCCTTCAGTCAGCCCAGCTAGAGCCGATTTGAAAAAATACTTGCTTTGTAAAAATCTTTATGATAATACTTCTTAATAGTGATACCTATAACTGCAAATTACTTGCAGCTATTTAGTGAGGGATCTTTTATATAAAACCCACATTCCGCAGATGTAACTCAGATTATTGATATTTTTGAAAAATCCCAGCCAGGAAAATTTTATTTACCTAATTTTTCTGGTTGAGTTTAACTTTATCTACCAAAAAATAGAGAATATTACCGAAATTAATTTCGCTAGGTTTTAAAATAGATTCTCTCTCTCAATTAAAATAGTCATTTCGGCTTAAATAAACATGACAATTACAGCAAAAAATATTTTCACTCTTTGCTAAAAATTTCTATTTACTAATTTTATCGATCACTATCTACATCTTTTTTGGTCTAATAAACTCTCATCAAATAATTAGATAATATTTACTACAACTCCTTCCTAAATACCTGACAATCTTTTCACGTTCCTCCGTTAAATTGCTCATTTGTTTTTGTCCATTTATGATTACCAAATGTACAGCCTGAAACATCTGAAA
>NZ_VILD01000004.1:347963-374285 GCF_009712085.1 Anabaena sp. UHCC 0253
ATGAATACTATCCATTTCTACTTGGAATTTATGGGCTGCTTTTATCGCTACTGCTGTAAATATTTTTGTTGTTCCTACTTGATGATACTTGTCTAGTTCTCTTCCTAGTTTGTCATCATTTAAATGTGATGCTAATACTCCTTCTCCTATTAAATGTTCTGTTGATTTTCCTACGAAAAATTCTCCAAATAGATATAATGGGGCGCTTAAAAAGCCTAATCCATTTAAAATCATTGCTTTTATTACTTGTCCTGGTGTTAGGGTTTCTTTTATTTTTATTCCCACTATTTTATTCACTTCTTCTACCAATTCCATTTCGTCTATTATTCCTGCTACTATTCCCAAATGGTCTATATTTAGGATTTTCATGCCAACTTGAGACTCTTTCATGGTTTTTCCCATCTCTATTTGATTTGATTATTTTAACAAATAAAAGCCTGAAATCTTTGCTAGGCAATCTTTTCAGGCTTTTATTTATGAAAATTTTTAATTCCTAAATTTGCTTTAGTATCTGCGGAATGTGGGATAAAAGATAAACCACTATCAAGAAATTATTGCGTCATAGATTTGAGCGTGAAAGTTGCTGCTGGATGTGGAAGCACACCAGTATCAAACTTAGAGAAAACTCTGTTTACAGGTGTAGGGTAAGGAGTAACGGGAATGAAATCTGAATTAATTAATGAGATACGTTCGATAGGATTAGCATTAGCTGTTATCAGCAGCTTAGTACAACCAGCGTATGCCCAAAAACAACCACAAGAAATACCTAGCGTTGAAGACAAAGAACATTATTCAACCAGTGCAGCGCAACTACTAGCACAAAAAGGCAATACATCAGTTGCAAAAATTACAGGAATTAAAGTTAATACCACTGCTAAAGGCATTGAAGTAATTTTAGAAACTCCTAATATAGACGCACTAAATCCAGTCAATAAAAGCCAAAGCAGTAATTTTATAGTAGAAATACCTAATACAGTTCTATCACTGGGTAAACAAAACAGTTTTAACCAAAAAAATCCAGTTGCAGGTATTACCAATGTCAGCGTCACCCAAACAAATGCTAACACCGTCCAACTAACAGTTACAGGTGAAAAAGGTGTACCAATCGCCGAATTATTTGATGGTGATGAAGGCTTAATTTTTGAACTTGCACCCGTCGCATCTGCTACTACTTCAATACAGCAAAATCAAACAGTAGTTAAAATTAGTGAAGTTAAATTTAACAAGACTAACAACGGCTTAGAAATAATCTTAGCGACTCCAGAAGGTGACAAATTACAAGTAGCGTCGAAAAAAGACGGTAACACTTTTATTGTTGACATTCCCTCAGCCCAGCTTACTCTACCCAATGGTGATACAGTTAGTCAAAAACAACCTATTCCTGGAGTTAGCGATATCACAATTTCTAACTTTAATAGCAATACCATCAGAGTTACTGTGACGGGAACAGATAATACACCCACGGTAGAATTATTTGATAGTAACGATGGTTTAATTTTTGGTGTCACTTCTACTGCTTCCACCCCTCAACCAGAAACACCAACAAACCAATCAGAAAATCAAACTCAACCAGAAGAAACAACTGCTTCAGAAACACCAATAGAATTAATAGTTACAGGTGAAAAAAATAGCGGTTACTTTATTCCCGAAGCTACAACTGCCGCTAAAATAAACGTACCATTGCGTGATATTCCTGCATCTGTACAAGTTATTCCCAAAGAAATAATTCAAGACCGCCAAGTAATTAGACTTAACGAACTAGCAGATAATGTCAGTGGTGTACGTCCTCAAGAAACCTATGGTGGACTAGCATCTCAAGGTTACTTTATTCGTGGTTTTTCTACAGGTTTTGAAACTCTGCGTGATGGTGTAAAAGATTTTGGATTTTTGAGTCCTCGTGATGTCGCTAATGTGGAGCGGGTAGAATTTCTCAAAGGACCTGCATCAGTTTTGTATGGTAGCGCCACCAGTCCCGGTGGTGTTGTCAATACTATTACTAAAAAGCCCCTGGAAGATCCTTTTTATCAACTGAATGGCACAATTGGCAATAATGACTTTTATCGAGGAACAATTGATTTTTCTGGACCTTTATTAGAAAATAAATCCGCACTTTACAGACTTAATGCAGCTTACGAAAATGCGAAAAGTTTTCGTGATTTCGTAGAAAATGAAAGTACCTTTATTGCCCCAATGATTACCGTCAAAGCGGGAGAAAGGACAAATCTTACCTTTGGTTATGAATATCAAAAATATGACTACACTTTTGAACGGGGTTTTCCTTCCAATAATAAGGTAGTTTTTGATTTGCCTATCAACCGTTTTTTAGGTGAACCTAATCTCAACCGAGGTGAATTGAAATCTAATAATTTCACCTATACACTAGAAAGTGAATTTGGGGACAACAATAATTGGAAATTCCGTCAGGTTTTTAATGTAATTGATGTTAGTGGTAATACTAGAGGTGTGCAGCCAAGGCGTGTAAATGCCGATGAACGGACAGTATTACGAGCATATCGCAATGTTGATGAAGACCAGAATAATTTAACATTTCAAAATGAAATTAGTGGCAAATTTAAAACAGGTTCAATTGCCCATAATGTGCTTGTAGGATTGGAGTTATCTAATTACAGATATGTGTACGACTTTTTGAGTGGCAGCATTGGTGATTTAGATATTTTTAACCCTGTTTATGGCGCACCAGCACCTACGAATCTGAGCAGGTCTAATGAAGAATATGGTGGAGATAATATTGCAGTCTATTTCCAAAATTTAGTAGAACTAACACCACAAATTAAATTACTTGCTGGTGGTCGTTTTGATAATGTTGATTCTTTTTATCGAGATGTAGAAACTGGTACAGTCTATGATGAGACTTCAGACTCTAAGTTTTCGCCAAGAGTAGGGTTAGTTTATCAACCAACTGATTCTACATCAATTTATGCTAGTTGGACTAATTCTTTCAATCCACAAATATTTGGCAAGACTCGCAATAATGAACCTTTTAAACCGGAAACGGCAGAACAATTTGAAGTAGGAATTAAGCAGGAGTTTTTGAATAAACGGTTATCAGCAACTTTAGCTTATTTCGATATTACCAAGCAAAACGTTTTAACAACAGATCCTGAAGATGATAACTTTAGCATTCAAACAGGTGAACAAAAAAGCCGTGGTTTTGAATTAGATGTTGTTGGTGAAGTTCTTCCTGGTTGGAAAATAATTGGTACTTATGCTTATACAGATGCCAACGTTACCAAAGATAATGACTTACAAGATAATCGCTTGGTTGGTGTACCTTACAACAGTGCAAGTTTATGGACTACTTATGAATTTCAAAAAGGTAATTTGCAAGGATTCGGTTTAGGAATTGGACTTGTTTATGCTGGAGAAAGGGAAGCGAGTTTACCAAATAATTTGAAAATTCCTTCATTCGTTAGAACTGATGCTAGTGTTTTCTATAAACGGGATAATTGGCGTGCTGCTATTAATTTTAAAAACCTCTTGGATACTAAGTATTACGAGTCTCAAGGTTTCTTTATTGTTCCGGCTGCACCATTAACAGTATTGGGAACGGTTTCTTTCGATTTTTGATTTGCATTGAGAATAGGGTTAAATAATTAACTTCAATTGGCGGGAAAATCCCGCCTCTAAAACTTTCAATACTTGGTGAATGTTTTCAGATTAAAACCAATGAAAAAAGGATATTTTGCTGCTCTCAGGCTATGTATTTTAACTGCTATCTCTTTATTGATAGTTACTGCTTGTCATAGTGGGTTTCATCAAAATACTGGAGAAATCAAAACAAAGCCATTAGCATTAGCGGCAGAATGTCGGTTAGTTAAACATGAATTAGGTGAAAGTTGTATTCCACTTCAACCCAAACGGGTAATAGTCACTGAACAATTAGCTTTAGAGGTAGTATTAGCATTAGGAATAAAACCAATAGCTGCACCAGAATCTGCTTTTGTAGCGAATAAAGCTAATTTTTTGGGTAATAAAATAGCAGGTATAACTTATATAGGTAACGAGAATCAGTTAAACATTGAGGCTATTGTCAATTTACAGCCAGATTTGATTGTTAGTTTATACGGTATTAATCCAGAAACCTATAAATTATTTTCGCAAATTGCCCCTACAGTCAAGGTGAAATATTCTCAAAGTGGGTGGAAAGATTCTTTACAACAAATGGGTGATGTATTAGGTAAAAGTGATGTCGCTAAAGAATTATTAACTCAATATCAAGAAAAATTAACAAGTCTCCGGTCTGTGTTGGGTAATAAAGTTGAGAAAATCAAAGTTTCTGTAAGTAGATTTCATGGACAAGTTCAATTACCTGAATTTCGTTCTCAATATTCTTTTCCTGGAAGTATTTTGGCAGAATTAGGAATTTCTATGCCAGATAATCAAAAGAATTTAATCAAGTCTCCTGATGATAATTTAATTATTCTCAGCTTAGAAAGAATAGATTTACTCGATGCAGATATTTTATTTGTAGCTGTAGATCCGGGAGCTAAAAACCTATTTCATAAATATCAAAATTCTCGTCTTTGGCAAACACTAAATGTAGTGAAAAATCAACAAGTTTATAGTGTTGATTCTAGTTACTGGATATTTGGTAGTATTTTGTCAGCCAATGTAATAATTGATGATTTATTTAAATATCTTCTTGATCAAAAAATGAATAATATTAATATAATTAATTAATCTAAAATGCGTACTTTTTTATTATCTGGTTTGGTCAGTTTATATCAAGCATTGGTAGTTCTATGACCAATTTTGCTATCAAACTCTGGGCTTGGGAACTGACAAGTCAGGTAACTACATTAGCTTTACTCAGTTTATTTACTTTGATTCCTAGTATTTTAATTACATTGGTTTCAGGATTAATTGTAGACCGTGTAAATAGAAAATTATTGATGATAATTGGTGATGCAGTAGCAGCTATATCTACTGTATTTATCTGTTATGTTTATTTAAATAATCAATTAGAAACTTGGCATCTTTATTTAACTAGTGCTGTGAATGGGGCTTTTGGTGAAATTCAATCTCTGGCATATTCAGCATCAATTTCTATGCTAGTTCCCAAACAGCAATACACTCGCGCTAGTAGTATGAATTCTGCTATTCATTACGGTTCAATTATTATCGCTCCAGGATTGGCAGGCGTACTCTATTATATGATTCATTTGAGTGGAATTTTAGTGATTGATCTGGTTAGTTTTACAATAGCGATCGCTACCATTTTCACAGTCCATATTCCCCAACTAAACATCAACAATAAATCTCAGAACGATCTCAATTTTTGGCAAGAAATAATCTTTGGCTTTCGCTATCTTATAGCACGTCCGAGTCTCTTCGCTATGATCGCAACTGGTTCTTTATTTTGGTTCTTTCATGATATCGGTGCAACCTTATCTTCTGCGATGATTTTGGCACGGACAAATAACAATGCAACAGTGTTAGGAAGTATCTCTTCTGCGGCTGGCTTGGGTGGAGTGACAGGAACTATAATTCTGAGTATTTGGGGTGGTTCTAAACGGCGGATAAATGGCTTTTTGTTAGGAATGATTGGGGCTGGAATCAGCAAAACAGTATTTGGTTCTGCACAAGGATTAATGATTTGGCTACCCGCACAATTTTGTTCTTCCCTCAATTTTCCTATGTTGACAAGTTCCAGTACAGCTATTTTGTTGAGTAAAGTTAGACCAGATTTACAAGGACGAGTCTTTGCTACTGAATCTAGTATTCAACAGATTGTTTCGGCGATCGCTGTCTTCATTTCTGCTTTGCTTGCTGACCATGTTTTTGAACCTGCTATGATGCTAGGAGGTAGTCTTACACCCTTGTTTAGTGGTTTATTTGGAACTGGTAAAGGTGCAGGAATGGCAATTTTGTATGTGATTTCTTCTCTAGGTTTGTTGTTAGTTGGTTTGGGTGGATATGCTTACCCCAAATTGCGGAATGTAGAATATATTGTCCCTGATCATGATGTTGAATACCCACAAATAGCAAAAATACCCTAAGAGGGTGTTTGAAAACTTTTTCGTGTGGGATGCAATGGTGACTATATCAATTAATGGCGTTGCTGAATCAGAGTATGAAATTTACAAATTAGATATCTTTAACTCTTAATTCTTTGCGCCTTTGCGCCTTTGCGTGAGGCTAATTCATACATTCAATCAGCAACGCCCAATTAATTTATGCTTTCAAACAAAAATATGATAACATTAATAATTGTAAAATCTGACTCCTGCTATAGCATTGTTGCTAAAAATCTGTATAATTTCGATTTGTGATCAAGAACTTTTCAAACAACCTCTGTCACTAAAAATTTATTTTATGCTCCCTAGTCTGCCACAATTTGGTATCTCAAGTTTATTCATGTTTTTCGTGCTTTCGACACGATACCTGATTGTGTCTTCGCTACTCTATTGGTTACTTTGGGTTCGTCGTCCCCAGTCTTGGGAAGTTCGTCGTCTTCATGATATGGATGAACGCAAGAGTAAAATGAAGAGTGAAATCAGATGGTCGCTGTTATCGTGCTTCATTTTTGCCTTACCAAGTGGTTTTATGATGGAAATGATCGCTTTGGGACAAACAAAGGTTTATATAAATCCTATACAATATAGCTGGGCGTATTTGCCAATTAGCCTATTTATATATTTGTTTTTACACGATACTTATTTTTATTGGACTCATCGCTGGTTGCACATTCCCAGCATATATCGTCGCTTTCATAAAATACATCACGAATCTATTAATCCTACTCCCTGGACTTCTTTTTCTTTTGATCCAGTCGAGAGTATGATGACGGCAATTATTATTCCCATTCTGATTTTTATTATTCCCATTCACATTAGCATGGTGGGATTATTACTAACATTAATGACGATATTTGGCGTTGTTAATCACACAGGTTATGAAGTTTATCCACTTTCATGGATGCGTGGGTTATGGAATGAACATTGGATTACACCAACACACCACACTCTTCATCATCACAAATTCAATTGTAATTATGGTCTTTATTTTCGGTTTTGGGATAAATTGATGGATACAGATGTGATGATCAAAACGCCATTTATGAATGAGATTCCCTTAGTTAAGAAAAATAATGAGATGGACTCCTCTCCACGCTAAAATACATCGTACCATTCGCGATCGCCATCTATTTACACCCAACCAAAGGCTATTAGTTGCAGTTTCTGGAGGACAAGATTCTTTATGCCTAATTAAATTATTATTAGATATACAACCTAAATGGGGATGGAATTTAGCGATCGCTCATTGTGATCATTGTTGGCGCGATGATTCTCAAGCTAATGCTCATCATGTTGAAAATTTAGCACGCAATTGGCAGACACCTTTTTATTTAGAAACTGCTCATCAACCTGTAAATAGTGAAGCCACAGCCAGAAATTGGCGATATCAAGCTTTAACTAAAATTGCCCAAATTCATAATTATCAATATATTATTACTGGACATACGGCGAGCGATCGCGCGGAAACTCTACTATATAATTTAATGCGTGGTACTGGTGCAGATGGTTTACAAGCTTTAAATTGGCAACGTCCATTAACTGAGAATATCATTTTAGTCCGTCCATTATTGGCAGTTACCCGTTCCCAAACAGAGCAATTTTGCCAAGAATTTAATTTACCAATTTGGGAAGATTCCACAAATAAAAATTTACAATATGCGCGAAATCGTATTCGTCAAGAATTAATCCCATATTTACAAGAAAATTTCAACCCCCAAGTAGAAGCAAATCTAGCTCAAACAGCAGAACTACTACAAGCCGAGGTAGAATATCTAGAACAAACAGCCCATCAGTGGCGGCTAGAAGCCTTAGCAACAGATGAAAAAGGTGATTTACAGTTAAACAAAAGCATATTACGAACAGCACCCTTAGCAATACAACGGCGCGTGATGCGTCAGGTACTCCTAGAAATACTTCCCGATGCTCCCAACTTTGAACACATTGAAAAATTAACGGCTTTAATTACAGCCCCCAATCGTTCCCAGACTGATCCTTTTCCTGGTGGAGCAATAGCGATAGTCCAAGGCAACTGGATTTATATCAATTAAAGTATTCCAAGTAAAAAAATGCCCAATTGTCATTGCGTTCGCGGAGCGTGGCGTTAGCCATATGGAGCGGAGCGGAATGAAGCAATCTCTGGTTTTGGATCATTTATTGTTTGAAACACTCTCAAAGCAAAAAGAAGGATATTTAATCCTTCATGATTGCTAGATTAATACCTCTGGTAAATTCATCAAATCTTGGACAGCCTGACGCATCTCGTCCATAATTTGTAACTGATGATCGCCAGTTGTTTGCGCTTGAGTTAAAGATTCAGCAATTCTTTGTAACTGATCCCGAACTCCATCCAGAGCATCTTGAATAGGTTGTAAAGCTTCTTGATAAAGATTGACTTTACTCCCACATTCGACAGTCGCTATTCGTAGATTTAAGAGTTGCTCTTCCAGAGATTGAACCGCTTGAAGATCAGTTTCTACTGCTTGAGTTTGATGATCAATCGTCTCCTGATCTGCGTTAATAGCAGTCAGTATCCGTTCTATATCACCCTCTAAGTTTTGTAGTTCCTGGGATTTTTGTTGCTTTTGCCCTTCAATCTCCAAAACAATTGATGCTAAATCACTAGATTCACTATGTAAATCAACAGTAACTCCTTGCCTTTGCCATAATATAAATTGATTTTGTTGGAGAGTCTTTTGCTGCCCATTTAAATTGCGTCTTTGTCCTACTAAGCTTTCGTTTAGCATTTCATAAAGATCACGTTCATCGGCTAATTCAGACTCTAAATTTGTCCGTTCTTCTCCAAAAGAATTGGCAATTTTTTCTTGGAGTTCTTCTATAAGTTCTTGCTTGTATTTCAGTTCTTGTTCTTGTTCTTGAACAAAACCGGAATCCCTATCTAATTTCTCCTGCCAGTCTTGCACCATCCTTTCCAATTCTGCTAAGGGCATTTGCTGCAAAGCTTCTACATCAACATCCTGTTTGGGGATTTCAGCATCTGTGTTAGTTGCCAAAAAACTGAGCTTTTGGTACAAATTCTCCTCAGTTCCCAAATGGTGTTTGAGTATAACAGCTAACTCCCGTTTACTATCAACTGTTGCGACCTTTAATTGCACCTGAGTAATCTGTTGTTCTAGAGAACTTTGTGCAATTTTTAATGCGTTTTGGCGATCGCCTAGAGTTTTTGTTAGTTCCTCTATCTCCTGTTGATGCTGATTAGCTGCATGACGTTGTATATCCAACTGTTGCCAATATGGATTAAGAGCGTCCTGTTGCTTCTCCACCAACTCCACAGCACAATTTAGGCTTTCTCTTACTGTTTCAATAGGATTAATCTGACTAGATAAGCGATTAAGTAAATCACTTAATACCTGACCTTTTTCCCTATCTATAGCCTGAGAGTTTTGGGAATTCGTCTCTTGCTGTTCTAAACGACGTTGTTCACCGCGTAGATGCTCCCAAGCCCCTTCCAACTCCTGACGATTACGTTCAACATCTGCCCGTAAACGTTCAATTTCCATGCGCGAAGCATCAATGGTTTGTTGTTGGGTATCTAAACGATTAAAGTCATTCTCCAATTGTTGTACTTGTTCCCAACGTGATTCCATCTCCATTTCCCGACGATTCAGTTCTTGAACCTGAATCATCAGTGACTGTTTCCACTGATCAATTTCATCTTCCTTGAGCTTAAACTTTTCCACCTGTCGGGAAAAATTCTGCAAAATATTCACCAATGGACGACCTGCGTCTTGAATCCGCTGTACTTGACGATTCGGACTCAATTCCACCAGTACCAATGCACCATCATTTAATTTATTGGCTTCATCAGCAACAATCATTTCGTCCGGTACGGGACTCCAGTTTTGGTCATTGCGTTGACAAGCGAGCAATTTGAGTTCGCTTTTGCCACCACCACCAAGTAAGCCACTCTTCTGTTTTTGTACTTCTGCTAAATACAGCACACCGTCAATCCTTTTGATGTACTTCTTGTCCGTGTTTTAGGATATACCTTAGATTATTCTATTAACTTATTTTCTTTAAACTTAGTTTAGCAGCACAACCAAGATAAAACTATTCTCCGGGACGTGACACATTTTGATACTTCTATATACTGAATACAAATCATTTTACTGCTCCCCTAATATATACTCTTAACCACTTCACTGAGTACAGTTTCCGTGTAATCACCGCCTTTAGCCTTATGATATTACAATATCTTAATATTTGTTCCATATATTTTTTTTTCTGGACTACTTGTATAGAGAATAGTATTGCTACTCTGTATTAGCTGATCAACATTGACCTCATGAAACATAAAAAAATAAATGACAAGATAGGAGTCAATATCAAGGTGTAACGAGTACGGTGGAAGAGCAACTCATCAATAAATTTCCGAGTCCCACAAATTTTATGTATTTAGACTAGATGTGAGGGATGGGAATAAAAAAAGTGTTGTGGAGTCTGAGGCAATTTTATGATTTTTACCCCTGACTCCTTCGGCGCTCAAGATCAACATTCATCAAGTAATCACACTGATACAGCAAGGAGTGCTTTGTAGCTAAATGCAGGGAAATTTAAACGAAATTGATATTTGCAGCATCCTACAACTGATCGAGTTAGGACAGCGAACCGGACAATTATGGGTAGAATCCCATACCTCACACCAAAATAACAAACTTAGTGGAGAAGAAATTTTCAAATGCCGACAAGGTGGAGAAAGTACACCACAATCATGGTTTGTCTTTTTTCTCAATGGTCAAATTGTCTATTGCCAAGCAGGTGATAGTAGTTTATCGCGGATTGACGATTATTTACGTCATTACCGAGTTCAAAAGCGACTTGAATCCAAACAACTTGCATCCCTAACATCTACAAATTCTCCAGAGTATGCTTATATTTGGGCGTTGTTGGAGCAAAACATCATCACCCCTAAAATTGCTCGTACCATCATTTATGGCTTGGTACAGGAGACTTTATTTGATCTCTTGAGCTTACACCAAGGCAGTTTCATTTTTGATCTAGGGACAGCACTAGTACCACAATTAACCACATTAGAAATTGCTCCACTAGTTGCCAAAATTACCAAGCAGGTGCAAGAATGGAAGCAATTATACCCACATATTCAATCAACAGAACAATTACCTAATTTAGCCGACATAGCTAAACTAGGTGCTTCATTGCCAGAGGTTACAGTCAAAAAATTACATAGCTGGGCTGATGGAAAAACTTCTTTACGCCAACTAGCTCGCTATTTGAACCGTGATATTTTAACAGTAGCCAAAGCTATATATCCTTACATACAGCAGGGTTGGCTGCAATTAGTATATTCAGAAGCTTATCATCCCCACAAACAAAAACAGAATTGGGAACAAGTCGAAAATTATAAAGGGCGGATAGTATGTATTGAAGATACACTAGTCATTTGTGAGACGATAGAGTCAATATTAAAATCAAACGGTTATGAAGCAATTTCCATTACGAATCCTTTGCAAGCCCTTAGTCTCGTTTTTCAAATTCAGCCAGATTTAATTCTCTGTGATATTGCTATGCCAGAATTAGATGGTTACGAGATTTGTGCCATGCTGCGGCACTCCACCGCATTTAGAGTTGTACCGATTATCATGCTAACTGGCAAAGACGGATTTATTGATCGTGTTCGCGCCAGGATGGTAGGAGCAACGGATTATCTGACAAAACCCTTTACAGATCAGGAATTACTAATGCTAGTAGAGCAATATCTAAATTCAGACTACTGTACAGGTATACAAATAGGATACAAGACTTGTTAATTGGGTACAAGATAGGGTAAAAAATGTTATCACCAGAATAAAACTACTTGTTGAACCAACTTCCATATACAGTAAAGTAGTGAAACAATAGACTTAATTTATACAGTTAATCTTTGTCGTGAGAGCAAATCGTGTTCTCTACCAGAACGTCTAAATTAGGAGGTAAATAGACATTTATGAGTACAGTTCTAATTGTTGAAGATAGTATTGCCCAAAGGGAGATGATTACAGACCTCCTCAAAGCTAGTGGCTTAAAAGTCACCCATGCAGGCGACGGTGTAGAAGCTTTAGAGGCGATTCAAAACACACCTCCCGATTTAGTGGTTTTGGATATTGTCATGCCGCGAATGAATGGGTATGAACTCTGTCGGCGATTAAAATCTGATCCCAAAACCCAAAATGTTCCTGTAGTCATGTGTTCTTCTAAAGGTGAAGAATTTGATCGCTATTGGGGGATGAAGCAAGGGGCAGATGCCTACATAGCTAAACCTTTTCAACCAACCGAGTTGGTAGGAACAGTCAAACAACTGCTGCGAGGATAAGGATGACAACAACATGGTTAGCAAACCAGACTTTTTAAGTGGCACTGGGCAAGATCAATTTCGTCCCGAATTACAACTAGAAAGTCCTGAAGGTGAGTTACATTTAAGGTTTTATCTGCCCTCACGTCAGGAGTTTGCATTACAAGCAACTGGGATTAGAGAAGTAATTGAACTTAGTCCAGATCGAATTACCCCAATTCCGAATACATCCCCCCTACTTTTAGGTACTCTAAATTTACGGGGACGGTTAATTTGGGTGGCTGATTTAGGTCAATTTTTGGGTGAAGCAACTGCCTTAAATACAGATTGTTCCGAAATACCCGTAATTGCTATCGAAGATCAAGACACCATAGTAGGCTTAGGGGTAGAAGAAATTTGTGGCATGGACTGGCTTGATGTCCAAGATTTAAGGCCGCAAAATAATGTACCAGATACTATGGCTCCATTTTTGCGTGGTGAATGGGTATTTGATACAAAAAAAGAAAATAAATACTTACGACTACTTGATCAGATAGCAATTTTGCGAAGTGCGCGGTGGGCAGGATGAAATTGGGAGGGAGGAAATGGCAACACGTATAGATGATCACGATCCAACTTATGAGCAAGCAAGAATAGCCTATGAACAACAGGACTATGAATTTGCTGCCACATTGATTGATCAGTTAGTGCAGAATTTACCAAATGACCCTGACTCACATTTGTTAAGGGGGCATATTTACTATGTTTTGCAAGAATATGAAGTAGCAAAAGATGAATATCAAAATGTATTAAAATTGACCGATGAACAAGAACTGATTAATTTAGCTAATGATTGTTTAGCAGCGATCCATCAGTATACACATCCTTTTGGCAATTATGAAGACTCTGAACCGTCATCTAATGGTGTAGTCAAAGATGAGGAATCACTGGATTTGGGAGTGATGGGGGATTTGAATAGTCACAGTTTTGAACTCAAGTCCTTTGAAGACTACGAACCACAGTTAGATAATCTAGAAAATCCGTCTTTATCTAATCCTTTTACAAGTGATTTAGAGAATATGGACTTTGACAGCACCTCATTAGATATGGGTGGTGTGATGAGTGACGATCCTTTTGCCTTGTCTTTAGACTCGGTAAGCCAAGATAATCACCTAAGTAATAATCTGATATCAGATCAATTAGAATTACCTCCTTTTTGGCAAGATGAGATTTCTTCTAGTCAAAATAGTGCTGGCATTAGTAGTAATTTAGAAAATGAAAATTTAGGCATAAGTGATGGGGCTAATAGCTATTCACCTTTTGCTGAAACTAAATTATCAGCTAATTATGAAGAAGAAGATGCCCCGGAAATATTGATGGGAGAAGATATAGAAGAGTTGATAGGTGATGATTTTGGAGATATAAACCCAAACCAAAAAGATGAGGGTTTAGAGATTAACGAACAGGTAATCAACAATAATATAGAAGATAATTGGCAAGATAGCCTGGAAGATGACTTGTCTCTAAGTGGCCAAGATAGTTGGGTGAATAAGATTTCCGATGAAGAAATAGCACCTATGTCAGAGATAGAACTAAATCAACATGAAGCAATATCTGCCAGCCTAACTAACAATTCTGCCCCGCCTAAACAGCAGTTGAATGTCAATGCTTCATCAGGGAAAAATAGTTTTGATGATGATAGTTTTGACTTAGATGCTTTTGAATCAGCTTTTGGTGCAGAAGATGAAGGAGAATTTAGTGCAGAAACCTTTATTTCCAGCCAGGATACCAGCAATATTTTAAGTGGAGACACTAATAATAAGAATAATATAGAGTTTTTAAACGACTTTGATGAATTTGATGATCTGGGTGATATACCAGGATTTGACATCACCGAAGATGATAGTTTTCATGATGAGGGTATTCTCTCAGAAGCCCTAGATAGTCAGGGAAATTCGTTAAATCAATTTATTGATGATTCATCAGATCAGGACATAGGCGATCGCGATGAAGAACTATTCACAATTACAGGCGCTCAAGAAGTAGTTCCCGTCTTTACTCAATCCGATGTCGCCAAAATAGAACCCAACGTATCCTTTGAACAAGGGATATTTGGAGTCTTTGAAAACGCCTCCCTAGACAAAAAACAATGGTACATTGCTGGGACTGTCGGGTTAGCATCAGCAGTTATTGTTGCTCTTGTTAGCTCACTAGCAACTTTAGCCTCACCGGCTCAACAGCGAGAATCAGTCAGAAACACAGGTTGGTTAATGGCCTTAGCCGCAGGAGTTACAGGTGCAGCTACCGCAGGGTTCATGGGTAATCTCACCCTCAGACAAATTCGCCGTTCTACCAAGGATCTGCAAACTCAGTTTGATTTAGTGCGTCAAGGGAATCTGAACGTCGAAGCGACAGTCTATTCAGAAGATGAATTAGGCTACTTAGCCACTGGCTTTAACGACATGGCAAGAGTAATTTTTACCACTACCAATGAAGCTCAACGTAAAGCCATTGAACAAGAAGAAGCCAAAGAAAACCTGCAACGTCAGGTAATTCGTCTTCTAGACGACGTAGAAGGGGCAGCTAGAGGAGATTTGACAGTCCAAGCAGAAGTGACCGCCGACGTACTCGGAGCAGTAGCTGATGCCTTTAACCTGACAATTCAAAACTTGCGGGATATTGTTCAACAGGTAAAAGTAGCGGCACGGGATGTTACCAAAGGTTCAACCAACTCAGAAACCTTTGCTAGAGCCTTATCTGGGGATGCTTTACGACAAGCAGAAGAATTAGCTGTCACCTTGAATTCTGTACAGGTAATGACCGATTCTATCCAACGGGTAGCAGAAGCAGCCAGAGAAGCAGAATCTGTAGCCCGCGATGCCAGTCAAATTGCCCAAAAAGGAGGAGAAGCCGTAGAAAATACCGTAGCGGGGATTTTGGAAATTCGGGAAACAGTAGCCGAAACTACCCGAAAAGTGAAAAGGCTGGCAGAATCATCCCAAGAAATTAACTCTATCGTCGCCTTAGTTTCGCAGATTGCGTCCCGCACCAACTTACTAGCACTGAACGCCAGTATTGAGGCAGCCAGAGCAGGAGAAGCGGGACGGGGGTTTGCCATTGTTGCTGATGAAGTACGTCAGTTAGCAGATAAATCCGCCAAATCCTTAAAAGAAATTGAGCAGATTGTGATGCAAATTCAAAGTGAGACTAGCTCCGTCATGATGGCGATGGAAGAAGGCACACAACAGGTAATTCATCAAACAAAATTAGCTGAAGAAGCCAAGCGATCGCTCGATAACATCATTCAAGTAGCAGATCACATTGATATTCTGGTACGTTCAATTACCAGTGATACTGTAGAACAAACGGAAACTTCCCGCGCGGTGGCACAAGTAATGCAATCCGTGGAACTAACAGCACAAGAAACATCTCAAGAAGCACAGCGGGTTTCTGGAGCTTTGCAACATTTAGTAGGAGTATCCCGCGATTTGATTGCCTCTGTGGAACGCTTCCGAGTAGAAACCATCGAATCAAGGTAAGAGGCAAAAGTAAAAAGGCAAAAGTAAACATCCCTGTATACTTCTATGCCTAGTCTTTTACCTTTCGGTTTGCTATGCGCCTTTTCTTTTACCTTTTACCTGAATTAACTTATGACTATGCAGCCGGAACAACAACAACGGATTTTAGGTTACTTTCTCGAAGAAGCCAGAGAACACCTGAACACCATCGAACAGGGATTACTTAATCTCCAAAGTACCCTGAACGATTCAGAAATGATTAATGAAGTCTTCCGCGCCGCCCACTCCATCAAGGGTGGTGCGGCGATGCTTGGTCTGAGTAGTATTCAACACACATCCCACCGTCTCGAAGATTGTTTCAAAATCCTGAAAGATCATCCAGTTCAAGTGGATCAGAGGTTAGAATCTTTACTTCTAGATGTCTGTGATACCTTAAAAGCACTGATAGATCATCTGGGTAATCCATTTGGTTTATCGGAGGAAAAAGCCCAGGCGCTGATGTCGAAAACTGAACCAGCGATGGAATGCCTAAATGAGCATATAGAAAAACTAGTCCAAGCAGGCAATACTGGGTTCACGAGTCCTGAAAATACACCTGTAACCCATCTACAACTAGATATACCCTTACCTGTACAGCCACAGCCATCACCCGTCACCATCAGACAAAATCAGGATTGGACTGAATTTCAAAGTCAGGTATTACAAATCCTGCGGGAAATGCTGCAACTGTTTAAACAAACTGGCTTATCTTCTTCCCGTGACAATCTCCAAAACTGCTGTCGTCAATTAGTCCAAATTGGTAGAAACTTAAATTTATCAAATTGGTGCAATTTATGTGAATCGGCGGGACTAGCTATCTCCAATCCCAATAATAGTTATCTAACTTTAGCTAAGATAGTGATCACGGAAATTAAACAGGCTCAAGAGTTAGTCCTCCAAAATAGAGCAGCAGAAATCACTATTAGTCAACAATTAGAAACACTATTTGCTCTTCCCGAACTAGAGTTTTTAGAATTTGAGGAAACAGAACCAGATTTAGAACCAGCAACACCAGTAAATGTTATTAATACTCATGGATTTACTGATAAACCTTTATTAAATCATGATCACCCAGTTATTCTAAATGACAATAATATTGCTCACAATGGTCCAGAGGTAGGAATTTCTGAGTTAAATACCCTTGCTGATTTATTTGAAGGTGACACACCTGATCTGGATGATAATTGGCAACAGGTGGAAATATTAGACGATATTAATAACTATCAATTGTCAATTAATGATAGTGAGACTGATAATAATAACTATGATTTAGATGATTTACTCTTCTTTGCAGATGCAGAACAACATGAAGTAACTCCCCAAAATGCAGAAGATTTAAATTTCCTGTTTGATGACAATCTATTAGAAATAGACAATACCGATTCAGCTACGCCATTAGAATTAGTTGATACTCCATCTGTAGTACAGAATAATCTTCTAGAAACAGAAACAGAGCTAAAATTTCCTTCAGATGAAGTATTGACAGAATTAATCGCTATTTCTAGAGAATCTCGTCAGCATGATGAAATAACACAATTAACAAATATTAATGCTGATGAACAGCTAGAAGAATTATCATTAACAATTGCAGAACCAGAAACTCCCACGGAAATATCTAATGAATCTGCAACCAGTTTTGATAGTTTATTTTCGTCTCAATCTAGCATAAATGAAGATGCTAATCTCTTGGCTGAAATTACGCCGACACCAGCTAAAAAATCAGCAACAAAACCATCAACTCCAGAAAGTTTATCTTTAGATAATCTATTTACAGAAGTAGAAGAAAATACTCCACTCCTGACAAATGAATTTGATGATTTGTTTGGAACAGAAGAAACAATTACTAATATTTCTAATTCAATCAACGATCTAGATAACTTCTGGGGTGATGTAGATATATCACAACCAGAAACAACTACTCCAGTTAATCAAGATATAGCTAAAGAGTTAGAAGAAAGTTTATTTACTGCATCGGTAGAAAAGGTTACTAATTCCCAGCCAGCAAGTAATAATAGTCTAGGGGGAGAAGATTTTGATCTGATTTTCCAAGAGCAAGAACAATCTTTGGATCTATTCTTTACTACTGATGATGATAGCGATCGCCCAGCAGCAGTAGATAATCTATTTGGTGATGTGGTTGATGCTACCGCGAATCATCTTCCTATCATCGAATCTAGGGAAGTGGCGGAATCAGGAATTAATGGTTTTTCTCAAGCACCAGAAGAGTTAGATTCAATTCCCGAATTTACCCAGCAGCCTCTCCTGTTTGAGACTGGGGAAGAAAACAGTAATGAGAATTTATCTTTGTTTGCAGAGGAAATAACTTTCACTCCCGAAAACCTTGTTGATAATGATGTATCGGCTACTTTAACTGAGGAGGAAACTGGGTTAGATTTTGGGGCGGCGTTTGCTGATTTTGAGTTAGAATCAGAGTCAAATTTGTCCCCAGAAACTCCAGAATTAGCAACTACAGAATTAGATGAATTTGCAGAAATAGAAACTCTATTAGAGCAACCAGAATTAGATGAATTTGCAGAAATAGAAACCCTATTAGAGCAACCAGAATTAGATGGATTTGCAGAAATAGAAACCCTATTAGAGCAACCAGAATTAGATGAATTTGCAGAAATAGAAGCTCTATTAGAGCAACCAGAAGAAAATGCTAATCAGGTATCAATTCAAGACGAAGATTTTGCAGCCTTAGAAGCATTGCTAGGTGAAAATGCAGAACCAAGCACAGTTCCACAGGTATTCCAACAGCCACCGATCATTAATCAACCGGCGACAACTTCTATATCCAGATTAGAAGATGAATTTAGTGAATTAGAAGATTTGTTAGCACAAGCTGATCAAACAATGTCTAGCACATTAGCAACATCAGCGAAAACTTCTAGCAGCAAAATACCACGTCCAACTACTCGGCGCACCCTCAGAGAAGAAACCATGAAAATTCCAGTTAAACAACTGGATGATATGAGTAACTTAGTTGGGGAATTGGTAGTAAATAGAAATACCTTAGAGCAGGATCATGAACGTTTACGACAGTCATTAGATAACTTGCTAGTTCAGGTACAGCATCTTTCTGATGTAGGAGCGAGAATGCAGGAATACTATGAGCGATCGCTCTTAGAAGCCTCACTCCTAGCCAGTCGCCGCTCCAGAGATAATAGTAGCTCATCGGGAAATTCCCATGATCGTGGGTTTAGCGAAATCGAAATGGATCGGTTTACACCATTCCATATCCTGGCGCAAGAAATGATTGAATTTATTGTTCGAGTCAGAGAATCAGCGAGTGATATTGACTTTGTTACCGAAGAAACAGAACAGGTAGCCCGCCAACTGCGTCAAGCAACAGGACAGCTACAAGAAGGACTCACAAAAGCGCGAATGGTCCCCTTTACCCAAGCTATTGATCGCTTGCGTCGGGGGGTACGAGACAATGCCATTAAGTATGGTAAACAAGTAGACTTAGTGACAGAAGGTTTAGACACCTTAATTGACAAGATGATATTAGATCATCTCACAGATCCTTTGACTCACATGGTCAATAATGCGATCGCTCACGGAATTGAAACCCCAGCAGTGCGCCAAGCCGCAGGTAAATCACCCACAGGAATCATCAGCATTCGCGCCTTACAACAAGGAAATCAAACCGTAATTTCTGTCAGTGACGACGGCGCAGGTATCGATCATGAAAAAGTTAAAAACAAAGCGATCAAGAAGGGTATTATCACCCCTGAACAGGCGAAAACCATGACTCGCCCAGATATCTATGAACTCCTGTTCCTCCCTAGTTTTAGCACCGCTGATGAAGTGGATGATATCAAAGGTAGAGGTGTGGGAATGAACGTAGTTCAAAACGATATTAGCGAAATTCGCGGTACAGTTGGCACTGACTCAATTTTAGGGAAAGGAACTAGTTTTACCATTCGGCTACCACTAACCTTAAGTATTTGTAAAGCCCTATTCTGCATCTCAGATCGGACTAGAATCGCTTTCCCCATGGATGGTGTCGAAGATACCCTAGATATCCCCGCCAGAAATGTTCAAAAAGATGCTAATGGACAATCATTTATTGTGTGGCGGGATACCATGCTCCCCTATAAACCATTAAAAGACATCCTGGTTTTCAATCGTCAGTTGACCCGTGGTAACGTCTATGGCGCTAATAGAGATGATGACATGGTATCTGTAGTCGTTGTCCGCTCAGGTAGTACAATGATTGCCTTACAGATTGATCAGGTTTTGAGTGAACAAGAAATTGTAATTAAGCAATTTGAAGGACCAGCACCTAAACCGAGTGGTGTAGCTGGTGCTACAGTTCTTGGTGATGGCATGATTATGCCCATTGCCGATGTCTTAGAAATCGTTGATATCTTCCAAGGTAAGATGTCTAAGAACATTGTTGGCAATTGGCAACAACCACGTTCTCCTGCACTGGATCTTCCTACCGTTGAGAAGGTGGAAACAACTGTGTTAATCGTTGATGACTCAATCACAGTTCGAGAACTACTATCCCTTACCTTTAATAAAGCTGGTTATCGTGTTGAACAAGCCCGTGATGGCCAAGAAGCTTGGGATAAATTGCGTTCTGGTTTACCCTGTGATATTGTCTTCTGTGACATTGAAATGCCCCGTTGTGATGGGCTAGAGTTACTATCCCGCATTCAGAAAGATAATACTCTTAACCACTTACCTATTGCCATGCTTACCTCCCGTGGTGCAGACAAACATAGACAAATGGCTGTACAACTAGGCGCTAGTGGCTACTTTACTAAACCTTATTTAGAAGAAGCACTTTTAGAAGCAGCTTCTCGAATGTTGAAAGGAGAAAAACTTCTGAGTATTTAGAGCTAGAAGAAGGTGACAGGTGACAGGTGACAGGTGACAGGTAAAAGAAAGAGTTGTAGGGGAGAAGCATTCGGACGATAAATTATCGGTTTTTTCCCAAGTTTATTTTCCGACTGCTTCGCCCTTACACCGAATGCTTCGCCCTTACATAATTGTCAATTTTTACTCATAATCCATTCCCAATCAAAACAAAAGCAGCCCAATAATAGGGATGGCTAAATCCATCATTACTTCTTATTAGGGCAATTTGTGCTTTTTGTAAAGCCTCAGATTTTGTCGTATTTCCTGCTTTTAATTCCGTATAAAACCCATTCATTAAAGCTTGAGTTCCACCATCAGAAACAGTCCACAAAGAAGCTATAGATGCCTTTGCTCCTGTTAGTTGTATTTGATATCCTAAACCCAGAATTTCTTGCCCATTTCCTAACTTCTTACCTAAACCAGTTTGACAAGCACTCAAGACAACTAAATCTACATTTGGTAAAGACCAATTTTCAATATCTCGTAAAGTAGCCCGTTTACCATCACCAAATAGAATAAAAGAATCTTCTGGATCTCCACTCACTAACATTCCGTGAGTTGCCAAATGCACAATTTTATAATCATTCATTTGGGGAATTGTGACTTGAGGATTAAAATCTTCATCTAACAATATTTTTGTGCCAGAAATCGTTTTTGCTAAAGTTTCCACTTCCACCTTCGCAAACGGCAAACCGCTAAAAGTTTCTTGACGTTCGGTTAATTTAACTGTGTAATCACCTTTAGTAAAAGCCCCAGCTAAAGTTTGTAGTGATTTTTGGGGTTGATGATCTAATTTTGTCAAACTCGCAGCAGTAATATTGTTGATTGTAAATCTTTCCACCAACCAACTTTTACCATCATATAATGCCGCCAAAGGAATATATCTTAACTTGTCATCTGGAGCATAGATAATTGTTTTAGCATCAGCTTGTTTCAGATCATTTTCTATGGGTTTAATAAGTAAATCATACAATTTATTTCCGGGAATTTTGCTGTTTTTATGAGGAACTTGTAGGGATTGACGAAACTCTACAATTAATTGCTCCAATTCTGCTTTTTTAACTGGTACTGTACGATGAATTGGTGGAGCATCAGCAGTAACTATTACTAATTCTAATCTATCATCTAATACCAATGGGTAAAGTAATAAGGCTTTTTGATTTAATTGCCGTAAATTATCCCGCAAAGAGTTGAGTTGGCGTAAATTTAAATTTTCCTGTGCTGACGTTGTTGATAATTGTTGAGTTAGTGCCACTACCGAGGGACTTTTGATAAACTTATTGAATTCAGCGGTACTTGCTTGCTCAATTTTCACTAATTCAGCAATTCGTTTCTCTTGAATAGGTGTGCGTGTATTTTGCGGGACTTTGCGGAGGTTTGTGAGTTCTTTACCAAGAGTAATGACTTGATCTTGAATGGCGCTATATTTTTGAGAAATCTGTTGTTCTTGTGGTAATAAAGGTAATGTTTGTGGTTGCTGTGACTGGGAATTTGCACCTCTTTCACCTTTATTAATAACAGCATTATTCACTGGGTTATTAACAATTGTTTGCGGTTTTCTTTGTCTATTCCCCAGAAAATCGCTCATTTCTTGGATTTTTAATAAATCTAGAACTTGTTGCGCTTCTGCGGGACGATTTTGTTTTAACATTAAGTCAGCAAGTCGGCGATATCTTTCAGATACAGTATTAGTGTAAGATTGTTGAATATCGGTAGGAACAACGCGTAGATTTTGGCGAATTACTTCCGTTAAATTTACTGATTGTTTGTAGAAAGTGATTGCTAATTGGGGTTGATTTTGTGCAGATAATACATCTCCCATGAATTTCAGGGTTGCAGCTTCACTAACTTGATCACTAACTTCGCGGTGCATTGTTAAAGCTTGTTGATAAAACCCCAAAGCTTTATCATATTGACCTTGTTTATGGTAAGTTTGTCCTATACTACTAATAGTTATACCTTCTCCAGTGCGATCGCCTACTTCTTGATAATTAACTAAAGCTTGTTGATTTAAAACTATGGCTTGCTCATATTTACTGAGATGATGATTAATCCGGGCAATATTGTTCAGCGTGACACCTATTCCTAGTTTGTATTTATTTTCTTTGTAGATATTTAAAGCTTGTTGATATAAATTTAATGCTTGGTCATATTTGCCCAAACTAAAGTAAATTTGCCCAATATTATTGAGATTTAGGGCTTCACCTTGGAACTGAAAAGAGTCTTTACCAAAAGCATCACCAACATTAGCGCGAGTAGGAATTTGTTGTAAGGCTTGGGAATTTTCACCGAGAGCATTGTAAAGTAATTTGATCTCTTTTGTAGTTGTTCCCTGATATTCACTAGTACGGAATTTTTGGTAAATAGTTGCAGATTTTTCCGCCAGTTCTAAAGATTTGGAATATTGACCTAAACTAAAATAAGTAGTTGACAAATTATTTAAAATTGCGGCTTCTGTACCATAAAAACAAGTTAATTTTTCTTTATAGCAGTAATCTTGAACAGTAGTTAATGCCTCTTTATATGTAGAAAGAGCCTGAGCATAGTTACCCAAATTTATATAAATTACCCCAATATTATTGAGGGTTTGGGCGGCACTAATTCTATTATTTGCTGCTTTTTCAATTACTAAATTTTGTTGATAGTAATCAAGAGCTTTTTGATATTGTCCTAACCGGAAATAAACAGCACCAATTTCTGTCAGGATATTTTTTTCATCTGTAACAAAATCATTGGCATTTTTGGGGTTAGTGGCTTTGAGTTCCCTAATAATATTTAAAGCTGGTTGATAAAACTCTAAAGCCTGGGGATAGTTACCCAAATTTACATAAACTTCACCCATATAGGAAAGAGGTATCCATTCATTTTGACGGTTTTTTGTCGCCTTGTGAATAGCTAAAGCTGATTGCAATTATTCTATCGCTTTTAAATATTCTCCTTTGCGAAGATACACATAACCAATATTCACAAGACTATTACCTTCACCCCCCTTAGCACCGTATTTTTGGAAAATGGCTAAGGATTCTTGAAATAATTTTAGCCCTGCTTGCAAATCATCTAAACCAATTATATCTTTATAGATTAAAGCTTCACCTTGATTATTCAAATAAACGGCTTCAATGATTTTTTCTTCAGATGTTGGTGTTGGTGCTTGAGCAATTACCTGTTCGGAAAGATAAAAAACACAATAGGGAGAACCTAATGTGAGCAAAATAATTGCCACAGTTAAACGTAAGTTCATATTTTTTTAATTTTTTAATTGAATTCAGTTTGATACCGTATATCAGTGTAGCAAATAATTTTTCCCAATTTAACTTCCTATACCATGCAACAAGCAGCAATCAGATATTAGTATAGATATAACAATCTTATTTATCTTTAAGTTATGTCTGACATTAAAAAAAGCCCTTACCTATCCCACCATTAGCAAAAGTAATCAAATAGATAATTATCACGGAACTAAGATTGCCGACCCTTACCGGGCTTTAGAAGACCCGGATACAGAAGAAACTCAAGCTTGGATTGAAGCGCAAAATCAAGTGACTTTTAGCTATTTAAACGCAATTCCTGCTAGGGAAAAAATTAAACAGCGACTGACCAAACTTTGGGATTATGAAAAATATGGGACTCCTTTTAAAGAAGGTGAAAATTATTTTTATTTCAAAAATGATGGACTCCAAAACCAAAGTGTCCTTTACACACTCCCAACTCTAGATTCAGAACCGAGAGTTTTACTTGATCCTAATCAACTTTCAGAAGATGGTACAGTTGCTCTTTCCGGAATTTCTATCAGTGAAAATGGTCAACTTTTAGCTTATGGTTTATCTAGTTCTGGTTCTGATTGGCAAGAATGGAAAGTTAGAGATATTACCACAAGCGAGGATTTAAAAGATCATTTACAATGGATTAAATTTTCTGGTGCTTCTTGGACTCATGATCATCAAGGTTTTTTCTATAGTCGTTATGATGAACCAAATGAAAAACCTAAATTAGAAGGATCTTCCCAAGAGGAGCAATTTTCTAAAACAGATGTTAATTATTACCAAAAGCTTTATTATCACAAACTTGGTACATCTCAATCTGAGGATATTTTAGTTTACCATCGTCCTGATCAGAAAGAATGGGGTTTTGGTGGTAGTGTCACAGAAGATGGTAAATATCTGATTATTTCCGTGTGGTTAGGAACAGATTCTAAGAATTTGGTTTTTTACAAAGATATAACAAATGCTGATAGTGAAGTTATTGAACTAATTAATGAATTTGAAGCAGACTATAGCTTTATTGATAATGACGATAGTGTTTTCTATTTTCGGACAGATTTAAATGCACCAACAGGTAAAGTTATTGCCATTGATATTAAAAATCCCCAACCAGAAAATTGGCAAGAAATTATTCCTCAAGCTGTAGAAACATTAGAAAGTGTTGGTATTCTCAATCATCAATTTGTGGCTGATTATCTCCAAGATGCCCATAGTCAAGTTAAAATATTTGACCTAAAGGGTAACTTTGTGCGAGAAGTAGAATTACCAGGAATTGGTTCAGCTAATGGGTTTGCAGGTAAACGTCATGATACAGAAACCTTTTATAGTTTCACTAGTTTTACCAAGCCGGGGACTATTTACCGTTATGATATGCAAACTGGTAAAAGTGAAATTTTCCGGCAACCTCAAGTAGATTTTAATCCTGATGAATATGAGACAAAACAGGTTTTTTATGAAAGTAAAGATGGCACAAAAATACCCATGTTTATTACTTATAAAAAAGGGATTAAACTAGATGGGAATAATCCCACTTATCTTTATGGATACGGTGGTTTTAATATTTCCTTAACCCCAAATTTTTCAGTAAGTATGTTAATCTGGCTAGAAATGGGGGGAGTGTATGCCGTGCCTAATTTGCGTGGTGGTGGTGAATATGGAGAAGAATGGCATCAAGGAGGAATGAAGGAGAAAAAGCAAAATGTTTTCGATGATTTTATTGCTGCTGCGGAATGGTTAATTACTAATAATTATACTCAACCTGCAAAATTAGCGATCGCTGGAGGTAGTAATGGAGGATTGTTGGTGGCAGCTTGTATGACACAACGCCCTGATTTATTTGGTGCAGCTTTACCCGCAGTGGGTGTGATGGATATGTTACGTTTCCATAAATTTACCATTGGCTGGGCTTGGGTTCCTGAATATGGTTCAGCGGAAAATGCAGAAGAATTTGCAATTTTGTCTGCCTATTCACCTTTACATAATTTGCAACCGGGAACAGCCTATCCAGCGACTTTAATTACTACCGCAGATCATGATGATCGGGTTGTTCCTGCTCACAGTTTTAAATTTGCTGCGGCTTTACAGGAAAATCATGGTGGTGATGCTCCTGTACTAATTAGAATTGAAACAAAAGCCGGACATGGTGCAGGTAAACCAACAGCTAAAATTATTGAAGAAGCAGCAGATAAGTGGGGTTTTGTGGTAAAAGTATTGGGGGTTAATTAACAATTGAAACAAAGCCTGTAGGGGCGAAGCATTCGGGTGACAAATTATCGGTTTTTCCCAAGTTTATTTTCCGAATGCTTCGC
>NZ_VILD01000004.1:374571-379248 GCF_009712085.1 Anabaena sp. UHCC 0253
GCCTGTAGGGGCGAAGCATTCGGGTGACAATTATCGGTTTTTCCCAAGTTTATTTTCCGATGCTTCGCCCTTACGCCCTTACTCCTGCTGTATAGCGTTTCCTCATCTAATGAGGTACAAAAAATCTGCGTTTATCTGCGGTTAATTTTTACCGCTTGTACCTCACAATGGTAATTGCTATAAATGCGGCTTTTGCTTCATCACTGAAACAATAAATAAATCTTTAAAATTAACTATGGTAGTAACTAATTATTCAATCCTATTTTTAGAAGATTCCCTAGTAGATAGGTTATTATATACTCAATTTTTAAGTAAAGATAAGCTGGCTACATATCAGATTATTGAGGCTAAATCAGGATTAGAAGGATTAACCAAACTAGAGACAAATCAGCCAGATTTGATCCTGTTAGACTATCAATTGCAAGATATGAATGGGTTGGAATTTCTTCATCAGTTGCAGTTGCAATTTGGTAATCTTCAGATTCCTGTGATTATTTTGACAGGGACAGGAGACGAAAAGATTGCTGTGCAAGCGATGAAGCTCGGTGTTCAAGATTACATTGTTAAAGACAAAATAACACCTGAAGGGCTGTGTCGTACCATTCATGCGGTGCTAGAGAAAACCCGCTTGATCCAGAATATCCAGATGCAGGAGCAGCAACAAAAATTACTAGCAGCGATCGCTCTCCGCATTCATCAATTCATTCATTTAGAAGATATTTTACCCGTAGCTGTCCAAGGAGTGCGGGAATTTCTCAAGGCTGATCGGGTAGTGATATACAAGTTCTGCCCGGAGATGAATGGCGAAATAGTCGCTGAGTCCGTTCTGCCTGAATGGACACCTTTTCTAGGTAAGCAAATTCAAGAAAGTTGCTTTTGGGAAAATCAGACCGCTTATCATCGGGGCAAAATTCGAGCAATTGCTGATATCTACAATGCGGGATTCACACCCTGTCATATCAACTTGCTAGAGCAATTTCAGGTTAAGGCTAATTTGGTGATGCCGATTCGGCTGAAGTATCAGCACACAAAAACAGAGGATGATTGTCAGGTTGAAGAATTGGCAGATCAATCCGCTGCTGATGCTTCTTCTCATACCCTGTGGGGATTGCTTATCGCTCATCAATGCAGTACCACTCGTCAATGGGAAACCCATGAACTCGATTTACTGCAACAACTTTCAGTACAACTTGCTGTTGCCATTCAGCAAGCAGAACTCTATCAAAATCTGCAAAACTTGAATGTCTCCCTAGAACAAAAGGTACAGAAACGCACTCACCAACTAGCAGCCAGCGAGAGAAAATATCGGGCTATCTTCAATCAAAAATTTCAGTTTACAGGGCTACTTTCCATAGAAGGGAATGTTTTAGAACTCAATCAAGCATCCTTAGAATTTACTGGCTTGGAGTTCGCAGATTTGGTAAACCGTCCCATGTGGGAAATTTATTGTTGGCAAAATTCCCAGGAAACTCAGGAACAGTTAAAGCAAGCGATCGCTCGTGCTGCCCAAGGTGAGTTTATTTCCTACGAAGTAGATGTGCTAGGACCAGATCATCAAATCCTCACCCTTGATTTCTCATTACGACCGCTGAAAAATGATGCTGGAGAAGTAGTGATGCTAATTCCAGAAGGACGGGATATTACTCAAGCCAAGCTGAATGAAACTAAACGCAAGCAAGCAGAATCTATTTTAAAATTCCAAGCCCAAATTCTCGAAGAAATTCACGATGCTGTCATTACTATGGATATTAATGGCATCATTCAAAGTTGGAATTTCGGCGCTGAGAAATATTACGGCTATACTGCTACGGAAATGATTGGGCAAAATATCACTATTGTATATACAGATCCAGTCTATCCCATTCAACTCTATACAGATATAATCGCCCCCCTCTTAGCAAAAGGTCGCCATGAGATAGAGGTAATGCCCTGCCGATCAAAATCAGGAGAGATCATCTATGTCAACTTGCGGCTTTCAGTGATGCGAGACGAGCATGGTAAGATTATTTGTCTAATTGGCTGCTCCCATGACATCAGTAAACAGCAAGCAGCACTGATTGAGCGCAATCATCTCTTAGAACAAGAAAAAGCTGCTCGGAAACACGCGGAAACTGCTAACCGCATCAAAGATGAATTTTTAGCGATTCTATCCCACGAATTACGAACACCTCTCAACTCCATCCTGGGTTGGTCTAGTTTATTGGGGAAAGGGAAGTTAGACCCAGCCAAAACCGCTGAAGCTATCAGCATTATTGAGCGCAATGCCAATTTACAGGTTAATTTAATTGATGATTTACTAGAGATGTCCCGGATTCTCCGGGGTAAAGGTATTTTAAATATTTCTACAGTTAATCTAGCTACGACAATTTCCGCAGTTGAAGAAATACTCAATTTAGCAGCCCAAAGCAAAGAAATTCAGATTCAAACTATGATTGAACCAAATATTGGTTTAGTTGCAGGTGATCCAGTTCGTCTACAACAAATCGTTTGGAATCTCTTATCTAACGCTGTCAAATTTACATCTCAGGGTGGACGCATAGAAATTAGGCTAGAACGGATTGACTCTGATGCTCAAATCACTGTCAGTGATACAGGTAAAGGTATCAACCCAACATTTTTACCCCATATATTTGATTACTTCCGTCAAGAAGACAGTTCAACTACCAGAGAATTTGGTGGACTGGGGTTGGGATTGGCAATTGTCCGCAATTTAGCAGAACTGCATGGTGGAACTATTAAAGCTGATAGTCCTGGACTGGGACAGGGCGCTACTTTCACCGTTAGACTACCACTGATGACGACTTCCTCGGAAATTGCCCCAGACAACCATCAACAAGATATATCTTCAGATTTAAGCAATATCAAGGTTTTAGTCGTAGATGATGATGCTGATTTGCTGCATTTGGTTGCTTTTGTTTTGAAAATGTATAACGCCGAAGTTTTCACCGCATCATCTTCATTAACTGCTTTAGAAATGCTCAGACATATAAAACCAGATATTTTAATTAGCGATATTGGGATGCCCCCAAATGAATGGCTATGAACTCTTACAACAAATTAGAAGTGGCATCATAGATGATGTTAGCAAAATTCCAGCGATCGCTCTAACTGCCTACGCTGGTGAATTCGACCAACGCAAGGCTTTGGCTGCGGGTTTTCAAATGCACTTATCCAAACCCGTACAACCACAAGCTTTAGCTACAGCCGTAGCCCAACTCATGGCTATGTCGGTTAATTGAAAATCTGACAAGAGTCGTAGGGGCGTATCCCTAACGGAATCTGGAAGCATCAGCATTCGGGCGATTAATTATCAGTTTTTTCCCATGTAGGGGCGAAGCATTCGGGCGATAAATTCTCGGTTTTTTCCCAAGTTTATTTTCCGAATGCTTCGCCCTTGATCTTTTCTCGGATTCACTTGTATATTAAGAATAGTAAATAATAATTGCATTTTATCGCTATATCAGATAAAGCCAGATTTCTTACCATGACCTGGTAACAGATGACACGGAAAGATAGCGGCAATCAAGCAACAATTTATAGATACATGAGGACAGTAAACAGTGACAACATCGCTCAAACTGATTCAAACCGCTGATGAACAGCAGATTGCAGAGTTCTTTCAAGAATCCGTAGGTCAATGGCATTCTGAACGGCGTTACTATACCCTACCCCGTGGCGAAACAAAGGAAATGGAGAGTTTAATCACCATCCGATTTTTAGAACAGGGGTGTGAGGAATTACAAACACTAGCCCAAATCCATGATTTAATTGATTTGGAGAGTTTGACCTGTGGTGCTTGTGTGTCTTGGCAAAGTACCAATAAGATTAACCCTAAACAAGAATCTCAAGGGTTAACTCTGTTTGGGGCTTTGGGTAATATTTTGTATAGAGATCGCGGTTTTGCCACTTCTAAGCCAGTTACCGCTGATTATTATTTACCGAATCCACAAACTCTGTGTTTGCGAACTGAATACAATAACTCAGTATTTGAGGAAGAAATCAAATTTATTGGTAGTAAATATCGCACCAGACAAAGCATTATTTCCCGTGCAGGTGAGCAATTGATGATTGGTCAATATCTGGAAAAACGCCTTGAGGCTGAGATTTAGGGGCTAGAGGTGCAGTGGACAAGGATTTCGAGATTTGTGTTCATGTCATTCGTCAGAGCGATCGCTAAACAAATATAACTTTTTATAACGTTTTTGGACTCATGCCCACAATTACAATTTCTTGTGCCATAATCAGGGCATGGGAATTAATTCGGTGACGGTGTTTGTTGTTAGTATTGGCAGGTTTTCGCTTTTGGTATATACAGACTTCCCTCCGAAATCTAAATCTCTACACTCTTATGATTTTGGAGACATTCTATGTCAATTTACGTAGGTAACCTCTCTTATGAAGTTACACAAGATACCCTGAGCGCAGTTTTTGCAGAATACGGTTCTGTAAAGCGTGTTCAACTTCCTACAGACCGTGAGACAGGTCGCTTGCGCGGCTTCGGTTTTGTGGAAATGGGTACTGAAGCTGAAGAAGCGGCTGCCATTGAAGCCCTTGACGGTGCTGAATGGATGGGTCGTGACCTCAAAGTGAACCAAGCAAAGCCTAAAGAAGATAGAGGTTCTTTTGGCGGTGGTGGTAATCGTGGCGGTGGTAATCGTGGCGGCGGTGGTCGTTACT